>JBGCFC010000070.1:0-136963 GCA_045106715.1 Sandaracinaceae bacterium
ATGCGGGGAGTCCTGCCTTGGATCGTCGCATTGTCGTGCAGGTCGATGAGGAGGGGAGCTTCGATCTCAGGCTCGCCGCTGGCCTGACTTGGCACGCGGTCGCTCGCGAACGCATGCCGGGCGCGGCGGGTGAAGACGAACGCATGCGCTACAGTCGGATTGTGGCGGTCGATCCGTCGAGGAAGCACACGGCAGCCAGCAGCCAGACTGCGCGAGCGGAGGTCTTCCGCTTGGTCCCTGAGAGAGGTGGACCAGCCCGAGACGTCGAGTTCCTGCGCGAGGTTGACGCGCCCGGTCGGCGTGTGTGGGAACACGACGACCCGGTAGTGCCCCGGCGACCCGAGGAGCTCGGCGACCGGGAACATCAAGCGCGGCTGCAAACGAACTCGGCCGCGCGCCGGGACCACCATCCGCCCCTGGTCCAGAGAGAGATCGAAATCCGTAAGCGCGTGCGCCGCCGTCCAGCCACCATCCGGCTGACGGACGTCGACGCGGACCAGCGCGCGGGAGAGCCGCGGCGGGCCGGTCATGAGGCGGAGCGGCTGGTCCCCGGGGTTGACCACCTCGAAGCGCCATCCTTCCGCGTCCTGCGTGACCTCGAGTGAGGGTTCGGCCTGCGCCCGCACCAGGGTGGGAGCGAACACGAGGACGAGGACGGTGAGCCAGACCCGCATGCACGCCACAGACAGCGCGATGGGTCCTGGGTTCCCGTCGTTCGACCTCGTGCGACGTTCGCTTTGAAGATCCGCTGTGGCCCGACGCGCTTCGACGAACGTCGACGCGCTGCGGGGTGCCCTACGGCGTGGCGACGGCCGTTTCGGCGGCGGCTGCTTCCTGCTCGGCTTGCTCCGCTCGACGCGCCTCCTCCTGCTCCGCCTCTCGCGCCATTCGCCTTTGCTCGCGGGGTCGCTGAACCAGGTAGTAGCGGAGCGCCTCACGGGCTGCGAACGCGCCCTTGATGCGCCAGCGAGGCTCGTTGACGACGAGCGCGGCCACCGCGATGGTGGGCGCCTCCGCCGGCGCGAACCCAACAAACCAGCTGTACTCGCGGTATGGGTCGGAGCCGTTGAGCGTGCCCGTCTTGCCCGCCACGTCGATGCCGGGGAGGAACGCGTTGCCGCGGCGGTCGAAGAAGTGACGCCGCGCAGTCCCGCCCCGCCGAACCGTGTTGCGCATGAGCTCGCCCACCTGGGTGGCCGTCTCGGTCGAGATCACGCGGCGGAACGTCTCGGGCTCGGCTTGGTAGCTCACACCCCCGTCGTGGTCGATGACCTGATCGACGAGCAGCGCGCGCGGCATCTCACCGCCGGACGCGATGGTCGCGGCGATGAGCGCGCCGTGAAGCGGCGACATGTGCATGTGCCAGAACCCGGCGGCGGTGCGCGCGAACTCGAGGCGCTCCGTCGGCACCTCCATGGGGCTGATGCGCGTCGGCACATCGAAGGGGAGTGTCTCGCCAAACCCAAACGCGCTGGCCGTGCGCTCGAGCGTCATCGGGTCGAGGTTCCGGTCCGCGAGCTTCGCGAAGACGCAGTTGAGGGAGCCGCCCATCGCCTCGCCGAGCGTGGCGCAGCGTCGGTCGCGTGCGGGGTCGTCCTCGAGGTTCGACGCACGCACTCGGCTGGCGCCCCCGTGGAAACACACGCTCTCGCTCGGGTCGACCTCGGCGTCCACGAGCGCGGCGCCGGTGATGATCTTGAAAACGGACGCGGTTGGCGGCCCGGGGTCGAGCACCATGTCGGTCGCGTTGGGGTCCGCGCTGGAGTGCGAGACGTAGGCGAGCACGCGGCCGCTGGAGGGCTCGATGGCGACGATCGCGCCGTACGGAACCTCGTAGCGCTCGAGGACCTCGGTGGCGTGCGCCTGAAGACCAGGGTCGAGCGTCAGGACGGCGGTGCTTCCGTCGGAGAGGTCCGCCACGGTGACGCCATCCTCGACGCGGTGACGCAGCGGGTCGAGCCCGAGGAACGTGCGCCCGCTGGAGGCGGCCTCGCGCACGACGGACCGCGCCTCGGTTGTGGCCTCGGGCGGTGACTCCTGGGACCCCGAATCGGCGGCGAGGGGACCCGACAAGAAACCGAGCGCGGCTCCGAGGATCCCGACGCCCAAACCGACCTTCATGGTCGTCCGGCGTGACGCGAGCATGCCCGGAACCTACGGACGCCGGATCGGCGGGGCCAATAAAGCGCGCGCCGGCGTCTGACGACACACCTGCACCACCTTCTTCCGTTCTCGCCGCGACTGCGTCATGATGGGGGCAGCCGCATGGAAGACGAGCGGACGACCAACCCGAACAAGACCGTCGTCACCGTCATCACCAAGCAGCCCGCTCGGCGAGACGGAGACGGCCGCGAAGGGTGCCTCGTAATTATCTACGGGGACGACCTCGGGCGACGTGTGCCTTTGGGGGAAGAGCCCACCATCGTCGGCCGCTCCAGCAAGTGCGACGTGCAGCTCGACCAGGAGAGCGTGTCGCGCAACCACGCTCGGATCTCCCGCACCGGCCGCGGCAGCTACGTCGTCCGGGACCTCGGCTCGACCAACGGGACCTACCTCAACGACGAGCTCGTCGAGGAGGCTCCGATGCGAGACGGAGATCAGCTCAAGATCGGCCGGACGATCTTCAAGTTCATCGTCAGCGGCAACATGGAGGCGCAGTACCACGAGGAGATCTACCGTCTCATGACGGTGGACGGCCTCACCGAGCTGCACAACAAGCGCTACTTCAACGAGGCCATCGACCGCGAGGCCTCGCGCTCCCAGCGGTACAACCGCACTTTCTCGCTGGTCCTGTTCGACATCGACCACTTCAAGAAAATCAACGACACCTTTGGCCACCTCGCGGGCGACGCCGTCCTCCGGCAGCTCGGCGCGCTGGTCCAGAAGCGGGTCCGGCGTGACGACGTACCCTCCCGCACCGGCGGCGAAGAGTTCAGCGTCATCGTGCCGGAGATCGATCGCGAGGGCGCGCTGCTGCTCGGCGAGAAGCTCCGCGCCGCCGTCGAGAGCGCGGCGTTCCGTTTCGAGAACACGCACATCGCGGTCACCATCAGCGTCGGCGTAGCCGAGTGGCAAGCCTCCATCGTGGACCCGCAAGACCTGGTGAAGCGCGCCGACGAGTTCCTCTACGAAGCCAAGCGAACGGGCCGCAACCGAGTCTGCGGATAGCCGAGTCTGCGGATAGCCGGGCCGCCGCGTTCAGACGACGCGATAGGTCCCCGCGTACTCCTCTCGCACTTCGTCGCCCTCGAGCAGCCAGGCGAAGCAGTGCACCTGACGGCGCGGGACCTTGATCGTCTGAGGCTGCTCCAAGGTGCCGAAAACCCAGTCCCACAGGGGCGAGGTCACGCCATGGTTCATCTTGGCGTTCTGAAAGTGGTGATGAAGATGGTGACGCCGCGCCCAGACGCCATAGCGGTTCATCGGCCCGCGGAGGTGCGTGGCGGCGTGCACCTGGTGGTAGAGCCACCAGCCAGATGCTGTGCCCGAGGCCAGAGCGGCCCCGACGAGCGGCCCGAGAAGCAACGCGCCCACCAAGAACGCCGTTCCGAGAACCGGGACCGCCAGCAGCATCTTGCGGGCGAAGCTCGTGAAGTAGTCCGGCGTGGCGTGGTGCTGCATGTGCTCCTTTCGCACCAGCTTGCTCATCCACCGCGCGTGACCGCCGAAGCGGTGGATGCCGTACTCGAGCATCGTCCACAAGACGAGCCCCGCTCCGAACGCCCCGGTCCCCATCAACACGTCTGTCATCGTCTCGCTCATCGTCCTAAACCCTCCGAAACCCGCCCCGCCCGCGCCCACGCATCGGCCGCCCGGTCCGGAGCCGTGCCCCACCCCAGCAGCAGCGTGACGATGAGCGCCTCGGCCAAACTCTCCGGCTGAAGCGCCGGTACCTCGAACCGCCCCAGCTTGCGCAGCTGGTGCAGCCCCTGAATCGACGACCACAAGACCAGCGTGCGCTGCGCCGGGTCCCCTGCCCTCATCGCGCCCTCGGCGGTGGCCTCCGCGAACAGCAGGGGCACACGCTGGAACCGCTCCATCCATTCCGCGACGGCGGGCGCGGCCAGGTCCGTAGCGACCATCGGGTCTGGGTTTCCGAGCCAGCGCGCGAGCAGCCGGTACGCGGCCGGGCGACGCTCCGGGAACGAGAGGTACACCCGCGCCGCAGCGAGCAGCGCCACCAGCGAGCCCTCGGACGCCGCCCGGTCGGCCGCGTCCCGGATGTCCTCGGTCAGCTGCGCGAGCACACGCGCCTGCACCGCCAAGAGCAGCTCGTCCTTGCCAGCGAAGTAGCGGTACACGGCGCCCGTCGCGAAGCCGAGCTCGGTCGCGAGGCGCTTCATCGTGAGCGCTTCAAAGCCCTCCTCGGTCACGATCGTGAACGCGGCGTCCACGATCTGCGCCGTCCTCGCCTGTCGCCGCGCTGCGCGCTTGCCGATGCCCGGCACTGAAGAACCGTGAACCACGTTCACTTTGTGAACCCGATTCACACTCATGTCAAGGCGCCAAGAGCCCGAGGGCGCGAAGGGGTGTACGTTTCGGTCGGTGGAGGCCACGAGGAAGGCGCGGCGCGCGGCGCTGGGGGGCGTGCTCTCGCTGTCTCTTCTGGGCGCCTGCACCTTGGAGCCCACGGCGGCGACGGTGATGGGCCAACGCTGGGTGCGCTGGGGCGAGGCGGACGTCCTGCTCGCGGGCGGCACCGATGGCATGGGCGGCGGGGATGGGCCGGTGCTCGTGTATCTGCATGGCTTCGCGTCCACTCCGGAGGATCAGCTGTCGCTGCGCGGCGGCCTGGCGGTGCCGCCGGGCACGCGCTTCGTCTTCCCGCGGGGCCCGGTCCGTGCGGACGGCGCGTGGGCATGGTGGGCGCTCGACCGGCAGCTGCGAGGCCGACTTCGGGCTGAGCCGTTCGGCATGCGGGAGCTGGCAGGGCATCGTCCCGCGGGGATGCGGCGCGCGCGGTCCGCGCTCGAGCGGGTGCTGTCATCCGTGGAGACCCGCATGGGCGCGCCACCGGAGCGCACCGTGCTGGCGGGGTTCTCACAGGGCGCCATGCTCAGCTGCGACACATTCTTGCGCGGGTCGCGACGCTTCGCGGGCGTCGCGTGCATGTCCGGTACGATGCTGACCCAACCGGAGTGGATCGAAGCGATGGCCACGCACGCAGGGGAGCGCGTCTTCATCAGCCACGGCCGGCACGACCCGCTGCTTCCCTTCGCGATGAGCGAACGTCTCGCCGCCGAGCTGACCACCCACTCGCTCGACGTGACGTGGGCCCCCTACCCTGGCGGCCACTCCATGACCGATCCGCTGGCGCGTCGGTTCGCGTCGTTTGTCGCCGAGAGCTTCCGCGCGACGCCATGAGGGGTGCGCTTGCCCCGCCGGGTGCATCGAGCAAGCTGCGGCCGATGACCTCCTCGACCGAGCGCGCCGCGCGCATCCGCGTTGCTGCGGTGGCGGCGGGGGCGGGGATGCTGCTGGGGGTGCTGTGCTGGGTGGGGGCCGACCGCTACACCGCCCACGGCTGGAGTGCGACCTGGTACCAGTTCGTCGACGGCGAGCGCGAGGAGATCACCCGGACGACCGAGCACCGCGTGTCGTTTCCAAACGTGCATCGGCCGCTCGCGCGCATCGTCCAGGGCTGGCCGCATGAGCGCCTCGCGATCCCGACGACGCTCCCGGTGATCGACGTGATGCTGCGGGCGGTGATCACCGTCCCGGAGTCCGGCCCGCGCCATCTCGCGGTCGAGTCCGATGGGACACCCGAGGTCTTCGTCGATGGCAGCCCGCTGACTGACGCGCCGCTGTCCTCGGGCCGCCATCGTGTGCGCATCCACTGGCGCTCGCGGCCCGGTCCTCACCCGCGGCGAGGCCCACGCCAGCACGGCCCCACCCACTTCACGCTGCTTTGGGGAACCGGCACGCCCGTGTCTGCCGTTCCGGCGAGCGCGCTCGTTCCCGCGCGCGGCCGCTGGCCTGGCTCGCGCGTGGCCACCGCGTGGGGCATGGGCCTCGGCACGCTGCTCTTCGCCGCTTGGCTGTTCTTTGCGCTGCGTCCGCTCGGAAGCGAGGTCCGTCGACGTCGGCTCGCGGCGCTGCTGACCGGCGCGTTGGTCCTGCTCGGGACGGGCTACCGCGCGTTCGACTACGACGTCATGCCGGAGTTTCGCGAGAACGCGGACGAGCTGTTCGCGACCTGGAACGGCTGGTCGTTGCTCGAGGATGGCACCACCCGCGGCTGGTCGCTCTGGGCCGGGAGCTACGGGACGCGGGTCCGCCATCAGACGATCGAGTTTTTCGGCGAACGGCGGAACGTCATCGAGCCGTACTTCGAACACCCGCCGCTGCTTCATCTCTTGGTGGGCGCCGCAGCGCACGCAGGGGGAGCCGAACACTGGTCGCACGCGCGCCTCCGTCACACGCGCCTGGTCCCCATTGCACTGAGCGCGTTGGCGATGGTCCTGCTCGTCCTGGTGGGGCGGCGCCTCTCGCCCCGCGGCCCCGCGCCGTACCTTGCGGGCCTCCTGTACGGCGCCATGCCGACCATCGCGCTCCAGACCCGCGTCATCAAAGAAGAGGCCCTCGTCGTGGTGCTCGGGCTCGGCATGATCTGGTTCTTCCTGCGCTGGCGGGACGACGGAAAGCAGACGCGAGACCTCGTCCTCGCCGCGGTGTGCGCGGGGCTCGCGCCGCTGGCCAAGGTCCCGGCGGTCGTCTGGATCCCCGCGCTCGTGATGCTCGTCGCCGCCGAACGCGGAGAGCGCCGCCGCGCGTGGATCGCGGCCGGCGTCGCGTTCGCCACTGCGTCACTCCTCCTCGTCTACGCGGCCGCCATCGACTGGAACGTCTTCTTGTTCACGCAGGCGAGGCAGGCCGGCAGGTGGAGCCACTTCAACATCTTCACGCGCTTCTTCGACACCCCGCTGATCAACCACAACGCGGTGGGCCGCGGCTTCAGCCTGTTCCTCTGGGTTGCCTCGGCCGCACACCTGTTTGGGCGCGGGCGACGCGATGCGGCTGTGCTTGGCGTGCCGCTCGTGACCTACCTCGCGGCCATCGGCGTCGGCAGCGCGAGCTGGACGTACGGCTGGTACATGGTCCCGGTCTACCCGTTGTTGTGCCTCGGCGCGGGCGGCTTCTTGGCCACGCTGTTCCGGCGCCCCACCCTGCTGGCGGGCTTCCTCTTTGTCGTCCTGTTGGTGATGTACTCGCTGACCCTCGCGTTCTCGCCCGACTGGTTCCGTCACGCGGACCACCATGGGCTCGTTCGCCGCGCGGTGATGCTGACGGTCGGCTTGATGCTCGCCCCGTACGCGCTCGTGCAAGTCTGGAAAGACCACCTCGGCTTGCGTAGGCTCGCCCAGGTGACGACCGCCGTTGGCCTGTTGGCGTTCACCGCGGTGTCCGCCCGCTTCGTGATGCAATACGACCGGACGTACGAAGCCTACGAGGACTTCGACCGCGACACCGGCTTCCACGACTGACCGTGCGCAAGCTCAAGCCGTGGCTGTGGGGGTTCGCGATCGGGCTGCTGGCGCTCGCGCCGGTGTTGCGTGAGTGGAACCGCAGCGGCTGGGGAGACTGGCGTCAGTTCCATCACTGGTGGGAGGTCGGCCGGCTCGCGGTCCTCCGCTACGGCGAGTTCCCACTGTTCGATCCCCATCACTGCGGCGGGGTGCCGATGTGGGGCCAGCCCCAGATGCAGTACCTGGCGCCCACCTGGTGGGTCACGGGCTTCGCGTTCGGGACCATCCACGGCCACAAGCTCTTCATGCTGCTCCACCACGTGGTGGGGTTCGCCGGGATGTACATCGTGGCTCGTCGCATTGCGCGGGTCCGGACGGTGGGCGCGGTCCTGGCGGCGCTCGCGTGGGCCTACGGGGGGTACTTCGCGTGGCGGGGTGCTGGCGGGCACGCGACGTTTTTCGCGTTTCACTACATTCCGCTGATCTTCTACTGCTGGCGCAAGACCGACCGCGACGTGCGGTACGCCGGTGGCGTGGCCGGCTTGATGGGCCTCCAACTCCTCGAGGGCGGCACCTACCCGTTCCCGCTCACGTTCTTGGTGATCGCGTTCGACTTCGTCGTTCGCTTGCCCCGCACGCGCTGGCGTCTGGTTCGCACCGCCGCGCTGACCGGCACGCTCACGGCGCTGATCGGCGCCATCCGCCTCTGGCCGATCTACGCCACGATGAGCCGCTTCCCACGCGAGACCCGCATGGAAGACGCGATGACGTTCAACGACGTCCTCACGACGCTCACGTCACGCGAGCCCAACCGCTGGATCTGGGGTCACCGCTGGGTCTGGGCGGAGTACGGCTCGTTTGTCGGGTGGACCGTCGTGGTGCTCGGCGCGCTGGGCGCCCTCGTGGCGATGCGACGGAGCCGACACCGCCACCTCGCGCTGGGTCTCGTGCTCTTTGGGGCCTGCGCGATGGGCAACGTGGCGCCGCTTTGGCCGTGGCCCCTGCTGCATGAGCTGCCCGTGTTCGGGAACTTGCACGTGCCCAGCCGGTTCATGGCGATCGTCACCTTCTACCTCGCGCTCCTCTCGGGCCTCGCGCTCGACCGGGGGCTGCGGTGGGTGCAGCGCGTGACGCTCGAACGACGCACGCAGGTCGCGATGGTCGCGCTCGCGTGGCTCCTCGTGCTCACGGTCGGCATCGACGTCGTCACCAACACGACCCGCGTGCTGACGCGCTGGGTCGGCGCCGACGTTTCCGGGGAGCCAGCAGCGCGGTTCCATCTCGTCTCGAACACGCCGTACCTCCCGCTGTTCATGCACTACCCGCAGCGGAACATCGGCACCACCGGCTGCTACGACCCCGTGCCGTGGGACCTGTCCGACAGCCTCTGGACGGGAGACGTGCCTCAAGCCCGTGTGCTGCCCGAGGCCAGTGGCGAGGTGACGGAGACCCAACGGACCAACTACACGTTCACCGCGGACGTCACCCTGAGTGAGCCCGCGCGCGTCGTCTTCAACCAGAACTTCGACCCGGACTGGGGCCTCTCGATGGGCGAACCGGTCGACGACGAAGGACGCCTCGCCGTGGACCTGCCGGCCGGCACTCACCAGGTCGTGGCGACGTACTGGCCGCCCGATCTTCCGTGGTCGGCGCTGCTGTGTCTGCTCGGGCTGCTGGGCAGCGTGCTGCTCCTCCGGCTCTCTCCCGCGCGGCTGCGCGCCAGGAGACAACGTGCACCCGAGCCCGCCCTGGACGACGTGCCGGATCCTCGCCTGCCGACGCGCATGTCCGCCGCGCTGCGCCGTGCCTTTGCGCTCTGGCGACCGGATGGCCAGGCCGACCGGCACACCCTGCGGACCGCCCAGCAACACGCCGCCGCAGCGCGCGGGCTGCGCGCAAACGGGCACGACGCGGGCGCGCTCGAGCTCGCCGAGCAGGCGTTCCGCGCCACCGTGGCCGCGTCAGGAGAGTCGAGCGAAGCGGGGCTCGCGAGGTGGGGCCTGAGCCGGCGCCACCGGTCCGCGATCCGCGCCGTCACCCGGGCGCTCGAGGCCACCGTAGGTCCCGCGCTGGACGAAGAGGCCACGCCCGAGCACCGTGAGCTGACCGATTCGGTGCTCGCGTTGACGGCGCGGATCGACCGGCACCTCGCGCCCTCCGTCTGGACCCCACGCGAGCGTCGCCGGCAGCGAGCGTCGCGGTTCGGCGCGCTGGCCGCCGCGCTCCTGTCGCTGGTCGGCGCGACGGCTTGGTTCCAGTGGCCACGCCACACCTTCGAGGTCCGCGCTTCGGGCGCGCGTGACGCGCAGGTGGTCGCGGCCAACCTGGTCGACGCCAACAACGACACCGAGTGGCTGCTGCCCGACGGTGAGCCTGGGTGGGTCGAGTTCGAGCTGTCACGCCCCCGCCGGATCGAGCGCGTCCGGCTTCGCAACGCGCACAACGACGGGCTCAACAACCGCGCCACCGACGCGTACACCCTCCAGCTGTTCGTGGACGGCGAGGTCGCCTTCGAGGAGGAGGGTCGCTGGGAGGAGTTCGACCCCGACCCGGTCTGGTTCGATCACACCATCGGGGTGGATCGTGTGGAGCGCATCCGGGTCGAGATCCGCAGCCACCATCGCCGAGGCGCAGGGCTCAGCGAGATCGACTGGAACTGAGTATCGGGGCCGTGGCAGGCGACGGAGCCGCGGGGTACAACCACGGCCCTTGTCTCCTCTGACCACAGCCTCGGTTCGCAGCGCGCGGAGCCCGCTCCTTGCGGGACTCCTCGCGGCCGCCGTGTCGGAGGGAGGCGTGGCCGGGCTCGCCGCCATGCGTACGGACGAAAGTGGACTGGCCGGCTTCGCCGCGATGGCGGCCGCGAGCTTGCTGGCCTTCGGCGCAGGCTTGCTGCCGAGCTTGGCG
Source organism: Sandaracinaceae bacterium (assembly GCA_045106715.1). Lineage (GTDB taxonomy): Bacteria > Myxococcota_A > Polyangia > Polyangiales > Sandaracinaceae. The sequence goes on from JBGCFC010000070.1 coordinate 10,374, forward strand.
CTCGCGTTTGTCGCCGACCGAGAGGCGCTTCAGAGGCTGGGACGGGGCCTTCGCTACGCGGTCGCCGGCAGCGCGCCTCTGGCCACCGTCGCGCTGTTGCTCGTCGCGGCCCTCGGCGTGCTCGCGTCGACACTCGCCGCTCCCGTGTTCGCCGAGATGATGAGCGAGCGTTTCGCGCGCGTCGCGACGGCGATGAGCACCGTCGTCGCCACGTTGGGCGCCGCACTTTTGGTGGTGCCCCCGCTCGATGCCCTCGGACGGGCGAGCGGGTCCTGGGCGCGGCGTCCGGTCGCGACATGGGTCGTCGCCGTCCTGATCGCTGCGGGCGTGCTCGCGGTCTGTGTCGAGACCCTCCCGACCCAATGGGCACCCGCGCCCGCCGCCTACGTGGTCGGGTTCGCCGCGGGCAGCAGCCGCCCCATCGCCACCGCCTGGCGAGGGCGGCGCGAGGCCGCGTCTGTCGTCGCGCTCGCCCTGCTGTCCGTCGTCGCGGTCCTCGGCCTCGAGGCGCTCCCCGGCGCAGCCAAGAACGCGCTGCTCTATCACGCGCCCTACGTGGGCAACCTGCTCTCGGTGGCGAGCGACGCGACCGACGGCGACGGCGATGGATACGGCGCGCACTTCCTCGGCGGCGACTGCGACGACACCTCGCGCTTCGTGCATCCCGGTGCGGTGGACGAGCCCGGCAACGGCATCGACGAGAACTGCGCGGGGGGAGACGCCCAGCCGTACAGCCCGCCGGCGCCGCCCCGGGTCGCGCTCCCGCCGCTGCCTCCGCGGCAGAATGTCGTGCTCATCATGCTCGACGCGCTCCGGCCCGACCACCTCTCGTTCGCGGGCTACGCACGGCCGACGACCCCCCGCCTCGACCGCTTTTTCGAAGACGCCGTCTTTTTCGACAACGCCTACACCGCGGCGCCGAGCACCCGTTTCGCGATGACCGCCGCATTCACCGGACAAGACCCGAGGCGCGCCCCGCACCGTGACCTCGGCGGGAACCGCTTTGAGCTCTCCGCCGACGCGAACACCTTCGCCGAAGCCCTCTCGGAGGCAGGCTACCAGAGCCAGGGATACAGCATCAGCTACGTGCTCCAGCACAACCGCGGGCTCGGCCAGGGCTTCGACGACTGGGACTCGCCCTGGCCTTCGCGGGAGTGGCGCTCCATCTACCCGGTCGCCGCGGAGCGCACGACGGACGCGAGCTTGCGCGCGCTCGCTGACTTCGAAGGCACGGAGGCCGAGCCGTATCTGCTGTTCTCGCACTACCGCTGCACGCACGACCCCTACATCGCGTACGACGAGTTCCCGTACGGGCGTCGGGCCATCGACCGCTACGACAGCGCGCTCAGCTACTGCGACCAGCAGATCGGACGGCTGCTCGACGGCATCGCCGAGCGCCCCGACCACGATCGCACGACCGTGGTGGTGTTCAGCGATCACGGCGAAATGTTCGGCGAGCACGAGCTCACGAGCCACGGCAACTCGCTCTACGAAAACGATGTGCGCATCGTGCTGGCGGCGCGGGTGCCGACCGTGCGGGGCCGACGGGTCCGCACTCCCGTGCTCCTGACGGACCTCGCTCCCACGGTGCGTCAGCTCGCCGGACTCGAGCCCGGCAGCGACGACGGTTGGAGCTTGCTGCTGCACCTGGGCGAAGAGCCCCTGCCCCCACGTCCGCTCTTTTTCTTCACCGACCTCTGGCGCGGCAGCGTGCATGTGCGGGCGAGCGGCGTGTTGCGCTGGCCCATGAAGCTGATCCGCGACATCCGTACGGGTGACGTCCAGCTCTACGACGTGGAAGCGGACCCGGAGGAGTCGAACGAGCTCTCCGGACGACGCCCCGAGGTGCGACGCGCGCTGGCCGCCAGCCTCGAGCGGTACGAGGGCTACGCGCGGCAGTGAAGGACGTGTTGCCCGCGTCCGGAAGGCGGGTCAGGTTCAGCCCCGAACATGCTGCGTGAGTACTTCCTCCTGACCGACGCCACCGCCACGGCGAAGCGCATCCCCGAGGGGGTGCGAAAGTCGCTGGAGCGGCAGTTGCGCGTGGCGCGACAGCGCGCGGAGGCCGCGGACGCGCTCTGGTCCAATGGACACAACGCCGAAGGGCTGCGGCTCGCGGCCGACGCGTTCCGTTCCACGCTTGGGGTGGCGTCCGACTTCTCCGCCGCCCTCGGACTCGGCGCGTCGGTCTCGGTGCCATCGACTCCTGTGGCGTCGAAATCAGTGCCTTTGAAGCCGCTCGCCGCCGACGCGCCCATCGAGCACGTCGCGGACGAGGACATGGCCCCCGAGGCCACAGAGGCCGAGGCCGAGACGAGCGATGCTGAAGCGAACGAGGCTGAAGCGAACGAGGCCGCGAGCGAGGCTGACCCGAACGAAGCGGCGAGCGAGGCTGACGCGAACGAGGCCCTCGAGCCGGCCTGGCGCGCGGCGCTGAAGGAGCGCGGCCTGGCCGAGACACGTCTTGCGGAGGTCGTCGCCGCCGAGGCGGGCCTCGCGGCCAAGGCGCTGCCGGGCTTGGACGACGACGTCAGCGCCGTGGAGGGCACCCTCTTCCAGAAACTCGTCGCCAGCCGCGTGGCCGTCGACCATGTGCTCGCACCCGCCACCTTGACGCCCGGCGCGCTGCTCAAGACGCGCCTCACCCGCATCGGGATGGGGGTCCTCTTCTTGGCCGCTCTCATCACGGGGGCGACGGTCGCGCTCTGGCCGACCCGCGGCGAGTTCACGCAGGCGTCCGGCCGGTACAGCACCGAGTTCACCGCGGCCAACGTCATCGACGGAGACACCTCGACCGAGTGGCTGCTGCCCGACGGCGCCAACGGCTGGGTCGAGGTCGAGATGCTCCCACCGCGATCCATCCACCAGGTCCGGCTGCGAAACGCGCACAACCGCCACTACAACAACCGGGGGACGCGCGAGTACCGCATCCAATTCTACGGCGACGGTGTGCTGGCGGAGACGGTTGAAGGCGAGTGGCCCACGCTGGAGCCCGACCCGGAGTGGACGGAACATGAGGTCGAGCTCGAAGGCATCGACCGCATCCGAGTGCAGGTCGTCAGTCACCATGAGCTCGGCGGCGGACTCGCCGAGCTGAGCTGGGAGTAGTCAGGCGGCGGCGCGGGACGCCGGGACCCGGGCCACGATCGCGAGGGACGAGCCAATCGGAAGGTCGACGTGCGAGAGCAGGCGGCGCTCGACGTTCATCGCCTGGGACAACGCCCAGTTCACCGGGGCCGAGGGGACCTCGACGCGGTAGGTCGGCGGGCCGCCCTGACGACGCCAGTACCAACGCTGCGCCGCCACCAGCCCGAGCAGGAGCCCAGTCCAGTAGGTCGCGCGCTCGACCTCGAACCCGGCCCGCTCGAGGAGTCGAACGACGTCCGCCCGGCGATAGCGGCGGCGATGATGCAGGATCTCGTCGTGGCTGCTCCACAGCTCGGGCAGCGCCGGCACCGTCAACACCAGGATGCCGCCCGGCCGAAGCTGGCTGCGGATGGCCTCGAGCGCACCGAAGTCGTCGTCCAGATGCTCGAGCACATCGAGCAGCGTGACCACGTCGTACTCGGGCTGCTCCGGAAGCGGGCCGGGAAGCGCGCCCACCCGCGCATCGAGCCCGAGCCGCTCGCGCGCCAGCTCCACCATCGCCGGATCCGGCTCGACGACGATGACCTCGGCCATCGTGCCCAGGTCGCGCGCGAGCAGCGAACTCGCCCCGCCAATGTCGCAGAGCCGAAGCGGGCGGCTGGTTCCGCCGTGTCGCTCGATGAGCTCGCGCACCAGGCGGCGTTTGGTCACCCGCCAGAAGTGGCGCTCTTCGAGCGTGAGATGCTTGTCGTAGGCCGAGCGGTCCATGCAGCAAAAACCGTAGCACGCACCGCACCGCCCGCCGCTTCCGGGCAGACTCGCTCAGTGCGAGGCGAGGTACTTCTTAAGCTGCCCTCCCGCCGTGGCCCGCACCTTCTTCTGGATGGCGCCCGTCCACCCGAGCAGGATCGCGGGCATCCCGATGGCCTGCCGCGACCACCGGCCGAAGTCGAACGTGTCGATGTGCTCGATGATCTTGCCGTCCCGAAAACGGAAGCGCGCGTCGATCACGTTGTGGACCTTCCGCCCCGTCGCGGAGAACGTGTACCAGGCCTCCCAGTGCGCGCTTCCGGTCTCGTCGTTGGCTTGGATCTGGGAATGCTCGATTCGAAGGTCGGCCGCGCGCGAGGTCAGCATGCGCCACATGCCTCCCGCCTCGCGGCCGTCGAGGTCCGGGAACACCGGGTCGGAGAACGACGCGTCCTCGGCGTAGCAGGACGCCATCGTCTCCCCGTCGCGCGCGGCGAACGCTTCGTAGAACTGCGTGAGGAGCGCCTCGTTGGGGTGGGTCACTCCGGCGCCACGCCGTAGAGCGCCACGGCGCGGTTCTCGTCCCCCTCGTCGTAGCGGTCGTCGTCCGGCGGGCTGTCATCCGGCGGCGCATCGCCGCTGTTGTCGGCGTTCTCCGGCGGCGTCGACTCTCCCCCGCCGGTCTCCTCGGTCTGCGCGTCGTCGGGCGGTGGTCCGTCGTCGGCGCCCCCGCACGCGGTGAGGCCGAGCGCAAGGATGGACGCCGCCAACAGCGAACCACGCCCCCGCACCTTCGACGTGGCGCAGAAAGGACACGAGGTCTGACTGGGGCGTTCAGCCGCCACGACGTGCCGGCGGCACGTCGGGCACGGGGTGAGGCCATGAGAAGAGCGGGTGGGTCGCGACATGGCGCGGACTATAGCAGCGGCTCCCGGCTTCGGGCGGCCAAGTGGCACGGGGGCGCGGGGCCGCCCATGGTGGAGCGATGCGGAGGAGGAGCTTCCTGCTGGGCACGAGCGCGGCCGCCGTGGGGCTGGGCTGCGGGCAGGTGTTCGATGTCGACCCGTTGCCCGGCGTGGTGGAGATCGCGTTCGAGGACCGCATGCCCGCGTTCTTCGCGTTTTGGGAACAGAGCCGTGGCCTGCCGCCGGACACGCGAAGGGCGCGGTTCGAGGCCGAGATCCTCGGCCCGGACCGCGCGCTCTACACGCCCCCCGTGCTGCCGGCCCGACACCTCGACGACCGGCTGGACGGTTGGCTCGCCACCCTCGACGCAAACGTGCCGGCGATGCGCGAGACCCACACCCGCTTCGTCTCGGAGCGCGAAGCCGCCGAGTCCCGCTTCACGGCGGCTCTGCCCGACTTCGACTGGCGCGGGCGGGTGGTGCTCTACCCGAGCGTCTCGGCGTTCGTCGGCGCAGCACGCCTGCTCGAGGGCCATCCCGCCGTCTTGCTCGGGCTCGACACCGCGGCGTCCGAGTCGCGCGATCTCGTGCTGTCCCTCCATCACGAGCTCTTTCACATGTACCAAGTGCCCGGCGGCGAGAACCTCGCCGAGGCGCTCTGGGTCGAGGGCCTGGCGACGTACGCCTCGCTCGCGCTCACACCGGGCCGCTCGGACGCCGACGCGCTGCCCACCTCCTACAGAGGAGCGAGCACCGTCTCGCTCGAGGCCGTCATGCCCCCCCTCGTGGGCGAACTCGGCCCGGCGCTGCGGTCGGAGCTGCGCCAAGCCTCAACGGGGGCTGCGTACACCCGCTTCTTTTCGGAGCGCGTGGCGGACGAAGCGATCCCCAGCCGCTCGGGGTTCTGGTTTGGCCTCACGCTCGTTCGCCGCATCGCGCGGGGCCGCTCGCTGCGCGAACTCGCCGCCCTCGAACCGCCCTCTTTGGTGGACGAGGTCGACAGGGAGCTCGCGGCGCTCGTGCGCGGCGGCTGAGCATCACGTCCAGTGAACGTGGAGGTCCACGGCGCCCGGTCCGTGCACGAACACACGCACATGCACGTCGCCCCCGAATTGGCGGATTCCGCCTTCGATGACCCCCACCTCGTGGAGCTCGGCGAAGCTGTAGATGTCGCGCATGCGGAGGACGTCCACCCGGTCGCCCTCTTCCAGCGTGACCTCGCTCGTCCCCGCGCTGACCACCTGGTAGGCGCGTGGGGCGAGGCGCAGCGCGGCCTTGGGGTCCTTGCCCGCAAACGCGAAGATCACCCGGCCCAGCGTGGTCGCCGCGAAGGTGGGGTAGGCGGTGTTCCCGACGCGGCGGATCGCCCGGCCAAGCGACAACTCCGGATGGCAGTACGCCGCGCAGTCGGCGAGGAGCTGGATGTACTCGCGCACCGGGTAGTCGGCGAAGGCCACCCAACTTCCGGGACGCTCGCCCCCCGCTCCCACGATCTGATCCGCCAAGCCCGTGAGGAACAAGCCCTTCGTGGTGACCGACGCAGGGGCCTCAGCGACCACGCTCGCGACGTCGATGGGCTCATCCCACGGAGGCTCGTGCGGGAGGCCTACACTTCGCATCGTCAGAACTGTGTCACGACGCCGAGCCGCACGCACCCTGCGTGGGCGGCGCGGGCCGAGATGTGCCTTGATGCGAACAGCCGCGGCAGGTAAGCCTCTGCACCCGTGGCCCGACCGCACAAACCCGCTCGCGCGATCCGCGAGTACTTCCTTCTTTCGGAGGCACGCGCGACGTCCCGGCGCCTCTCGGAGGCCCAGCGCGAGGCCGTGGCGCGGCAGCTCGGGCTGGCCCGCCAACGCTCGGACGCGGCCGACGCGCTGTGGACCCTCGGGCACACGGCCGAAGGCTTGCGCCTGGCCGCCGAGAGCCTCGAGCGGACCGTGGCGGCCGCCGATCAGATGGGAGCCGCGCTCGGCCCGGCGCAATCGACGGGCGAGCCCGCGAACGAAGCCACGCCCGCCGCCGCGCTCCCGCCGCAGGAAGAGGCCGCAGAAGCAGCCGCATCCGCCGGGGCCGAACCGCCAGCCGAGGCAGGATCCGCGGGCAGCGTCGATGGGCAAGGTCAGCCAGACCCAGCCAGCGCGGCCGCGGCAGCGAGCCCGGACGCAGCGACCCCGGACGCAGCGACCCCAGACGCAGCGACCCCAGACGCAGCGACCCCGGACGCAGCGACCCCGGACGCTCCATCGGCAGACGCGGCAACCGCCGAAGCAGCACCCCCGGACGCTCCATCGACAGACGCGGCAGACGCGGCAGCCGCCGAAGCAGCGACCGCCGACACTCCATCGGCAGATGCGGCAACCGCTGACGCAGCGACCGTCAACCCCGCACCGGCCCCGAGCGGGACCTCCGGGGTGTGGCGGGACACGCTGACCTCACGTGGTCTCTCCGCGAGCAAGGTGCAGAAGCTCGCAACCCTCCTGGCATCCCTCGAGCGAGACACCCTGCCGGCCCTCGACGCCGACGTCGGGTCCGATCACGGCGCGTTATTCCGGGACGTCATCGCCGCGCGACGGGCAGCGGAGCGCGCCCTGGTGCCTGCGTCGATGACGATGGGTCAGCTGATGCGGGCGCAGACCGGACGCTGGCTCGGCGCGATCACGCTGTTGGCCCTCCTCGCGGGCGGCATCTTCCTCCTCGTACGCACCCCGCGCTCCGAGACGGCGACCGCATCGGACACCTACGACAACAGCCGCCCCGACTTTCAGGCGAGCCATGCGATCGACGACGATGAGGCCACCGAGTGGATCCTGCCCAACCGCGTCGGGGGTTGGGTGGACGTTCGCCTCTCGCCGCCGCGTGACCTGAGCACCGTGCGCCTTCGCAACGGCAACAACCGGCTGATGATGGACCGCGCTGTAAAGGACTACACCCTCGAACTCTACTCGGACGACGAAGAGGTGTTCAGCCAGGGCGGCCAGTTCAGCGGCATCGTGCGCGACCCGGGCTGGAGCGACTTCGAGGTCAACGCCACCCAGGTCGACCGCATCCGGGTGGTCGTACGCACGTGGCACGGCGACGGCGCCTGTCTCGCCGAGATCGACTGGGACGAAGAGTAGGCTTGTGGGAGCGGCGCGGGACCGACCCTCTCACGCCCCCACCGGCTCTTGCGGACCGCCCGAGACCCGGGTTCTCGGCCCCCTCCCGGGCCTGGGACAGTCCCCATTCGAACCCGTGTTTTCCCTGACGCGGACGTGGGGGGAACGGTCCTTGCGTAGGAAGATGCGGCTGAGTATCTTGCCGCAACCCGCGGGGCTTGCCGAAAGCCAAGTGGGCCCAAAGCTCGAAGCGCGCGGCGACGCCGTGCTCCCTTGTACGTAAGTTAAGACCTCCGGGTCGATCAAAGGTGACCATGTCCGACGAGTCCCCCCCCGAAGTCGGTGAACAGGACCTCGATTTCGCCGACGAGCTTGCTGTCCTCCCGATCCGCAATGCGGTCTTGTTTCCTGGCGCGGTGGCGCCCTTCGACGTCGGCCGTGAAAAGTCGGTCGCTCTGGTGGAGGACATCGACGGGCTGAACCAGCCCGTCATCGCGATCTTCGCCCAACGCGACCCCGCCACGGACGACCCGACGCAGGCCGACCTCTACCCGGTGGGCGTGGCGGCGCGTGTTCTCAAGGCGCTCAAGCACAGCTCCGGCAACTACAGCCTCATCCTGCAGGGCCTGACGCGGATCCGCCTCGAGGGCATGGCGCAAAGCGAGCCGTTCCTCCGCGCTCGGATCTCACGCCTGGACGAGCCGCGCGGTGAGGATGTCGAGACGGAGGCGTTGGCCATGAGCCTGCGCGACATCGCCAAGCAGGTCATCCAGCTGATGCCCGAGCTGCCGCGCGAAGCCAGCTCGCTCATCGACTCGATCCAGGAGGCCGGCCAGCTCGCCGATCTCGTGGCCGCCAACCTCGACGCCCCGGTGGACGAGAAGGCGCAGCTGCTCGAGACCATCGAGATCAAGGAGCGCATCCGAAAGGTGCTTCGGCTGCTCACCAGGCAGCTCGAGATCCTCAAGATGCGCGAGCGCATCAACTCCCAGATCAAAGAGGAGATGGGCAAGAACCAGCGGGAGTACGTGCTCCGCCAGCAGCTCAAGGCCATCAAGGAAGAGCTGGGCGAAGAGGACGGCGACGCCGGTGACTTGGATGTGCTCGACGAGCGCATCACCAAGGCCAACCTCCCGCGCGAGGCCGACGAAGTCGCCCGCAAGCAGATCAAGCGTCTGCGCTCCATGCAGGTCGGCAGCGCCGAGTACACGGTCGTCCGCACTTACATCGACTGGATCCTCGACATCCCGTGGAACAAGGAGACCACGGACAACCTCGAGATCCCCTCGGTGCGCCGTGTGCTGGACGAGGACCACTCGGGCCTCGAGAAGGTCAAGAAGCGCATCGTCGAGTACCTCGCGGTCCGCAAGCTGAAGAAGGACAAGAAGGGGCCGATCCTGTGCCTCATCGGTCCGCCCGGCGTCGGCAAGACGTCGCTCGGCCGCTCGGTCGCGCGCGCGCTCGGCCGCAAGTTCGTCCGCATGAGCCTCGGCGGTGTGCACGACGAGGCCGCCATCCGGGGCCACCGCCGCACGTACGTCGGCGCCCTCCCTGGCCAGGTCATCCAGGGCATGAAAAAGGGCGGGACCATCAACCCCGTCTTCATGCTCGATGAGATCGACAAGATCGGCCACGACTTCCGCGGCGACCCCGCGGCCGCGCTGCTCGAGGTGCTCGACCCGGAGCAGAACGACACGTTCGCGGATCACTACCTCGAGATCCCGTACAACCTGAACAAGGTGATGTTCATCGCGACCGCGAACGTCGGGGACACCATCCCAGCGCCGCTTCGGGACCGGATGGAGATCATCCACATTCCTGGGTACACGCGCCGCGAAAAGCTCGACATCGCCACCGACCACCTCATCCCGAAGCAGATCGAGGAGCACGGCATCAAGAAGGATCAGCTGACCTTCCAGACGCCCGCCATCGAATCGGTCATCGACTTCTACACGCGCGAGGCCGGGGTTCGGAACCTCGAGCGCAAGATGGCCAGCTGCATCCGAGGCGTCGCCGTGAAGGTCGCTGAGGGCAAGGAAGGCCCCTACGACATCAAGGACGCCGAAGACGTGCGCGAGTACCTCGGGGCGCAGCGGTTCTCGAGCGAGGTGGCGGAGCGCACCGAAGACTCCGGCGTTGCGACCGGTCTGGCGTGGACCTCCGTTGGCGGGGAGATCCTCTTCATCGAAGCCACCAAGATGCACGGCAAGGGCAAGCTTCAGCTCACGGGTCAGCTTGGCGACGTGATGAAGGAGTCCGCGCAGGCGGCGCTCAGCTGGGTGCGAACGCGCGCCCAGTCGCTGAAGATCGACGAGGACTTCCTCGAGAAGAACGACATCCACATCCACATCCCCGCCGGCGGCATGCCGAAGGACGGGCCCAGCGCGGGTGTGACGATGATGACCGCGCTCGTGTCGCTGCTGACCGACATCAACGTACGCCACGACGTCGCGATGACGGGCGAGATCACGCTCCGCGGCCGGGTGCTCCCCGTCGGCGGCGTGAAGGAGAAGGTGCTGGCCGCGCACCGTGCCGGCATCAAGCGCGTCATCCTCCCCGAGCGCAACGTCGCCGACCTCGAAGAGGTGCCGAAGGAGATCAAGGAAGAGCTCGAATTCATCGGCGTCAGTCACATGACGGAGGTGCTCAAGCTGGCCCTGACCGAGCCCGACAAGCTGGACCTTCCGGCCATCGAGCTCGAGGACGACGAGCGCACCGGCGCCAAGCACGCCCGGCAGCCGGCTCCACCCGCCTGACCAAGACAACAAACGAAGAACAAAGAGCCGCCGCGGGAGACCGAGGCGGCTCTCGTCGTTTCTGACTGGTCGAGCCGAGCGGCCAGCCACCCTCTTGCTCGATCTCCAGGACTCCCGGCGTCTACTCGGGTCCAGCGTCCGAGGCCGGCTCGCTCTCCGGTTCCTGGACCGCCGCCGCCTCGACGACCGCCTCGATTGCCGTGTCGATGACGGCGGCCTCCTCGGGCTCCGCTTCGTCGTCGCGCACGCGTTCCATGACCGCGTAGCGGGCCCCGTCTGGGTAGCTCATGGCGTGCTCGACGTATCCGAGCCGCTCGTACTCGCGCACGCGGTGGCGCCGGTCACCGAAGGTGACGAAGAAGTCCGGCGGTGACGCCTCGAGCGCCGCGCGGTGTTCGGCGGCCCAGTCGGGGCGGGTCCGCGGGATGAAGTCCCGTGAGATGAACCGCGAGTCGCAGTGCATGTCGGTGAGCACGTAGAGTTCCAGCAGCCAACCGTCGATGCAGAGCGTGTCCCCCGGGCGCCTCCGGTTCCGGATGTGAGACGCGATCTCCGTCATGTGCACGTGGTGGTCGAGCCGGCTGTTTCGGTGTGGGTCGTGGTGCTCCGCAAACGTGCGCTCGCCGCGCACGTAGCCGTACCAGCTCGTCCACTCCGCGCGGTAGTTCCAGCTGTTGACGTGGGTCCCGTCCGGCTCGTAGTAGACGGCGAGCGCCATGAGCAGCATCGCCGCGACGAACTGCCATCGGGGCCCGCGGAGGAACGCCATGCGAAGGCCCCAGCTGACGGCCGCGACGAGAAACGGGCCGACCATCACCCAGTAGTAGGTGAACACCTCCGACTCGAGCGCGCGATGCTGGGCCGCCACGGCGCCGACGGCCGCCGCGACCATCGCGGTCAGAAACCAACCGGTGAAGCGCCACGCCTTCTTGCCGGACACCGCGGCCACCGCGCCGCCCACCGCCAAACCACCGACGGCGGCGACCATGGCGAACAAGCCGTGCTCCATCCGAAGCCACGGCGGCGGCCCCGGCTGGTCGGGCAGGGAATCTCCTGCGTACTCCAGGATGTGCACGACCATGACATCCCAGAAGACGTCGAAGTGGCCGCCCAACCAGAACGCGCCGAGCACGGCGCCGAGCACCGATGCCACGCCGAGCGTGTACACGAGCGCGTTTCGCGCCGCGACCCCGACGGACTCGCGAAGCCCGAGAATCACGATCCCAGCGCCGACGATGACACCGGTGAACGCGCCGACGTGTTTGATCCCGACCGCCAGGCACGCAACGACGCCGGCCCAGAACGCGCGCTGCCACGAGACGCGGAAGTCCGGCGCGCGCACCACGACCGCCGCCGCCCAGAGCATCAAGACGCCGAGCCACAGCTCGGGGTGCCCGGTGTCGGAGAAGTCGAAGAACGTGTAGTGCACGGTCCCGGCGATCAGCGCGGTCGCGCCGAACTCGCCGTCGGCGGCGGGGGGCAAGCTGCGAGCCCCGTTCGCGGCCTGCACCCTCGGACGGAAGCTGACCGCGACGCAGACCCCGCCCAACAGGAAGAGGAAGTCCATCACCCGGATGGCCTGGGTCCCGTCGCCGAACAGCCCGGTCGCGACCGCGTGCACCACAAACGCGAGCGGGCCCTTGGTGCTCAGCGCCGAGACGTAGGGGAACTCCCCTTCGAGGATGCCGCGCCCGATGTACCAGTGAATCGGGTGGTCCCGCGCGAACGGGTACCAGAACGAGGGCAACGCGTAGAGGTAGAGCCCCAGCAGCCCCGCCAGGTCGGCTGGGCGGCGGAGGATCCCCTTCGCGCCCTTGGCCCACTTCGCAACCCGCGCCACGCCGCGTCCTACCGCAGAGCCCCGTGGCATGCCAGCCCGCTCACACGCCGCGCAGCCAGGTCAGTTCGTGGCGGTTGTGAGCCAGGTGGACGACGCGCCCCGCCTTGGCCTGGAAGCGCGCGACCGCCGCGTGGTCCGTCTCTCCCTGCAGCTTGATCGTCACCACGAAACGCGCGTCAGGGTTGGACTCCGCCCACCGGTCGACGAGCCGCTCGAGGCGGTCGGGGTAGCAGATGATGTCGGAGAAGACCCAGTCGACCGGCCCCACGGAGGCGGGGTCGAGCCCGAAGGCGCTCTCCCGCCGCTCGGTCACGTTGCACAGCGCCCCCACCGCCGGCGCGAGCGGCGCCTTGTCCACGCTCGTGACGGACGCGCCCCGCTCGGCGAGCACCCACGTCCAGCCGCCGGGCGCGCTGCCGAGGTCCACCACGCGGTCGCCCTCTCGCGGCCACTCCCCCGCCAACGTGAGCGCTTCCCAGAGCTTGAGGTAGGCGCGGCTCGGAGGGCCCTCGCGGTCCTCCAAGAACCTCACGGCGCCGTTGGGGAACGCGCTCTCACACGACGCCGAGGCCAACACGGTGTCGCGGTCCAGCAGCATGAAGGAGCCCAGCGGTGCGCTCGGAGGCGGAGAGAACGGCGCGATCGGCTTCGCGGAGACGTGGGGCAGCGCCGCATCGATGAGCACCGCGCGCCGATGGTGTTCGTGCGAGTAGAGCGCCCAGTTCCGCTGGCGGTCGCGCAGCTGCTGGGCGGCGTCCTTGATCGAACGCACCGCGAGGCGCTCCGGAGCGAGCCAAACGTTCTGGGCCCACGCCGGGCGGGTCCCCTCGGAGGCGAGGAACAAGCGACCGTGGCGCTCGAGGACCCGCGACCCAAGCTCGACCGCGAGCTCCTGCTCGAAGCCGTCGGCGGCGAGGTAGGCGACCGTCACGCCGGGTGACGGCGGAAATGCTCGGCGAGCAGCACCGCGCTGGCCGAGGCGACGTTGAGGCTCTCGACACCGCCAACTCCGGGGATGCGCACCGCCACGTCGGCGACGCGGAGCGCCGAAGGGCCGAGGCCGTCTCGCTCCGCCCCCAAGAGGAAGATGCAGCGCGGCGGGAGATCGATGGCGTAGAGGTCCTTGCCCCCCCGCACCACGGTGGCGACACAGGCGAAGCCGCGGTCCCGGAGCGCGTTGAAGCCCTTCTGCGGGCGGTTCCATCGCAGGGTGGGCACGACCTCCGCGCCGCCTTCGGCCACCCGCGCGACCGCACCCTGGGGGACGGGCATCTCATCGGCGTGGCCGGCGATCGCCGTGACGCCGAAGTGCGCGGCCGAGCGGAGCACCGCGCCCAGGTTGTGCGGGTTGTCGACGCGGTCGAGGAAGAGCATGCGCGCGGGGCCGTCCGACGCCGCGAGGTCCTCCATGATCTGCCCCGTGTCGCCCTCGGGGAGCGGATCGGTGATGAAGCAGACGCCCTCGTGGTGTCGGGTGCCGGACGCCCGCTGCATCTCCTCGTCGTCCACGACCCGGTAGGGCCTCCGAGAGGACGCGAGCGCGCGCATGACATCGCCAAACAGCGGCGCGGCGTCGTCGGTGAGAAAGATGCGGCGCACCGCGTCCGGCCGATGGGCCCACACTGCCATGCAGGCGTGGAGGCCGTACACCCGCTGGTCCCGCTCCATCATCATGTCGCTCACTGTGCGGCCTCCGCGTCTTCCTCGTCGTCGGCGTCGCCGGGCCGCCGCTCCTGCCGGATGGTGTAGGCGACCTCGACGCTTCGCGTGCTGTTGATCATCTCGCCGAGCAGGCCCGTGCTGAACAGCTGCGCGCCGACGACCACGAGCAACAGACCGAGGGTCAGAAGCGGCCGGCTCCCGATCGGGCCCATGCCGAGGAACCACAAAACCGTCAGGTACGAGAGGCAGACGAAGCCGAGCCCGAACATGGACAGGCCCGCCCAGCCAAACAGGTGCAGCGGACGCCGGCGGTAGCGGGTGATCAGGATCACCGTCAGGAGGTCGAAGAACCCCTTGGCCATCCGCTCGATGCCGTATTTGCTCTGGCCCCATTTGCGCGCGTGGTGCTCCACCGGGATTTCGCCGACCCGAAAGCCCCGCCAATCCACCAACACCGGGATGTAGCGATGCAGCTCGCCATACAGCTCCAGCCCGTCGACCGATTCGGCGCGGTAGGCCTTGAAGCCGCAGTTGAAGTCGTTGAGCTTGATGCCGGTCAGCGTGCGGACCGTGGCGTTGAACAGCTTGCTGGGCAGCGTTTTGCCCAAGGGGTCCAGGCGCTTGCGCTTCCAGCCGCTGACCAGGTCCAGTTCACGCTCCTCGAGCGCCGCGAGCAGCCGCGGGATCTCTTTCGGGTCGTCCTGCAGATCCGCGTCCATCGTGATGATGATGCGGCCCTGGGCCCGCTTGAAGCCGGCATCGAGCGCGGCGGACTTGCCGAAATTTCGCCGAAAACGCAGGAACCCAACGCGCTCGTCGTCGTCCGCCAGCCCCTCGATGAGGGCGGGGCCCCCGTCGGTCGAGCCGTCGTCGATGAACAGGATCTCGTAGGTTTGTCCGACCTCCGCCATGACCTCGGTCACGCGCTGGTACAGCTCGTCGAGGGTGCCTTCCTCGTTCAGGAACGGGATGACGACGGAGATGGCGGGACGCATCAGGCCGCCATGGTCCCACCCGACGGCCGTCTGTCAATTCTCATGCGGTGTACGGGGAACTCTCACGACGCTACGTTGTCCGAGCGGGGCAGGCCGCCCCGCGGCGGTCCGCCCTGCCCCAGGAGAGCCCCACTCGGCCATCCCTCATGACGCCGCCCCCCACGGTCCCGAACGACGCGCCCGCCGACACGAACTCCGGCTGGGAGGAGACCCTCCGCGCGCTCTACGCCGACCGGCGGCGCGCCCTCGTCTGGGGGATCGCCACGCTGGCCGCGAGCGTGGCCCTGGTGATGACGCTCCGCGCCTACGGGAGGTCGATGCGGGGCTATGTGCGCGGCGAACGCACGCTGGAAGGCGAGCCCGCATACACGCCTGAGCACGAAGTCAGCGACGAGGCGCTCGCCGCCATCGACTTCGAGCGCGTCCACAGCCGCCTGATGCCCGCGTGGACGATCGCGCTCGCGAGCGCCACCAGCCCCTACTGGACGAGGCAGGCCGACGCTCGATTCGAAGACCTGGCGGCCGCGGTCGGTGCCGATCCCAACCTCCAAGATCTCCTGCGGCGGACCCACCAAGACCTCCGCGACGACCCGGTCGAGAACGCGCACCGCCTCGACTACCGGCTCTGGGCCTACAACGAATACCTCGATCAGCGGGACATCCCCTGGAGGGTCGAGGCCGCGCTGGTCCTGGGCCGCCAGCGAGCCATCTTCCACACGCTCTCCTACGAGGTGATGGCCGACGCCGAGACCGAGGAGGGCCACCGGGTACGCCTGCTCCGGCGTGCGGACCGGACCAACTCGCTCGAGGGCTGGCTGGGCAAGACGGGACGGGACGACGAGGGCGCCATGGTGCTGCTTCGCCGGGTCCTGCACTTCACGGTTCGGCACGTCTGGCCCGGCCTGCACCCCGCGCTCGATGGGCGGCGTCCGCTCGCGGAGCGGAGCTGGCTCGCCCCAATGCGGCGGGAGGTGAGCGACCAGCTGGACCCAGACACGATGCGGCTGCTCGCGGAGACCGCGGTCGACCAGCAGGCGCTCATCGAGACGGCCGCGGCGGTCGAAGCGAGGGCGCTCTGCGGGAGCCGGTTCACGTTTCACGGTCTGCCCTACAACGGGCTCTCGCCGCGCAGTGTGCACGCGCTCTACCGGGCCCTCGCGCGCAGCCGGGACAACACCGAGTGCCCGGAGGTCACCGTCGACGAGGCTGCGCGGGTGATCGGCGCGTCCGAGCGCCTCGCGTCGACCCCGGGCCTGGAGGACGCGATCGAGCGGCTCGCGATGGTGGTCGCGCGGGCCATCGCGGTGCACGAGCTGCGTCACGTGGCCGATGGGGACGAGCTGGCGTGCCCGGGGTGCCCCGAAGGCCTCGACGGCCTCGCGCGGGACGAGGTCTCCGCCTATCTGACGGCCTTCTCGGATCCGTACACCGGCTACCTCTCGCTCCTCCAGGCCTGCTCGCGGCCGCCGAGCCCGACCCTTCACGGCGAGGCGCTCGGCGCGGTGCTCGAGGCGCTCTTGCCGCTCGGCTGCGAGGGGCCGCCCCACCCGATGATGAAGTCCTACGCCCAGATGCTCGAAGGCGAGCTGTTCGGGGAGCGGCCGCGGGTGCAGGTCCCCACCCTCCCCGATCGGGTGGCGCTGCTGCCCCGCGCGCGTCGCTCGAGCGGTCCGCGCCCGGAGATCGCGCTCGAGCAGGGCCCGCCCCGCAGCACCGCGTCGATGTGGGAGACCCCGCTCGCGCCCTGAACGAATGACCCTAACTTCGCGGGCGTGACCCGGAGACGCATCGGCTGGATGGCGCTCACGGCGCTCCTGCTCGTCGGCGGGGGCGTTGCCGTGGGAGGATGGGCTTGGCTGCGCGTGCCGATCATCGACAGCAGCCGAGAGGAGGGCGTCGCCGCGTTCTCTCAGGTGCTCAACGGACAGACCGGCCGGCAGGACGAGGCGCTGTCGCGTCTGGCGGGCGCAATCGACCGCGACCCCGACGACGCCCGCGCCCACCTCTGGTTCGGGCTCGCGAACCTGCACGGCTACATCCGGAACCGGGAGCTGCCGTACGCGATCCGCGCCTCGCGGGCGTTGGAACGCGCCGTCGAGCTGGACCCGGGCAACACGACCGCCGAGGGCTGGCGCGCGTTCTTCGCCTACCAGGCCGCTGAGGCACGGGGACAAGACCTCGACGTCGCTCGGCGCGCGCTGCTCGATGCGGCACAGCAGAGTCCGCGCTTCACCCCGTTTCTCGCCGCCGTTGCGCTCGCTGACTTGCCGCTCGAATCGGGCGTCCCGGCCGCCCTGCTCCCCCCACTCGAGGCGCTCGAGGACTGCGGCGACGGCACCAGCGACTCCTGCCGGCGGACCGCGCTGTTCCCGCACGGCGCGGAGGGCTACCACGCCACGGTGGGAGATCTCCGGGTGAGATTGGGGGACCTCGAGGGCGGACAGCGCGCATACGCCCAGGCGCTCGCTTTTGAGAGCGCACGGACCTGGCCGCACCGTGAGGCCTTCGAGGCCTGGGTCGAATCCGCGCCCGAGCGCTCCGCGCGCTTGACCAACGCGCGGAGCGACGATGATCCCCCGGTCTTTTTCGCCTCGGGCGACCGCGCGTGCGCGATGTGCCACCAGGCGGAGTAGCTAGCTCGCGAGCTACCCTCCCGGAATCCTGTGCAGCGTCCGACGGGTGGGGCGAGGCCTCGGGACCACGATGGGATCCTCTGGCGCTTGGCCCCGGCCTGCGAGCGTGCCCTCCCCGAAGCGCGCGAAGACCGAGACGCCCACCGTGGGGTAGAAGACCACCGGTGCGACCGCCGCGATCCACTGGACCTCCGCCGCCATGCCGACCTCTTCGGTAAAGCTCACCTCCACTCCAGCGCTCGGCAGAAACACCAGAAAACCGAAGCTCGAGTAGCTCGAAGGCGCCCCACCAAACGTCCCGTCGGCCGACGGGTGGTTGCGAATACCGAGTCCGAGATAGAGGCGCACATGGCGGTCCGGCTCGTGCCAGAGGCTCGCGTGCCCCCCCAGGATGGGCATGACGTCGAAGGACTCGGAAGAGGAGCCAGAACACACCCCGTCCTCGCACGAGTCCCCGAGGAAGTACTGCGATGGCATGACTCCCACGCGAAACTCCGGGCCGAGGTTGAGGCCCGTCGTCTCTCCGTCGAGCGAGATGTGGAAGGTCGGCAGCACCCCACCAAACCAGGCGGCTCGATCGGGTGCGGACGTGGTGCGCGCGCCCACGGCCAGCGCACCGACATCAAGTCCGGCTCCGCCGACGAAGCGGAAGGTGAAGACCGGTGCGATCCGGACACTCAGCGCACCGTCCACCTGCCCGCGCGGCACATGCATCGAGGCGGAGGGCGCCGCGTCCGCGGGAGAGAGCCCCGTCAACGCCGCGCCGCGAAGCCGCCCCTCCACGGAACCGCGATTCGGGGCGAGCGGAGACGCGACGGCCAGAGGCGGCATCACGCCGGTCACCGTGGGGCAGCCGGCGCACGCGATCACCAACGCGAGCGTCAATGGATATCGCAGGTGTGCCGGCAGGCCACAGGCACGACAGAGGCGCCAGAGTTCGGAGAGCACAGTGTGGGGCGAGGCCGCGCGGAGCGGAGTCATGCCCTGATCTCGAGCAAGACGCGGTCCGTCAGAAGACGCCGTCCAGGATCCACACCGGGTCGGAGCTGTCCGGCGTGGTGAACCTTCCCAAGACGGCGACGTTTGTGGACGCGCTGTAGTCGAGCGCGATCTGCCCGGCCTCGTCGAGACGCCAGTAGCCGAGCAAGCCCGCCGCCGACGCGGTGATGCGGCTGCCACGGAAGTCGGCGATGGACATCGGGTCGCGGGCCAAGCGCCAGAGCCGAATCTCATCGACGTCGAAGTCCCCGCCGCCGCATCGGAAGGCCTGATCGTTGAATGTGCCGCCCATGCCCCCGAAGGTGCCGCGGTTCACGGCGACGCCGTTCACGTAGAGGATCGCGTCGTGCGCGTCGGCCGCGGACTCTTCGACCGTCACCGCAATGTGCGTCCAGGTGCCGACGGGCAACTCGGGGCCGAACACGAAGCTCTCCGCGTCGGAGAGCTGCCAGCCGCCGAACACCACGCCTGCGCGTGCGCCGAGCACAAAATGGCGTGCGATGGTGCCGCCCTTTCCGCAGAACACCACGTCGCCCATGTCGCGGTTTCGCACCCACATCTCGAGGGACCAGTTCGACCGGTCGTAGGACGGGGTGTCATCGACCTCGGTGAAGGTCGTGCTTCGGAACCGCAGCGCCGGGCGGGGCGGGCCGCTGTCCGCTGGAGGACCGCTGTCGGGCGGGGGACCGGCGTCGGGGCGGGGGCCAGTGTCAGGGCGGGGGCCGGTGTCAGGACGAGGTCCGCTGTCAGGACGAGGTCCGCTGTCAAAGCCAGGGCCGCCGTCGAAGCCGGGGCCGCCGTCGAAGCGCGGGCCGCCGTCGAAGCCCGGCCCCCCGTCGAAACCGGGCCCGCCATCGAACCCAGGGCCGCCGTCGAAGCCTGGCCCCCCGTCGAAGCCCGGCCCCCCGTCGAAGCCGACACGCGCATCGCGCACCGGTACACGCCCGTCTTCAAAGGGCGCGGGGCTGCCGCCGAAGGACTCGTAGCAGCCGGAGCTGGTGAGCCCCAAGACCAGGAGAAGCGCGATGCGGCCGTTCACGCCGAGCACCATAGCAGGGTGGCCGGACGGCGCCGCGGCTGCCCCGAGAGGCGATCGGATGATGGTAGGGTTCTCACATGGAACACGTCGACGTCGGAATCCTGGGTGCGGGCTCTTGGGGCACGGCGCTCGCCACCCTTTTGGCGGGGAACGGACACCGCGTCCGACTCTGGTCTCACCTCGAGGAGCACGCCTCCGCCGTGCAGCGCGATCGAGAGAACAAGACGTACCTTCCCGGCTTCACTCTCCCCGACAACATCCGGGTCACCAGCGACCCCGACGAGGCGCTCGACGGCGCCAAGCTCGTGCTCAGCGTGGTCCCCAGCCACGCGCTCCGCAGCGTGCTCGACACCTGCGCGTCCAAGCTGCCCGAGGGCGCCCCCGTGCTGAGCTGCACAAAGGGAATCGAGAACGATACGCTCATGATGGTCTCGCAGATCTTCGAGCAGCACCTCCCGAAGGAGCAGCACGACCGGGTGACCTACCTCGCAGGGCCCAGTTTTGCCCGCGAGGTGGCCGCTAAGCGTCCCACCGCCGTCACCGTGGCGGGACGGGACCACGACGTCTGCGTCGAGGTGCAGCACCACCTGCGCAACGAATTCACCCGCGTCTACACGACCGACGATGTCGTCGGCGCCGAACTCGGGGGTGCGCTGAAGAACGTCATCGCCATCGCGGCGGGGGTCGCCGATGGCATGGAGCTCGGCCAGAACGCGCGCGCCGCGATCATCACGCGCGGACTCGCCGAGATCGGACGACTGGCGGAGGCCATGGGGGCCCATCCGATGACGGTCATGGGGCTCGCCGGCATGGGCGACCTCGTCTTGACCTGCACCGGCGATCTGCGCCGCAACCGCCGCGTGGGCCTGGCCCTCGGGCGCGGCCAGACGCTGCAGGAGATCCTGGACAGCATGAACATGGTCGCCGAGGGTGTGCGCACCACCAAAAGCACGCACGACCTGGCCAAGCGTGAGGGCATCGACATGCCCATCACGAACACCATGTACCGCATCCTCTACGAGGGTCAGAGCCCGAAGTCCTCCGTCGCCGAGCTGATGACCCGGCGCGCGCGCCCCGAGCGCGACGACCACGACGCGTAGCAAAACCTACAAGCGTCACGCGCGCGGTTGAGCGAGCATCCAAGGTCCGCAAATGCGGATGAAAGGCAGTTTGGATGACTCGCTCACGCTCTCCTGTCCTGGTGCGCCTGCTCGTTCTTCTGGCGGTCGCAAGCGGCTGCGACGGCGGTGACGGCACCGATGGCGGCGTGGACGCGAGTTCCCACGACGCAGGACCGGGGGACGCAGGACCGAGTGACGCAGGACCGGGCGACGCAGGACCGAGTGACGCCGGACCAGGCGACGCAGGACCAGGCGACGCAGGACCGGGCGATGCGGGACCGGGCGATGCAGGACCGGGCGATGCCGGACCGGGCGATGCCGGACCCACCGCGCCGAGCGTGGTGACCGTCGCGCCAGCCGACACGGCCACCGAGGTCGACCGGGACGGCGCCATCGTCGTGACCTTCGACCGGCCGATGGACGCGGGGAGCTTCGACCCGGACGGACTGATCGTCGAGACCGCGATCGGCACCCGTGTGGAGGGCACGGTTGCGGTCACCGGCGCCGAAGCGCGGCTGATGCCCGCGAGCACGCTTGTCCGTGGCACGCGCTACCGCGTCACGGTCGCGGCGGATGTCGAGAGCGCGGACGGATCACCGCTCGGCGAGGCGTTCGCGTCGACCTTCGACACCGCTCTCCCCACGTGGACGGACGACATGCGCCTGTCGGACGGGAGCCGAAACGTCCCCTCCCGTGCCGACTCGGCAGCGTACGCCGGCGGCGCCGTGGCCATCTGGGCACACAACACCGTCGAGACCAACTCCGTCTACGCCGCGGCCTTCGACGGAACCGCCTGGGGCACGCCGGTCCCCCTCGACGACGGCGCTGCGCGCGGGATCGAGCTCTCGCTGGCGGCAAACGAAGATGGCGCGGTCGCCGCAGTGTGGCTTCAGCCGGCCCCGAGCACCGCCACCCCGCGCGTGGTCTGGGGCGCTCGTTTTCGGCCCGGCGCGGGGTGGACCGCGGCCGCGCCGGTCGCCCGGGTCGGCCCTGGCGACGCACGTCGCCCAAGGGTGGCCGTCGCGCCTTCGGGGGAGGCTGTCGTCGTGTGGAACCGGGGCACCGGTGTGCTCCAAGGCATGGCCGCCACCTTCTCGGCCGCCGGGGTCTTTGGGACCGCCGAGAACATCGAGGCCAGCGCGGCCAGCGCGTCCAACATGCAGGTCGACGTCGACGACGCCGGCACGTTCACCACGGTGTTCCGACTGGGCAACGAGGTCGTCGCCGCGCGCCGCCCCAGCGCGGGCAGCTGGACCGCAGTCGAGCGCGTCAGCGGGACGCCGGACACCATCTTCGACGTCGGCATGGGCGTGGGGCCGACCGGAACCGTCGTGGCTGCCTGGACGGAAGTAACGGCTTCCGGTGGGGTCGCCGACCTCTATGCTTCGGTCCGCCCGGCGGGGGGCGCATGGGGCACCCCCGAACCACTCGAGACCGATGACTTCGACAGCGCCAACGAGCCATCCGTCGCCGTAGACCGGGAGGGCAACGCCATCGTCGGTTGGTACCAGACCGGTGTCGGCGACCTGGACTCCATCCTCACCAACCGGTTCACCGCGGGCACGGGCTGGGCGGGATCCAGCGTGCTCACGACCGCGGCCGACGCCGACGGCGAGGTCTACCAACAGCAAGTGCGCATGGACGCCGCCGGCAACGCGTTCGTCGTCCACTACGTCGGCGGCCTGCCGGACGGGGCCAGTCAGGTCTGGGCCCACCGCTTCCAAGCGGGTGTCGGCTTCGCGCCGCCGGTCGTGATCGGCACGTCCACGCCCTCCGACTACGACAACCCGTCCATCGCGGTCTCGCCCCAGGGCGCAGCGTACTCCACGCTCAACTACCGCGACGGCACCACGCGAGAGACGCGGGCCGCCATCGCGCGGTGAGCGTCAGGCGCGCCCTTCTGCGATCACCCGGGCGGGCACACGTTTGAGGTTCCAGATGAGCCCCAGCTTCTCGAGCACCCAGAGCCCGTAGAAGGTGAAGTCCACCTCCCACCAGCGGTGGCCCATTCGGCCCGCGTTCATCGCGCGGTGGTGGTTGTTGTGCCAGCCCTCCCCGCAGGTCACGAGCGCGATGAACAGGTTGTTCCGGCTGTCGTCGTTCGTGTCGTAGCGGCGGGTCCCGGCGACGTGCGCGAGGGAGTTCACGAGGAACGTCCCGTGCCAGACGAACAGGGAGCTGAGCGACCAGCCGAAGAAGAACGACGGAAGCCCGCAGAGGAGCAAGATCCCTCCCGACACGACCGTCGGCACGATGAACGGGTGTCGGTCGAGCAACCGGAGCTCCGGGTACTGGGCGAAGTCCTGGATGCGGTCCCAATCGGTGTCCGCGTTGCCCGAGAAGAACCAGCCGATGTGCGCGTGCAGAAACCCGTCGTGCCTCGGCGAGTGCAGGTCCCTCTCCGTGTCGGAGTGCAGATGGTGCGCGCGGTGATGCGCGGCCCACCAGAGCGGCCCCCGCTCGATGGACGTAACCGCACAGAACGCGAGCAGGAACTGGAACCAGCGGCTCGTCTCGAAGCTGCGGTGCGCGAAGTAGCGGTGGTAGCCCGCGGTCACCGCGAACATGCGCCCCCAGTAGAAGACCAGGAACACGACCACCGACGTCGCGTCGATGCCGGAGAAGAACACCCCGAGCCACACGAAGTGGCAGAGGAAGAAGGGCATCCAGCCCAGCTTCTCGTACGTGTGCCGACGGGCGGGCCGGGATGTGGGCGCTGTGCTCACGTGGCGGGAGCATACGAGACTCGCGGCGTGAGCGCCGGCTACAGAAACGAGCCGCGCAGATCCGCGACGATCCCCTCGAGGTGGTCGGCGGTCGCACGCTCGGCGGCCACCGCGTCGCCGGCGAGCACTTCGATGCGCGCGCGGAGGCGACGCGGCCACTTCTTCATGGGCTTGCCGCCTTCGTAGCTAAACATGCTGCCCCACAGGCCGCGCAGCGCGACGGGCACGACCGGCACGGGACGGTTCCTCAGGATGCGCTCCACCCCGGGCCGGAACTCACCGAGCGAGCCGTCTCGCGTGAGGCGCCCTTCGGGGAAGATGCCGATGACCTCCCCCTCCGCGAGCGCGCGGTCGATCTCCACAAACGCCCGCTCGAGGCACTCTGGGTCTTCGCTGCGCGGCGCGATCGGGATGGCGCGGCCGAGGCGGAAGAGCCAGTTGAGGGCCGGGTCCCGGTAGCGTCGGTGATCCATCACGAAGCGGATCGGGCGAGGGCAGAGGCCGCCCAACACAAACGCATCCGCGAAGCTGACGTGGTTGCAGACGACCAGGCCAGCGCCGTGCTCCGGCACCTTGTCGAGCCCCTCGGTGGTGGGGCGGTACATCAGCTGAACGAGTGCGCGGAACGTGACGCGCACGAGGTAGTCGCGCGTCAGGACCGCGGCAACGCCGAGCACCGCCGCATGGAGGGCCGCCGTCGCCAACAGAAGCGTCGTGAGCTCCGCACCGAGCGCACGAAGTCCGATGGCAAACACCGCGGCGACCACCATGAACAGTGCGTTGAGGATGTTGTTGGCGGCGATGATGCGGGCGCGCTCCTCCGGCCTGCTCCGGGCCTGCATGAGGGCGTAGAGCGGGACGACGAAGACCCCGCCGGTCAGGCCCACCCCGAACAAGTCGAACGCGACGGCCGCGCCA
This sequence comes from Sandaracinaceae bacterium, assembly GCA_045106715.1. GTDB lineage: Bacteria > Myxococcota_A > Polyangia > Polyangiales > Sandaracinaceae. Next base: position 34,903 of record JBGCFC010000070.1, read on the forward strand.
ATGGTCCCGTCTCCGGGGGCCGCGCCGAGTGCGTGCGCGAGGTGAATCAGGAGGCCCATCAGCAAGACGCCCGCCGGCACGACCAGACCCAACTCGATGCGGCCGTGCCCGAGCCGCTCTGCCCCGACCGAGCCGATGCCAATGCCGACGCTGAAGATGGCGAGCAGCGCCGTGATGGTGGTCTCGTCGCCGCCGAGCGCCTGGGTCGCGAACAGCGGCAGCTGCGCGAGGATGAGCGCACCCAAGAACCAGAACCAGCTCGCCCCGAGGATGGCCCAGTACGCCGGGCGATTGCGTCGGGCGCGCTGCACGGTCCGCCAGGTCGAGCGCACGAGGTTCCAGTCCAGCGCGAGCGAAGGCGCGCTGGGCGGCGCCTCGGGGATCGCCCGGCTCGCGCCGACCCCACCGAGCGCCACCAGCAAGACGGCGCCCGCGAGAAGCGCCGTGCCCACCGTTGGGACGGCGACAATCAGGCCACCGAGCAGCGTTCCGACGAGGATCGCCACGAAGGTTGCCATCTCCACCAACCCGTTGGCCGCGAGCAGCGACTCCGGCTCCACGTGCTGCGGCAAGATGCCGTACTTCAGCGGGCCGAAGAACGCCGATTGTGTGCCCATCAGCGCGAGCGCGAGGAACAACAACGGCAGGCTGTCCGCCCAGAAGCCCGCCACGGCGAGCCCCATGACACCGAGCTCCACCCACTTGAGACGCCGGATCAACGTCGCCTTGTCGAACTTGTCCGCCAGCTGCCCCGCCAGCGCAGAGAACACGAAGAACGGCAGGATGAGACAGACCGAAGCCATGTTGACCAGCGTGTCCACCGCGAGCCCAGACTGAGCGGTGGCCCCCACCGTGAGCGTGACGACGAGCGCGCTCTTGAAGAGGTTGTCGTTCAGCGCCCCCAGCAGCTGGGTCACGAACAGCGGGAGGAAGCGGCGGCGAAACAGCAGGCGGGTCATGCCCTCGGTGTTTGCGAGTGGCGTGCCGCGGTCCGCTTCCAGTCACGCGGGTGCCAGCTGAGCCCGTGAGTACACCGAATGCACAGCCACATACACGGAGCGCACACGCACGGCACATGCCCCCCGCGCTGGCATGCTGGACATGAGGGGACCACAGTGTCGGCGTGGACGACGAGACCGACCGGGTGAGCCAACTCTTCGATGGGTGGGCGGAAGCAGGGCGCGCCGAAGGCATGGAGCGCGGTCACGAGCACGCGGCTCGGGCCGCGTTCGAACGGTTGGGCATCGAGCCGGGCGCCCGGTACCTCGATGTCGGCTGTGGGAACGGATACGCGGTGCGCTGGGCCGCTGACGTCGACCCCTCCGTCCAAGCCTTTGGCATCGACGTAAGCGCCAAGATGATCGAGCGCGCCCGCGAGCGGTCCCCGCAACCCAACGCGCGCTTCATCCACGCGCCCTTCCCGCTTCCCATGCTCAAGGCCAAGAGCTTCGCCACGGTGCTCTCCGTCGAGACGCTCTACTACCTCCCCGATCTCACCTGGGGGCTCGTCAGCGTCGGCCGGCTGCTGGAGCCTGGCGGTCGTTTCGCCTGTGTCGTCGACTACTACGAGGAGAACGCCGCCTCGCATGGCTGGCCCGAGGAGCTCGGGCTCGAGATGAAGCGTTTGTCCGCGGCCGGTTGGCGGGCCGCGATGGAAGAGGTCGGGCTGCAGGTGATCGACCAGACCCGGATTCGTCGACCGCTCGCTGACGGCGAGACGCCAGGCTGGGCCCAGAGCGAGGGCAGCTTGCTTACGCTGGCCATGCGCCCCCGCTGACGTCAGACGGCGGCGCGATAGTCGTGGATGAGGCGTCCCAATGTCGCCCGCCTCGCCATGAAGCGGGGCAGGTTCCGAGGCAGGAAGTTGTCACGGCAGGATGCGTACGACGCCAGCAGCCAGAAGGAGAAGTGAGCCAGCAGCCATTCGTCGAGCTGGGTCAGCTGTCCTGAAGCGGAGAGCGCGCAGAGCGCAGCGAGCGACCCGGCCTGGAGCGCGTCGGCTTCGCGCGGCCCCCAGCCGACCTTGAGCGACAGAACGACTCCCTCCGCGGCGAGCTCCCGGTAAAGCGCGAGCTGCGAGCGCACCATGAGGGTGCCCAGCTCTTCGTAGTCACCGGGGTCGAGATCGTCGGAGAACCTCCACGTGCTCGTTCCGTCGTCTGCCTCGCCTCGGATCACAATCACCGAGACGCGTCCCGCCTCCCGCCGAACCGATCGGAGGATGGCGTTGTCGACGATGGAAGCCGCGAGGTCGCGCCGCATTGCGGCGAGGCGCTCCGGCCCCACGACCACCGGCTCGATCGGCGTCGCGACAAGGACCCCCTGACCATCGACGGTGATGCACTCGGTTTGCACGGTTTGGCTTCCCTGCGCTGCAAACGGCAGGGAGAGCGAAGATCTTACCCCAGTTCCGCTCTCGCCTCCCCGACGGCCTGCAACCAGCCCTTCCCGTGGCGCTGATCCGGCTCGAGGTAGTGGCCCTCGCTCCACTCGTTGAGCGAGGCCACGAACACCAGCGGATCGTGCGCGCGGGTCTGGCCTGCGTACCGCAACGCGCGGGTGACGGCGTCCTGAAAACGCGCGGGTGACGCCCCCGTGACCACGGGAGACCAAGGGTATTTTCCCGGGCGCTCCTTGCCAAAATCGGCCGCGCGGGGCGATGCATCCCAGCCTGGCGCCACGGACGGCATGTACGGCAACCCGGACCGGTCCGCGAAGCCCTGCCACTCCCGCGCCCGGGCCTCCGCCTGCTCGGCGTAGTCCTGGAGCGAAGGCCCCTTCCAGACCGGCAAGAACACGTAGTGCGTCACGCTGTTGAAACCCACCCGCGCGAGGTCGCCGATGATCTGCGCTGCCGGGTCGATCGCCGCGAGGTGCAGATCGGGATAGCCGTGGTCCTTCAGCCACGCGCGGGCGCGGCGCACCGCCTCCGTCGCGTGCTCGAGACCCAGCTCGCGCAGGAAGAACGTGGTGTCGAAGATCGAGAAGTAGACCTTGCCGTCGACACGAAGGTAGTTCGAGCGGTGGAAGTACCGGGTCGCGAGGTACGCGATCAGCTCGACGAAGTCGTCGACGTCCGAAGGCACCCGGCGGCTCCCGTCGATGACCGGCACGTCCGGCCGCCGCACCGGCAGCACACGCCGCGGCATGCGGTTGGCCCACATCACCGCGAACGGCGTGGTGTCGCCATGCGACGAGCGGAGGAAACCGCGATCGAGGCCGTCCTGAAACACCCGCTTGCCGCGGCACCAGAAGAACCCGTAGACGAATGCGTCGACGCCGTGGTCGACCGCCAGGGTCAGCCGTGCGCCGAGCGCCTCCGGATCGCGGTCGTCGTAGGTCCCGAGCTGCGGCACACGCGGCTGGTGCTGCCCGTCGAACCGCGGTCGGCACGCCTCGACCAGCTCCCACTCCGTGAATCCGGGATGGAACGCGCGGTCGCGCTCCTCGATGGGGTGCCACCCCGGATAGACATAGGCTGCGATGCGCATCGCGCCGGACCGTAGCAGGCCTTTTCCGGTGCTAGGTTTCGGCGCGGTGCTCGAGATCGAAGAGGACGTCCCCGAAGACCACCGGCTCACGCTCGTCGGTCCGGGCTGGAGTCGTGCTGAACGTGTCCGGCGAGGGCTGCTCACGGCGTTGCTCGCGGGCGTCGCGATCGGCCTGGCCAGCCTGGGTCTCGCCGACATCGAGCTGCTCATCCTCTTCCCACTTGGGCTCTTGATGATCGCCGGCGTCGCAGGGACGCAGCCCGAAGAGGTGAAGCGCATCGAGCTGCGAGCCGGCGAACTGCGAGCCGTCCTTCGCGGCCGGTGGATCTGGGGGTCGCGTAGGCTCGCGGTGCAACACGCACAGCTGGCCCGTGTGTCGATCACCGCCCACGACGTGGGTCCGTTGGGCCCCACTCGAGCCGAGCTGGGTCTCGAGCTGCTGCTGGACGGACGACGTGTTCCCAGCGTCTCGATTCGCGGCGTCGAGCGCTATGACGAGGTGGTGGCCATCGCCCACCGGATGGCGCAGGCGTTGGCGCTGGGCGTTCGTTCGAGTCGACCGCAGTACGGGCTGACGTGCCTCGTGGACCGGGACGGCGTGGCCCCGCCGCCGCCGGTGCGGATCGCGCCCGACGGATACCGTGGCCCCCCCCGAGGCGCCCAGCTCGATCTGTCGGAACGGGCGACTTATCTGCCGGGCGCGGCCCCGCCCTCGCTCGCAGACACAGCGCACGATGTTCTTCTCACCCCAACGCGGCACGACGGTTCCGAATGGCGCATCGGCGGTGAGAGGCCGTACGCCAAGGCCTTCGGCTGTGCGCTCCTGGTCTCGGGCCCTCTCGTGGCCGCCGCCGTGTTTGCGGTCGAACCGGTTGCCCTTCGCGTCCTGGCGATGTCGATGTTAGGCCTCCCGCTGCTCTGGTTCGCCGCTCCACGCCTCGCCCAGGTGTGGGTCGCTCCCGCGAGGTGGCTGCTCGGGCTTCGCACCGCGGCGTTCCCTCGGTCCCCGGTCGTCGCGCTCTTCGCCGGCGGCGCACTGCCCGACGGCGGCGGCGTTCTCCTTCGACGCGGTTTCAGCCTGGTCCCCGCGCGCGAGGCGGCGAGCGTTTTTCTCGTGCGACGTGTCCCACCCCGCAAGACCCAACGGGGTCAGCGACCACTGGGCGCATGCTGGGCCGAGGTCTGGATTCACGACGAGGCGCGATGGTCACTGCTCGCCAAAGGACGCGCCCAGGAGCCCCCCATCGCGCCGGCGTTGGAGGCCATCGCCCACGAGGCCGCGCGCCGCCTGAACACCCCTGTGCGCTTCAGTCAACAGCGTGGGTAAGAGAGGGCGCACGCTCCGCTCTTCGGCCGCGGAGTCGCTCGGGCGAGGGAGCCCAGCAGAACGCAGTTCGGGGGGCTGCTGGGTGCAGTGCCCCTCCATCCGGTCGCCTACTCGATCGCCTCCTGACCCGCGAGGGAACTCTGCAGAACCACATCCTGCTCGGGGAGTCGCGGCCAACGTGCGTCCTCGCAGTCGCCGATGACGCTCGCCGGATTCGACGCCGCGCCGCACACGGGCAAGACTGGTGCGCGTGGACGGCAGCTGGCGCACACGCGTGATCTATTGGGGGGTCCTGCCGACCATCGCGGCGGCGGCGGTCATCCTCGGCTACTACGCGTACCAGTCGGCGGCGCAGTTCACCCGGCTGGGCGCGCAGTCGATCGTCCAGTCCACCGTGCTGCTCGTCGACGAGAAGGTCGACCGCGTCGAAGAGCAGATCATCAACGCGGACAACGCCGTGTTCCACCTGGTGGATCTCGAGTCCCTCGATACGTTGTCGGAGCAGTGGGTGCCGCTGGCGGAGCGCATCTCCCCGTCCGTGCGGAGCGTCATCGTGGTCGACGACACGGGGGAGCTCGTCGAGTTTGCGTCGCGTGAGCGGCGGCGGACAGCCAGCAACTTCCGCAAAGTGTTTGTCGAACGCATCCTGCCCGACCTCGAGCTGGAGCGGCGACGCGTCGGTCAGCTGCGCCACCTTCATCGAAACTACGCGGGACGCAGCCACCTCATCTCGTACAAGGCCGTGCGGCACCGTGGCCGCCGCTACTACCTCGTCGCCCACCACGACCCCGGCTACTTCGAGCGCGAGGTGTTCCCGTCGCTCTTCGTTACCGAGGACGGGGAGAGCCGCTACAACGTCGTCGACGAAGACAACCACCGCATCTATGGGCCGAACCTGAGCCGCGCTGGCGACTACCTCGTCGGGCGCCGGTTCCCGACCACCCTCTACAACTGGCGGCTTCAGATCGCGCCCAAGCAGGCGCCCCTGCTCGAAGCGCAGCAGCGCAGCGGCTTCGTGACCGAGGTCGGGCTCATCGCGCTGTCGTTCGTGATCATCCTGCTCGGCGTGATGTTCCTGATCTACGCCGCCACCAAGGAGAGCCGGCTCAACGCGCTGCGCAGCGAGTTCGTCGCAAACGTCAGCCACGAGCTCAAGACGCCGCTGAGCGTGGTGCGCATGTTCGCCGAAATGCTGCTCACCAAACGTGTGAAGAGCGAAGAGAAAGAACAGCAGTACTTGGAGATCATCTGCCGTGAGTCCGAGCGGCTCAGCGCGCTGATCGAGAACGTGCTGGATTTCTCGGCCATCGAGCGCGGCAAGCAGCGCTACGAGATGCGGCAGGGCGAGGTCAGCGAGGTTGTCCTCCGTGCTGTCGACACGTTCCGGTTCCGGCTCGAGCGCGAGGGCCTCGAGCTCACCCTGAACACGGTGGGCGATGTGCCACCGGTCTACCTGGATGAGCAGGCCATCCTCCTGGCGGTGATGAACCTGCTCGACAACGCGGTGAAGTACGGCGGCGAGGGCGGCCAAGTCGAGGTCACGCTCGAACGCGGGAGGCGCCACGTCTACGTCCGGGTGCGCGACCACGGCGAGGGCATCCCCGAGGGGGAGCACCGACGTGTGTTCGACCGCTTCTACCGGGTGCGGCGCGAAGCCGGCACGCGCGGCTCGGGCATCGGCCTGTCGCTCGTGAAGCGCATCATCGAAGCCCACGGGGGCAAGGCGTGGGCCGAGAACGCATCCGACGGTGGGGCCATCGTCTCGTTCTCCCTGCCCATCCGAGAGGCGGGTTGGGCCCCCGACCGCGCGAGCGAGCGCCCCCCCGATCCGGCGCGCGCCCGCGAGAGCCGCATCCCCCCGGAACCGACCCCGGGCGACACCCCCCACGCCGCCGAGTGACGTCTCCTCGAGGACTCTGCTAGCCTCCGCGCCATGCCGAGCGAACCCGGCCCGCGCATCCTGCTCGTCGAGGACGACCCGTCCCTCGCGCTGGGCCTGTGCGACACGCTCGAGTTCGAGGGCTTCGAGGTCCGCCACGCGCGGACGGGCCAAGAGGGCATCGGCGTCGCGCGCGCCGAACACCCGGACTGCATCATTCTCGACCTGATGCTCCCCGACACCAACGGCTACAAGGTGTGCGAGCAGATCCGCGCCAGCGACTCGGTGGTGCCCATCATCATGCTCACCGCGCGCAGCCAAGAGGCGGACAAGATCCGAGGCCTCGAGTCGGGCGCGGACGACTACGTGACCAAGCCGTTCAGCGTCGGCGAGCTCGTCGCCCGCATCCGCGCCATCTTCCGCCGCACCCATCGCGGCGCCATGCCGGATTCACCGCTGACCATCGGCGATGCGACCGTTCACCCGGCGTCCCAGGTGCTCGAGCGAGGCCGCACCCAGGTCAAGCTGTCCTTCTACGAGGTCGAGCTGCTCAAGTTTCTGCACGAGCGCGCCGGCCAGGCGGTCGGTCGCGACGAGATCCTGGACAAGGTCTGGGGCATCGAGGCCAGCTCGAACAACCGCACGGTCGACAACTTCGTCGTGAAGCTCCGGAAGAAGCTCGAGCCACGCCCCGACGACCCGACGCACATCCTCACGGTGTACGGCGTCGGCTACAAACTCGTCGTCTGAGGCGCGACGGCTCGCCTCACTCCAGGTCGAGCTGCCAGACCGTCGAGCGCCCCTCACGCACCTCGCGCGGGTTGGCGATGGCGAGGATTGCGCCGATCAGGCCCACGCCAAACATGGCGCCGGCGAAGGCTCCGCCCAGCACGAGTCCGATGTCTCCACCGGAGTCGAACTGCCCGTCGAGATCGGCGATCGGAGAGAAGATGGGTGACATCACTGCCGCCGTGCCGAAGCCGATCACCATCATCGCGAGGTACTCGTTGTGTTCGCCGCTGTCGAAGCTGAGCGCGCGCCGATGGCCGATCGGCGTCGCGCCGACGTCGAGCTCAACTTGGTCGTCGCGGCCGTCTCGGTGGAACACCAAGCGGTGCTCCCCCTGCTCCAGCCGCACGACACAGGGCGTCTGTTCGCAGACCGTCTGCGCGTTCGCGCCGTCCGCCTCGCCCATGTCCTCGCCCTCCGCGGGATCCCCCACGGCGTCGAGCACGACGACCCCCTGTCCTTCCTCGGTGGGCGCCTGGACCTCCGCCATCAGCTCGGCCGACAGCTCCTGGCCCGGGGCTTCCGGCGGCGGCAGGTTTCGTACACACCCCGACAGCGCCAGCACCGTCACACAGAGCCCCCACACCGCAGCGTTCGAGGGCCGCACCCATCGCATCGATTCGTTCAACCTGCACCTCCTCCAGCGCAACCCTGGGATCGGCGGCCGATTCGTCCATCCAGACAGTTTCACATACACACATCGAGATATGCGAATCGACTGTCAGGACCCGGTGGCGGACGAAGGTGGCTGAGTGGCCTCCCGGAGGCGAGCACGAGCCTCGATATCTCGGGATCGGAGCGCCGCCAGCGCCTCTGCGACGCCCTCGGCTTGCTCCGTTGCGCGCGTCAGTTGCTCTGCCATTCGACGGCGGAAGACGCCTGCGCTGCCTCCGGCCCGCACGTCCAGAGACTCGACAGTCTCACGGAGTTCGGCAGTGCGGGCCGCGGCGTCGCGAAGCTGGCCGTTGCGCAGGCCCACCTCGGCCTGCACCTGCCGGAGCACCTCTCGGGCCTCGATGATCCTCGTCAGCCGTGCGCGCTCCTCGCTGCGGAGCGAAGACGCTTCCAGGTAGGCGGTGAGCCGGACGTCGAGCGCAGTTCTGAGATCCACGGTTCGACGCACAGGCCGCGCACGCTCCACGACGAGCGTCCGCTGCCCTCCTGGCTCGAGCGCGGCCGGGACGAGCACCACCCCGGGTCGTCGCTCGGTCCCCGCCGGCAGGGCGCGAGGCTCGTACCCGGGTTCGATTGGGTGGACGACGAAGATCCGCCTCGGCGCGCGCGCACCCGCTTCCACCACGTACGTGGCGCGCCGCAGCACCACGTCCTCGAGTTCCACCCGCCCAGCACGCAACGACACCACACGGGAAGGGGAACGCTCTTCTTCATCGCGCCGCGTGACACGGCTCGACGGGTCGACCGCGTACGGCACAAACGCGTTGTCGCCCGCGGACAGTGGGTCGAGCAGCCCCTGGCCTCGAAGCTCGCCGCCCGCGAAGAGCGACACCGGCCCTTGGGCCAAGTCGACCCCGCTGCGGTTCCCGAGCCGCGCAGCGCGGAACGGGTGCTCGCGGCTCGAGGGGACAGCGGCGTCCACCCGGTAGAGCAGCACGTCCTGTCCGGCAACGCGGTCTTCGAGGATGCGCACCATCGCCGATCCGCCGGCCGGCACCGTCACCGAGCGTGCCACCGGGAACCGCGTGCCAGCACGGCTCTCGGGCAGCGGGCTCCGGGAGGCGCGGGACACGGCGGGTGGTCGCGGCGGCGGCCCGTCACTCTGGGAAACCACATCGAAGCCGACGCGTCGGTTTCGCTCGCGCTCCGTCGGGTGGATCGGCCGCGTCGCCGCGTAGGCCTGTGTCTCGAGCCGCGCTCCGTCAACGCCGCGCTCGATCAGCGCCCGGCGGACCCCCTCCGCGCGCTCCGCCGAGATGAGCCACGGCCGGGCCTCGCTCGAGTCGGCGTGACCCTCGACGCGTACGCCTGTGATCTGAGGGTTGCCGTTCAGCGTCGCCGCCATCGCGTCCAGGATGGGGGTCGAGGCCGGCTGGATCGTCGACGAGCCGGAGGCGAAGTAGAGCCGCTCGAGGATGTGCAGCGAGCTCTCGCTCACGGTGACCCGGCCGGTGTCAGGGCAGCCGTCCTCGTCCTCCACGCCGGTGTAGGTCTCGGGGAGGTCAGGACACTGGTCGTCGAAGTCGGTGAGACGGTCCCCGTCCCGGTCGCAGGCGCCCCCTGGACACCCGTCTTCGAGATCGGGAACCGAATCCTGGTCGACGTCACGCGAGCTGTGCTCCGACCGCACCGGCCCGAGGGCGACGGGCGGCGTCCGGTGCCCTGTCACATTGGGCCGCGCGACCTCCCGGGGGGTTCGAAGATCGATGGCAAACGAGAGCGGCGCGTCGGTGGCGAGGATCAGCTCGACGTCGTCCCAGTCGTTCGCGGTCGTGTTGTCGATGACAGCCCACGCCTGAAGCGTCGCCTGGTCGCTGCCGGGGTCCTCCGGCAGCAGCAGTCGGTAGCTCGCGCGCCACGCGCTGGTCGGTGCGCTGTACGCCAGGCCCGCCTCGCCCGAAGCGCCCGGCAGCGAAACCTGCATCTCGCGCGTCTCACCGTCGCCGTCCGGCAAGACCACCGTCGGCGTCGTGTCGGGCGCGCCCAGCACCGTGAGCGTCGCGACCACGTCGTCCACCTCGTGCGGGCGGAGCGGCAGGGTCGTGGGCGCCGACGTGCGCGCCGCGTGCTCGAAGTAGCCGACGCCGTTCTGGTAGAGCACGACGCGGCGGAGGCGCAGTGGCGGGCCCGAGGCGCAGCCGATCAGGAACAGGACCGTGGCGAACGAGATGCAGCGAGTCATGACGGGGCGCCTCGCAAGCGTCGTTCCGCGGTCGTTCAGGCGCCGAGACGCCGAGCATGCGGCGCCGCATGTGGTCCCATGGCCGCAACGTGTCGTCGGTTGACGACAGCGGTCGGTCAGCCGCCTGGTCCGGCCGGCACCAGTCCAACCGCGTCGATCTCGTTCCAGCCAAAGACGCGAGTCGTGTCCAACCCGATCCGAACGGCGGAGATGGCGCGCGGACTGCGCAGCTCGATGCTCAACACGCGTGATGTCTCGACGGCGCCCGTGCGCCCACGCCACAGCAAAACGGGTTCCTGCCCGGGCGTGACGTCCATGACGTATGCGAGGGCCCCTGCCCCCGCCGTTTCGACGACCGCGACCGCGCTTGCTCGCACCGGATCCGTGAAGCCAACCGTGATGGCCTCGGCCCCCGCGTCCGGGGTGCCCGGAGCCCAGGCGCGACGGTCGTCCCCCACGTCGGGAAACACGTCGGGCAACCCCAGCGCCTGATGCGCTGCGTTCGCCTCCGTCTGATACTGACTCGAGAACGAGCGAACGTCGGACGCCCAGACCACCCCCGCTTGGGACAGGCCTGGTCGTGAAACGCTCCACACCATCATCCGCGTATCCGTGAGCGGCGTCACGTCACCGAGACCATCCCCCTCCGTCCCTCTGGGGCGCACGCCGACGTAGACGCCAACCCCGATCGCCAGCAACAGCGCAACCACGGCGAGCGCCACCAACCAGCCCCCCCCGCCCGGCCGCTTCGGGAGCACCCAGGGCGCCACCCGTCGCGAGACCGGCAGTGGGTCCACTGACACGAGCCCCACCGCGTCGATCTCCGACCAGCTCGTTCCGAGCGAGTTGTCCACATAGAGCCGCACCCGGCTGACTTCGCGCGGCGGGTCGAGCTGAACTTCCAGAACGCGGGAAGGCCCCCCGAGACCTTCCGCACGGACCTGCCAGACGCGCTCCTCGTCGTCCCCCTCCACCACGGTTGCCGCAAACGTTGACCCTGGGAGGTGCGTCTCGAACACCCGGATGGCACGGGCGCAGACGGGTGCACCGCCAAACGCGACCTCCACCCACTCCACTGCGCTGTCGCGTGTCGCGGGAGCCCAGGCGCCGGCCAGATCTCCGTGCCGGGGGAACACCTTGGGCCGCCCGACCAGCGCATTGGGGGACCAACTGCCCCCCCACGAAGAGCTGGCCGATGCCTCGGTGGCCCAGACTGTGTGCTCGACGTCCTGCCACTGTTCGAGCGCCATGTCGCGTGCCGACGTGCGGCGCGCTTCTCCGATGTCGTCTCCGTCCAGATGGAGCAGACGGTCGGTGACACCACGGGCGCGTCGCTGGTCGCGAACCTGCGCCCCGCCCTCGACGATCTCGAGGTCCCGGCGGCAGTACGTACACACCACACGCGGGCCTTCGGGGGCCGGCAGCGGCGCGCCACATCCGTCGCATCTGAGAGACCGCGCCTCCATCGGTTCCACCATGGCACACGAGGTGGGGATTCGGGATCGAAAGCGGGCACGCACGGGCGGCGTGCTCGTCCTCACGTTCCTGCCACATCCGCTCCGCTGAGCCGGTGAACTGGAGAGCAACCGCGATCGCGCTCCTCGTCTGTTTCACCGTCCTGTCCGCGCTGCACCTCGAGGGCGACGTGGGCTCTTTCTTTGATCACTTCTCTCGGCCCTGACGACGACGGCTTCGGGTTGGACAGGAACGACGCCCGCGCACGCGGTATGGTGGCTGCCATGTCCTCATCGCTTGGTTCCCGGCTCGCTTCCCATGTCTTTGTCATCCTCGCGTTGAGCGCCTGTGATCCCTCCGGCGGCTTCGACGCGGGCACTCCGACGGAAGACGCAGGCGCGACGGACGGGGCGGTCGACGCAGGCACGCCCGCTGTGTGCGGAAACGTCGTCGCGGAGACGGGCGAGGTGTGTGACGACGGCAACATCGTCGCCGGCGACGGATGCGCACCGGACTGCCGCTCGATCGAAGAGGGCTGGTCTTGCCCGGCTGCCGGGGTGTGCACGCGCGGTGAGGAGTGCGGCGATGGACGCCGCGGCTCGAGCGAGGGGTGCGATGACGGCAACCTGCTCGACAACGACGGCTGCTCGATGGCGTGCCAGGTCGAGGACGGCTGGTTCTGCCCAACGGCCGGGGAAGCGTGCGGCGCGCTGGGCTGCGGCGACGGGGTCTTGGCCGGCGCCGAGGCGTGTGACGACGGGAACACCAACGACGGAGACGGCTGCTCGCGCATGTGTGCCCTGGACGCCGGGTGGCTGTGTCCGCGTCCCGGCGAAGCATGCATCGCGCAGGCGTGCGGCGACGGAATCGTGGCCGGGGTCGAGGCTTGCGACGACGGGAACACCGACGACGGAGACGGCTGCGCGGGCGGCTGCACCGCGGTGGAACCGAACTATGCCTGCCCCACCGCGGGGAGCCCGTGCGTGTCCACCGTTCGCTGCGGCGACGGCGTCGTGAGCCCGGGCGAATCGTGCGACGACCGAAACGAGGATGCAGGGGACGGCTGCTCGGGCACCTGCGCGGTGGAGGCCGGATGGACGTGCCCGGTCGCCGGTGCCGCGTGCCTCAGCGTCTGCGGCGACGGCATCCTGTCGGGGCTGGAAGTGTGCGACGACGGCGACACCGACGACCTCGACGGCTGCAGCGGTGAGTGCACGTTGGAGGACGGCTTCGTCTGCCGCACCCCAGGCGCGGACTGCGAGAGCACGACGTGCGGCGACGGGACGCGCGAGGGCACCGAGCAGTGCGACGACGGGAACCTGCGCCCGTTCGACGGCTGCGCGGAAGACTGCACGAACGAGCCGATGTGCGCGGGCGGCGTCTGCACAGCGGTCTGCGGAGATGGCGTCATCCTGCCCGGCGCGACGGCCGAGCAGTGCGACGACGGCAACGTGCGCGACGGCGACGGATGCTCCTCGACCTGCATGGAGGAGCCGGGCTGGATGTGCACCATCGCGCCCGAGCCACCACCGAGTTCGCTCCGGCTGCCGCTCATCATCCGCGATTTCAAGGGCATCGAGTGGTACACCCCCGGCTCGCCCCAGTACGGGCACGTCGACTTCGACGCGTGCAACACCCGGGTCGGCGAGCGCGGCGGCGGCATCACCTTCGGGCTGGTCGAAGACCGTCTGAGCAGCGCCGGGCGCCCGGTGCTCGCAATCACGCCGCCGCAAGACTGCGACGGCTACCCGGTCAGCAGCACCACGTTCAACCGCTGGTTCGACACCAGCAGCCCCTACAACGTCGAGCTCACCGAGACGCTCGTCATGGCGGGCTCGGGCGGCACCTTCTCGTACGACTCCCGAACCGGCTGGCCAGGCAACAGTACAGCCGGGTTCTACCCGATCGACGGCGCAGGCTGGGTCGGTCTGGGCTCGGAGGAGCCGCGCCTCTCGTTCAACGGCCTCGGCAACGACGGCGGGCTGCACAACTTCAACTTCACGACCGAGACGCACTTCTTCTTCCAGTACGACGGCACCGAGGTGCTGCGGTTCTCGGGAGACGACGACCTCTGGGTCTTCATCGACGGCCAGCTCTGCCTCGACGTCGGCGGACTGCACGGGCGAGAAGAAGCCGTGATGAACCTGGCCATGCCGAGCGCCGAGCCGGACCTCGCGCAGCGCGCCGTCGTCCAGTCGTGCCGCGCGCACCTGTCGAGCTTGGTCACCGCCTCGAACCCCGAGCCGCTCGTCGAGATGGTCATCTTCCACGCGGAGCGGCACACCGACGGATCGAACTTCGAGCTCGAGCTGACCGGCTTCGTCAAGCAACGGTCCACATGCGAGGAGCGCTGCGGAGACGGGGTCCGCACGCCCGGAGAGTTCTGCGACGACGGGGTCAACGACGGCGGCTACGGTGAGTGCCTCAACTGCACGAGCATCGACGGCTTCTGCGGAGACGGCGCGCTCAACGGCCCCGAGGAGTGCGACCTCGGCGTGGGCCTCAACGACGCGAGCTACGGCGGCTGCAACCCCGACTGCACCTTCGGTCCCACGTGCGGAGACGGCGTCGTACAGCCCGGCGAAGAGGTCTGCGATGACGGCGTCAACGAGGGCGGCTACGGCGGATGCAACCCCGACTGCCAGTCGCGTGGCCCGTTCTGCGGCAACGGCACCGTCGAAGGGCCCGAGACCTGCGACGACGGGCTTCGGGACAACGACGGTCGCTACGGCGGATGCAACCCCGACTGCACCCCGGCGCCGCGCTGCGGGGACAACATCATCCAGTCGGTCGAGGGCTGCGACGACGGCAACCGAGAGGACGGCGACGGCTGCACCGCGGAGTGCACCGTCGAGGTCGTGTGAAGTAGCGGGCCGGACGCTTCCAAGCCACGCTCGCCGCATGAGCTGGAGACCGACCGAGTACGACGACGTCGGATGGGCCGGCCCGTTCGCCGATCGTGAAGCCGCGCTGGCCGCACTGGACCGCGGCATCGAGCGTGCCGGGTACCAACGTGACGACGACGACGGTGAGCTCACCGATGTGGCGCTGGCCCGAGCGGCGGGCAGCTGGGGGATGGGCGTCCCGGCGAGCTTGCTCTTCGGGCCCACACGCTTCGTCGCGTTTCTCGACTTCGACCCTGACAACGAGTGGGGCCCTCCGATCGGCTACAGCATCTTTCCCGTCGAGGACCGGGACGACGCCCCCCATCAGGGCCCGGCGCTTCGGAGCGAGAAACAGTCCATGCATCCCGACAACGGAGCCTGGGACGCCGCCCTGGCCGAGATCGCGCGGCGCGCCCGCGCGCCGGTCGACGAAGAGGACTTCGACGAGGCCGGCATCCTCTTTCCCTGACGTCAGTCGACGGCAACCCAGCGCCACGCCTCGCTGAACGCCCACCCGCCTCGGCGGACGGCACCGCGCACCTGAAGGCGTGACGCCCCGAGCCGTGACGAGGCGACGCTCGCCGTCCATCGGGTGGGGTCCTCGGGATCGGGGGACGCGCGGACGGAGACGACGCCCGTGTCGCTCGACTCGGGTCCGCGGCGGAGCACCACCCACAGCGCTCCGTCCTCCGGGACGGGACGGTCGGTCCGCGCCTCGATGGTAAGCCTCCGGCCCTCGGAGGCGACGGTCACGCCGACCCGCGGGTAGCGCTCGATGGCGTCTCGGTGGGTGTGCACGAGCTCCGCCATGAGCGTGGCGAAGCGCGCCCCGACTCGCTCGAGGTCGCATCCTGCCGCCCGAAGCGTGTCTTCCCAGAAGGGGATCGGGTCCAGGTCGCGCGGGGCGTCTTCGCGGCCCATCGCGCGGAGCGTGTCACCGATCGCATGTGGCCCGCAGACGTCGGTCACGGACGCCGCGAAGACCTCGCCCAACGGATAGACGAGCGTCGTGTCCAACCGCGCGCGCAGGCGCTCGTCATCCAAGACATCCCGCATGCGGAGCGAGTGCCGATCCCACGAGGCGGCTGCGACGATGCGGGCTTCGGTCCTCGCGGCCTCCCCGGGCACGACCTCGTACGCGAGCCACTCCGCGCTGCCTTCGGCGAAGAACCGGGTGGCCTCGGAGTTCTCGCCCTGCCGACGGTCGCTCAGCCGGTGCTGAAACGCGTGCGCGGTCTCGTGCGCAAATGTGTGCCGCAGCGCGGACTCGTCCGGCTCGGTCACGAGCCCCACGCGAATGTGCGTCCAGCTCGCGATCCCGCGATGCTCCCCGCTCACCTCGGTGAGGTCGGCCACCAACACGGGCCCTGGCTCCGCCGCGAGCTGCGCCTGGAGCGCGGCGTGGATGGCGTCCGCGTCCTCCATCAACGCGTTGGCGCGAGCGACGGCGACGACGGGATACCGGACGCGGTAGCGCTCCGTCGTGCCGGTCTCGCTGGCCCCTGTGAACGGCGGTGGCGAGGGCTCCCCCACCCGCGCCTCGCTCGGCCCGCTGGGCGCCATCGAATCCACCACCAGCGCCACCACGAGCACCAGGACGACGCCCAACACGGTGGCGCAGCCGAGCGCCATCTTGCCGGCGAGGCTCGCGCCGACCCGCCCCATCGTTCGCGCCCAACGGGCCGCGGGACCGAGCCACGCGAGGTAGGCGAGCCACATCGCGCACACCGCCAGGCCGAGGTGCACCAGCAAAGGCGTGGTGGGCCACACCAGGACGCCGTCCACGTAGCGCGCGATCAGCAGCTCTGTCGGGTCGGCCCACGCGAGGGCGGGCAGGAGCTGCTCGAAGATGCCCGCCAACACGAACAGGAGAACGTAGGGGAGCAGCCCGAACAGCCTCAACGTGGAGGCGAGCAGCCCGTGGCCGTAAGCCACCACGGCGAACAACAAGTGGAGCGAGACATGGCTGAGCGCGATCGACGCCGTCCAGTGGTCTCCCCGCAGAGACTCGTGGCTCACCGAGCCCATCAGGCCGTCGGTGAGCGCCACCCCGAGCGTGGGGACCGCCACCAGCGTGAGCCCGGCCAGCGCTTTGGCCACAAACACCGCGCGGGGACGGATCGGCAACGAGAGGAGGTAGTCGAGCGTGCCCTCCTCTTGCTCCCGCGGAAACGCGGAATACGCAGCGGCAAACGCGAGCACCGCGAGAAAGACGCCAAACCCACCGTCGCCGCTGGGCGCGACATAGCTCGCGATGTCCTCCCAGCCCATCTGGTCGAGGTACTCCGTGAACGGTCGGTAGAAGACGTCGCCGCTGAAGAGCAACACCCCGAGCAGGGCGAGCGGCCAGAGCTGCCGAAGCTCCTTCGCATACAACGCGATCACGGGAGCCTCCGGCGTCCCGCCTCGAGGCGGAGCGGCACGCCGAGCGTCGGCTCCACGACCTCGACCGCGAGGAACACGCGGTCGCCCGAGCCGTAGCGCCCGAGCAGCGGCGACGGCGTCCTGCCGCACGACGTCCGCTCGATGATGGGGGCCGTGACCGGGACATCGAAGGGACCGAGCGGCGCGTGCAGCAGCCGGCACTCCGCGTCGGAGGGCGCGCCATCCACGCGCCAAACCAGGACCCCGAGCGCGCCCTCCTCGCGGATGACCACATGGCTGTTCATCACCGGCAGGTCCGGCGGAGACAGGCGCGCCCGCCAAGCCGCCTCGAGTTCGGTGGTCCCCATGCCCGTAACGCGCTCCAGCACGCTCAGCGAGTCGGGGCGCGAGAAGAGCACCGTGAACGGAGAGGGGGGCGCGTTGCCGATCACTTCGCCGGCGAAGGCAAAGAACTCCGCCTCGCTGCTACGTGCCGCGATGGCGTCTGCGGCGACCCCAGCCAAGGCCTCGGCGACCGCCTCGCCGAAGCGCTCCTCGGTCCGGCGTCGCCGCAGCAACAGCGACACCGAAGGGCGTCGGCGCCGAGCGGCCCACCCCGCGAGCCGCGCACTCTGGGGCGCGTCGGGAGAGACGAGTCGCCACGCAAGCGCGCTTCGCACCCAGGCGACGGGCTCGAAGCCCGCCCTCCCGTCCGTGAGCCGCTCCATGACGCGGCTGAGCACAAACGCCCGAAGGCGTGCGTTTGATCCGTCCGCGTCGGTGAAAAGCGCGCGGACGAGCACCGCCTCTTGCCCCTCGTCGAGCGTCACGGCCTCCATCTCGTGCGCGTCGAGTGCGCTGCGCGGAGCGATGTAGACCGGCGGCAACGTGTCGACGCGCAAGACCGCCGACAGCCGAGCGAGGTCGCCATGCACCCTGTCCGCCAAGGCCCCCGCGCGCCCCCGCTCCTCCGGGCTATCGGAAACGAGCAGAACCTCGACGCCCGGGCGCCGCTCGGCGTCCCCCTCGAACGCAAACGGCGTCACCTCAGACTTGTCGTCGACGAACTGAAACGCGACCAGCGCCGCCAGGAGCGCGACACCCACCGCGGCCTTGTCCCGGCGGCTCATGCGCGCCGACATCGCCTCCACGACCGATCCTTCGCGGACGAGGACGAGCACCAGCGAAAGCACGAGCAGGCCCATCCCGAGCCCCGCCGTCCAACCGAGCGCGGCCAGCGGGACGTGCTGCCGTTCGAGCACGAACGCCTCGCCCACCAACGCGAACGGACCGAAACGAGACAACTGCACGTCCGTGGTCCGGTCGAGCAGCAGCAACACCACGCCGATGGCGAGGTAGAGCGGCACGCGCCAGCGCCCGAGCAGACCCATCACGAAGAGGAAGCTCCACAGCGCGAGCACCGCCGACACCGTGCGAAGCGCGATCAGCGTGAGCCACCAGACCTCGAGCGGCTCGCGAAACGAGGCCACCAGCGCGGTCGCAGCCAGCGACACCAGCGAAGGCACGAGCAGCGCGACTGCACCGCCGAGCCACTTCACGGCGAGCACCTCGTCGCGGCCGACGGGCAGCGCTTCGAGAAAGCGCTGGGTGTGCGCGTAGTACTCGCGGATCACCAGCCGCCGCCCCAAGGCCACGCCGAGCACCGGCACGAAGACGCGCACAAACGTCGCGTGCACTTCCAGCATCGTGAGCGCGCGCGGCGTCACCGTGTGGCCGAGCAGCAGCAGCCCCCAGATGACGAACAACAGAGCGGAGATGCCACCGAGCACGAGCGTGTGGTGGGACAGCTCCTTCTCGACCAGCCCGAGCAGGCGCTTCATCAGCCCCGCCGGACCATCTCGATGAAGATCTCCTCCAGCGGGAGCGGTTCGAGCCGCACCGGTACCGCTTCGAACAGGCGCGGGTCCGGCGCCTCGAGCGTGACCCGGCGCTCGCCTCGAAACTCGCGGTCGGAGAGCACGATGACCCCGTCGGGCAGAGAGATGGAAGGCAGCGGGGCGCCGGCCGGGGCGCGATGAACGAGCACCCTCGCCGCCAAATGCGTCAGCGAACCCTCGTAGCGCGTTTGACCGGCATCGAGGATGCCGACGCGGTCCGCGACGAGCTCCACCTCGTCGATCAGATGCGTCGAGAAGAAGGTGGTCCGGCCGTTCCGATCCGCGTCGTCCCGCACCCGCTCGAGGAACTCACGGCGCGCGACGGGATCGAGCCCCGCCGTCGGCTCGTCGAGAATGAGCAGCGGCGGGTTCGGGGCGAGCGCCAACGCCAGCGCCAGCTTCATCCGCATCCCCCCGCTCAGAGCGGCGACCTTGCGATTGCCGGGAATCGCCTGTTCGTCACACAGCCGCGCGAACGTCTTCGCGTCCCAAGTCGGGTAGAACCGCGAGACGAAGCGCCCCAGGCGCTTGACCGTCATCCAGCCGTAGAAGGCCTGCTCCTGCGCGACGTACCCGATCCGCTGACGGAGCGAGACCTCGCGGCCGCGCATCGCGTGCCC
This sequence comes from Sandaracinaceae bacterium, assembly GCA_045106715.1. Lineage (GTDB taxonomy): Bacteria > Myxococcota_A > Polyangia > Polyangiales > Sandaracinaceae. The sequence goes on from JBGCFC010000070.1 coordinate 54,468, forward strand.
GAACAGGCGGACCTCGCCCGCGTCCGGTTGGGAGATGCCCATGAGCAGGCGGATGGTCGTGGACTTGCCCGCACCGTTTCGTCCCAGGAAGCCGTACACCTCGCCGGAAGCGACCGTCAGGTCGAGGCCGGCGAGCGCCTGCACACGTCCGTAGCGCTTGTGCAGGCCTCGGATGCGGATGGGCTCGTCGGACACCACCGGCTCACGCGCGGACGAGCAAGCCGCCGACCAGGAAGTGCATGATCTCGTCGGCGATCTCTTCGGGCGACGTGTCGATCTGTCCGCTCACCGCGTCGACGAGCACCTCTTTGAACCCGCCGAGCCCGATCGCCAGCATCAAGCGTCGCTCGCCGCTGCGCACGATGCCGAGTTCCTGCCCCGTCTCGAGGCTCTCCTCGATGAGCGCGCGAAGCCCCTCGTAGTAGCGGTCGAGCTTCAGGTCGAGCTCGGGGTCGACGCCGGTCGCGTCGTGCAGGGCCAGCTTGACGATCGCGGGCTCCGAGATCGCCAGCGCGACGACGCGCTGCACGTTCGCGCGCAGCTGCTCGACCGGGCTCGGCGCGTCGGGCGCCAAGACGATGCTCCGCACGGCCACCGAGATGCGGCTGAGAAAATCATCGACGAGCGCCTCGAAAATGGCGCGTTTGTCCGCGAAGTAGAGATAGAACGTCCCGCGCGCCACGCCGGCACGCTCGACGATGTCGTCGATGGTGGAAGCCGCGAACCCGCGATCCACGAAGACGTCCCTGGCCGCGGTGAGCAGCTCACGCCGACGCTCCGCCTTGGTTTTTCGTGCCACCGTGGGCGGAGGGTATCAGAGGCCTCGCCCCCCTGCCGACGCGCCTGCATCCGGCCGATTCGAACGCTACCTTCTCGGTTTCCGCATGGTTGAGGGTCCGTATCCTGGGGTAGGCTGCCGGGACGGAATCACAGGGGGTACGGACGCGCGTGGATCAGGAAGGAAGTCGGCAACCGGGGGGCGTCAGCGTCGTCGTCGTGGGAAAACCCGACGGCGTCGTCGAACGCCTGCGCGATCGCGGGCATTCGGTCGCGCACGAGGCGCTCGGCAGCGGGATCGTCTCGCGCTTCTTCGAGCACAACCCCACGCTCGTCGTTCTGTCTCTGCCGCTGCCCGACGTCGGTCCGGGAGAGCTCATGCGGGCTCTGCTGCGCAGCTCGCCCGACCTGAAGGTCATCCTGACGGGGCCCGCCGATCTCGTCGACACGGGCAACGCGATGCTCGATGGCGCGTTCGACTGCGTTTTGGACCCGCTCGCGCGCCCTGACCAGCTGCTCGCCGCGGTGGGGCTCGCGCTGGGCACGCGCGCGGAGGACCGCGAGCTGGGCTACCTGCGCGATCGCCAGACCGCGGGCTTCCGGCTGGATGAGCTCGTCGGCGAAGACCCGTCGATGCAGAAGGTGTTTCAGTTCGTGCGGCAGGTGTGTCGCCGGACAGCCGGTGGCCAAGCACCGGCGATTCTCGTCATGGGCGAGACCGGGACCGGCAAGGGCGCGCTGGCGCGCTCGATCCACCACGCTTCGGCGCGACGCAATCACCCGTTCGTGGAGATCAACTGCGCCGCGCTGCCGGCCAACCTCGTCGAATCCGAGCTCTTCGGACACGAAGCGGGGGCCTTCACCGGCGCGCGCACGGCGCGCCCAGGCCTGTTCGAGACGGCCGATGGCGGGACGCTGTTCTTGGACGAGCTCGCCTCACTGCCGCTCGACCTCCAAGCGAAGATCCTGATCGCCATCGAGGAGAAGCGTCTTCGGCGGGTCGGTGGGCACGAGGTCCGCACCGTCGATGTGCAGCTGGTCGCCGCGAGCCAGCCAGTGCTCAAGCAGATGGTGAAGACCGGCGAGTTCCGCGAAGACCTCTACCACCGGCTCAACGTGCTCGGCGTCACTCTGCCGCCCCTGCGGGACCGCGGGGACGATGTGCTGCTTCTGGCGGCGCAGTTCCTCGCCCGCATGTGCCGCGAGTATGGCCTTCCCGAAAAGAAGCTCGCGCCGGAGGCGGTGCGCTTCATCCGACGCTACTACTGGCCGGGCAACGTGCGCGAGCTGCGCAACCAGATCGAACGCATCGTGCTGCTTACCGAAGGCGACGTCATCCAGGCGTTCGACTTCGAGCGGGCGAGCGGCGCGCACACCCGCGTCCGACCCGCCGTGGACTCCGGTTTTCGGCTGACGCTTCCGCCGGACGGGCTGTCGCTCGTGGAGCTGGAGCGCGAGGTGATCCGGCAAGCGCTGGAGCTGCACGAAGGCAACGTGAGCGCCACGGCGCGCTACCTCGACATCTCGCGGCAGACGCTCATTTACCGCATGCGCAAACACAAGCTCGCCGCGGGCTGACACGAAGGGTTTGCCACCTTCGAAGCGCGCCGATGGGACATGCCGCAACAGGCGGATGGCGCCGTAATCCTGCGCGTCGTCAGTAGGGCGTGACCCGGCATCCACCAGCACAACAGCGCACCGCGGCGTATTCGCACTCCGCGGCGTCGTGGTGCTGACACATCGCCCCACGCTCCTCGAGCTGGGTGACGTTGACGGGGATGCCACAGTCAGAGCCGTCGTGGCAGATCCGGCAGTCCGCGTCCTCTTCGCAGGCAGGCCCACCCGAGCCGGTGCCGCACACCTCGGCGTGCCCTGCTTCGGAGAGCGCCGGGTAGGCGTACGGACGGACCAGCTCCGGCGTGGGGAGCGACGCCGGGTTCGAGCCGTCGACGGGGTCGCCGCATCCGGCGAGGCACAACAGACTCAGGACTGTCAGAACCGAGGCGCGCAACGAAGGCATGACCTCCGACCCTACCCGTTCTCGCGCCTCGATGAACGACTGAGCCCCGGCAAGCCCAAGTTCGCGCTGTGTTCCGCCCCCAATTGCCGGCTCCCCGTCCAGCAGAGCCGGAGCGGGGAGCGCGGGGCGTGTGGAGGACAAATCAGTTTCCGTTGCGGCGACTGAACGTGATCGCGTTGCGCCAGTTGTCCCGGACCTCGCCGTTCGGCTGCGGCTGGAAGGTGACCGTGCCCTGCGCCAGACCCCGGTGCTCGACGCTGAGGTCGAAGAGCTGCGTGGCCTCCTGGCGGCCGTAGAGCAGCTCGCAGCTGAATGCGCCCAGGCCGCTCGACTGCCCGAACTCGACCGGGCTGCCCGCGCGGTAGGAGATGTTGATGTAGCGACGGCCGCGGCGCCGGCGCGTGTCGATCGCGTATTCACCAAACACGATGAGCGAGCCGGCGGGCGCCGTCCGCCCGGCGAACTCGCCGCCCAGCTCGACGCCGTTCGGGTCGAGGACGACCATGTTCCAGCCGCCGTCCCAGACGCGGAAGCCGCTCCGCGGGACCCGCATCCCCGAGATGACCCGCGCTCGGTAGCCGCTGCGCGGGTCGATCATGAAGTCGGTGAAGAAGATGCGGCCGGCGAGCGCCGGGTCGTCCACATCGAGACCGAAGCGCGCCAGGATGAACGCCTTGGCGTTGGCCTCGAGGGCCGCCACCTCGGCGGGCGTGCGGCCCATGATCTCATCCTGGAAGAAGTCTCCGGAGCAGATCCCCTGAGCACAGTTCGTGAAACGGGGGTCCGCTGGCGGCGTGCTCGGATCGTAAGTCTCGTTCGCCGTGTACGTGATGTAGCTGTAGAAACCTTGAGGAGGCGGTGTCCAGAACAGCGCCCCCGCCGCGGACGATTGCGAGACGACGAGCCCCGCGCCCGCCATCACCGTGACGAGACCAAACCATGCGAGCTGCTTCTTGGACACTCTCTTCATTCCCCACCTCTTCCTTTGTGGCCGCGAAATAAGCAAGGAGCGATCCAACCGCGCCGCGTCCCCTTTCAGGGGTGCTCCAGAGCCGTCCGCTGTTGGATATCAAGCAGCCGCGAGGTCCCAAAGGGTCACCCAGCAGCTCAACGCACTGAATTCACGGACGTTTCCCTCTAGCTGCGCCATTTGCCCCACCTGTTTCATACGAAACACCCATCAGGCTTGGCATCGAACTGTGCCCGCAGGAGTCGGGGCGTGAGTCGAAAGGCGGCGTGGGGCGCTGGGGTTTGTCTTGTGCTGTTGGCCTTTGTGAGCCTCTTCCTGTGGAGATCATCGAGCCGGGTTCGGGGAAGCGGAAGCGGCACGCTCGGCACCACGAGCGTCGGCTCGGGCGGGTCTTCGCCTGACGTGTCCCTGTCCCGCTCCTCGGACGCGGGCCCGCCGGCGGACGCGAGTCCCTTGCCTGACGTACCGTCCGAGCTCCCCGACCTCACACCGGAGGTCATCGCCGAGCTCGAGCGGCGCGAGTCGGCGATCGAAGTGCTGCGAGAGCGGTTGGCGACGATGACCGAGCGCATGCTGGAACACGAGATGGGCGGCGACCTCGCGGCCTCGGACCGCCTCGCCGAGGAGATGGAGGCGATCGAAGAGGAGCTGGAGACCCAGCAGACCGAGCTCGAACGCCGACAGCGGGAGGAGCACATCGACAACGACGACCCTCTCACGCTGCCCGTCCGCTGAAGACGCGGCGCTGCGTCCCAAAGGATGGATCCCCGAGCGTGGCTGGAGTAGCGTGGTGCCAGCGGATGCAAGTTCACTACGCCCAAGACGGGAAGACCCTCCGAATCCGCTTCGTCGGCGAGATGAGCGAGCAGAGCGTGCTCGCTCACGCCGATGAGTTTCGCCGCCGAACCCGCGCCGTGAAGCGCGTCCAAATTCAGTTCTCCGAGCTCACGCGGGCCACCATCCTCGGACGCAGCGCGTTCACGGAGCTTCAGGCCGTGCTGGCCGAGCAGGGCAAACGCACCGCCTACATCGCCGACAGTCCGCGCTTTCGCGGAACCGCCATCTGGATCGTCAAGATGTGCAACGACGAGGGAGCGTCGGTCTTCTCTCGGCCGGAGCAAGCCGCCGATTGGCTCTCCGACACCGCGGAACGGACCGCCGGGCGGACCGCCAAGGTGCTTCGCTGGAAGGGAGGGGACCAGTGAGCGAAGAGCGCCTCGGTACCGACGACCTCACCTTCGGGCAGAAGATGGGCGTGCACTTCATGAACGTCATGGGATGGGGCTGGAATCGCCACCCCGTGCCCTTCAACGCGGAGCTCGTGCGCACGTTCGGCACGCGGAAGGCCATCGAGTACCTGACCGTGCTCGGCAACATCTCGACCCGCGCGGAAAAGCTCTGGGGCGAGGCCGACTCGCAGATGATGGTCGGCATGTCGGCGTTCTGGAACGGCTGCCTCTACTGCTCGGTGGGCCACGTGCGCGCCGCCAACATCGCGATCCACCGGGACCGGAAGCTGCTTTGTCCCCTGACGCACTACCGGATTCCGGCGCTCTCCGAGCTCAAGGACGGGGAGGCGATCAGCGCCATCCGGAAATCGCTCGCGGGGGACGACTACGCGAGCACGCGTCGGCTCGCGAACCGCATGTACGAGCTGAAGATCGAGGGCGCGGAGTCGACCGGGAGCGACGAAGACGAGATGTTGCTGGCCCTGGTCGACGGCTGGTCGTTCCTCAACGACTGCAGCATTCTCTCGGGCGTCGACGCGCGCGCCGACCGCGTGCCGCCCTTGTCCATCGTCGCCAAGGACAAAGCGCTCGTGCAGCGCTACCAGGATGCGTTGGGCGCTGCGGACATGATTCCCAACCCATAGCGCTCACCCGACCAGGCCCTGCGCAAACCGGAAGACGCTCTCGGGGTCGACCGACGCTTTGATGCGGCGGAGCCGAGCGAGGTTGGCGCCGTAGTAGGCCTCCGCCCACCCTTCGAGCCGTGGGTCGATGTAGTTCACGTACGCGCCGGCGGCGTGTGGCGCCATCGCCTCGTGCAGCCGGTCCAGCCACGCCGTGCTTTGTGCGACGTGCGCCGCGCTGGCGTTTCGGCTCCAGTAGCTCGCGTACTGGGCGACGAAGCGCGCGCGACGATGCACAAACGCGCTGGCGTCCGGGGCGACGCGCGCGATGGCGCCGCCCAATGCGTCGAACCCCACCCTCCCCCGGCCCTCGGCGAGACCCACACGCGGCATGCGCTCCACAAACCTGGCGATGCCTGCCGAGGACAACGGAGTGCCGATCACGTGGGAACGCGAGAGGTGAATGCCGCGATGCATCGTGCCTTCCGGGGGCAGGTGGCACTGCTCCAGCGTCCGGCGCGCACACCCGCCCAGCGCGAGCATGCTCTCGAGCAGCGGCGCCGTCTCCACGCTGCGCCGCCGCGGGCGCGCGCCCACCCGAGTGACGAGCCGGTCGAGGTGCGGACGCAGGTCCGACTCAGTGCCCATGAAAACGCCGTGCACGGCGATGGAGGTGCTGTCCGCTCGCGCGCCGATCTCGCACTTCGACCAGAGTTCGTCAGGCGCGTCGGGCCCCCACTCCTGCCACGCGGCGATGACATCCGCAGCCGCGGACCAGGACCAAGGCATGGCGAAGCGCACCAGCTGCGCGACCGGGTGGGCCTCCAAGTGGAACTCCGTCGCCACGCCGAAGTTGCCGCCGCCGCCGCCCTGACACGCCCAGAACAAGTCGGAGTTCTCCTCCGCGCTGCAAGTCCGGAGGTCCCCGCTCGCCGTCACGAGGCGCACGGACCGCATCGCATCCGAGGTGAGGCCCAGCTTGCGGCCGAGCACGCCCTGCCCTCCCCCGAGTGTCAGTCCGGCGATGCCAACGCTCGGGCAACTCCCCCCCGGGATGCTGGCGCCCGATGCCGCGAGCGTCGCGTAGATGTCGATGAGCTTGGCTCCGGCCCCGATGCCGGCTCGGCCTTCGCGGTGTTCGACCCGCGCCATCGGGCCAACGTCGCAGACCAGGCCCGGGCCGCCGGAATAGCCCCCGTAGCTGTGCCCCCCGCAGCGCGCGGCGAAGCGAAGCGCGTGTTCGCGGGAGAAGGCAACGCAGCGCTGCACGTCGGACTCGGTGCTCGCGTACACGATTCCGTCTGGACGCAGATGATCGAAGCGAGGGTCGAAGAGCAGCCGAGCCCGTCCGTAGTCGGACTGGTTGGGGCGCACGAGTCGCCCATCGAGAGCCTCTCCGAGGGCGGTCCATGCCGCCTCATCCGCCGGCCGGACCGCAACCCCTTCTCGTGCACGCGTGGGAAGCGCCACGGGCGTCGGCGGCACGGCGGCCGGTTGTGCCGTGGGCGCCGCGACCGTGCCTGGCTCCGCCCTGCTCGGCTCGGGTCCGCATCCCACCATCGCGGCCCCTGCCGCCCACTTGAGCCACTGCCGACGCACCATCGCGCGAGCGTAGCAGCGTGGACGCGTTCACCCGGCGTCGCGGTGCAGCGCGGCTCGCGCAGCGTCCACGCAAGCCGCGCGCCGCTCAGAAGCAGTCCGCGTAGACATCCTCGTTGGGACAAGGGCCGCGCGCGTCGGTGACCACATCGCGGCATTGACCACGCGCAACCGGTCCGCACCCGCTTGCGCTGCTGGTGCACCCTGGGCCCGACGTGCTGCATAGGCACTCGAGGTTCCTGGCCAAGTCCTGGGGGACGCATCGTCGGGCGGAGTCGCAGCGCCGCTCCGTGAAGATGTAGGGCGCGTAGAACAGCACATTGAAATCGCCGCCATCCTCTCGACAGACCCAGCCGCCCGACCGTCGATAGCTGGTCGGGCCGCACGCCGCGCCCGGACAGCACTCGCCCCCGACGCATTCACGTGTTTGCGAAAGCGCGCCCGCGCAGTGGCCCGGCACGCTGCAAGGGCGCGTTTGGGTTTGGCTGCAGCTGCCATCGCATGCCCCGAACTCAGACCAATCACCCGAACCGCACGTGGACGATCCCGCTCACAGGAGCGGCTCGCCTCCGGGGCCGGACCTGGACACAGCGACGCTTCCACCGGCTGCCCTGCGCCATCGACGCAGGTCACATCGCGTCGTTCCTCACCGACGCCACACGAGACGGAGCACGCGCCGAACTCACCCGCGCGCCAGACATAGCGAGGAAGAGGCTCGCCCGCATCCGTGCACAGACCGCTGTTGCAACCTCCGACGCAGCCTGAAACCGGATTGCAGTACTCCCCGACATCACACGCGCCTTCGATCGGCCCGAACACGCACGATCCCCGACCGTGCACTCGCCTTGCGCGCAGGCTGCCATTGCGGCGCAGTCGCGGTCCGTCACGCACCCCGCCTCGCATGCTCCCGGCGTCTCCGGCGTGCACGCCGGAGAGACGCAGCGACCGCCCGCGCACTCGGTCGCCGAGGCCTCGTCTCCGTCGGGACACATCACCCCCATGCACCCGAGTCACGACTACGGTCGCACTCGTGTCTTGAGAGAGCGAAAGGAGCACCGTGCGCACACCGACGATGACGTTCCCGGCGTAGAGTTCCACGCGAATCCGGTGGTCGCCTTGGGGCACCCCTTCGAACGGGACGACGCGCTCGCCGCGCGTGTAGTCGAAGGGCCCGACGCGGTGGGTGCGGACCTCCTCACTGCCGGTGGCGAGCGCAAAGAAGACACGGACTTCGTCGAACTCGACCTGAGCGACGTAGTCGGTGCGCAGGTTGACCAGCACCGTGTTTCCGCCGCCCCACACCCGCTCATCCCAACGAGTAGGAGCAAGAGCCGAGACACCGAGGGCGAGCGAACTGGCACGCAGCGAGGGTACGGGACTTCGCGAACCGACCGCAATTGCGCCAGCGCGCATGACGAGTCACCCCGGTCCGTCTTCTCCCAGGGCGGGGTAGTCGATGTAGCCCTTCTCACCAGGCGTGAAGAAGGTCGCTCCGTCCGGCTCGTTGAGAGGGTGACCATGGCGCAGCCGGGCCGGCAGATCGGGGTTGGCCAAGAACGGTCGCCCGAAGCCGATGGCAGCCGCCCCCGTCTCAGCCAGCGCGGCTTCCGCCTTTTCGCGGTCGTAACCTCCGGTGAGGATGAGGGGCGCCTGAACCTGGCCGTAGAGCGTCTCCTGCTCCCACCCCGTGTGCATGAAGTGCACCCACGCGAGCTGGAGCCCGCCGATGGCCTTCAGGAGCGCGGCATAGGTCGCGCTCGGGTCGGCGTCGGTGACGTCGTTCAGGACTCCGCCGGGAGAAAGCCGGACGCCCACGCGCTCCGGCCCGTCGACGGAGGCCATCGCCTCGAGCGTCTCGACGACCCAACGGGCCCGGGCCTCGGCGCTGCCCCCGTAAGCGTCGGTTCGCTGGTTGGTGCCGCTCGAGAGGAACTGCTGACCGAGATAGCCGTTCGCCGCGTGGAGTTCGACTCCATCGAAGCCTGCCTCGAACGCGCGCTCGGTGGCCGCGCGGTGCTGCGCCGTCGCTTCGGCGACGTCCGCCAGCGTCATCTCACGCGGCAGCGCCATGGGCTGCATGCCTTCGGCGTCGGTGTACATCTGGGCGTCTGCGGCCAGGGCCGAGGGAGCCACGAAGCCCACCTGCTCGAACTGGTTCGCCGCGTGGCCAACCCGACCGACGTGCATGACTTGGAGCGCGATCTTCCCGCCCGCGTCGTGCACCGCGTCCGTGATCACGCGCCAGCCCGCGACCTGCCCGTCGGTGTGAATCCCCGGCGTGCGGCAGTAGCCCTGCCCCTGGTAGCTGGGCTGCGTGCCCTCGGTGAGGATGAGTCCGGCCGACGCGCGCTGGGCGTAGTAGCGGGCCGCCAGCGGAGACGGGATGCCGTCAGGCGTGGCGCGGCTGCGCGTCATCGGCGCCATGACAATTCGGTTCGGAAGCGCGATCGCGCCGAGCCGCGTCGGATCGAACAGCGGACTGGAGGGGTTGCTCATTCACCCGTCCTGGTGCGCCGCCCTCCCCCGACAACCCCAAACCGCGAAAAAAACGAAGCTGCGCAGCGAACCAGGCCCACTCGAAACGCCGACGGATAGGTTCATAAGGCGGCGACGCAAGGCTGAAAATCGCGGTCACGTGTTGACCCACCCGGCCACCTTCGTTACTGACACTGACGTCAGTGACAGAGTGCAGGAGCAAAGCGTGACGAATACGGGCGAAATCCTCATCGGGTTGGACGTTGGGTCCACCACCGTGAAAGCGGTCGTGGTGGATCCGACCACGCGCGACATCCTCTGGAACGACTACAAACGGCACCACACGAAGCAAGCCGAGTGTGTGCTGGAATTCCTCGTGCGCATCGGAGAGGCCTTCTCCGAGATCCCGCGGGAGAACATTCGCCTGTTCATCACGGGCTCGGGCGGAGGGCCGCTCGAGGGGCCCACGGGTGCCAAGTTCGTGCAGGAGGTCAACGCGGTCACGCTCTCCGTCGAGACGCTGCATCCCGATTGCGGCAGCGTCGTGGAGCTCGGCGGGCAGGACGCCAAGATCATCATGTTCAAGGCGAACGAGGAGACCGGTGACAAGACCGCCTCGGCCTCGATGAACGACAAGTGCGCGTCCGGCACGGGCGCCACGATCGACAAGTGCATGATCAAGGTGGGCATGCCGCCCGAGGACACGGTCAAGCTGCACTTCGACGACAGCAAGCTTCATCACGTGGCGGCCAAGTGCGGCGTGTTCGCCGAGACCGACATCGTCAACCTCGTGAAGACCGGCATTCCAGCCGAAGAGATCCTCTGCTCGCTGGCCGACGCCATCGTGATGCAGAACCTCTCGGTGCTCACCCGCGGCAGCACGCTCAAGCCCAAGGTCCTGCTGCTCGGGGGCCCCAACACGTACCTGCCGTTCCTCCAGGAGTGCTGGCGCAAGCGCATCCCCGAGATCTGGGACGAGCGCGGCTTCGAGTGGGATCGCTCGATCCCGCTTGACGAACTGATCGTCGTGCCGAAGAACGCCGAGCTGTACGCTGCGTACGGCGCCGTGATGTACGGGATGCACGAGCCGGCGAACGTCGGCCGCTACGGCGGCATCTCTGGGCTGCAGCACTACATCAAGGAGGGACGCGCCTCCCGTCTGGGCGAGACCGCCGGTCCTCCCCTCGCGGCGGACACGTCGGAGCTCGACACCTTCAAGGAGGCCTACCGCATCCCGAAGTTCCACCCTGTGGGCTTCTCAGCGGGCGAGACGGTACGTGCGTTTGTCGGACTCGACGGAGGCTCGACGTCCAGCAAGGCGGTGCTGCTCAGCGAAGAGGGCGAGATCCTTCGCAAGGCCTACACGCTTTCCAAGGGCAACCCCATCCAGGACACCAAGGACCTGCTGCGCGAGCTGCGGGACGGGGTGCGCGCCGACGGCGCGGAGCTCGAGGTGTTGGGCTTCGGGGCGACCGGCTACGCGGCCGACGTGCTCGAGCAGACGGTGCTCGCCGACGTGAACATCGTCGAGACCGTCGCGCACATGATGAGCGCAACGCACTTCTTCGGCGACGTCGACGTCATCTGCGACATCGGCGGCCAGGACATCAAGGTCCTCTTCATGGAGAACGGGGACATCAAGTCCTTCAAGCTCTCCAACCAGTGCTCGGCCGGCAACGGCATGCTCCTGCAGGCCATGGCTGACCAGTTCGGCCTGCCCGTCACGGAGTACGCGGACACCGCGTTCGAAGCGTCCCTCGCGCCGAAGTTCAGCTACGGCTGCGCGGTGTTCCTCGACACCGACCGCGTGAACTTCCAGAAGGAGGGCTTCAGCAAGGAAGAGCTTCTCGCCGGGCTCGCGCAGGTGCTCCCGAAGAACGTCTGGCAGTACGTGGTCGGTGTCCCGCGGCTCGCCGCGCTGGGCACCAAGTTCGTCCTTCAGGGCGGCACCCAGTACAACCTCGCCGCCGTCAAAGCGCAGGTCGACTACATCAAGGAGCGCGTCCCGGGCGGCGAGGTGTTTGTCCACCCGCACTCGGGGGAAGCCGGCGCCATCGGCGCCGCCATGGAGACGCGACGCGTCGTCCAGCGCACGGGAACGAGCCGCTTCGTCGGTCTCGAGGCCGCCATCGAGCTCGAGTACACCACCAAGAACGACGAAGAGACCGTCTGCCACTTCTGCCCCAACGAGTGCAGCCGGACGTACATCGACGCGACGCGCCCAGATGGATCCACGGCGCGCTACATCAGCGGCTTCTCCTGCGAAAAGGGCACCGTCGAGTCCGAGGAGGCGATGCTGGAGCTGGTCAAGGAGCGGCGCGCCATCATGCGCGAGTTCCCCAACCTCGTGACCCACGAGGCGCTGAAGGCGTTCCAGCGGCAGAAGGGCATCGCCCCGCAGCCGGAGGCGGACAGCCCCGTCGACGACATGACCGTGAGCCGCAACTTCTGGGGCCAGGTGAAGCGGAAGAAGTTCTCACGCGGCTTCCAGCGCAGCGGTGAAGAGGCCCAGAAGGTTCGGCGGCGCTTCCGGATCGCGATGCCGCGTGTCCTGAACATGTACTCGACCGGCCCGTTCTGGACGACGTACTTCCAGGCGCTCGGCGTGGATGCGCGCAACGTCGTGTGGAGCGACGAGAGCGGCGAAGAGATGTTCGCCGAAGGCGGCAAGTACGGCTCAGTCGACCCCTGCTACCCGTCGAAGGTCGTTCAGGCGCACTTCCACCACCTGTTCTTCCACAAGCACGTCGAGCGCCCCATCAACGCCATCTTCTTCCCGATCCTCAGCCACGTGCCGAGCTTCGTGGAGCACGCCCAGGACAAGACGAGCTGCCCCATCGTGGCTGGCACGCCGGACGTGATGAAGGCGGCGTTCACGAAGGAGCAGAACTACTTCGACGCGCGCGGCATCGAGTACTTCGACCCGTCCGTGAGCTTCGCCGAGCCCGTGCGGATGAAGCAGGTGATGTTCAACACCTTCAAGGACTGCCTCCAGATGACGGAGGACGAGTCGAACTTCGCCATCGACCAAGCGTTCGAGGCGCTCGAGCGGTTCGATGCGGGGCTCGAAAAGAAGGGTCGCGCCATCCTCGACCAAGTCGAGATGGACAACCGGGTCGCCATCCTCGTCGTAGGCCGCCCGTACCACATGGACCCTGGCCTGCACCACGGTATCCCGGATGAGTTCCAGGTGCTCGGCTACCCCATCCTCAGCATCCGCTCCATCCCGAAGGACCCGGAGTACCTCACGCGGTTCTTCCAGGAAGACCTCGACGCCGGTCTCATCCAGTCGCCGCTCGACATCAACGACGTATGGCCGGAGAACTACTCCGCCAACAGCGCCCAGAAGGTGTGGGCGGTGAAGTTCGCGGCCCGTCACCCGAACGTCGTGCTGCTCGATCTTTCGAGCTTCAAGTGCGGCCACGATGCGCCGACGTTCGGCATCATCGACCGCATCGTCGAGAAGAGCGCGGTGCCCTATTCGGCCCTTCACGACCTCGACGCCAACAAGCCCGCCGGCAGCATCAAGATCCGCGTCAAGACGTACGCACACTCGCTGAAGCTCCACGAGGAGCGGCTCGAGGATCACGCGGCCAAGAAGGCCGAGCTGGCGCACCGCATCGACGAAAAGCGTCTGTCTCTGCTCGAGATGAAGCGCGAGCAGCTCAAGGCGCGGCGCACCCAAGACCCCGCGCTCGACCAGCAAATCCAGGAGCTCGCGGAGCGCCTGGCCAGTTACGCCAAGACGGCCGACCCCGACGTGGACGTGCGTGCGCGCGCCCAGGCGGGGCTCATCCAGCTTGGCAAGAAGACCCCCGAAGGCAGCTTGGTTCGGGTTTGAGAGCCCCAGGAGAACGAACATGGTGATTCGAGACCGCAAGCTCGCCGACGCGAGCGACCCCACTGACCTCGACATCGAGGCCGAGCTCGCCAAATTCGAGGCGGAGCAGCGCGCGGCGCTGGGCCTCGGCAGCAAGACCAAGGACCACTGGACCGACGAGATGGTCGACCCGCAGTTCGCGGCGTCGCAGAAGGCCCACACGACCCTCCTGGTCGGCGGGCTGACGATGGCCCACGACTACCTCGTCGAGGGCGGGCTGACCGGCCTCGGCTACACGGTCCGCGCGCTCGACTGCCCGGACACCGGCGCGCTTCGGCACGGCAAGGAGTTCGGCAACCGCGGCCAGTGCAACCCGACCTACTTCACGGTCGGCAGCCTGGTTCAGGAGCTCTGCCGCCTCCGGGACGAGGAAGGCCTGAGCGCCGAGCACATCGTCGAAAACTACCTCTTCCTGACGGCCGGCGCGTGTGGCCCGTGTCGCTTCGGGATGTACGTCACCGAGTACCGCAAGGCACTCCGCGACGCCGGCTTCGACGGCTTCCGCGTGATGCTGTTCCAGCAGACGGGCGGGCTCAAGCAGGCGAGCGGTGAGGAACTCGGCCTCAAGCTCGATCCGGAGTTCTTCATCACGGTCGGCAAGTGCCTTTTCGCGGGCGACATCATGAACGTGATGGGCTACCGAATGCGTCCCTACGAGGTCGTTCCGGGCTCCGCCGACAAGGCGCTCGACGAAGCCAAGAAGGGCATCTACGACGCGCTGGCGCAGAAGAAGAGCGTGCTCGCGGCGCTCTACCGCGCCCGCAAAATCTTCCAGGGCGTCGAGCTCGACCGGCTGCAGCCCAAGCCTCGCGTCGCGGTGCTCGGCGAGTTCTGGGCGATGACCACCGAGGGTGACGGCAACTACCACCTCCAGCGCTTCCTCGAGGAGGAGGGCTCCGAGGTCGACATCCAGTGCCTGATCAACCTGCTCCTCTACAACCTCTGGGAGTTCCGCCACGACACCAAGGCGCGTATGGAGCTCAAGGGCGCGGACGACAGCAAGTTCGGGCTCGCGGACAGCGACGTCGGGCTCACGCTCGCGGGGCTGTTCTTCGCGGAGGTGGCGCTCCGGGTCTGGTGGCAAAGCTGGGCCAAGCTCGTCGGCGTCGAGGGCCACGTGTTGCCCGACATGGACGAGGTCGCGACGTACGGGCACAGCTTCTACAACCAGGAGCTGCGCGGCGGTGAGGGTCACCTCGAGGTGGCCAAGCTCATCATGAACGTGGTGAAGAACAAGGCGCACATGACGCTCAGCGTGAAGCCCTTCGGCTGCATGCCTTCGAGCGGCGTCTCCGACGGTGTGCAGAGTGTCGTCACCGAGCGCTACCCCGAGGCCATATACTGCGCGGTCGAGACGAGCGGCGACGCGGCTGTGAACTTCTACTCGCGCGTGCAGATGTTCCTGTTCAAGGCGCGCCTCCGGGCGCAGGCCGAGTACCAGGAGGCCCTCGAGCAGCACGGCGTGACCGAGGAGCAGATCCGCGAGCTTGCCACGGGCAAGTACGCGCGCGCGTTCCACAAGCCCGTGCACATCGCCGCCGGCGGCGCGGCGGACATCGTGCACGAGCTGGCCCCCTTGGTCGGCAAGAGCCGGCTCGGAAAGGTGGGCGTTCGAGCGCAGCAGACCACGAAGCGCTTCATTAAGTGGACCCAGAAGGACTTGCCGAGCCAGGCGAAGAAGTGGCGCGAGATCGCCCCGTTCCTGCCGGCCTTGGCGCGCCGCGTCGGCCTCGAAGCGAAGGACTTCATGCCCATCGTCGACGACCTAGTGAAGAAGACCGTGCGCGACCTGGTCATGCCGACGGCCGAGGAGAGCGCCTCCATCGAGCGCGCCGCCGCGGCGCCGGCTCCCACGACGCAGGTTCGCCCACAGGGTTCGTTGCCCGTGATGGGCTGAGCGCGGCATCGCGAGACGACGGGCTCGGGGCTTCGGCCTCGGGCCCGTTTTCGTTGGTTCGCCTGCCGGGGCTACAGCGCGCGACAGCGGAAGCGTTCGTCGTGACGCGCCACGCACTCCTCGTCGGACCGACAGCCCTCTGGCCGACACAGACCGTCAGCACAGACCGCGCGGGCCCCGAGGGCCGAGCAGTCCGCGTCATCGACGCACACCGCCGTGCAGAGAGGACGGAAGCCGCGGTCCACGCAACCGATGGTCAGCCCCGGCGAGGGCTCGCAGTCCGCGTCCGATGTGCACGGCGGCACACGGCAGCGGTTGTCCTCACAGACCTGGTCGAGGACCGGGAAGCAATCGGAGGCGGTCTCGCAGACAGTCTCGCACTGCAGCGTGAACGGGTCGCAGACCTGGTCGTCAAACCGGCATCCGTCGACCAGGCAGCCACACTCCTCGCAGCGACAGAGCCCCATCGGGCCCGCGTCCACCACGGCCGCGTCCGTCGGGAGCTCGTGGGATGCGAAGCAGCCGGTGAGCAGCGCGGTGACGATCAGCGCGAGGTTCCTTCCCCAAGGCACACCCTTAGGACTATCGCTGGGGGGCCTGGCTGCAAGCGACCATGAACCTCGGGAGGCGACAGCGTAAACCATCGTTCACGCGCCTCCGCCCGGGCCAGGTCGCCGATCGCGGCGTCCGCCGATGGCACGGCTTTGGAGAGCGGTCGGACCCATGATCACCCGATGGACTCTGAGCGCGCTTGCTGTGTATGGCCTGCTCTCGAGCTGCCCCGCGGCGGCTCAAGTGCGAGCCCGAAGCCCCGAAGCGGGCGTGACCGTGCGAACCCGAGGCGAGCCGAACGACTCCCGACAGCGATCGCGGCGAAGGTCGGGGGCCCGCATGGAGGGCACCGTGAACGTGGAGGTCGCCGTTCGGCGGCCGCGTGTGGTCGTCGTCGAGCAGGCGTCGCTGGGCACGGCGTCACCTCCGCATCACGAGGTCCCCGAGGCACCGCCGCCGCGGCCCCCGCCAAGGGAGGAGACGGGGAGCGGAGGGCTCCAGATCTCGTCGTTTCACCTCGGCTACGCAGGTGCGTGGGACCACGTCGGCGTGGACCAGCACGGGTTCAAGCTGTCCCTCGCCGCCCACCTCGCCGAGGACACCTGGTTCCTGGAGTTTGCGACCACCCCAGTTCGCTGGGGCGATGACCCTTCGGGCCGCCGCACCAACCTGCCCGCTGGCACCCTCGGCATCCGGCTCGGCGTGACGCTCGCGCCCCAGCTCGGCCGGTTCTACGCGGTGCTCGCCACGGGCGGAGGCGCCATGACCTACCCTGACCAGGACCGGGGCGAGGTGGGGGTGTGGGTCTCTCAGCTCGGCTTCGGCATCGAGTTCGGCGCCCCCGGCTTCACGGACGAGGACGGCATCGGCGGCTTCGTGGATGTGCGCGCCGAAGCGTGGGTGTTCGGTGGCGGGCTCGAGCCGCGGCTCGGCCTCGCGTGGACCACGGGGTTCGCCATCGCGATCTATTGATCTGCTCCGGCGCCCCGCTGCTCGCCCAAGCGCGACTCAGAGCGTCGTGAGGAACGCCAGGAGGGCGTCGATGTCCTCGTTGGGCAGACCGCCGGCGAAGTCATGACCCGCGGCGCTCAAGCCCATCACCTCGGTGTCGTAGACGAGCGGGTCGTCCGCCCCGACTTCGTCGAAGCGCACCCCGACGCGCGCACCGTCGTAGTCGTCTTCGCCGCGCACCCGGCGCCACCGCGTAGGACGCTCGGCCACCACGAGCAGCGCGCGCAGATCGGGAACGCTCCCGTTGTGCAGGTACGGCGCCGTCGCCCAAACGCCAACGAGCGGGGGCGCGAGATAGCCGGACGTGTCTTCAAACGGCGGCTCGCCGAACCAGCCGAGGTTGATCCACGTCGCCTCGTCTGCGCCGAGGGCCTGATGACGAACCGGGTCGGTCCCCACATCCACGACCCGGTCGGGAAACGCCTCCGGCCCACCTCCGTCTGCCCCGTGGCACGACGCGCACCGCTCCCCGTAGACCGTGCGACCCCGCGCCACCGCGGCGGCATCGGGCGCGGGGAACGGCCAACGAGGCGCCTCGAGCGACAGCAGGAACTGACGCAGATCGGCGACGACCGGCTCCATCGCCTCGATCTCCTCGAGGGACGCTCCGGAGGGGAGCGTGCCGGCCAGCATCGTGCGGATGTTGTGGCCCGTCGCGGCGCCGTCCGTGTAGCTGCGGTCCTTGTACGCGAGCTGCCACCACGCCGGCGGCTGCTGAAACCCGTACCGCCGCTCGATGCCCTCGGAAGGAACGGTCGCCGCCGCGAGCGTGATCGCCATCCCAAACGCGTCGGTTGCCCCCGGCGCCCCCGTCCGCCCCGCGAACGCCTCGTCCCAGATGGGCGGAGGGGGCGGCACCACCACCCCGAACATCGGGGCCAATTCCGCGAGCGCCAAGAGGTCATCGTAGAGCGCCTCGAGGTCGAGCCGACCGTTCCCCGATCCGATCACGACCTGGCCGGCCACCCGGTCCGTGTGGCACGCGAGGCACTGAATCTGGCCGTTCGCGCCGTCGCGTTCGATCCCGTAGGGCGGCTCTCCATCCCGGGCGACGAATCCGTAGCGCTCGGAGAAACGTGCCCAATACGCGGCCTCGTCCAGGCCCGGCTCGCCCCAGACCAACCAGAGGTTCTCGAGCGCCACCCAGGGTACCGGGGTGCCGTCGAACGAATAGAGTGCCGCCTCGCCGGCCGCGATCCGGCTTCGTTCCGGGAGATGGCGACGAGCAAGGTGCGTGGAGGCCGCACCCGCGTCGCCGCCCGACGCGTCCACCTCCGGCGTCCCAGCGTCGGGGGCGGGCGCGCCGTCACAGGCCACCAAGAGCAACGCGGCGAGGGAGATTCGGAGAAGGGTCATGCTGGTGAGTGGGACGACCCGTCTGCGTTTATGAGTCAGGAAGGATTGATCACGAAGTTGTCGAGCCAGACGCCCTGAGCTCCTTCGATGAGGATACGGCGAACGCGGACCACGGGCACCACGAGCGTATCGGGGTCGGGCCGCGGACGGATCCTTCGAATCGCCCGCGCAGGGGCCCCCGTCAGGCAATCCACGTCGGCCTCGATGGGCCCTGGGGGTTGCACGTCGTCGATGTCGATCATGTCGACCTCGTTCCCGTCGATGTCGAAGAACCGCATGGTGGCGACGTCGCTGTCCTGACCAACGAAGAACGTATCCAGACTCTCGAGCGCGTCGACGAGGAAGATGTCGACACGAGCGCCGCCATCCGACACGTCCGCTCCGTACGCGACGCCCGCGACGCTGCATTCGGCGGTCACCGGTGCGGCGCACCGGTCGCTGCGGTTCGACTGAAAGTGGGAGCCGCAAGCACCTTCGACCGTGTCGGGGCAGACCGTACCGAAGTCGACCACGCATGCAGGAAGACGGGCGACGGCGTCCCCGCAGTGGTTCGGAAGACCGGGTGAGGGCGTCTCACGCTCGAACGTGGAGAGGTCGCGCAGCGCCTCTTCGCGGCCGCACCGCTGGATGCTCGTGGTTTGGCGCGCTTCGCTCGTTGCGCCGATCTGCACGACACGGGTCGCACCCACGGAGAACACGTCGAGCGAAGCCTCGTCCGCGTCCGAGCCCGACTCCCAGACGACGGCGTCGATGAGCCCGGTGGTACCGATGTCGGCGAGGGCGAGGGGCGCGGGCGTGCGGCGCTGATAGATCGCCACGAGGTCCTCGCCCTGCTGGAGGTCGGCGCCAAGCACGATATCGGGTGTCGTCGGCACGCCTGTGTTGGCGACGAGAAGCAGCCCATTGCCGTCCGTCTCGGCGCCGCCCTCGGCCAAGTCCACCGAAGCGACCCGCGGCTGCCCGGCGGAGGAGCTGCCGTTGTAGTGGGCCAGAACGTAGCCATCGAGCGAAATCGGAGCGTCCACGCCGGTGCTGAGTTCAACGAAGTCAGCCAGGTCCGACCCCGGGCTGTCCACCTCGACCTCGTTGATCTGGAGGTGGATGACGACCACGTCGAAGGGCGCCGTCTCGCCCACCGCGTTGACCACCCGAAGCGGCTGACGCCCCAACGGCGTGCTCGCGTCCACGGCGTCGATGACGAGGCTCGTTTCGGTGACCGAGGAGACGGCGTGCGAGATGCCGCCGAGGGTCGCGGAGGTCGCCCCGGTGAACCCCGCCCCGCGCACCTGGAGCGAGCCACCACGCGCGATGGCGCGGTAGTCCACACCGCCGATCCCGAAGCTCCCCGCGTCGAGGTCGCCCCCGTCGGGCGGCCCCGCGTCGGTCATCCCGGCATCGGTCATTCCGGCGTCGGTCCCCGCGTCGGCCGGGCCGCCATCGACGGGCCCCCCATCGGTCGGCCCCCCGTCCGTGGGACCGCCGTCCGCGGCGCCGGCGTCGTTGCCTGCGTCTGTGCGCCCGGCGTCCCGGCCCGCGTCGGCAGGTCCCGCGTCCACAGGCGTTCCCGAATCGACCATGCCGCCGTCCGTGCCCCCGCCTGCGTCCGGGCCGGCATCGCCGGTGCCGCCGTCTCCACCACAACCCGCTCCGAGGAGCAGGGCCACCACTACGCAAAGCCGCTTCATGGCGCCCACCATAGAAGATCCTCGCCCGAGATCCACGGGCGCCCCGCCAACCTGTCTCAAGAAGGGTCAAGTCTCAGCGCGGACAGCCGATTGCCAGAGGGAGCCCACACCAGGAGGAACTGTGTCCATACCGACAATCAAGCCGACGGGGCGAGAGCGGTTCTTCGACGAAGACGAGATCATCGTCAGCAAGACCGACACCAAGGGAATCATCACCTATGCGAACAAGGTGTTCCTGACGGTCGCCGGCTACACGGAGGAAGAGGTCCTCGGCCAGCCACACAATTGCATCCGCCACCCGGATATGCCGCGTTCGGTCTTCCAACTCCTCTGGGACACCGTCATGGCGGGCGACGAGATCTTCGCCTACGTCGTCAACCAGACCAAGAGCGGCGACCACTACTGGGTGCTCGCGCACGTCACGCCGACCTTCAACGACGCCGGCGACATCATCGGATACCACTCGAACCGGCGCGTCCCGGACCGCACGGCGGTCGACAAGGTCATCCCCGTCTACAAGGCGCTGTGCGAGGTGGAGGCCGGGCACACGAAGCGGAAAGACGGCATCGCCGCGGCCATGAAGGCCCTCGGCGACACCCTTGGCGAGACGCCCTACGACGAATTTGTGTGGTCGCTGTGACGGAGGCGGGGATGCTCGAGTCAACCAAGAACGGCGACCTCGCGGGCCGTCTGGCCCAGGCGGAGGAAGATCTCGCCATGTATCGCGCCGCCATCCGGATGGTGGCGGAGGTCTGCGGGCAGGCCGCCGTCGGCAACCTGGAGCCGCGCCTGCTGCACATCAAGAACGACGACCTCGGTCACATGATGGGCGAGATCAACCACCTTCTCGATCTGACCGACGCCTTCGTGCGGGAGTCGAGCGTATCCCTGAGCGCGGCCGCAGCAGGCAACTACCACCGGAAGTTTCTTGAGCGCGGCATGCTTGGCAGCTTTCAGAGTGCCGCAGCGAAGGTGAACCGGGCTACGGAGGCCATGGAGGCCAACGCCCGCATCCTGGAGGACGAGCGCGCGGCGCGAGTCCGCCTCGTCGACGAGCTGGAGAGCACCGTGCTCGAGATCGTCTCCAGCGTGGCCGCCGCCTCCACCCAAGTCCGCTCCAACGCGGAGGGCCTGCTGACCGTCGCCGGACGGACGTCCGACTCGGTCGACCTCGTGACCAACGCGGCCGAGGAGGTGACATCTACGCTGAGCCACATCTCAGAGGCGACCGGCGGGCTGACCGCCACCATCTCCAATCTCGCGCGGCAGGCCACGGAGTCGAGCACAAAAGCCCAAGAGGCATCCGACGCGACCGCGGCGACGAACAAGACGATGTCCGGCCTGAGCGAGGCATCCCTGAAGATCAGCTCGGTCATTCGGCTCATCACCGAAGTCGCGGGCCAGACGCGGCTGCTCGCGCTCAACGCCAACATCGAGGCCGCGCGAGCGGGCGCCGCCGGCAAGGGCTTCGCCGTCGTGGCCTCCGAGGTGAAGGGGCTCGCCACCCAGACCGCCGAGGCGACCGGCGAGATCGAGGACCAGGTGGGGGCCATCCAGTCGGTGACCCAGGAAGCGGCCGAATCCATCGAAGCCATCGGCAAGACGGTGGTGGGCTCGGCCAAGCTCGCGACCACCATGGAGGCGTCCATCGCCGATCAGCGCGACACGGCGTCTGAAATCAGCCAGAGCCTGTCCGCCGCGGTCGAACGCACCCGCGATGTGGCCGCGAGCCTCACCACGGTGACGGACGGAACGCACAACACGCGATCGGCGGCCGAGCAGATGCTCGAGGCGGCCGACGAGCTCTCCCGGCTGGCCGAACTCATGCATTCGTCGGTCAGCGAGTTCCTGGACCGCGTCCGGAAGGGGTAAGTCGTGATGTGGATCGACGAGCGCGACCGGGTCCAGCTGGGGCGCGGCGTGACGAGTCGATGCGGTGCGTCGGCGAGGAGGGACACGCCGCAGCGGGGGCCGCTCCCGCCGGCGAGGCGCGTCGCGATCTCCGCCGAGGACATCGAGTTGCTATAAACCGGGCGTGCCGGAGTTCCATGAGGTCGCGATTCGCTACTCGTTCCCGGGCCTGACGGCGTCCTTGATGGACACCGGCCGGGCGATGGCGTCGTTCGCCGAGCTGGCGGTCGAAGCGCTGGCGCCCGAGTTGAGTTGGGCGCACGCCGTCCGGGAGCACGCGGACTACGGCGCGCTCGAGCGCTGGGAGGCGACGCATGTCGTGGCTTTCGAGGGTAGATCGCCAGGCGGCGAGCTGCTCGGGCGCGCGGAGTCGCGCTTGGTGGCGGGAGGTCAGGGCTCGCGCATCGGTGGCTCGGCGCGCATCGTCGTCGAGTCTGTCCGACCGACTCGCGTCTACCGCATCGAGACCCCTTGCGATGTCACTCACTGGGACCTCGTCGGCGGGCCTGTCCAACCGTCCGAGCTCGACGCCGTTCGGCGCTTGCTGGAGACGACGCTGGAACGCGGCTCCGAGGCGACCGTGATCCGGAAGACCGCGCTGGTACGGGAACCCCAACGCTTGAGTGGAGCCGCGGAAGATCTCGCCGTCTGGGCAAAGGACCTGGCCAGGGTCGGCATCGAGACGGAGCGCGACGGCGAGGGACTCCGCATGCTTCGCGGCACCTTCGACGACCTCGACGCGCTTCAGGCCGCGCGCGTCACGCTCGGAGAGATCGCCGCCGAGTCGGGCAAAGAAGACTGGGACGATGCCGCTCTCGGGCACCTCCTGCGGCTCCCGCACGCCTGAGGGTCAGCCCGTCTCCGGCGCGCCGTCGCCCGCGTAGATCAGACGGGGCGTGCCCGCGCTCGGCTCGACGCGGTGATGCGCCAGCACGGCCCCGGTCGCGGCGTCCACGATCCGCCAGCAGTGCCCCACGTAGGTCTGCGTCTGCATCTCGCCCTCAGGTACGAGCGTGCCCGCGCTGCGCTCCTTGCCCTCGTACGAGAGCCAGAGCACTTCGACTTTCTGGGCGCTCTCGTTGCGAATCGTGACAGGCGTCGGCTCGCCGCCAGGGACCGAGTGCCAGCGTGGGTCGATCCGTCGTTGGATACGGCCCGCCCCTTCCCTCTCGAGGGCGTCGGCCAGCCGCCTCGCCTCCTTCTTCGCATCGTCTCGCTCCGCCTCGGCCGCGGCGAGCCGCGCGCGGAGCGCTTCGAGTTCATCGCGGTAGGCCACGGCGGCTTCAACCATAGGCCGACACGCCGGGCGCGCACATGGGCCCTCGACTTCCGCGGCGCAGCGGCACGAGCTGCGGTAGGATGCCCGCATGGTCCGTGCGAACTTCGGAGCTGCCCTCGCCGTGATCGGCGCCCTCGTGCTCGGTTCATGCGCGAGCGACACCGAAGGCGTCGGCATGGCGCTCAACGATCCGCTGGCGCTCATCGACGATGTCGAGGGCCCTCTTCGGGCGTTTGTGCTGCCCTCTCTCACCTACACGTGCGATGCGACGACCGGCATGGTCAGCCCAGAGGTGCCGGATGTCGACGAGGGCATGTTCGTCGACGCCGTGGCGGACGTCTCCATCCCGGTCGTCGGTGGTGCCGCCAGCCAGGAGCTCGCCGTCGAGCCGGGGACCTACATCGTGCTGGTCCGCGGAAAGGGCACGGACCCGGTCACCGGACGGATGAACGTATTCATCGCCACGGCCTGCGCCGAGGCCACGATCGAGAACGGGGAGACCCGCGAGACACGCCTCACGTTGATTCCGATCGTCGGCTCGGGGGTGTGCGGCGATG
Organism: Sandaracinaceae bacterium; assembly: GCA_045106715.1. Lineage (GTDB taxonomy): Bacteria > Myxococcota_A > Polyangia > Polyangiales > Sandaracinaceae. The sequence goes on from JBGCFC010000070.1 coordinate 78,289, forward strand.
GAGTGCTGTCCCCCGACGAGCAGTGCGAGGACGGGGCGACGAGTGACGGTGACGGGTGCAGCGCCTCCTGTCAGACGGAGCCGTTCACCGTCAACACGACGAGCGGCACGCTCATCGAGCCCGCTTGGGCGGGTGCCCTCGGGCAGCGTTGGATCGCGACCTTCACCCAGGACCAAGACACACTGGTTCGGCTCCTCGAGTCCAACACCGAGGCCATCGAGACGCCCAGCGCGCTCATGAACGACGCCGACCTCGACACGGTCTTGCCCGCTGTCGAGGCCGTCAGCTCGGAGCTGCAGAGCGACGTCGCCATCGCGAGTGACGGGCGCATCGCGATCGCCTTCACCGATTTTCAGGGCGGCGCCACCGTGCGCGTCGCGTTCCTTGGGCAGAACCGCGTCCCCGAGGCGGGCTCCGAGGCGGTCGGCCCGACCGACACCGGCGAGCCGGCGATCGCGTTCGCAGGCAACGGCGCGGCCATGGTGGTCTTCGAAGACGCGGCGTCGGCGACCGGCCTCTCCGGGAGGGTCTTCGCCGCCGGTTCGGCCACGCCTGCCGGGGCCGCATTTGAGGTGGGATCCGGCGCGACCGGGGGCACGGCCGCTGCGATCGCCGGAGCCTCGGACCACTTCGTCGTGGCATTTCAGACCGCGGGCGGGGTGTTCCTGCAGCGCTTCGAGAGCGATGGGAGCGCGCGGGACGCGGCCGCGCTGTCGGTGAGTGGCGCGGGCGGCGATCCAGCGCTCGGCGCGCAGTCCGACGGCCGCGCCCTGGTGGCCTGGGCTGAGGCGGGCGACATCCAGGCCCGCTCATACCCCGCGACCGGAGAACCCGCTGCGGCGTTTGTGCTCAACACGACGACCGGGGGGGCGCAAGGCGCGCCGACCATCGCGAGTGGCGAGGACCGTTTCGGGGTGGCGTTCGAAAGCGGAGCCGCCATCCGAGGTCGGGTGATCTCCGGGGATGGAGACCCGCTCCCGAACCGAAACCAGCCGCCGACGACGGAAGACTTCGAGCTGGCCCCGGCCGGCGACACGCCGGTCGCGGCCGTCGGAGGCGCCACCGGCAGCCCGACCTGGGTGACCGTGGCGCGCAGCGGCGGCGGCATCATCGGCCGTCCCTACCCGCTTCCCTGACCCGTCAGCTGCCCTTTCAGGTCGGGCGAAAGTCCCGAAGCGCGATGCGAAGACGCTCGCGCGCGCGCACCTCGATCTGACGCATGCGCTCCCGACTGACGCCTTGCAGTCGTCCCAGGGCCGCCAGCGACGGTGGGTCGTCCGACATCATGCGCTCGCGTACCAACGCCCGCTCTCGCTCACTGAGTGTCGACAGCGCACGCTCGACGGCCTCCGCCACCCGACGGCGACGACGCGCCGCCTCCAGCTCGTCGAGCGGCGTCGGCGTCGGCGACTCGACCTCCCACTCGCCCCCGCCCTCGGGAGGACTGGCGGCCCGGAACCCGAGATGATCCATCATCTCGGTGACGAGCCGCCGCGAGATCCCCAGACGCTCCGCCAGCCGCCCGGTCGCAACCTCGCGCGGCGTGCCCGCAGCCGTCTCTCTCGCCAGCTCGCGCCGGAGACGGAACCAATAGCGCGTGCGGAACGCCCCCTTGGCCGAACCGAGTGGAGAACGGTGCGCCGCCACGCGCTCGAGGACGAAGTTGCGCACCCAGGTGGACGCATATGTGCTGAACCGGACCTCGCGGCTCAGGTCGAACCGGTCGACCGCCTCGAGCAGCCCCAGCGTGCCCTCACTCGCCAGCTCGGCGATCGGCACGCCATACCGTCGCAGCTTCAGCGCGTAGTGGAGCACCATCGGGAGCTGCGAGCAGACGAGTCGCTCGCGCGCCTGGCGGTCCCCTTCGCGTGCCGCGACGAGCAGCGCGCGTTCGGTCTCGACGTCGAGCGAAGACTCGCTCTCAACCCGTTCGCGCCATCCCGGCACGCCCAGTTCGTCGAGCGCCGTCGCGGCGGCCCGGGCGCTCACGCGGCCTCCGAGAGGTGCAGGATGTGTTCGCGGCAGAATGGGGACTTCATAGGTACTGTATCTTGATCCATCGGCAATACCTTTCAATAGCCGAATTGCATCGTAAATTCCTAAACGAGACCCCGGGTGCTCCGATGGAACTGGCGGGTCCCGCAACGGAGGTCGACTCCCCGCGACTTCACCGCGAAATGAGACATCACGATTCGATGGGTCAGGTCCTGGGACGCCAGCGGTGTACACGCGCGAAAAATGCGTCAGGTTTGCCGGCATGCGACACATGCTGTGCACCGTTCTCGCTTTGTGCTTGGCGTCCTGCGGAGGGCTCTCCGCAGAAGACCGCGCGAGCCTCAACGCGCAGATCCGTGCGGAGGTTCGCGCGGAGATGGCGCGTGTCGAGCTCGAGCGGCGCCAGGAAGAAGGCTCGCTGGGAGGCGGCGCGACGACCGGCGCTGAGCAAGGCGGCGAACCGGAAGACGCTGTGGCCATCGAGCCGGAGGACCCACCACAAGAAGTGGAGCGAATCCGGATGCCGGCCGTCGGTCCGAGCCGCGGGGCCGACGCGCCACTGGTCACGATCGTCACGTTCAGCGACTTCCAGTGCCCCTTCTGCGCCCGCGTCGAGCCCACCATGACCCGCCTGCTGAACGCCTATCCGGACGAAGTCCGGCTCGTCTTCCGCAACAACCCGCTGGCGTTCCACAACGACGCGGGTCCGGCCGCCGAAGCGGCCCTCGAGGCTCAGGCGCAGCAGGGCGACCCTGGATTCTGGGCGATGCACGCCCTTCTGTTCGAGAACCAGCGTCAGCTGACGCGGGCCGATCTCGACAACTACGCGGCGCGCATCGGCCTGGACATGGCGCGCTTCAACCGCGCCATGACTGAGGGCACGCACCGCTCGCAGATCGCCGCTGACCAGGCGGAGAGCAGCCGCGCCGGTGCGCGGGGCACGCCTGCGTTCTTCCTCAACGGGCGCCAGCTCATGGGTGCGCAGCCCTACGAGCGCTTCGACGAAATCGTGCAGCAGGAGATCCGCGCCGCGCGCGCGCTGGTTCGCCAGGGTGTCCCCCGAGGCGAACTCTACGCTCGCTTCATGCGGAACGCGCGGAGCGGTCCGGCCCCCGAACCGGAGGCCGCCGCCCCGACGCTCCCGAGCCGTCCGCAGCCGGACCCCAGCGCCGTCTATCGCATCCCGCTCGACGGCCGCCCTTCGGTCGGCTCCTCGCGAGCCCCCGTCACCATCGTCGCGTTTCTCGATTTCCAGTGTCCCTTCTGCTCCCGCGTGATGCCGACCCTCGAGCAGGTCCGAACGCAGTACGGGCGCGACGTGCGTCTCGTGGTGCGCAACAACCCGCTCCCGTTCCACGACCGAGCCATGCCGGCCGCGGAGGTGGGCCTCGAGGTCTTCGCGCAGCGGGGCGCGGACGCGTACTTCCGGTACGTCGACCTCGTCTTCGAGAACCAGCGGGACCTGACCCGGGAGAACCTCATCCAGTTCGCCCGCCAGGCCGGCGCGCGGTCCAGCCGGGTCGAGCGCGCCCTCGAGAGCGGCCGGCACCGCGCCGACATCACAGCCGATCAGGAGCTCGCGCGCTCGCTCGGGGCCAGCGGCACTCCGTCGTTTTTCATCAATGGCCGCAACCTGCGCGGCGCGCAGCCCTTGGCTGCCTTCACCGCCCTAATCGACGAGGTGCGGGAGGACGCACAGGAGCGCATTCGAAACGGCACCCCGGCGCGCCGCGTCTATCAGACGATCATCCGGGACGGGCACACCACGCCGCAGCTCATCCTGCCTGAGGCCGCCGCCCCTGCGGACCCTACCCGCGCTGCGGCAGCGGGCGCCGACCGCGTCTACGCCATCGCCGTGCCTGCGCAGGCGCCCTCCCGAGGCCCAGCCAGCGCGCCCGTGACGATTCAGCTCTTCTCCGACTTCCAGTGCCCCTTCTGCTCGCACATCCGCCCCACCCTCGATCAGGTGCGCGAGCGCTACGGAGACCAGGTCCGCATCGTGTGGCGCGACTACCCGCTGCCATCTCACGACAACGCGAGGGCGGCCGCGCGCGCGGCCCGTGAGGTTTTCCGGCAGGGCGGTGACCGCGCGTTCTGGGACTTCCACGACCGCCTGTTCGAGAACCAGCGCCAGCTGAACACGGACACGATGGTGCGCCTCGCGGGCGAGGTCCGGGGCATCGACGCCTTGGCCGTCCGTGGCGTGCTCGAGTCGGACCGCTACGACGCGGAGGTGCAGGCCGACATGGACGCCGTCATCACCGCGGGCGCGCGCATCGGGACCCCAAGCTCGTTCATCAACGGCCGCCTCCTGCAGGGTGCGCAGCCGTTCCCCGCGTTCGAGGCGGCGATCAACCGGGCGCTTCGCGACGCCGACTGAACCGGGTCACGGCAGCGTGCGATCGAGCTGGCTCGCCCTCCGCTCGGCGCGCGCCGACTCCGCGTGCCGCCCCTCGGTCTCGTAGAGCGCTGCCAGCTCGCGGTAGCCGGCCGGATCGGGGGTCGTCCGGAGCTGGTCTGCCAGCCGCGAGGCACGGTCTTGCCCCGCCGGGGTCCACGTCCCCGTGATGAGCGCGACCGCACGCTGCACCGGCTCCGCGCCCGGCTCCGGATCGTAGAGGAGAGGCGCCGCGACCAGCGCCGCGACCAGCGTGCCGATCAGCGTGGCAGCCAAGCGGTCTCGCCCCGTGGGCGCGGCGTGCACGACAAACGCCATCGCACCTCCGGCGGCGAGCACGAGCGGGATCATCGTCACCGTCCCGTAGAGATCGAAGCGGTTGGCCAAGGTGAACGGCGCGTAGTCGTGCGACCAGAGGACCGTCACGAGCTGCGTCACCGGCCGGGTCACTTCCGGCGGCAGATGCGGGTAGTAGAGGCTCGGCGCGCCGCTGAGCAGAAGGCCCACGGCCGTCGTGCCCACCGCCAACCCCGCCGCGGTGCGCGGTGCCTTCTTCGCGATCGCGTCGAGCCCGAGCAGCGCGGCCCACGCGAGGAAGGGGTAGACGAGCACGAGGTACCGCGGCCCGATGGTCCAACCGCCCCGCCAGTTGTTCATCACCGCGATGCCCGCCAGCGTGAGCAACGTCACCAGCAACACGGTCACCCCGTCGGCGCGCCAGAAGCGCTTGGCCAGGAGCAGGCCCAAACCGAGGAGCGCAAACACCAGGATGGGCGTCAGGGGGAAGAGCCCGGCGCCCGGGTCCACCAGGAGGCCGTAGAGCGCCTCCCACTGCAAACCCACCGCGCCGAAGAACCCTTCCTCGTGCCGGCCACGAAAGAAGTCGTTCTCGACGTAGAGGTGCCCCGGCGAAAACGGGCTCCCAAAGCACTTCCACTGAAAGTGCATCATCGCCGCCGTGGGGATGGCCCCGCCAAGCGCGAAGGGCACCCAGCGGGACAGGGGGCGCAGCACCACCATGCCGTAGACCGCGAGCACGGCCGAGGCGAAGAACCCTGGATACTCGAGCAGGCTCACCCCAGCCACCAACACGCCCGCCCAGAACGCACGCATCGGCCGGATCCGCCCCGCCCGCCGCGCGTGAAACAGGAGCATGAAGCCGCCGAACGCCGCCCCGGCGGACAACGTGTGGCTCATGAAGAGCATCCCGTAGCCATACAGGCACGAGCCCAAGGCGACGGAGAAGAACACCGCGTCGCGCAAGAGCGGGGAGCCCGTGTGCCGACCCAACCAACGGTGAAACCAGACGAGGAACAGCAGCCACGGGAGAATCGACGCGAACACACGGCAGACCCACAGGGCCTCGGTGCGGTCGAACTCGTGCCCCATCGCTTCGGCGCCGTGCAGGTACATCCAGTAGAACGGGACCCCCATGAAGCTCGTCGCCGGGGCCTTCACGCTGTACGCGTGGCCGTCCCGGACGGCGCAGTCATTGACCCACCCCCAGCGCTCGCGGAAGTCATCGATGACGTACGTGCCCTGCTCGACGAGCGCGGCCGTCATGTACAGCCGCACGTTCTCGTTCGGGTTGTTGATCCGCGGTTGATACGGAAACGCGTACAGGTAGGCAAACGCCGTGAGGGCGAGGGCGCCGAGAGTTCGACGCCGGCTGGGCAGTGCGCTGACCACTCGAGGTTCCGGCCCGGAGGGTAGCGGTTCCTCGGGGTCCGGCATCCGAAGAGTTCACCCTTCGCATTTTTCATGTTTGATCCCAACCCTTTGCAGGGCCAGACCGAGGCTGCTTGACCGCCCCCTCGGGCGCTTGTAGAACCCTGGACGCCTTGCGGTCGGGCGCATCTTGCCCTGACCCGTGGGGGTCGGAAGGACTGCCCTGGTGGCGGAACGCGCGCGATCCGAGGACGATGAAGGCCGAGGCAGACGCGGGAAAACCGGTCGCCTGGGACGCTGGATCGCCAACTCCATCGTCGTCGCCGGCCTCGCCTACCTCATTCTCTCTGGCCTCTTCTCTGTGATCCCCCAGATCTTTTGGCCCGAACGCGCCGAGCTCGATTCCTCCGTCACATGCACGGAGGAGGTCGTGAACCTGCGCTCGGAGCTGCTGGCGCACTTCGGCGAGCGTGTCTCGGCCGGGGGCCACTCCACGGACGATCTGACCCCCTGGCTCCGCGATTGGGACCAACGGCACGCCGCCCTTGCGGACCGCTGCGACGGGGCTCCCTCCCATTCCCTTCTCGGTCGGCTGCGCGAGCGCCTCGAGAGCGACCTGTCCCGCTTCGAAGCGGGCGCGGGCGATCTCGACAGGGCCCTCATCGATTCGCTGCCGCCCTCCTCTATCCCTTGAAAACAGAATTCGGGTCGAAACCATGACCGAAGCTTCCGAAGCCGCTGCTCCTCCCGCCCCGCCCACCTTCGCCGACATCGGGCTGAGCCCCGAAGTGCTCCGCGCCGTCGACGACATGGGCTTCACCCATCCCACACCCGTGCAGGCCGCCGCCTACGCGCCCGCCAAGGAGGGCCACGATCTCATCGTGCAGGCCCGCACGGGGACCGGAAAGACCGCTGCGTTCGGGCTGCCGCTCGTCGATGGCCTCGTCGACGTCGACGGGGGCCCACAGGTCCTCATCCTCGCCCCGACACGTGAACTCGCGCTCCAGTCGGCGCGGGAGATCGGCCGGCTCGGCGTCAACCGCAAGATGAAGACGTGCGCCGTCTACGGTGGCGCGCCCATCGAGCGTCAGGTTCGGGAGCTGGACGCCGGCGCCCAGATCGTCTCCGGCACGCCCGGCCGCGTGCTGGACCACCTCAAGCGCGGCACGCTCGACGGAAGCGCCCTGAAGATCCTCGTGCTCGACGAGGCGGACGAGATGCTGTCGATGGGCTTCGCGCGGGAGCTCAACGCGATCGTCGCGCTGCTCCCGACCCAGCGCCAGACGATGCTGTTCAGCGCGACGTTGGACGGCGCGGTCGAGCGCATGGCCAAGCGCATCCTCAAAGAGCCGACCCGACTCGGTCTCTCGAGCGTCGCGGTCGGCGAAAAGTCGGTCACCCACTACTGCTACCTCATCCCGGGCGTCGTGAAGGACCAGACGCTGGTCCGAATCCTCGAGCAGGAAGACCCCGAGAGCGCGATCATCTTCTGCAACACGAAGGTGGCGACCGAGCGCTGCGCCAACGCCCTGAAGGCCGCGGGCTACAACGCCGACTGGATCAACGGCGACCTCGCGCAGAGCGACCGCGAACGCGTCCTCCGGAACGCGCGCGAGGGCAAGCTGCGGTTCATGGTGGCGACCGATGTGGCGGCACGCGGGATCGACATCTCGCACGTGACGCACGTCATCAACTACGACTTCCCCGAGAACATCGAGGCGTACATCCACCGGACCGGACGCACCGGCCGCGCGGGACGCACGGGCACCGCCATCGCGCTGGTGCAGGCCCAGGACCTGGGCTCGCTGTACTACCTCCGGCTTCAGTACGGCATCTTCCCCATCGAGCGTTCGCTGCCGACCACCGGTGAGATGCAGACCCGGCGCGAGATCGACCGCATCGAGCTGCTCTCCGAGGCGTTCCCAAAGGAGCCCAGCGAGATGGACCGCGCCGTGGCCCGGCGACTTCTGACGCACCCGGACGCGGAGCGACTGCTCGGCGGCCTCGTCAGCGCGTTCCTCGGGACCAAGGAAGACGTTGACGAGGAAGCGGCCGCCGCCCGGCGCGATCGGGCCGGTACGCCCTTCGAAGAGCCCGCGCCGGAACCGAAGAAGGCGAAGAAAAGCCGGCCCAAGAAGCCGAAGACGGAGCGCCCCAAAAAGGTGGAGGCGAAGGTCGAAGCGAAGCCGGACGCGGTGGAGGCTGCTCCTGCCGCGCCGGAGGCTCCCTCGTCGGAAGCTCCCTCGTCGGAAGATTCGGAGAAGCCCGCGGAAGCGGCTGCCGCTGAGGTGGCGCCGGCGGCAACGGTGCCCGACAGCCAGGACGACGCGCCCGACAGCGCGCCATCGGCAGAGGCCAGGGCCGACCGTCGCTCCTCGAACCCGCCGCCCCGACGCGACGACGAGGACAACGAGTATGACAACGACGACGACGTCTTTCTCTACGTGAACCTGGGGCGTCGGGACGGCATCCGGCCGGGACAGATCGTTCGTCTGTTCATCGAAGAAGGCGACGTGGACAAGGAAGACGTCGGCCGCATTCGCATCCGCGACCGTCACTCCTTCGTCGGTGTGCCGAAGGACCTCGCGGACGAGCTCGTCGAGCGCCTGCATGGAGCCGACGCGCTCGACAAGGAGCTCGTGGTCGAGGTTGCGCGAGCGCAGAACTGAGCCCGTGTCCCGCGCCGGCGCAGCATTTCGGTGGCTCGTCCGGCGCGCGCCGGCCGCCCTGCTCGTGCTCTGTGTCCCCGCGCTCGGAGCCGGGTGCGAAGAGGAGACGACGGCCGGCCGTGCCAACACCCGCGGGCCGGCCCGCGCGGCCCCGACTCCGTCGTCCGAGCGGGCCACGCCGGCGCCGATCGGCGGCTTCGCCCAACGCGAGCGTCCTCGCGCATTTCCAACGTCGTCGCGCCGCGCGCCCCGCGCCCCGGAGGGCAGCAACGGGCGTGCCGCGGCCGACGAGGAAGCGCGCGAGACGCGCAACGACGCGGACACGGGGCTTCAGCGAGCGCTGACGCACGCGTTTGGGGACCCGTCGAGCTGCCTCTCCGACGCGGCGCGCGACCAGATGGGCGAGCGTCTCCAGCTTCAGGTGACGGTCCGGGTGACCGGAACGGGGCGCTGCATCGACGCCCAGGTCAGCGGTGGAGGACTTCCGGCGGCCGATCTCGCGTGCCTGACACGACGCGCAGAAACGCTGCGCCTACCGGGCCCCATCGAGGACGCGCCGCGCACGGTGAGCGCCTCCATCGAGTACGCCGTGGAGGACACACGCACGCAGCGCGCGGAGCGCACGCCGGAGGACCCGGAGCGGCACCGCGGCACCGTGCGCGCCGATCGCACCCTCGATCCGGCCGGCACCGAGACCGCGCGCCCGGGCGGTTTCGTAGAACCCTCCCGCACCTTGCCGGCCAACGCCGAGCCCGCGCAGCCACCGGGCTATGTGCCCCCCGCATCCACCCTCCCCGCGGTGGGGAACTGAACCCCATGGACTTCGAGACCCTCCTCTACTCCGTGTCCGGTCGCGTGGCGACCCTCACCCTGAACCGGCCCTCCCGCCTGAACGCCATCAATGACGTATTGCCCCGCGAGCTGCGCTCTGCCGTGGAACGGGCCGAGGCGGACCCGGACGTGCACGTCATCGTGCTGACCGGCGCCGGGAAGGGGTTCTGCGGCGGCTACGACCTCCAGCACTACGCGGAGCGCGTTGGCGAGATCCCGGGCAGCCAGTCCATGCCCTGGGACCCGACCGTCGACTACGCCCTGATGAGCCGCAACACGCAGGACTTCATGTCCCTCTGGCGCGCGCACAAGCCCACCATCGCGAAGGTGCACGGCGCGGCGGTCGCCGGCGGCAGCGACATCGCGCTCTGCTGCGACCTCGTCGTGATGGCTGACGACGCGCGCATCGGATACCCCCCCGCGCGCGTCTGGGGAATCCCCACGACCATGATGTGGGTCTATCGACTCGGCATGGAGAAGGCGAAGCGCATGCTGTTCACCGGTGACCTTCTCTCCGGCAAGGAGGCCGAGGCGATGGGCTTGGTGCTCAAGTCCGTGCCGCGAGACGAGCTCGACGCGGCGGTGGAGGCGCTCTGCGATCGCATGAAGGGCGTGCCCCTCAACCAGCTCATGATGTCGAAGCTGAGCGTGAACCAGGCCTACGAGAACATGGGACTGCGAAACACCCAGATGCTCGCGAACTTCTTCGACGGCGTGGCGCGGCACTCGCCCGAGGGCGTCTGGTTCCGCGAGCGCGCCATGGAGGTGGGATTCAAGCAGGCCGTCCGGGAGCGCGACTCGGGCGAGCCAATCGCGCCGGACGTCCAGAAGCGGCTCGACGTCGAGTAGACGAAACGGAGGCGTCAGGGTTCAGCCCACACGATTCGGGTTGTGGTGGACGCCCGTGCTCCGGTAGCTTCGTTTGCTCTGATGGCGACTTCCACGGCTTCTCGGACCCCCGGCTCCACCCTCGCGCCGGGCGCGGTGGTCGGTGGCCGCTTCGCGATCGAGCGAGCGGTCGGCGAAGACCCGCTCGGCACGCTGCTCGCGGCGCGCGACCAAAAGACGGGCCGCCCCATCGCCGTTCGCGTGCTTGCCCCCGGGCTGATCGCCACGCCCGAAGCCGTCGAGAGCCTCCGCAAAGAGGTGAAGGCCGCCGCCGGAATCCAGCAACGCAACGTCGTCGCGACCTACGGGATGGGCGCGGACAAGGCGAGCGGCTCGCGCTACGTCGCGACCGAGTGGGTCGACGGCCAGACGCTCTCGACCGTCATCGCCGACAAGCAGGACGCCGCTCAGCCGATGTCGCTGCGGGGGGCGTACAATGTCGTGGCCCACGTGTGCAAAGCGCTCGCGGCCGCCGAAGAGAAGGGCACGGCCCACGGAGCGCTCCGCCCAAGCGTCGTCTGGCTGACCGAGGCGGGACGCGTGAAAGTCGCCAATCTCGGCATTGATCGCGCGATCCTCAGCACGGTCGGCCCCGCCGCGCTGGGCCCGGCCGAGCAGCCCTACCTCGCTCCCGAGGTCAAGGCGGGCGGCCCCCCCACCCCGAGGTCCGACGTCTTCGGCATCGGGGGTCTTCTCTACGGCATGCTGACCGGGCGCAACGCCGCGGACCCGTTCGCCAACCCCTCGGACGTGCACCCCGAGGCCAACGCCGACGTCGACGCAGTGCTGCTGAAGTGCCTGTCGGCCGACCCCGCCGCGCGCTTCGAGAGCCCGGAGGAGGTCAAGCACGCGCTCGTCTCGCTCACCGCGGACACCGCGCCGAGCCACGACGAGGAGGACTTCGGAATCGACATCGACGTGGACATCGACATCGGCTCGGTCCCGCCGCCCGGAGGCGAGGCCCCGCCCGTATCGGTCCCCGGACCGGCCGCGCTGCCCGCGGGCCTGACGCCGCCTGACGCTCAGCCCGCGAGCGCCCCGGAGCCCGCCGCGCCGCAGCTACCCCCGCAGCCGTCGCTCGGCTTCGACCCACCGCCGGCCGCGCCGGTGATGAGCGCCGAGGTCGACCTCGGTGGGCTGCTCGCTCAGATCACCGAGAACGACGCGCCCCGCTGGATGGTCGTCAAAGACAACCTCGACCACGGCCCCTTCTCCGGTCGGGAGCTCGTCCAACTGATCCTCAAGGGTGATGTCCGCGGCGAACACGGCCTGCTGAACATGGACAGCGGCGAGAAGGTGAAAGTCGGCGAGGCGCCGGAGTTCATCGAGTTCGTGGAGCAGTGGAAGCTCAAGAAGGCCGACGCCGACCATGAGGTCGCCCTCGCGCAGTCGAACAAGGTCGAAAAGGCCTCCAATGTCGGCAAGATCGTGATCGCCGCGCTGCTCGCCGCTGCGCTTGCGGTGGGCGCGGGCGTGTTCCTCATCACTCGTCCCGATGTCGAGACCGAGGCCCGCTCGGACCAGGAGGTCGCCGACCTCTACGAGAGCGGAGAGATCGAAATCAGCGGCTCGGCCGGCATCCTCCCCGATCCCCCGGCGCGCACCGGCCGTCGTCGTCGCGCGGGCGGTGGGGCGCGCGGATCCCTGAGCTACGAGGACGCGATGAACCAAGTCGTGAACCTCGGAAGCGCCAACGGTGGCGGGAGCCAGGCCCGCCTCTCTCCCGGACAGGTCGCCGGAGTGATGAACCAGAACATCAACCGCCTGGTTCCGTGTCTCTCGCAAGGCTCGGGCGGCGGCAACGTGCGCATCGACATGGCGATCGCCGGCTCGGGCCGCGTGCTCGGCGCTACCGTCCGCAACGGCACACCCGGGTTCAAGAGCTGCGTTGCGGGCCGCGTGCGCGGCATCCGGTTCCCCAGTTTCCCGGCCGCGCGCATGGGCGCCAGCTACACCTTCCCCGCGAACTGAGGCGGTGTTCTCGGGGGTCCGCGTCGCAGAGCTTGGATCTCGCGGTTTGCGGAGCATCGCTGTCATACGCCGTCACGCGAGGGCCCGCTCGGGAGCCACGCCTGGTAGGCTCGGCGCGTGAACCGGTTCGGCAAGGTGGGGCTCGTGCTCGGGGTGGCCGCCGCGCTGTGCGGATGCCGAACCGAGGTCGCCCGGGACTTGAGCGCGTCCGACGCCGAGGAGGTCATGCTGGCCCTCGATGAAGCTGGCATCGCCGCCGCTCGCGAACCCAGCCCGACGGGCGGTCCGGAGCGCTTCGATGTCTGGGTCGAGCGCGACGCCCTGGTCCCCGCCATGGCCCGGCTCCGCGAAGACGACCTTCCAAGGCCGGCCAGGCCAGGGCTCGACGCCACGAGCGGTGCGCTACTTCCGAGCGTAGCGGAGGAGACCCGCCGGACCGACGCCGCGGTGGCCGAGGAGTTGCGGCGCTCCATCGAGCAGCTGGCAGGCGTGCATCGCGCGCGTGTGCATGTGGCTCGAGACCTTTCGCCCCGTCCGCTCGATGAAGCGGCGCTTCCGCCGCGCGCCTCCGTCCTCTTGTTGTCGCGCGGCGAGGAGCCGGACCAAGACGCCGTGCGCGCCCTGGTCGTCGGTGCAGTGCACGGGCTGCGCGCAGAGAACGTGGCCGTGGTGGTCGAAGCCGGGCCCGAACGCGCACCCCGAAGCCCTGCGCAGGTGTTCGTCGGCCCGATCGCCGTGAGCCGCGCGAGCGCCGGCCCACTTCGTGGCGCGCTGGCGACGGCGCTGGCACTGAACCTACTCCTGGCCGGCGCCCTGGTGGTCCAGCGTCGCCGCGCCCGCACCTAACCAACACGAACGAAGGCGTCGGGGGGATCCGAGGCCAGAAGACAGGGAATGAACGATGTCAGCTGACGCACTCGAGAATGCCAACTTCTACTTTCGCCAGGCCGCCAAGATCCTGGAGCTGACCGACGACGTCGCGCTCCAGCTGCGAACTCCCAAGCGCCAGGTCAAGGTCGAGTGCACCATCCAGCGGGACGATGGAACCGTCGGCACGTTCGTGGGCTTTCGCGTCCAGCACGACAACTCACGCGGCCCCTTCAAGGGCGGACTCCGCTACCACCATCAGGTCGACGACCAAGAGGTCACCGCGCTCGCACAGCTGATGACCTGGAAGACGGCGGTCGTGGGCGTGCCGTACGGCGGGGCCAAGGGCGGAATCACGGTCGACACCCGGACCTTGTCCGAAGGTGAGAAGCAGCGCCTGACGCGTCGCTTCGTCGACGGCATCTACGAGGTCATCGGGGAGAAGAGCGACATCCCTGCGCCGGACATGTACACGAACGCCCAGGTGATGGCCTGGATCTTCGACCAGTACGCGAAGTACCGCGGCTACGCGCCCGGGGTGGTGACCGGCAAGCCGATCGAGCTCGGCGGCTCGCTCGGCCGGGCGGCAGCCACCGGTCGTGGCTGCCTCTACGCCTGCCAGAACCTGCTCGCCGAGCTGGGTGAGTCCACGGAGGGCAAGACCGTCGTCATCCAGGGCTTTGGCAACGTGGGCTCGTGGGCCGGGCGCCTGTTCGAAGAGCAGGGAGCCAAGGTCGTCGGCATCGCCGACATCTCGGGGGACTACTACAATCCCGAGGGCATCGATCTCGCCGCCGCGATGGCCCACACGGCGACGCACAACGGCACGCTCGAGGGCTTCACCGGCGGCAACAAGCTCTCGGGCGAGAGCATCCTGACGCAGGCCTGCGACATCCTCGTGCCCGCCGCGCTGGGAGGCGTCATCACGAAGGAACTCGCCACCGAGGTGAAGGCGAAGATCATCGTCGAGGGCGCGAACGGGCCGACGACCCCCGAAGCCGACGAGGTGCTCGAGAAAGCGGGGGTGCACGTGATCCCCGACATCCACGCCAACGCGGGCGGCGTCACCGTGTCCTACTTCGAATGGGTGCAGAACATGCAGCACTTCTACTGGGATGAAGAGCGCGTCAACGACGAACTCCGCCGCATCATGAAGAAGTCGTGGGACGAGCTGTACGGGATCGCAAAGTCCAAGGACATCTCGATGCGCATGGCCGCCTACGTGCTGGGCGTGGGTCGCGTGGCGAAGGTGACGAAGCTCCGCGGCGTCTGAGATCCGGCTCGAAACAAGCGACCGCATGGGCCCTCGCAGGATTGCTGCGGGGGCCGCTGCATTCGACCTCAACGCGCGGCTGGGCTCAGGTCCCCGCGTCGGGTGGACCCGCGTCGGGCGGACCCGCGTCCGGGGGCCCCGAATCCGGGGGCCCCGCATCCGGAGGGCCCGCGTCGGGCGGACCGGCGTCCGGCGGGCCGGCATCGGGCGGACCGCTGTCGACGGGCGGGGGGCCCGAGTCGACGGGCGGCGGCCCCGAGTCGACGGGGGGCCCGGTGTCGGGCCGAGGTCCGGTGTCCGGCACGGGACCCGCGTCCACGGGTTCGCCGGCGTCCACTTCGACCTGCCCCGCGTCCATCGGCACGATGCCGCCTTCGATCGCGGAGAGATCGTCCGTGCAGCTCGCTGCGATGCACACCAGCCCAGGCTGACAGTCGCTCGCGCGGAAGCAGGGTTCACCAGCACCCACCGGCACAGACTCCGCGCAGCCGAGAGCGCCAAGCGCGAGCAGGATGGGAAGCAGCCGACGGGTCATCGCCGACAAGATTACCCCATTCACAAGTTCCACCCAAGGAGGCCGCCGGGCGTGGAGTCCGACCCCTCGATCCCGGAAATCCGGGTTCGGGCGGGTTAACCGCAGCGTCGGTCCGGCAAACCGCAACGTTGATCCCCCGGGTGGGCGCTGCTAGCCTGCTCGAGGACCTCCGAGAGGTGCACGAGGGTCGACGTTCGGCTGCTACGGCAGGCGAAGCGGCTGTCGCGTCCTCACGATGTTCGGACCCACGTTCTCCTCACCGACCGGTGGCCTACCAGCGGAGCAAAGCGGCCTCATGAGTGACCAAAAGGAATCCTCCGTTCTCTTCAACCTCAAGGAGCTGATGAACCTCGAAGAGGAACGCATCCAAACCGAGGAAGAGGAGACGCTCCGCAAGGAGGAAGAAGAGCGCGCACGCATCGAAGCGGAAGAGCGCCGCAAGCTCGAGGAAGAGGAGCGCAAGGTCCGCGAGGCCGAGGAGGCGAAGCTCGCCGCTGAGCGCGCCAAGAAGGACGAAGCGGAGCGCAAGCTTCGCGAGAAGGAGGAGCGCGAACTGGCGCTTCGCCTCGAGGCCGAGCGCAAGGCGCGTGAGGCCGAGCAGCAGCGTCTCTTGCAGCACGAGCAGGAGATCAAGCAGATCGAAGCCTCCCGAAAGAAGGGCATCCCCGTCTGGGTCTTTCCCATCATCGGGCTGCTCGGTGTCGTGCTCGTGGCGGGCGCCTACTTTGGTGCGGTCCAGCCGTATCTGGCCCGCAAGCAGCAGGAGGCCGCGGCTCTGGCCGAGCTGGCGCAGCGCGAAGCCGACGCACGCGCGGAGGCGAACGACCGGGCCGCCGCCGCCCGTCGCCTGACGGAGGAGGCCGAGGCCGCACGCGCCACCGCAGAGGCCCAGACCGCCGCGGTACAGGCGGCACGTCAGCGGGAGGCGGACGAGGAAGCTGCCGCCCAGGCTGCCGCAGACGCACGCCGCGCCGGCCGTCGTCGCCCGCGCCCGAACAGTGGGGGCGGAGCCGCCGCGCCCGCACCACGCCGGGGTGTGTCGGAGGCAAACGATCCGCTCGCCGGGCTCGACGGCATCTAGATTGGTCCGACGTACGGTTGAAGGCGCCCAGGGTCACCCTGCGGCGCCTTCTTCGTTCCGTCTGGTGCGCGGCCCGGACCGCCGCGAAGTTCACAGGGCGGGCAACGTAGAGTCTGCTAGAGCGGGGTCATGCACCGTGCGCGCGCCCGAGACCGACTGGCCTTCGCTCTCGACGTGGCGACGCTCCGCGGGGGGCGCATGTTGCTCGAGCGCCTGCGCGGCGAGGTCGGCGTCATCAAAGTGGGCCTCGAGCTGTTCACGGCGTCCGGTCCTGCCGCCATCGAGGCGGTCCACGAGGCCGACGCGAAGTGCTTCCTCGATCTCAAGCTGCACGACATCCCCAACACGATGGCGAGGGCCGCGCAGGCCGCCGCGTCGCACGGGGTCCGCTACCTCACCGTGCACGCCGCCGCGGGTCCCGCCGCGCTCGAGAAGACGGCCCGAGCCGTCGAAGGCACGACGACCCAGCTCTTGGCGGTGACGGTGCTGACATCGATGGACGAAGGCGAGCTCGGCCACTCCGGGATCGACAGCGCCCCGGCAGCGTTGGTCGAGCGACGCGTCCGCATGGCCACCGAGGCCGGCGTGCGCGGGTTTGTCTGCTCCGCCCACGAGGCTGAGCGGGTGCGCGAACTGGCCGGTCCGCGGTGCGTGGTCGTCACACCAGGCATCCGGCCGGCGGGCGCCGACGTCGGAGACCAGCGGCGCGTGGCGACGCCCGCCACCGCCATCCGCGCCGGGGCGTCGCTCCTGGTCGTCGGGCGGCCGATCCGCGAGGCGAACGATCCGGCCGACGCGGCGCGCCGAATCGTCGCTGAGATCGCCGCGGCGGGAGGTTGACATGAAGCGCATCATCACGGGGCCGCGCGCGGTCGGTGAGGCCCTCTCGGGTCGAGCGGGCGACCTCAACGTCGTCTTCGTCGTGCAGAAGCCGCGCGGCGCGCTGGCAGCACTCGCGAAGGAGGCCTCCAAGCGCGGCGTCCGCGTCGAGTGGCGTGCGGCGGCCGAGTTGGATGCCCTCGCGAAGGGGCACAAGCACCAAGGCGTCGTCGCCGTCGGCGGGGCCTATCCCTACGCGGAACTCGACGCGGTCCTCGATGCCGCCGGCCCCTGCCCCCTCCTCATCGGGCTCGACCAGATCACCGATCCACACAACTTCGGCGCCATCGTGCGGAGCGCGGTGGTCTTCGGCGCCGACGGCGTGCTGACGCTCAAGAACCGCGCTGCTCCCGTGACCCCGGTGGTGGTCCGGGCCTCCGCTGGCGCGACCGAGCACGCCCGCATCGTTCGACTCACCAACCTCGCACGGACCGCCGCCGCGATGGCCAAGGAGGGCGTGTCCGTCGTTGGGCTCGCGGCCGAAGGTGAGGTGTCGATCTCGGAACTCCCCCCTGCCCCCGCCGGCCGACTCTTGATCGTCGGCGCCGAGGGTGCCGGCTTGCGGCGCCTCGTCCGGGAGAAGTGCACCGTGCTGGCGCGGATCGACCAGGTCGGGCCCGTGGCCTCCCTCAACGCCTCTGTCGCCGCCTCGCTTGCGCTCTACGAGGCGGCGCGCCAGCGCTAGAGGCGCGCTACTTCACGACACGGGCAAAGTCGAACGTGCTGATGACCCCAGCGATGTCGTGCTCGACGAGCAGGATACGACGCACACCGAGCTGAAGCGCCTGCTGCGCGACACGATAGAGCGGCAGCTGCGGCGGCACCGACATGACCTTGAGGTTCATCGCCGACTCGACCGGCGCCTCGAGGTCCTGGCCCTTCACCGCCAGTGCCTCCCGCTGCGCGAAAATGCCCAGTGGCCAGGTGTCTTCCACCACGACCAGGCCGTGTTTGTTGGCCTTCTCGAGGCGATCGACCGCGAGGCCGACCGGATCGGTGGGACGCACCCGGATGATGGACGTGCTCGCGATCTCGATCGCGGGAGTCTTGACCTGCTTGTCCGCGACCGCGCGCATCAGGTCGCGCGTCGACAAGACGCCGACGATGTCTCCGTCCTTCTCCACGAAGACACGGTGAACGCGGTTCTGCAGCATCAGTGACGCGGCCGCGTCCAGCGGCGAGTCCGGAGCCACGGTGATCGGGCCCGGGGTCATGAGCGCGCCGATGGCCGTCTCCCCGGACTCGGCGGACAGCAGGTCGGTCCGCGAGACCACCCCGACCACCTGCGGGCCACCATCGGTCACTCCCACGGCGGAGATGCCGGCCTCGACCAGGCGTCGCGAAGCGTCGGCGCCGGAGACCTCCTTGCCCATCGTGATCACGGGCTGACTCATGTACTCGAGCACGGGCGTCTTGAAGTTCGTCATACCCGCGCGTGATGCAGGCACCGTGCCTGCCCGCGTATCGGCGCTCTGGTTCGCGGACCCGCGCAGGGAGTGCGCACGGCTGCTGGAGGTCCTCACTCTCGCGAAGAATCTGCGTGCAGGGCGCGCACGAAATCGCCTGGGGTTCTCCGCAAAATCGCCGCATCTCTGCGCCCGGGTCGCGCGTCGCGTCGTCCAGGCTCGGACGGATGCCCACTCCCCCTCGCGAAATCCCGGCCCTGGTCCTCGGCACCGTGCTCTTTGCCCTGCTCTGGCTCGCACGCGTCGACCGAACGGGTTCCCTTCACTACGGCTTTCTGCTCTGGAACCTGATGCTCGCTTGGGTGCCGGTCGTCGCCGCGTGGCTGGTTCAGGCAGCGATGCGGGTACCAGACGGGCACGAGCCCATGCGCTCGCCGCGCTCCCCGCGGCTGGCGCTCGCATGGGGGCTGCTTTGGATCGCGTTCCTCCCCAACGCCCCCTACCTCGTGACCGACCTGGTGCACCTCCGGCCGCAGCCTCACGTGCCAATCTGGTACGACGGGCTGATGCTCGGGGACGCTGTGCTCGTCGGTCTGCTCGCGGGCGGCTCCTCTCTGCGGATCGTGCGCAGCGCACTCTCGCAGCGCTGGACGTGGGCGAGGTTCTTGGTGCCACTCTTGGCGATCCCGGCGGCCGGCGCGGGGATCACGCTGGGTCGCTTCGAGCGGCTGAACAGCTGGGAGATCGTCACGGACCCGACGCGGGTCATCGACGCGCTCACCGCACTCATGAGCCGTCGCGCGTGGGTCGCCTCGGGCATCGCGGCCGCCCTGTTGGGCGTGGTCTACCTCGCGCTGGACCCGCCGGTTTCGAAACCGGCCCCGGGCGCGTTCCGCGACGCCCTTTCGCCTGGCCGCCTCCCGGACCAGACTTGAGCCAGCCCGCTTGCACCGCCGCGGGACGACGCGGTAGAGCGATGCGATGGGACGTATCTTCGAGACGCGCAAAGCCACCATGTTCAAGCGGTGGGACCGGATGGCCAAGGCGTTCACCCGAGTAGGACGGGAGATCGCGGTGGCGGTGCGCGCTGGGGGCTCGAACCCCGACGGCAACCCCGCTCTCCGCCGCGCGATTCAGAACGCGCGTGCGGTCAACATGCCGAAGGAGAAGGTCGAGAACGCGATCAAGCGCGCGTCGGGGGCCGACGCCGAGGAATATCAGGAGTGCATCTACGAGGGCTACGCGGCGCACGGCGTCGCGGTGATGGCCGTCGCCTCGACCGACAACCCCACCCGCACCATCGCCAACGTCCGCGTGTGCTTCAACAAGGAGAATGGCTCCATTGGCCAGAGCGGCAGCGTGGCCTTCGGCTTCGAGCGCATGGGGGTCTTCCGGCTCGATCCGACGAAGCTCGGCGATCTGGAAGAGCTCGAGCTCGACCTCATCGACCACGGCCTCGAAGACATGGGCGAGGGCGAAGGCGAGAAGGGAGCCAAGCAGATCATCGTGCGCTGCATGATGAACGACTTCGGCCGCATGCAGAGCGCGCTCGAAGAACGTGGCATCGAGCCCGTCTCCAGCAGCTCGGAGTTCGTGCCGAACACGACCGTCTCACTCGACGACAAGCAGGCCGAAGAGGCCCTCGCGCTCGTCGACCGCCTCGAGCAGGACGACGACATCCAGCAGGTTTTCCACAACCTGGCTTGAGGCCCCTCAGGCTCCGAGCATGCGCTTGGAAAGCGCCTCGGAGAACGGCATGAGCTCGGTGTGGATCACCAGCGACGCAATGTCGTCGTAGGGGGTGGCCTCGCGGTTGACCAGCACGACCTTGGCGCCGGACTCGGCCGCGTCCGGCACCAAGCCGGCGACCGGGTGCACGCCAAGAGAGGAGCCGAGCACGAGCAGGACACCCGCCGCCTTTACCGCTCGGGTCGCGTGGGAGAACGCTTCCGGCAGCTGCTCGCCGAAGAGCACCACGTCGGGCTTCACGAAGCCGCCGCAGACCTGGCAGATCGGGAGCCGCCCGCCGAGGATGCGATCCGTGACGGCGTCGAGGCTCTCCACGCGTTCACACGCGAGGCAGCGGGCCTGCCGATAAGCACCGTGGACCTCGTGAACGGTCGTGCTGCCCGCCCGCTGGTGCAGTCCGTCGATGTTCTGGGTGACGATGGCGTCGAGCTGGCCGGCTGCCTCGAGGCGGGCGAGCAACGTGTGTGTCGCGTTGGGCGGGGCGTCGTCGAGCGCCTGAAAGCGATGCCCCCAGAACGCGTAGAACCGGCGCGGATCAGCGTTGAACCCGCCCAACGACGCGACCTCCATAGGGTCATGGTCGCGCCAGATGCCGGCATTCGCGCTCCGAAAATCCGGGATGCCAGAGTCCGTGGAGACGCCCGCGCCGGTCAGCGCCACGTTCGACTCGGACGCCTCCAGCCAACCGGCGAGCGTCTCGATCTCAGTCATCCGACGATCCCGTCTGGGGCTCGGCCGCCACCTCCGACGGCTCGGCGAGCTCGGTCGGCTGCGCCACCGCCTGCTCTCGCACAAACGCCACCAGATGCGCGAGGCTCGCCGGATCCTCCTCGAACATGGAGACCCCATGCACATCGCCGTCCACGAGCTCATGGCGTCCGGCGGGGGCGATCCGAGCCATGTCGCGAGCGGTCTCAGCTGCCGCCTGCTCTTGTCGAGAGGCCAACGCCAGCAGCGGGCGGGAGCCGAGCGCGGTCAGGGGCGTCAGGGCATCCAGGCCGCGGTAGGCGCGCCCGGGGGACAACGCCGCGACGGCGTGCACACGCTCGTCCTCGGCCGCGGCGCGCACCACCGCGCTGGAGCCGATGCTCGATCCGACGAGGATCACACGCGCGGGCCGAAGCCGCTCGAGCAGTGCGTCGAGGACCGCGACGAGGTCGCCCTCGACGGCCTCCCAATCGGACGGCTCGAACGCCTGCCATGCGAGCGTCTGACCACCTCGCCCTTCCGTGCTCTCGCCGTGGCCGCGCATGTCGACCGCGAACGTGGCCAGGGCCGGGTCCGCGGCGAGGTGACGCAAGAGCGGTGTCCACTCCGCGCGCTGGCTCGAGAGCTGATGCACCAGCACCACGAGCGGGGCCGTCGGGGCGCCCTCCACCGCGCGGAGATCACCGACGAGGGTGACGCCGTTGGCCGAGATGCGGAGCACTTCGGCCTCGGGAAGCGGCGGCGGCTCCGCGAGCGGCGGCGGGGCGTCCTCGACCACGGGCAAACTGGGCGTCGGGTCGGTCACCTCGTCCTCGGTCTCGGGCGTCGGCTCGCTCGGTTCCGTCGGCTCCGGCGGAGGGGGATCCGAACATCCGGTGAAGACCGCCGAGAGCGCGCACATCAGCACCAACATCGACCACGCCCGCCGAGGCCCGCTTCCCAAACGCATCAACTCGACTCCACACGAACGATGTCAGCGGGCTCGAGGCGTTCCGTGCAGAACCGGAGCGCGGCGTCCACCGCGGCCTCGTCTTTCCCGTCGAAGGTGAGCTTCACGCGGTACTCGCTGTCCCGCCATCGTGGATACGATCCGATGTCCACCCCCGGGTGCGCCGCGCCGGCCTCTTCGATCAGCGCCGCGATCGAGCCCTCGTCGCATTGCGTGAACAGGCTGCGCCCATAGTACGGCGCGTCACTTCCGATCCGCTCGCGCAGCATGCGCAGCTTCACGCGGAAGATCTCCGGCACGCCGGGCAAGATGAACACGTTGTCGAGCGTGACGACGGGCCACGGGACCTCAGCGTTGCTGAGCAGCTCCGCGCCTTCCGGCACGTCGGCCATGCGGAGGTGTCCGTCCTTCACGCGATCGCCCCAGTAGCCTCGGATCAGGCCCTCGATGACCGCGGAGCGGACCAGCGGTCGGTCGAACGCCTTCGCGATCGCGGGCAGGGTCACGTCGTCCGGGGTCGGCCCCACGCCGCCGCTCGTGAACAACAAGTCGTGAGCGGCGCGCAGCTGTCGCACGTCGGCGGCGATGACGTCGATCTCATCGGGGCAGACCACGACGCGTCGCAGTTCCACGCCGAGCAAGCGCATCTCGCGCGCCAACACCGTCACGTTGGCGTCCTCGATCTTGCCGGTCAGGATCTCGTTGCCGATCACCAACGCTGCTGCCGTCCGCCCCACGGCCGCCAATGTGCGCCGAGTCGGCCGCTCGTGCCAGCAGGGGCTACTCAGGGATTGGACGCAGCGTGAGGCGGATGGTCGTGCGGCCGCTCGGCAGGTCCAGCTCGACATCGTGAGGGAAGTGCCCGGGAGCCACGATCGTGAAGTGCCGGAGCCCCGGCCGGAAGGTGCGTGCGCGCTGGCGAAGCACGCGGCCTGCGCCGAGGAATCGGTCCTCGACGTACACCCGAGAGTCGGGAGGATCGAGCAGGAAGCGGACCTGGGCGTCCGGCGCGCGCGGCGGCTGCATCCCGCAGCCCAGCGACGGCGCGAGGACCGCCGCCGCGAGGCCGATCGCCCACAGCGCGTGCCTCAGCTCCACGGAAGCCCTGCCCGTCCACACGCCTCGCGCAGCGCGCTGGCATCCAGGCGCAGCACCACGACCGCGCTGGCGTCCGCCCTCGGACGGACCCTCTCGACCCGCGCCTCCGCCAACGCGGCGTGCACCCGGCTCGCTTCTCGAGGCTCGGCGTGGACGGCGGCGAGCGCGTCGTCCGCCCAGCGGTGCAGCAACGAGAGCGCGCGCTCTCGAGCCTGGCGGCGGGCGGAGTCGCGGCGGGCTTCGAACCGTCGGATCCGCTCGTCGGGCCGGCCCACCGCGGCCACCCGGATCGCCCCATCGTCGAGGTGGGGCGCCACGTCGGACCACGGCATGTCGAAGGCCTCCGGCACCTGCGCCGCGCCGGGCGAGACCAGAGCCGCCGCCAAGACGAGCGCGCCGAACACGCGGAGACAGGACCGGATCATGCGGCGGCTATTCCCATTCGATCGTGGCGGGCGGCTTGCTGGAGATGTCGTAGACCACGCGATTGACCCCGCGGACCTCGTTGATGATGCGGTTCGAGGCCCGCGCGAGCAACGAATCGGGGAGCCGACTCCAATCCGCGGTCATGCCGTCCCGCGAGGAGACCGCGCGGAGCGCGACGACGTCCTCGTAGGTGCGGAAGTCCCCCATCACGCCCACCGACTGGACGGGAAGCAGCACGGCGAAGGCCTGCCAGATGTGGTCGTACTGCTCCGCCCGGCGAATCTCGTCGATCCAGATGGCGTCGGCCTCGCGGAGGACGCGGAGCCGCTCCTCGGTGATCTCGCCGATGACGCGGATGGCCAGGCCGGGGCCCGGGAACGGGTGTCGGTAGAGCACGCGGTGCGGCATGCCGAGCGCGGCCCCGACGTCGCGAACCTCGTCCTTGAAGAGCTCGCGCAGCGGCTCGATGAGCCCGAAGTCCATGTGCTCCGGCAAGCCGCCAACGTTGTGGTGGGACTTGATGAGCGCGCTCGGCCCCTTGAACGAGACGCTCTCGATGACGTCGGGGTACAGCGTGCCCTGCACCAGGTGGGTCACCCCGTCGACCTTCTTGGCCTCGGCCTCGAAGACCTCGATGAACACGCGTCCGATGATCTTGCGCTTCTCTTCCGGGTCCGTGACACCAGCCAGCTCGCCCAAGAACTGCGCCGCCGCGTCGACGTGAACCAGCCTGAGCTGGAAGTGGTCGCGGAACGTGCGCACCACCTCTTCGGCCTCGCCTTTTCGCAGCAAGCCGTTGTCGACGAAGATGCACGTCTGCCGGTCGCCGATCGCCTTGTGCACCAAGACGGCCGCGACGCTGGAGTCCACCCCTCCGCTGAGCCCGCAGATGACCTGGTTGTCCCCGACCGTCGCGCGCACCTTCTCGACCGTCTCGTCGACGAAGCTCCCGGGCGTCCAGTCGGGTTTGCAGCCGGCGATCTCGAAGAGGAACGCCTCGAACATCTCGGGGCCGTGCGACGTGTGCGCAACCTCCGGGTGGAACTGCAGCCCGTAGATGCGGCGCCGCGGGTCGGCGATGGCCGCGAACGGCGCGCTTTGCGTGCTGGCCACCACAGAGAAGCCCTCGGGGAGCCGCGCGACGCGATCGCCGTGGCTCATCCAGACTTCGAGGTCGCTCCCGGCCTCAAACGGCGAGAACAAGCCGTCGGCGCGCTGGACGCCGATCCGAGCCGCGCCGTACTCACGTTCGTGCGCCGGCTCGACCTCCCCGCCAAGCAGGTGGCAGACGAGCTGCATCCCGTAGCAAATGCCCAGCACGGGCACGCCGAGCTCGAACACGCCCGCGTCGACCTGCGGCGCGCCGTCTTCGAACACGCTGGCCGGCCCGCCCGAGAGCACCACCGCGTCGGGCTTCAGCTCACGAACGCGGTCGAGCCCGACCGTGCAGGGCTGGATCTCGCAGTAGACATGCTGCTCGCGGATGCGCCGCGCGATCAGCTGGGTGTACTGAGACCCGAAGTCGAGGATGAGGACGAAGCTCCGTTCCATCGCGCGGCGGGTGTATCACAGAGCCGCGGAGAACGCCGTGCGTTCAGACCCGGTAGTTCGGTGCCTCTTCCGTCACGACCACGTCATGCACGTGGCTCTCGCGCAGGCCCTGCGGGCTCTGCTTGAGGAACTGCGCCTTCGTCCGAAGGTCCGCAATCGTGCGGCTGCCGGTGTACCCCATGCCCGCCCGGAGCCCGCCGACGAGCTGGTAGACGACCTGCGACAAGGGTCCGCGGTACGGCACGCGCCCCTCGATGCCCTCGGGGACGAGTTTGCCCGCCTCTTCGACATCGGCCTGCCCGTAGCGGTCTTTGCTGCCTTTGCTCATCGCGCCGAGCGAGCCCATGCCGCGGTAGCTCTTGTAGGTCCGGCCCTGATAGAGCACCCGCTGTCCCGGGCTCTCGTCGGTCCCGGCGAACAAACTCCCGAGCATGACGACCTCGGCGCCGGCCGCGATCGCCTTGACTACGTCGCCCGAGTACTTGATGCCGCCGTCCGCGATCACCGGGACGTCGTGCTTCTGGGCCGCCCGCGCGCAGTCGGCGATGGCGGTGATCTGCGGCACGCCGACGCCGGCGACGATGCGCGTCGTGCAGATCGAGCCGGGGCCGATGCCGACTTTCACGGCGTCAACGCCCGCCTCGATGAGCGCCTCGGTCGCGGCTGCGGTGGCCACGTTGCCGGCCACCACCTGGACCTCTGGGTGCGCCTCTTTGACGGCACGAACGCCTTCGATGACGCCCTTGCTGTGGCCGTGCGCGGTGTCGATGACGATCACATCGACGCCCGCGCCCGCCAGCGCGGCGGCCCGCTCGTCCCGGTCGGGACCGACCCCGATGGCCGCACCGACCCGAAGTCGGCCGTGGTCGTCTTTGATCGCGCTCGGGAACCGCTCCGCCTGGAGCAGGTCCTTGATGGTGATGAGGCCGGCCAGGCTGCCGTCTTCGCCGACGACCAGGAGCTTCTCGATGCGGTGCTCATGCAGCAGCTCGCGCGACCGCTCCTGCGAGACGCCCGGCGGAACCGTGACGAGCTCCCGCGTCATCAGCTGGTCCACCCGCTGGCCGAGGTTCTCCTCGAAGCGAATGTCCCGCGACGTGAGGATGCCGACCGGACGGTCCCCTTCGACCACGGGCAGGCCTGAGATGTCGTGGCGGCGCATGATCTCGAGCGCCTGATGCAGGGTCGCCGCGGGCTCGATGGTGACCGGGTCGAGGATCATCCCCGACTCCGCCCGCTTGACCTTCGTGACCTCGCGGGCCTGGTCTTCGGGGCTGAAGTTCTTGTGGATGATGCCGAGGCCGCCCTCCCGCGCCATCGTGACGGCCGTCCGCCACTCGGTGACGGTGTCCATCGCCGCGGAGAGGATCGGAATGTTCAGCGAGAGCCCACGTGTGAGCCGCGTCCGCACGTTGGCTTGGGACGGGAGGAAGTCCGCGTAGCCGGGGACGAGTAGGACGTCGTCAAAGGTGAGCGCGCCACGGATGCGTTCTTCGATCAAGGGGGCCTCCTGAGGGCGCGGAGTATAGAGGGTCCTGCCCCGCGCGCGCTCGTCGGCTCCCTCGACACCGAGATGTCACGGCTGAACGGTGAACGGCGTCGGGGTCGTCACGGTGCCCTGGAGCCGCACGGTCACGCGCAAGGGGCCGGTTGTGGCGCCGTCGGGGACGACGACGGTGATCGTGTTGTCGGTCACACCGCGGACGTCGGCGAGGCGATCTCCGAAGCGCACGCGCACCAAGCCGGCGCGGGTCCCGAAGCGGGCGCCGCGGATGACCACTTCGGAGCCGACCGCGCCCGTCTCGGGGCTAAAGCTCTCCACGACGGGGGGCGTCGTGAGCACGAACGGATGGTCGGTCCGTCCGTCGCCGGCGTTCTCCACGCGGACCAACAGCGGGCCGCTTCGGCCCTCGGGGACACGTGCGACCAGCTCCGTCGGGCTGACCCGGAGCACCTCCGCTGCTTGGCCATCGAGCGTGACCGTGTTCCGGGCGAGCTCGGCAGAGAAGCCCTCCCCCTGGATCGTGACCTCGCTGCCGACCGGGCCGCTCTGGGGAGAAAAGCCGGTGACCCGAAGCCGGGTCGTGACCTCGAACGGCTCGGATTCGGTTGGCCCCATGCCGGCGACCGTCAGGGCGATGGGCCCGGACTGCGCCCCGGCGGGGACCTCGAGCATCAACCGCCCGTCCGCGAGGTCCCGTGCGCGCATCGCGGTCCCGCCGATCGTCGCCTCGATCTGCCGAATGTCCGAGCCGAAGTGCGCCCCCTCGAGCGTCACTCGCGCGCCCGGTGCGCCGAACGCCGGGCTCATCGAGGTGATGGTCGGCGCGTAGCGGATGGTGAAAGGGGTCGAGGACCGGGTCTCGCCCTCCCCGCGCACGACCACACGGAACCGATCGGTCTCGACACCGCGTCGAGGCAACTCCACCGTCAGCTCGGTCTCCGAGGCGCGAACGACGCGCGCGCGGGCGTCGCCCAGGTACACCGATACGCGCGAGCGGCGCCGGTCGAAGCCCGTCCCACCCAGCACGACGCGGGTGCCGGGCGGTCCAAACGCCGGCTCCATCGAGGTGATCTGCATGCCCTCGTCGAGGGTGAACGGGGGGCTCTCGGCCTCTCCCGCCCCGAGCACGCGCACCCGGAACGTCCCCGACGTGGCTCCGTCGGGAACCCGCACCGTCAGCTCGGTCGGTGTCGACCGCCGGACCACGAGCGCGCGCTCGCCGAGGCGGACCGTGTTCTCGCTCGTGCGGGCCGAGAAGTTCGCGCCCTGAAGGGTCACCTCGGCGCCCACGGGCGCGCTGGCCGGGACCACCGCCGCGATCGTCGGCGCGGGCCGGGCCGCCGTCACGCGAAAGCGCGGCCCTCGGACATCGCCGCGGGCCGAGTGGACGGTGAGGTTCCCCGACTGCGCCCCGTCCCCAATCTGAATCGTGAGGCGACTGGTGGACCGCGCGGTCACCGGGCAGTCGACCTGCCCGAGCCGCACCGTCTGACCCTCGTCGAAGTAGCGACCGTGCAGCGTGACCGTCGCGCCGGGCGGACCTGACGTGGGCGAGATGCGCTCAACCGCCGGCGGCGGCCGCCGCACCTGCGCCATCGCAGGCGAGGCCATCAGGAGCGCGGGCAGGACGAACAGAGCGAAACGACGCATGGGCGGAGCCTTCCAGGCGAGGATGGGTCAACGCAAGGACGCGGGCCGCAGACGAGGATTCACCCGCGACCGTGGCATGCTCCGCACGCTTCCCATGAACGCCCTCCTCGAAGCGCTCCCCCGATGGGTGGGGTTCGTCGGGTTCATGCCCACCGTGCTCTTGGCCTTCCTGGTCTACCCAGCGGTACGGACGGTGATGGTCCCCGCCGTCGGGTCCGCGATGCGCGACATCGAGGCCCCATTTTCGGTGCGCATCCAACGCTGGCAGACGATGCGGCTCGTCGCGCTGTTCCTGGGCGGCGTCGCCACGATCCTAGCGATGCTGTTCGCAGCCCGCCGCACCGGCCCGTTCTTTCTTCTGCCTCCGGGTCCCGCGGCCTTGCTAGCCGGTGTGCTCAGCGCCGCGCTCGCCGTTCGCGCGTACTTCGACGCGTCCGCGCGCGTCCCCGACCGTGCGCCCGGGAGCCGCGGCCGACTGACCGTGTTCCTCCTCGCGCGGCTGAGCGTCCCGCTCTACTTCCTCAGCTGCGGCCTGCTCATGCCGGAGGAGCCGGGTTGGCCGGCGGTCGTGCTCGTGGCGGTCGGGCTGATACCGCTGTTCAAGGTCCCCGTCCTTCGCTGGGCCGGCGTGTCACAACCGGCGAGCGAGCGGCTGCGGCACGTGCATTCGCAGGCGGCTGAGGCCCACGGCAGCGGGGCCACTCATCTACATGAGCTCGACATCCCAGCGGCGAACGCGATGGCGGCACTCGGCGGCACCTTGTTCGTCACCACCGCCGCGATGCGCGTTCTCAACGACGACGAGCTGAAGGCGGTTCTGCTACACGAACTCGGCCACCTCTCGGAGAGCCGACTCATCTGGGCATTCCGTCTGTTGGCCTTGGCGTTCTGGCTTCCCCTCGCGTTCCTCGTCCCGCTCGTAGTGCGCTTCGGCCCGCTGGTCGTACTGCTCGGCGGACTGAGCCTGCTGCTCCTCACCATGTTGCATCAGCTCTTCATGCGCCGGATGGAGCACCGCGCCGACGAGGCAGCGCCCGGAGAAGCGCTCATCTCGGCGCTGGAGAAGCTTCACCGGGTCAATCACCAGCCCCTCGCTGCGGGGGGCAGCCACCCTGGCGTGGCGGAACGAGCCAAGGCCCATGGGGTGAAGTTCGATGCGCCCGCGCCCCCCGCCTCGGCCACGAAGGCCCCGTGGGTGCTGTCCGCGCTCGTCGTCGTGGCCGCCATGACCGTCAGCGTGGCGGCGTCGACGCAGCACAGAAGCGCGAAGCTGGCGAGCGAAACGCGGGACACCTTCTTGGTCCTGTCCGCGCTCGCTGGAGGCAGCTCGCGGGACATCGATCGCATGGCGCTCGATTTCCCGACCCCCGCGGTGCGACGCGCGGCCGTGCGGCACTACCTCGAACGGCAGGAAGACGAGTCAGGGTCCACACGCGCGGCGTGGCTCGCTCACGATCCGTCTGCGGCGTGCCAGCAGGCGCGAACATGGCTCCACAGGGAGCCGGATGACGATGCGCTTGATCGCGTCGCGGAGTGCCTCTACCCGTGAAGGCGCAGGTCGGTGCGCTCGCGCTTCTCTGGGTTGCCTGCGCCGGAGTCGCTGGCGCGTCCGCGCAGGAAGCGAACCCGCATCTAGGTATCCCCGAGGGCGGCGGACCGGTCGATGTCGGCGCGATCCCTGCTGGCCTCGAGAGCGTCGAAGCGCGGGCCTGCGCCGAGTGCCACGCTTCCGAGTACCGACAGTGGCGGAGGAGCGCCCACCGGCACGCGTTCGACAACCCGGTCTTTCAAGCCGAGTACCAGGCGGACCGCCGGGTGTTCTGCGCGGACTGCCACGGGCCGCGCGGGCCGGAGAGGCGGGCCGCCGGGGTCGACTGCGCAATCTGCCACGTGCGGGAGGGCGCCATCCTCAATCCCACGGTGAGCGGGCGGGCGCCGCACCCGAGCCGCGTGGAGCCGAACCTCGCCGGCTCGGTGGCGTGCGCGCGCTGCCACCAGTTTGGGTTCGAGCGCCAGCCCGAGCTTCCGCTTCAGGCCACCGTCGACGAGTGGATGGCGTCGCCGCACCGGGGAACGGCTTGCCAGGGCTGTCACATGCCCGAGGGTTCCCACGCGTTCGCCGGCGGAATGGACCCGGCGCTCGCCGCAGCCGCCATCGCCGTTGAGGGCACCGCCGCCCCGGACCGAGACGACACGGTGCGGGTGACCCTCAGGATGCGCGCCGATCAGGCGGGCCACGCGGTCCCGACAGGGGACGTGTTTCGTCGGCTGGAGGTCCGCGTCTGGGCCGGGCCGCAGTCGGAGCGACGGCTGCTGGCGAGGCGGATGAGGCAGTCCGACGGCCTCTGGACGGCCGGCGAGGATCAGCGGATCCCCGCGACTGGGGAGCGGGTCGTCTCGGTGCGGCTCGACGGACCGCTCGAGCGTGTGCACTACGAGGTGCGGCTCTTCAGGACCTCCCCAGCGCGGGCGGCGCGCCAGGGATGGCGGGACATGTCCCGAACTCTGGCCCGGGGTCGGCTCCGGGTGAGCTCGCCACAGAATGGCGCGCCCCCTGACGGTCGAGTACGCTGACGGGCCGTGTCTGAGGACCTTTCAGGGCGCCTGACGCGCTTCCGCTCGGGCGACGGTGAGCCCCCGACGGAGCTGGCGCGCGCGCTGCTGGAGGCGGACCGCGGCCCCGAGGCGCTCGAGGTGGCCAAGCGCGCCGCGCGGGATACGCCCCGTGACGCGGTCGCCCTGGTGTTGCTCGGGCGCGCGCAGCTCATGGTGGGCGACACCCTGGCCGCGGAGTCGGTGCTTCTCCGGGCGGTCCGGGCCGCCCCCAAGGATGCCCAGCCGATGCGTTGGCTCGGTGCCGTGTTGTTTCGGCGGGGCGATCGGGAACGCGCGATCCGGGCGCTGGAGCGCGGCGCGGGCCTCGCACCCCACG
Organism: Sandaracinaceae bacterium; assembly: GCA_045106715.1. GTDB lineage: Bacteria > Myxococcota_A > Polyangia > Polyangiales > Sandaracinaceae. The sequence continues at coordinate 109,317 of JBGCFC010000070.1, forward strand.
ACGAGGGCATCCGAACCCTGTTGGCCAAGGCGCAAGACGGAGAGACACCGAAGACATTGAAGGCGCACGCGCAGGCCGAGGACGCGCGCGCACAGGCTCTGGCCGCGAAGGAAGCGGCGCTCGCTGCGCGGGAGGCGGAGCTCGAACAGCGCGCCGAGGCGGAGCGAGCGGCCATCCGTCGACTGGAACGCGAGGCCGCCGAAGCGAGCCGGGAGGCCACAGGGCGCGTGAAGCAAGCGGCCAAGCAGGTGGCCGAGCAAGAAGCCGCCCTGGCGAAGCGGCGCGCGGCGGCCGAAACCGCGGCGCGCGCGTTGGAGCAGGATCGGCACGCCGCGGCGGCTGAAGCGAAACAGCGACGCGCCGAAGCGGAGGCCGAGGCCGAGGCGATGGAGGCCCGGCTGAAGGCGGCCGCGGCGCAGGGGGAGGCGAAGAAGGCCGAAGCGGAGGCCGCACGCGCCACCCTCGCGCGCGAGCGACGTGAAGCCGAGGCGCGAGAGGCAGCGCGCGAAGCGAATGCCGCAGCCGAGGCCCAGGAGGTCGAGCGGGAGAGAGTCGCCCTGGCCCGCGAGGCCGCCGCACTGGAAGCCCGGCGGCAGGCGGCCGAGCGCGAAGCGAAGCGCCTCGCGACGTTGCGGGAAGAGGCGGAGCGGCTCGAGACCGAACGCCGCGCCGCGGAGCGAGTTGCGCAGGCGGCCGCCGCCGAGGAAGCCGCCGCGCGCCAGGCGAAGCTCGCGCGCGAGGCCGAACGGCTGGAGGAGCTGCGGCGCGAGGCCGAGGAACTCGAGCGTCGGCGGGAGGCCGCGCGAGCCGAGGCAACGCGGTTGGAGTCGCTGCGCGCGGAGACCTCCGCCTTGGCCAAGGCACGCGCGGAGGCCAAGCGAAAGGAAGTTGCCCGACGGGACGCCGCGGCCCGGGAAGAGACGCGCCTCGAGCAGCGTCGGGCCGAGGCGGAGGCGGAGGCGACACGGCTCGAGGCCCTTCGACAGCAGGCGCAGGAGACCCATCGGGCGCTCGAGGAGGTCAGCCGGCTGGAGGCCGCACAACGCGAGGCGCAGGAGGCGGCGACCGCGAGCGCGGAAGCGCAGCGGCGCGCGGCGGACGGGGAGGCGGCGCGGCTCACGGCGCAACGAGCGGAGGCGGAGGCGGAGGCGGCGCGGCTCGAGGCGCTGCGGGAGGAGGTCCAGGCGCTCACGCGGAAACGAGCGGAAGCGGAGCGGCTCGGGGCTGAACGCAAGAGGCAGGCGGAAGCCGACGCGGCCGCGCGGGCGAAGGCCGAAGCGGAGGAGGCCAGCGACCGCACTCGGGCGCGGGACGCCGCTGAACGGGAGGCCGCGCGCCTGCGATCCGAGCGCGAAGCCGTGGCCAAGGTCGTCGCGGAGCTCGAGCGGGCGCGCGAGGAGGCGAGCCGGCTGGCCGAGGAGGAGCGCCTCGCGGCGCAGCGAGACAGCGAACGACAGCGCGCCCGCCTCGACGAGGAGCGCCGCGCGGCACGCGAGGAGGCCGAGGCGCTCACGAGGGCCGCGGCGAAGGCCAGCGAGAAGGCCGTTCGCGAGGCGACGCAGCGTGCCGACGCCGAGACTGCCAAGGCACGTGCCGAGCGGGACGAAGCCGCGCGGGCGCGCCGGGAGGTCGAGGCCGCAGCCGCGCAGGCGGCCCGGGAGCGGACGGAGGCGCTCGCCCAGGTGGAGCAACGGCGCGCCGAGGCCGAGCGCGAAACCGCAGCGGTGGCGCGCCGCGTACGGTCCGAAGAAGAAGCGTCTCGACGCCGCGCCGCGGAGCAAGCCGAAGCGGCGGCCGAAAAGCAACGCCGCGCCGCGGAGCAGGCCGAAGCGGCGGCCGAAGAACTGCGCCGCGCCGCCGCGGCCAGGGGCGAGCTGGAGCGGGCGCGAGAAGCGCTGGAGCAGGAACAGTTGCGGGCAGCACAGCGCGCGGTTCAAAAAGAGGGCGAGGACGCCGAGCGAGCCGCCGAACAGGCCGCACGCGAGGCGGAGTTTCGTGAGCGGGAGGCGCGGCTCGCGTCGTTGGAGGCGCGGCTGCTCGAGCGCGCCGAATCCGAAACCCAGCTCGCGGCGAAGGTCGAAGCCGCCGCACGCATCGCCGAACGCGCGGCGCGGCTCGCCGAGCGCGGGGGGCGCCGGGGGGTTTCGGGGCTGGGGCTGCCTGGACACGGAAGCCGAGGCGCCACGCGCACGATGACGTTCGGGGACTCGGCCCCGGCTGAAACGACCAGAGAGCCGAGCACGCGAGCCACCTCACGGGAAAAGGCCGAGGAGCCGCGCGAACCCGAACGAGCACACGAACCCGCCGAGGCCGAAAGGCCCACCACAGCCGAGGAACCGGACGAGCCGGACGAGACGGACGAGACGGACGAGACGGCGGCCGAGACCGAGCCCACGACGAGCGCGGGGCACGGACAGCGTTCAGAGGAGGCGGACGAAGAACTCGTTGCGGCGCGCTTGAGCCCTGACCCAGACGCCCCGCGCAGCGCAGCTTGGGCAGTCGCGGTCGGACTCGTCGCCGCCGTGGGTGCCGTGGCGGCGCTGCTCTACGCCAGCCGAGAGCCCCCCTCCCCGCCGCCGGCGGACCTCGCATCGCAGCCTCGTGTGGTCGAGACATCGGGACCCGTGGCCTCGAGCACCCCGGAGGCCGCGCCCCCCTCGCCCCACACGCCGATTGTCGACGCCATTCCGCCCGCGCCAGACCGCGCTGCGGTCCCCGCGTTGTCGCGCGTGGAGGCCCTCATCGGGCGCGGCCGCTCCAGCGAAGCCCTCCGGGTGCTCGACAGCCTGCCGGAGGAAGTCCGCAGCACCCCCGAGGCGCGTATCCTCACGGCGCAGTTGCGGCTGGAGTCCGGCGACACCGACGGCGCCCTGTCCGCGCTGGAACCGGCCGCCGTGCCGGGCGCGCATGCGCCGCTTCTGGCCCTCCATGGCCGTGCCCTGCTCGCCGCGGGGCGCGTGGGGGCAGCCTCCGACGCGTACGCGCTGGCCCTCGAATCGGACCCGGGCTTGCCCGAGGCCCTCTACGGCCGGGCCGAGATGGCGGTGCGCGGCCGGCGCGCGGAAGATGCGCTGTTCCTCGTCCGCCGCCTGGAGCGCGCGCTGGAGGTCCGACGCCGCCCGCTCGCCGTGCACGTCGCGGCGCAGTACATGCGCGGGCGAGCCCACCTCGTGTCCGATGAGCACGAGGAGGCGATCCGCGTCCTGCGGCGCGTGCTCGAGAGCGACGAAGCCCCCAACGACGCGTACTTCTACTACGCAGAGGCCCAGGTGGGACACGACCACAGCGAGGCCCGCGACGCGTACCGGCGCTACCTCGCGGTGGAGCCGGAGGGGTTCTACGCGCGACGGGCCCGACGCGCGCTCGGACTCGAGCCGCGCGACCCGTGAGCAGCTGATAGTGTGCCGCCATGAGCGAGCCGAGAACCGTCCGCGCCCCCCGAGGCACCACCCTCCGATGCAAGAGCTGGCTGACCGAAGCCCCGCTCCGCATGCTCATGAACAACCTCGATCCGGACGTCGCCGAGCGGCCCGATGACCTCGTCGTGTATGGGGGGACGGGCAAGGCGGCGCGGTCCTGGGCCGACTTCGATGTCATCGTCCGCGAGCTGGAGGCGCTCGAAGTCGACGAGACGCTCCTGATTCAGTCGGGGCGCGCGGTGGGTAAGTTCCGGACACACGAAGACGCGCCGCGCGTCTTGCTCGCGAACAGCCTGCTGGTGCCGGCGTGGGCGAGCTGGGACGAGTTCCGACGGCTCGAGACCGAGGGGCTCACGATGTACGGCCAGATGACGGCCGGCTCGTGGATCTACATCGGGACGCAGGGGATCCTGCAGGGCACCTATGAGACGTTCGGGGCAGCCGGCGAGACGCACTTCGGCGGCGAGTGGCGCGGACGCTGGATCCTCAGCGCCGGGCTCGGGGGCATGGGAGGCGCGCAGCCGCTCGCCGCGACGATGTGCGGCGCCAGCTTTCTCGGTGTCGAGATCGATCCGGCCCGGGCTCAGCGGCGTGTGGAGACCGGCTACGTAGACGAGGTCACCGAAGACCTCGACGAGGCGCTGTCACTGATCCGCGGTTGGTGTGACGCCGGCGAGGCCAAGAGCGTGGCGCTCGTCGGCAACGCGGCCGCGGTCTACCCCGAGCTCGTCCGGCGCGGCGTCACCCCCGACTTCGTCACCGAGCAGACCGCCGCCCACGACCCCCTCGTCGGGTACGTGCCCAACGACATGACCCTCGCCGACGCGGACGAGCTGCGCCAACGCGACCCCGACGGCTACATCCAGCGCGCCCGCGAAGGCATGGCCGAGGAGGTGCGCGCGATGCTCACGATGGTCGAGCGAGGCGCGTTCGCGTGCGACTACGGCAACAACATCCGGGAGCAAGCACGGATCGCAGGCGTGAAGAACGCCTTCGACATCCCCGGGTTCGTGCCGGCCTACGTTCGCCCCTTGTTTTGCGAGGGCAAGGGCCCGTTCCGTTGGGTCGCGCTGAGCGGAGACCCCGAGGACATCGCGGTGACCGACGCGGCCGTCAAAGACGTGGTCCCCGACGATCCGCACCTGCACCGATGGCTCGACCTGGCGAAGGATCGCGTCGAGTTCCAAGGGCTCCCGTCACGGATCTGCTGGCTGGGCTACGGCGACCGCGACCGCGTGGCGCTCCGCTTCAACGAGCTCGTGCGGGACGGCAAAGTGAAGGCTCCGATCGTCGTCGGCCGTGACCACCTGGACTGCGGATCGGTGGCCAGCCCGTACCGTGAGACGGAGGGCATGAAGGACGGCTCGGATGCCATCGCCGACTGGCCCATCCTGAACGCCCTCATCAACACATCCGGCGGCGCGACCTGGGTCAGCGTGCACCACGGTGGCGGGGTGGGCATCGGCTACTCCATTCACGCGGGCATGGTGATCGTCGCGGACGGAACCGACGCGGCGGCGAAGCGTCTTTCCCGCGTGTTGCGGAGCGACCCGGGCATGGGGGTCATTCGACACGCGGATGCCGGCTACGCGCTGGCCAAAGAGACCGCCCGGGAGCGCGGGGTGCACGTGCCGGGCGACCGCTGAAAGACTGTCGAAAAATCGGACCGAGTCGGCGCAATCGAGGCGGGTGCCTCCGGGGTCACGACGTGACGAGGCGTGCCGGGGGCACGTCGAGGAGCGGCGGGGGCGCGGAGGGGCCCGCCTCGGCCGCGCCGCGACGGGAGATTTGTCGACGGTCTTTGCGTTTCTGAGGGTTCGACCGTTGAGCTACCGGAACGCGCCACCCGGTTGCACCCCGGCTGCCAACTTCGCCACCAACGACACCCCCGCCTCGGCCTGGGCACGGTTCGGCGCATCGTCCCAGAGCAGCTTGACCCGCCCGGCCCCCAGCGTGAGCCGCGCGTCTCCCACTGCGCGGAGCCGCTCGGCCGCATCCCCGTCGATCAGCCCGGACGGGAAGGTCCCCTCCTCGAACGCACCGTCGAGCACCCGCACATCGAGTTCCGGGAGCGCGCGCTCCGCCTCTGCCCGCGCGTCGTACGCAGGCCCTCGTCGCGTGGCGGTGCCCTGCAGGAGGACCGTGACGTGATGGCGCTCCACGACCACCGTCGGTCCCGTCTCGGTGTGGGTCAGTCGCGCCCCCTCGAGCTCCGCCAGCGCGCGCAGGGTCTCCATCCCGAACGACGCCAGAGCCGCGGCCAACCTCGCGGCCTGCTCGATGCGCTTGCCCTGCCGTTCGGGTCCGTCCCATTCGAGCCGCACGCTGCGGCCATCGGAGGTCACGGCACCGCGGTAGGGGGCGAGCTCCTTCTTGGCGGCTGCATCGAACGCGGCCGCCACCGCGTCCGGGTCCTTGGTTCGGAGCTGGAACCGCCCGATCAGCGCAGGATCCCCGAGTGCGGCCGCTTCACCGGGCGCGTCGCTCCGATTTCGAGGGATGAGCTGGAAGCGAGGCCCTTCGCCGAGCGCGTAGAGCGCGGCCACGAACGTCGTGCCCCCGACCGCCGGGTCAGACGGGACGCGGGTCTCCAGCACTACGGGGACCCCCTCGACCTCCACCTCGATCGTCAGACGGCGCGGGGTGAGCGCCGGCTGCGGATGCACAATCAGCGCGCCCCCCATGGCGTCGGCCGCGTCCTGCCACACCGACTGGACAACATCCTGATAGCGGTTCGACGGACCGGCACTGCGGCGGGCGAGGCGGGCCATCGCGCTCACGGCAGCAGCCGCGACTCCCCCCAGCACCAGCCATTCGAGCGCCATGTTCGAGAGCATGGGGCGCAGACGCAGCAGTGGCCACCGAGGGCTTCCGAACAGCGCTCGTTGACCCTACTGTCCGTCCATGCGGCTCGTTCCCACCGGCCCCCTTCCCGACGTGCTCGCCGAGGACGACCTCGCGATCCTCTTCGACGCGGAGTGCGTCGTCTGCAGCGGCTGGGTGCACTTCGTTCTGCGCTGGGACAAGACGGCTCGGATCCGGATCGGCGCCGTGCAGTCGGAGGGGGGGCGCGCGCTACTGACATTCGCTGGCCTGGACCCGGACGACATCGACACGATGCTGTTCGTCGAGAAGGGGGTTCCCTACGCACGCTCGAGCGCGGTGCTCCGGGCCGTCCGCCACTTCCGCTTCCCGTGGCCGCTGCTGTCGGTGGCCCTGCTCGTCCCGTCGTTCCTCCGCGACTGGGTGTACGACCGCGTCGCCAAGAACCGCTACTCTCTGTTCGGCAAGAAAGAGCTCTGTCTCATCCCCGCGCCGGAGCATCGCGCTCGTTTCTTGCCGGCCTGAGCGGCCGCTCTTTCAGAAGAACGCACCGCGTCGGGGAAACCCCTCGCGACGCCCGCCCTGAGCGTACTACCGTGCGCCGCGACGGCGGTCTTTCGCCGTTGTGGGTGGGGCTTGAGCGATGGCGGATTGGATTCGATGCGCGGCGGTGGCCGCGGTGTTGGTGGGTGTCGGCGGCAACGTCGCGCACGCCCAGTCGTTCGAGCCGCTGCCCACCGCGCCTCCCGTGGAGACCTCGGAGACATCCGAGGAACGGCCCGGTCCTGACTATCTTCGCTCGTTTCTGTGGGACGCGACGTTCCTCGCGGGCGGCACGCTCTGGTACTGGATCGACGACCGCAACATCGTCGACTGGGACTTCGACAGCTGGGAGACCCGCTTCAGCGAGGTGGCCTACCGCTTCGACAACAACGAGTTCCCGATCAACTACATCGGCCACCCGCTCTCCGGTGCCGCGTTCTACGGGGTCCCGCGCGCCAACCGACTGCACTGGACCGAAGCCTTCATCTTTGGCTTGCTCACGTCCTTCGTGTGGGAGTTCTTCCTCGAATTCCAGGAGCGCTTCAGTCTCAACGACTTCGTCGTCACCCCGCTCGGCGGGTTGCCGATCGGCGAGGGGTTCGTGCAGCTGGCGCGGTGGCTCGACAACGCCGCCCACCCGGCCTTGGCGTGGAGCCTTGGCCTTCCCGTGGCGCTCCAGGAGATGCTCGACGGCCGCTCCGTGGGACACGAGTCGGGCGCCCCGCCGGAGCGTCCCCCGTGGGCGGACGTCGGCGCCGACCTCTCCTTCGGCTGGGCGGTGCCCAGCGGCGACGGCGTGGGAGAGGACTTCGACCAAACACGCCTCACGATGCACGCCGAGTTCGTCAACCTGGAGCACTACCGCACCGCGGGCGCGGGCGTCGAAGGCTTCCTCGACGCAAACGTGACACGCCTTCGCATGGACGGGCTGTTCTCCTCGAACGGGGCGGGCTTCGAGCTCGACTCCGACACGATGCTGGCCGGCGTGCACGCCTACGCCTGGCAGGACGCGGGCGACCACATCGAGGGGGGCAGCGCCATCGTCGGCACGAGCGTTTCTCACTTCGTTCGCTTCGAGAACTTCGACGCCTGGAACGACCGCCTCGCGTTCACCGGGTTCCCGGGCCTGGCGCTCCAATTGGAGGAGGCGCACGGCGACGTCGGCATCCGCCTCGACGGCCGGCTTCAGCCCATCTTCGGCGGCTCGAGCGCCTCTTCCGAGCTGCCGCGTTGGCTCGCACGAAACCCCGACGCGATGCCGAAGAGCCTCTTGGTTCGGCACGCGTACTGGCATGGGTGGGGCTGGCACGGCTGGGCGCGGGCACGCGTGCGTCTGAGCGTGCTGACCCTCGAGGCGGAGCTCCGGTCCGTCGCGCTCGACTCGCAGGAAGGCTACGACCGCAACGAGGAGCTCGTCACGCAGGACGCCGACGGGCGCGCTGCGCTCCTGGAGTGGTCGCTCGGGGCGCGGTTGCGGCTCTCGAACGTCGTCGTGATCACGCGTTTCACGCACCAAGGCCGCGAGTCGTCTCTCGACGCGGAGGTCACGAGCCGGGCGCTCGACCGCTTCGACGTCTCCATCGGCTTCGCCGCCCCGTAACCGAGAGGCTCCGTGCACACCTTCGACCTGATGATCGACAACGCCCGCGTCGTGACCTGCGACGGGCCCGACACCACCCCATTGGAGCGTTTGGGCGTGCTCGACCGCGCTTCAGTGGGGGTGCGAGGCGACCGCATCGCATACCTGGGTCCGCCCGTCGGCGAGCCTGCAGCCCGTCGCATCGACGCCGGTGGGCGCGTCCTCTTGCCGGGGCTCGTCGACCCCCACACGCACCTCGTCTTCGCCGGTTCGCGCGTCGATGAGATGGCCCGACGCATGGCGGGCGAGGACTACCGCGCCATCGCCGCGGCCGGCGGCGGGATCAAGGCGACGGTGCGCGCGAGCCGGACCGCGAGCGACGAAGAGCTGTACCAACGGGCACGCGCACGCGCCCTGGCGCTCCGATCGCGCGGCGTGACCAGCGTGGAGGTCAAGAGCGGCTACGGGCTCACGGTGGAAGACGAGCTGCGGCATCTCGGCGTGGCGCGCCGACTGGAACGTGAAGGCGTGGTGCACGTGACCACGTCGCTGCTCGGCGCGCACGCCATCCCACCGGAGTACACCGACGACCGGCCCGCCTACGTTCGTCTCGTCGCGGAGCGCATGGTCCCCGAGGCGGCAGCCAAGGGCCTCGCGGATGCCTGCGACGTCTACCTCGACGACGGCGCATTCACCGCCGACGAGGCGGAGACGGTCTTGGGCGCGGCCAAGACGGCCGGCCTCGCGGTGCGCGCCCACGTCGGCCAGTTTGCAGACCTCGGCGGCGCTGAGCGGCTTGCTGCGCTCGGAGGGCTCAGCGCGGACCATCTGGAGCATGTGTCCGACGCGGGCCTCCGCGCGATGGCAGCGGCCGGAGTGACGGCCGTTCTGCTCCCCGGTGCCTGGAGGACACTCCGCCAGGAGGCCCCCGACGCGGCGCGCATGCGGGCGTTCGGCGTGCGCATCGCCGTCGGCACGGACCTGAACCCGGGGACGAGCGCCAGCCCCGACCTCCCGCTCGCGGCCGCGCTCGCGGTGCGCGACGCGGGGTTGACCCTCGAGGAGGCGGTCTTGTCGATCACGGTGGACGCGGCGCGCGCCGCCGGGTTCGACGACGTGGGACGCATCGCCGTGGGGCTTCGGGCCGACCTCGCGATCTTCGATGAGGAGGATCCGAGGGCCCTTCCGTACAGCCTGGGTGGACCGTTGCCGTCCACCACGATCCTCGGCGGCCGAATCGCATTCGAGAGAGCCCCGGACACCCCACTCTGGTAGTCTCTGCCGCGGAGCGCATCTTCGTGAAGATCGACTACATCGCGGCGTTCGAGAAGTACAACACGAGGTTCGAGGAAGCCCTGGGCCCGAAGCCTGCGGGCGCGTACGTCAAGTTCGGCAAGACCATGGTCAAGCGCCTGGTTCGCCCCGAGTTCGACGAGCGCCTCGACAGCTACGTGCGCCTTCACTCCGCGTGCAAACGCATGCTGGACGGCGGCTCCACGATCAGCGACGCCCTCGTGCACGACTTCGAGGAAGCCGCGTCCTGGGTCGCGGTGAAGGCGCCCGATCTCTACGCGATGTTCAGGGGCGAGATCGGCGACCCGCGCGACGCCGCGCCCATCGAGAGCGAGTGAGCCTCGGCAGCGCGCCGTCCTGAGGTGACGGTGTCGTATGTTGAGGCATGCGACGACCTCCGCTGCCGAGCCCTTGTGCGCTGATGTATCTCTTCGCCGTCTTCGCCCTCCTCGGGTGCGAAGACATGGACGGCCCCGACGCGGGCCCACACGACGCCGGGAGCGAGGACGCGGGAGCGTTCGAGGAGATCGCCTGGCCCGCGCTCGACGCCGATCAGCGTGAGGCGCGGTTGGCGCGGACGGAGGGGGCCATCGACGTGGTCATCGACGCCGACTTGGGCAACGAGATCGACGACCAGTTCGCCGTCGTTCAGGCGCTGCTCGCGCCGGAGCGTCTCCGGGTGCAGGCGCTCTACGCGGCGCCATGGAGCCTGTCGCCGGAGCTCTTCGCGTCACCGGCGTTCACGTCGGCCCTCGACGCGCGCCTGCTGCGTGAAGACCTCGCCGCACGCGGCGTGAACATCGAGGACATCCCCATCATCGAGCCCCGAACTGGGGCGCGACGCGCGGCCCTGATCGCGGCCGAGATCACCGACCTGCTCGACCGGGCGGACGTCCCCGTGTTTGGCGGCGCCGGTCACTACCTGGGGACCGACCCGCGCGCACCGGTCACCTCCGCCGCCAGCGCCGATCTCATCACCCGCGCCCGGGAGGAGCGAGACGGCCCCCTCTATGTCCTCTGCCTCGGCGCTCTGACCGACGTGGCGTCCGCCCTGCTTCTGGCCCCCGACCTCGTTGAGCGCATCGTGGTCGTGTGGGCGAGCGCCTACCCGACGTTCTGGCCCTACCCCAACGGCTCGTACAACCTGGCGCAGGACATCCCGGCCGCCGACGTCGTGCTCGAGTCCGGCGTGCCCTTCGTCTACGTTCCTGGTTACTTCGTCGCAGAAGAGCTTCGGGTCACCCGACCCGAGATGGACGCCCACCTCGGCGAGGGGCCCGTCGCACGCTTCCTGTTCGACCTCTACGACGGCCACCCGCTCGACGGCGACCACTATGCGGGTCGCTCGAAGGTGCTCTGGGACATGGCCGTCATCGGTTGGGCGCTCGATCCAAACTGGTTCGAGAGCCGACTGGTCACGACCCCCACCCTCGACAGCGACGTGCGGTGGGTCGCCGACGCCGATGGGGTCGCGATGCGCGAGGTCCTCGACGTGAGCCGGGACGCCCTGATGCGCGACTTCCTCGAGCGCGTTCGCGATCGATGAGGCCAAGGCCGCGCTCCGAGGGCGACCCCGGGCGCGCGAACCGAGCGATTCAGTAGCTGCGCGGCAACTTGTCGAGGTCGCAGGTGTCGAGCGCGTAACGAATCAGCGCGCTGCGGCTCATCTTCCGGTGGCCGCCGGACTTCAGCTTCTCGACCTTCTCGTCGAGGGCCTTGAGATCCTCGTTGTAGAGCGAGATGCAGATCACATCGTAGTGGTCCGCCTTGGCGCGCTTGGTGGTGCGACGACGGCCGCGAGGGGTGCGCACCCGGGGGGCCTCCTTGGCGGCGCGCGGTGCGTAGAAGGTGTCCCGCAGGACATCCCGGACCTCATCCCCATCGAGGACGTTCTTTACGTTGCTTTCACTCATCTCACTGCTCCTCGTCTTCACTCGAACTCTGGGGATTCAGCCCGCAAGCGCGGTTGCCTGCTCGACCGGCGCCACGTCTCCACGCAGCCGGACGATCCGGTCCACGAGCGCGCGGTAGTCCAGCGCGCCGTGGCTCTGCGCCGCGTACTCGAAGATGGTCTTGCGGGCGCTCGGCGCCTCGCGAAGCTTGGTGTTGACACGAATAGGCGGGAGGCAGCGCTCGCCGAAGTGCTCGGTGAGTGCCTCGACCGACTCTCGACTGATCTTGTTTCGTACGTCATAGAACGTCGGCAGCACACCCAAGAGACGCACTTCGTGTTTCAGCAATGTCCGGACGTTCTTCAGCGTGCGAAGGACCTGCCGGACCCCCACGAGCGAAAGGTAGTCACAAGAGACCGGCACGAGCACCGAGTCGGCGTAGACGAGCGCGTTCTGGTTCATCAGGGAGAGCGCCGGCGCGCAGTCGAGCACGACGACGTCGTAGCCGCGCACCCGGTCCCCGAGCCGCTCCCGCATGACGCGGTGACGGTTCTTCTTCTCGGCCAGGTAGAGTTCCGCGGCTGCGAGCAGCTCGTTGCTGGTGAGCACGTCGAGCCCGTCTCGCACCGGCACGGACGCCGCCTCCGCCGAGACGCCCTGCACAAGCACGTGATAGAGCGTCTTCTCCCCGCGAATGCCCAGGGACGCGCCCACGTTCCCCTGCCCGTCCGCGTCGACGAGAAGCACCTTCATGCCGCTCTCCGCGAGCCCCGCCGCCAGGTTCACCGCGGTCGTGGTCTTGCCCGTGCCGCCTTTGTGATTGAACACCGCGATCCGCCGCGGACCTTCCGCCGCTCGGCCACCACCTCGACCGAGCCGGAACACGCCCGCCTTGGACGCCGCTCGACACGCCGTCGTGCAGAAGTAGCGTGGCTGACCGTCTCCGACCTCCGCCTGATACGGAAATTCGAGGGTAAAGCGCTTCGCGCAGACCGAGCACTGCGTGCCCTGCATCGACAGCGCGTTCTGATGGCACCGCTGCGAGCAGAAATAGTAAAAGCGGCCCTGTTCTTCCCGGGATTGATACCGGAACCGGACCATGAAGGCCTGGCGACAGACCGAACAGATCGAGGTTGGCTCGTTCACTGTCTTCCTCCGGAAGCGCTTATCGAAGTGCGCCTCGAGGTTGACCAGTGCCGGACTGCGGGGGCGGCGTCAAAAAAGTGGTCGAGCTGCGCGCGGGTGCGGCGCCAGAGAGGAACCGGGGGGTCGCAGATTTCGACTACGCAGACCGCATGATTCGCTCTCTCTGGGCTCACGTCCACGCCGCCTCCCCTCTCACGGCACTGTTCCTCGGGGGCGCCCTCCTCGCGGGCTGCGGCTCGAGCGGCGACGGTGCGTCCGGCCCCGCGAACACCACGGTAGAGGCCAGCGGAGAGGAAGGCGCCGTCACGTCAGGGCCGGCGACGTCGGACTCGGAGACGTCAACCGTAGGGGCCCCGCCACGTGTGCCCGGCTACTTCGACGCGGAGGGCGCACCTCATCCGCTCGCGTGCGAGCAGGACTCGGATTGTGCCTACGGAGGCATCCTCGCGGCCAACGGCTGCTGCTGGAGCTTCGTCGACGCCAACGCCGCCCCCATGAGCGCCGCCTACCGCGCGTGGGGGATGGCGCGACGCACCGCCTGCGGAGACGACTGTCCGCCTCCCCCGGTCCCCACGCAGCCGCCGAGCTGCCTGTTCGAGGTGCGCTGCGACTCCGGCGCGTGCACCAACGCGTGCCCCTGATCGAGTGCACCCGGTCTGGTACCGTCGCCGCATGACGGACTTCTCAAATCGGCACGTGGTGGTGACGGGCGGCAGCGGCGCACTCGGTGACGGGGTCGTCGCACGTCTGGTGGAGGCCGGCGCCGATGTGCACGTCCCCGTGTTCCTGCCCAAGGAGTTGGATCGCTTCGCGTTTCGCGACCATCCCCGCGTGCACGTGCGTGCGGGCCTCGACTTCACAATCGAGAAGACCGTCGAGCGCTACTACGAAGAGCTTCCCGGGCTCTGGGCCTCGATTCATCTCGCCGGGGGCTTCTCCATGGCGCCGTTCACCGAGACCTCGCTCGAGACCTTCCTCGAGCTGATGAACCGGAACGCGGTGACCTGCTTTCTGACCTGCCGGGAGGCAGTCAAAGCGATGCGGCGAAGCTCGGGCGAGGGCCGCATCGTCAACGTCGCCGCCAAACCGGCGCTCACGCCAACCCCCGGCATGGTGGCGTACGGCGCGTCCAAAGGCGTCGTCGCGAACCTCACCCAGGCCCTCGCGGAGGAGCTCGCTCAAGAGGGCATCTGGGTGAACGCGGTCGCGCCGTCGATCATCGACACCCCCGCGAACCGCCGCGCGATGCCCAATGCCGACCACAGCGCCTGGCCCAGCCCGGCGCAGCTCGCAGAGACCATCGTTCACCTGGCGTCCTCGGACAATGGCGTCGTCCGCGGGGCAGTGGTGCCCGTGTTCGGACGCTCCTGACACGGCCGCGCGCTACGGAATCACGGTGCGGTGGATCACGACCGGCCCGGATGGCGCAGCAACAACCGTCTCTCCTTCATCGGTCAGGAACCGCACGCTGCTGGCCTCCGCGCGGTAGCGAAGCGGTACACCCAGGGCCACTGCGTCTCCCGGCGCGACGACGTCCAGCACCGTGGACGTGACGTCCAGCCGACCGCTCATGCGAAGCAGCGAGGCCTGCACGAGCAGCCGATAGGTGCCGCGGTTGCCACCCATTCCGTCAAACACGACCACCACGCCGCCCCGGCGGAGGAACGTGTTGAGGGCGACCCCCCACGCGGCGCCGAGCCCATCGATGTCCGTGTCGACCGCCTCATTCTGTGCGTAGACGACGAAGGTGTCGGCGTCGGCAAGCCCGGCCGGCACGTCGTTGGCTAGGCTCACCACGCGGGTCCACGTGCGGGCCGTCTCGGTCGAGACCTGATCGATGGCCGCGTCAACGCCCACGATGGCGGCGGAGGTCGCGTGCCCCTCGTAGACGAGGACGCGCGTGTGGCCAGCGCGGGCCCCGAGGTGGACCGCGTTTCCCGCCACCCGCCGCATGTCCGAGCGGCTCTCCTCATAGTCGTGCCCCACGAGCACCAGGTGGCCGGCCAGGGGGCCGGAGCACATCCCGGAGAAGCACACCCCCGACGGGCACGGCTGGTCGCACCCCCCGCAGTGGTCCGGGTCGCTACCGGGGTCGACGCACCCATCGTCACAGATCACGCGCGGTGACAGACATCCGCCGCGGCAAGTGCCGTCGTCGCAGACTTCCCCCGCCGGGCACACCACTCCGCAACCGCCGCAGTTCGTCCTGTCAATATCGGTGCGCACGCAGAGCCCCGAGCAGTCCGTTTGTCCCAGGTCGCATCCGGTCGGGCCACCGCCGTCCGGGGTCGATCCGTCCGGGGTCGATCCATCCGGCGGCGAACCGTCGGGCAGCCCCCCGTCAGGCACCGCTCCATCGGGCACCGCTCCATCGGGGAGTCCGCCGTCGGGCACCGATCCATCGGGGAGTGCGCCATCCGGCAGCGCACCGTCGGGCAGCGCACCGTCGGGCAGCGCGCCGTCGGGCAGCGCGCCGTCGGGCAAGACCGATCCGTCGGCGTAGGTCACCTGCCCGTCGGCGGGCACGCCGCCGTCGAAGGCGAGCCCGCATGTGCCTTCACGGCACGCCTCCCCGGGTGCGCACGCGACGCCGCACGCCCCGCAGTGCAGTGCGTCGCTCGAGAGCTCCACACACATCCCGTCGCAGACTTCGAAGCCCTCGCGGCACTCGGCGCCGACCACGGCGCTCGTGCAGCCGCCGACCCAGCCTGCCAACAGGACGCTGAACACTGACACTCGTGCGCCCATCACGGCGTACTCCCTTCGGCGCGTTCCGCCCGTGCTTGCTCGCGCTCGCGCGCCGCCTCCCGGTCCTCGATCCGCTGTTCTTCGGGCGTCAAGGAGCGCCGACGCCGCACGACGAACTCCACGCGTCGGTTCCCCTGATGCTCGGCCTCCGACAGGCCTCGGTAGCGGGGCTGTTGGTGGCCGAAGCCGACCGCGTCGATCAGCTCGCCATCGATGCCGAGGGTGACGAGCATGTTCCGCACGCGTTGCGATCGCATCTCGCTGAGCCGTTGGTTGCCCGACACCGTTCCCCGGACGTCCGCGTGGCCTTCGATGCGCAGCTGCTCCCACTCCGGATGCTGCGCCTGCATGGTGACGATGGCGCGAAGGATCCCGATGGCTTCGCGGCGCAGACGGGCCCGAGAGAAGTCGAAGAGCACGCGCTCGTCGATCACGATGCGGTCGTCGATCATCTCGATGAGTCCGACGTCGGGACAGCCGTCCCGATCCGCCACGCCGTTGTACACCTCGGGCTCGTTCGGGCAGGCGTCGTCGACGTCCAGGATGCCGTCCGCGTCGTTGTCCGGGTCGGGGCAGCCGTCACCATCCTCGAACCCGTCGACGTCCTCGGGCTGCAAGGGGCAGCTGTCGTCGACGTCCAGGATGCCATCGGCGTCGTTGTCCGGGTCGGGGCAGCCGTCCTCGTCCTGGAAGGTATCGATGTCCTCCGGCTCGTCGATGCACGCGTCGACGTCGTCGTAGATCCCGTCGCCGTCGCGGTCCCCGATCGGAGTCGGCTCGACCGCCACCGTGTCCGGCGTCGAGGTGCGCGCATCGAGGAACGTGAGTTCGACCCCCAACAGCAGAATGTGCGCGGGACGGTCCTCCAGCTGATCGTCGACCTCGAACACGGACGTCCATCGCGCCACGGGCGCGAGGTCGAAGTCACCAATCGCGAACCCGTAGCCGAGCCCCACCTCCGCGGACGGCCGGATGCGGTCCCCAGTCAGAGAGCCGCCTCCCCCGAGCTCCACGAAGAAGCCCGTACCGCGCTCCGCTCCCGGGGAGAGAGGCGAAAAGGGGCGCAGGCGAAGCGACGCGTGCAAGGAATGCAGCGTGCCCACGCCGGGATCCGCGAGTCCCGCCTCGAGGGGCGCGGGGCCGTCCGTGAGCAGGCCAAAGCGGTACCGTGCGCCGAGCAAGAAGGCGTCCGACAGAGCCGCGTGGAACCCGACGGACGCCCCGAATCCGGGCCCGAATCGGTCGGCGGTCGGCTCCAGCAACGGCATCGCGAAGTCGCCTTCCACGTGCAGCAGCCACGCGTCCTGCGCAGCTCCCGTCGTGGGGAGGGCCCCCGAAACGAGGACGAGGAACGGAAGAAGCGCGGCGGGGCGATCGGGTCGCATCACTCTGGCGTATCGGGCGATTCACGGCAGTCTTGAGAGCAGACGTGCAAAGAAGACGACTTTTGTCCGTGCTTGCCGCGCTGGGTCTCGTGGTCGGCGGCGCCTACGTCGTGGCGATGGTGTGGCCGTGGTCACGCCCGTGCGAGGAGCAGCAGAGCGCCGCGTCGATCGCATGGCGAGCCTACGCCGAGACGGAGTCCGGGCCACGGAGGGCAGCCGGGCTGGGGATCGCCCAGTTGGCCGCGAGGGACGTCGCGGCGGCGCTCGAGGAGGCCGACCGCTTGGGCCCTCCTTCAGCACCGAACACGGTGCATCGAGAGGCCATGGAGCGCCTGGCCCTGGCGGAGGCGGCGTGCCGACCATGAGCTGGATGCCTTCCTGTCGTCCTCATCCTCGCTCAGCGGTCCCCGCACCGGCGGGCGCGGCTTCTGGACGACCCACGACGGCAGGGCACACGAACCGCCAGCGACGGGCGCACCGCGGTCCTGTTCGGGCGAGTCACGCGCTGATGACGCGGTGCGCTATGCTCGTTGTGTGCACGCTGGCGGACAGAGGGCGAAACGGCGGCCCGCCAGATGCAGGTTCCACGGCCTGCTGGCCTCGCTCTGCGTCGTGGCCTGCTCGGCCGCGCTCGGCGGCTGCCTGCTCGACCGCACGTCGCTCTCGGATGTCGACGCGGGCCCCGTCCTCGACGCGGCGCTGCGCGACGCAGCCAAGCCGGACGACGCCGGGCCGCGCGACGCAGGTCCCCTGACAGTCGACGCCGCCACGTGCGAGCCCGGACCGGAGAGCTGCAACGGCGTCGACGACGACTGCGACGGGCGCACCGACGAGGAAACGCCCCCCTCCGCCTGCGCGACGGCGTGCGGCCTGGGCGAGACACAGTGCGAGGACGGCGCCCCCGTCTGCAAGGCCATCGCCCCGGCTGAGGAGACCTGCAATGGGCTGGACGACGACTGCGACATGAGCATCGACGAAGACCTCTTCCAAGCGTGCTCGAGCGCGTGCGGAGCCGGCCGGGCGCGCTGCAGCGGGGGCATCTGGCTGGCCTGCGAGAGCGCGTCCGCCTCCCCCGAAACGTGCGACGGCCTCGACCAGGATTGCGACGGGCGCATCGACGAGGGCGTGTCGCGCACCTGCACCGGAGAGTGCGGGGAAGGAACCGAGCGGTGCGAGGCGGGCGCATTCTCAGCCTGCAGCGCGGCGCCCGTCGACGAAATCTGCAATGCGGCCGATGACGACTGCGATGGGAGCGTGGACGAGGGCGACGTGTGCCCCTGCGATGCGCTCTCCGGTCCGTCGGCCGCCTACCTCTTCTGTGCGATGGCCATGGATTGGCTGAGCGCGCAGACGTTCTGTCAGACCCACGGCTATGAACTCGCCACCCTCGCCGACGAGACAACCAACACGTTCGTCACCGAGCGCGCGCTCGAGCGCGTCAACCTCGACTGGTGGATCGGGTACAACGACCGCACGTCGGAGGGGGTTTGGGTCTGGGCGAGCGGCCGCACATCGACCTACCAGAACTTCCACAGCACCCAGCCCAACAGCAGCTTGGGCGAGCAGGACTGCGTCTCGCTCGACAACGGCAGCCAGGACTGGGAGGGCCGCGGAGAGTGGGGCGACCGGGACTGCGCGAGCCTGTTCAGCTTCGTGTGCGACGCCCGCTGACGGGCTACGCCCCCACCAAAGAGCGCAGCCACGGGACCCCGGGCCCGCCCAAGATCGAAGCCGCCACACCCGCGACGAGCGCCAACGCCGCCCAGACGAGGAATGCCCCCCGGTCGCGCGCGTAGAGCGGCGACGCCACCAGGGCGAGCGGCACCACCCCGAGCGCCGCCACCCCGACGAACCAGAGCGGCGCGACGCCAAACGCCACCACGCCGCCGAAGCTGACCGCCGTCAGCGAGGCCAACAGCACGCCCCAGACACGGCCACGCAGGCCGGCAACCGCCCCCACCACCAGCAGCGCGCTCGCCACGAGCGTGAGGCCGATCCGGGGGTGGGGGTGTGTGAACACGCCGTGGGCCGCGCGAGCCAAGACACCGAGCGCGCAGAACAACAGCGAGCCGAGTGAGAGCCGGAGCGTACGAGGCATGCGTTCGAGACCCCGTGGGAGCGCATACCTTGGCTGCCTTCTGCCTCGGGTCCCCCTCAACACTCGACGGGCTCCGCCGTTTGCACGTCCGAGGAGGGTGCCGGGGCGCGCGCCGGAACCCGCCGCGCACTCAGCCATCAGCCAGTCCGAAGTTCGCGCGATGAGCGGAAGTTCGTTTCAGAGCAGCGCGGTGTTCGTCTCCAAACCGAGCATCAAGCGACCGATCGGCTTGTACGTCTCACGCGCAACCATGATGTGCTGGGTCATCACGTTCACGTCACGAAAGCAGCGCGACAGGGGGTGGCTGTCCCACACCGACGCGCCGCCCGCCAGATGGTAGGCCTCGCCGGTCACGTCCGCGGCGACGGCTCCTGCGTGGGTCGCCGAGAGGCGCAGACGCGCCCGGTGGTCGTCCTCGAGCGGCCGCCCTGCCGAGGCGTGGGCATAGACCTCCTCCAGGGTGGCGTGCATGAGAGCCCGGGCCGCGAGCAGCTGCCCCTCCGCCTTCGCCAGGCTCACCTGGACGAGCTCACTCTCGGCCATGCTCTTCTTGCCGCCACGTGATTTCTTGTTCGCAGCCAACGTCACCGTGTGGTCGAGTGCCGCCCGCGCGATGCCGAGGCCGACGCTCGCCACGCCCGTCGCGAGCAGCCCGAACAGCGGAAACCGGAACAGCGGCCCCTCGTGGAGCGGCGCGTCCGCCATCACGCACGCGGTGTGCGACGCGGGAACGAACACGTCCTCCACGACCAAGTCGTGGCTGCCGGTGCCCCGGAGGCCCGCCGTCCTCCAGGTGTCGATCACCGTGGAGTCGTCCGCCCGGTAGAAGCAGGACCGGATCTCGGGCCCTCCCCCGTCCAGCATCCGCGGTCGCTCCCCGTCGAACACGAGCGCGCCGCCCATGCGCCAACGCGCGTTCTGGCATCCGCTCCCCCACTGCCATCGGCCGCTCAGCCTGTATCCGTCGCCCTCGGGGACCGCGCGCCCCGTGGGTGCGAACACCCCGGCGAGACCGGCGTTTGGTCCGTCGGCGAGGATCTCCCGCGCGGCGTCCTCAGCGACGTAGCCGAGCAACAAGCCCGTCGTCGATCCGGTCATCGCCACCCAGCCGGCCGCTCCGTCGCCGCGACCGAGCTCGAAGAGCACGTCCGCAAACTCCCGCGGTGTCACCTCGCCACCCCCCACCGCCTTGGGCGCGAGCATGCGAAAGAAGCCGGCCTCCCCGAGCTGGTCGCTCAGATCTTGGGGGACACGGCGGCCCGACTCGGTCTCGGGCGCACGCTCCGCGATCGCGGGGATGAGCGCCCGGGCGCGCTCGACGTGGGGGGACAATGTCACGACTGGCTCCTTCGCAAGGACGGCGGCCGACGGCCGTCGATGTCTTCGATGTCGTAGTGCTGGGCGAGCTCGGCGACCACCAAGCGCTTGCCCGTTCGTTCCATGAGCGCCGTGTCCGACGCGAGCGCGGCGATGACGCGGCCCGTCAGCTCAGGCGACTCCGAGACCTTGGTGTCGAAGGGCAGGTTCGCTTCGTTCTCGAGCACGTATTCGGTGCGCACGATGCCCGGCCACAGGCTCACCGACGCAACCCCGTGCGACAGAAAGTCGTGGGCCATGTCCGCCGCGAGGCGATCCACGCCCGCCTTGCCGACGCCGTAAGCCACGTTGAGCTGGAACGAACCGCCCGCGAAAGACGAGATGTTCGCCACCAGACCGCGCTCGGCCGCGATGAGCCACGGCGCCGCGTGCACGGACGCCACGAAGTGCGAGCGCAGCCCCACCGTGTGCATGTCGTCCCACATTCCGATCCGCTGCTCCCAAAAGGGCACGCCGAACATCGGGTCCGCGGGGATGTGGAAGACGTTGTTCACGAGCAGGTCGAGCACGCGGTGCTCCGACCCGAGCTCCTCGAAGAGCGCCCGGACCTGCGCGTCGTCCGTGTGGTCAACCTGGCAGGGCACGCCCTTGCCACCACGCTTCGTCACCTCGTCCGCCGTCGCGGTGATGGAGCGCTCCCCTTCCAGCGTGCGGCCCGTAACCCAGACTTCGTAGCCATGGTCGCCAAGGGCGAGCGCGACGCCGCGCCCTACCCCACGACTCGCTCCGGTGACAACTGCGATCGGCATGGGCCGCAGCCTACCTCCACAACCGGAGGTCCATCGTGAGGATGCGCGCAGCGATGGCCACCGCCGCGTCGAGTCGAGCCTCCATCACAAGTCCAGGTCGTCGACCTCGACCTTCGGCGCGTGCTCCATGATGAGCGCGTAGCGCGGCGCCGCGTCCTTGCCCATCAGGCTCTGGATCACGTCGTCGGTGGCCAGCGGCTCTTCTACGATCACCCGCAGCGCGCGGCGGCGCTTGGGGTCCATCGTCGTCTCCTTGAGCTCGTCCGGGTTCATCTCGCCCAGCCCCTTGAAGCGGCCGATCTTGGGCTTCACGTTGCCCGGCAGCTCCGCGAGGATGCGGTCCCGGTCGTTCTCGTCCAGCGCCCAGTGCGTGTCGCTGCCGGCGTCGATGCGGAACAGCGGCGGCTGCGCGAGGAACACGTGCCCGTTCCGAACCAGGTCCGGGAGCATGCGGTAGAAGAACGTCAGCAGCAGCGTCGCGATGTGATGCCCGTCGCTGTCCGCGTCCATCAGCAAGAAGACACGCCCGTAGCGCAGCTTCGAGATGTCGAAGTTCTTGCCCATGCCGCAGCCGAGCGCGTTGACGATGTCGCTCAGCTCTTTGTTGTTCAGCACCTGCGCCGCGCTGGCCCGCTCGGCGTTGAGCACCTTGCCGCGAAGCGGGAGGATGGCCTGGTTCTTCCGGTTTCGCGCGCGCTTGGCGTTGCCACCGGCGCTGTCGCCCTCGACCAGGAACAGCTCCGAGTCGTCCGGGTTGGTGCTCGAGCAGTCGCTGAGCTTGCCCGGCAAGTTGAGTCGATGGCTGACGGCGGTCTTCCGCCGGACCTCTTTGACGGCCGCACGGCTCGCCTCGCGCGCGCGGGCCGCCGTCACGATGCGAGCGACGATGGACTCGCCGACGCTCGAGTTGTCGAGGAACCACTGTTCGAGCGCGGTGCGGATCGCGACCTCGACCGGGGACGCGATCTCGGGGTTGTTCAGCCGGTCCTTCGTCTGCCCCTGAAACTGCGGATCGCGAACGTAGACGTGAAGAAGCGCGGTCACGCCCTCCCGGATGTCGTCCGCGCTGATGCTCACGCCCTTCGGGTTGATGTTCTTCACGCTCATGAACGCGCGCACAGCGCGGTTCAGCGCGCTCTTGAGGCCCGCCTCGTGCGTGCCGCCCGACCCCGTCGGGATCCCGTTGGCGAACGTGAGCAGCCGCTCCTCGGGCGCCTCGGTCCAGGTGAGCGCCAACTCGATGCGCGGAAGGTCGTCCTTCTCGAACGTGAACGGCTCGGGGGGAATGCTCGGCTTGCCGCGCTCGGTCACGAGCTGGTCGAGATACTCGTTGAGTCCGCCCGGGTGATGCAGCTCTTCGCGCTCCCCCTTGGCGTTCTTGAAGATGATCTTGAGCCCCTTGTGCAGGTAGCTCTTGGCCTCGAGGCGCGCGCGCACGACCTTCTCGTCGTAGGCGAGCTTCTTCCCGAAGATCTCCGGGTCGGGTCTGTAGTGGATGGTCGTGCCGCGCTTGCCGCGCGTCGCGCCAAGCTTCTTCAGCTTGGTCTGGGGCTTTCCGCGCGCGTAGCGCTGCTGGTAGTGCTTCTGGTCGCGAAAGACGTCCGCCGTCATCTCCTCGCTGAGCGCATTGACGACCGACGAGCCGACGCCGTGCAGACCGCCGGAGACGGAGTAGTTCTTGTGGCCGAACTTCCCGCCCGCATGCAGCGTGGTGAGGATCAGCTCGAGCGCGGGCTTCTTGTGCTTCTTGTGAAGGTCGACCGGGATGCCCCGGCCGTTGTCCGACACCGTGGCGCCCTTGCGATCGGCGTCGATGGCCACTTCGATGGTGGTGGCGTGCCCGTTCATCGCTTCGTCGACGGAGTTGTCGACGATCTCCCAGAGCAGGTGGTGATAGCCCTGCTTGGCCGTGTCGCCGATGTACATCGCCGGGCGCTGGCGGACCGGCTCGAGGCCTTCGAGGACGGTGATTTCCTGTGAGGTGTACGCCATCGTTCAATCCTCACTCAGGTCGGGCACGACCGGGACGAGCGCGTGCTCCTTGACCAACCGGCCGCGCTTGAAGAGCTGCTGACCCTTGCCCGCGCGGGACACGACCGTGCGCCAGACCGTGATCTCAAAGGTCTTGCCCTTGTCGTTCTCGACGACGAGCGGCTCGTTGGAGTCGCTCATCAGGCGCGCGCCAACGACCCGGTCGCCCTTGCCCAGTTTGATGAGCATCACGCCCTTGCCGGGGCCGCCGAGCACCGGGACCTCCTCGTCGAGCGTGAGCAGCGCGTGCCCCTTCTCTGTGGCGCAAGCGACCTTCATGTATCCGTCGGACTCGCCAACCATGAGCACCTCGTCGCCCTTGCTCAGGCGCATGTACTTGCGGCCGTTCCGCGTCGAGACATCCCGATGCGCGCGCAGCGAGAAGCGCGTCGTCATGCCCCCCCGGCTCACCGCCAGGCCCCAGGGCGCCTCCGGCTCCTCGGCATCTTCGCTCGCCTCCGGCACCTCGAGCACCCGCGGGTCGAAGCCGAGCATCTTCACGATGCGCTCCCCGTCCTTGAGCTTGAACAGCGTCTGGACCGGGTCGCCGTAACCCGTGGTCGCGGGGATGTCGACGATGCGGCAGACGTAGCAGCTGCCGAGGTTGCTGAAGAACGCCACGCTGGCGCGGGTCGAGCCCGCCGTCACGTCCATCACCTCGTCGCCGTCCCGCGTCCGGGTCGCCTTCACGTCGGTCACACGCCCCTGACGCTTCACCCAGCCCTGCTGCGTGAGCAGGACGATCTGATCCTCCTCGACGATGAACGCCTCGGGGTCGTACTCGGGCTCCTTGACCGAGCCGCTGATGCGCGTTCGGCGGTTGTCGACGTAGTCGTCCCGGAGCTCGGACAGCTCACCCTTGATGAGTGCCCAGCGCGCCGTGGGCGAGCTCAGCAGCTCCTCGAGCTTCTCCGCCGCCGCGCGCTTTTCACCGAGCTCTTCTTTGATGATGTTGATCTCGAGCTTGGCCAGCCGGTAGAGCTTCAGCTCCAGAATGGCGTCGACCTGCTCGGGGCTCATCTCGAAGCGACGGATGAGCTTCTTGGCCGCGTCGGCTTTGCCCTCCGAAGCGCGGATGATGCGGATGGTCTCGTCGAGCGCGTCGAAGACGAGCACGAAGCCCTCGAGCACGTGGATGCGCGTGTTGAGCTTGTCGCGGTCGAACTCGAGCCGGCGCGTGACCACCTGCATCCGGAAGTCGAGGAAGTACCGGAGCAGCTCCTTGAGGTTCACCCGCGCGGGCGCCGCGATGTCGTCCTGCGCCGTGGGCACCAGGCACGTCAGGTTGATCGTGACGTTGCTCTGCAGCGGCGTGTGCTTGTAGAGGTACGCCATCACCAGCTGCGGGTCGGCGCCCTTCTTGATCTCGAGCACCACGCGCGTGTCTTCGGTGCTCTCGTCCCGTACGTCGAGCAGGTGCGGCAGCTTCTTCTTGATGATCACCTCGGCGATCTTCTCGACCAGCGTGCTGCGCACGACCGAGTACGGGATCGACGTGATGACGACGCGCGGGTTCTCGCGCTTGCCCTTCGGCTGCTCGTTCTTCCAGGTTCCGCGGAGCTTCACGGAGCCGTGGCCCGCCTCGTAGATGGCCGTCAGCTCCCGCTTGTTGGTGACCAGCTGCCCGCCCGTCGGGAAGTCCGGCCCCTTGATGTGGGAGAGGATCTTCTGCATCGGCAGCTCGGGCTCGTCGATGAGCGCGACGCACGCGTCGATGACCTCACCGAGGTTGTGAGGCGGGATGGAGGTCGCCATGCCGACCGCGATGCCCTGGCTCCCGTTGACCAGCAGGTTCGGGAAGCGCGCCGGCAAGACGACCGGCTCGAAGAGCTGCCCGTCGTAGGTCGGGCGCATGGGCACGGTCCGCTGCCCCAGCTCGCTGAGCAGCTCGATGGCGATCGGAGCGAGCTTGCACTCCGTGTACCGCATGGCGGCCGGCGAGTCCCCGTCGGGCGAGCCGAAGTTGCCCCGGCCGTCGACCAGCGGCGCGCGCATCGAGAAGTCCTGCGCCATGCGGGCGAGCGCGTCGTAGATCGCCGTGTCGCCGTGCGGGTGGTACTTGCCCATGACGTCGCCGACCACACGCGCGCTCTTCACGTAGCGGGCGTCCGGCCGGAGCCGCAGGTCGCGCAGCATCGTGTACAAGATGCGCCGCTGGACCGGCTTGAGGCCATCGCGCGCGTCGGGCAGCGCGCGGCTGGTGATGACGCTGAGCGCGTAGCTCAGGTAGCGTTTTTGGGTCTCCTCCGCGAGAGAGGCGTCCACGATGCTCATCGGCGCTCCGGCGAGATGGTCGGGGCCCAAGCGGGCCCCCGGATGTGACAGAGGGCGTCCCGGCGCGAAGAGATCGAGCTGCTCCTTCGGCTTTGCTCGTTTGCCTCCCACCCGATAACTCCCGGTGCCACGAACAGGGTCCTTGGCGGACTGGATCGGTGTTCAGTCCGCCCGATCAGCCCGGCTTAGCAGGCCCTCCAAGCCCCATGCAACAACCAGCGCTGAAAAAGCACACCCGAACGGCGCGGAGGGCGCGAATCCTCCGAAATCAGGCATGGGGGCGCGCAGTTCGAGGCGCGCGGAGGCAATTCGCATCTGCCGGATGGGGTGCGCTTACCCCTCGACGCGAACGGCACGCAGGAGGGTCCTGAGCCGCGGCTCTTCCGCCCATCCCTGCTTCTCGTAGAACTGCACCGGGCCCTCACGGTCCGTGAGCAGAACCCCACGCGGGACGTCCTCGTGTGTCGCCGCGCAGCGGCGGAGGAGCGCGGCCCCGACCCCCTTGCCCTGCTCTTCAGGATGGACGAGCAAGTCCTGCAGAAACCACACACTCGCTTCGTCGGAGACCGTGCGCGCCAGCCCGACGATGTCGCCCCCGCGCCGGGCGACGGTCACATACCGACTTCCGAGCAACGCGCGCGCCAGGCGCTCCGGGCCGCGAACGTAGTTCGTCCACCCCACCGCCGCGTAGAGCGGCAGGACGTCCTCGACCGGCGGGGCGCCGTCCTCGTACTGGATTCCAGTCATTGGTAAATCCTACTTTCCCCCGGGCCCAGCATGGGCGTGGGGTTCCACAAGACTCCCTTTCAAACTGTGCGCGCGGTTTTCCCGCACAACTTCCGCTGCGACCCGCGGTGGCCCCGAACCGTCAACGCGGGACGAGGCCGGTCGCCGTGCAGGTGTCGCTGCCGGCGTCGAAGGACGGCGCCTCGACCGTGAACGCGGTGATCCCAGTGAAGGTCTGTGTGATCTGGCACTCGATGTAGCTGTCCGCCGCGGCGTCGATGATCGCGTAGTCGGTCGTGATGGTCACGTCGGGGGAGCATCCCGGCACGAGCACGCTGGGAGAAGCATCGGAGCGGACGACGAAGGCCGTGCGCGAGTACTCCGGTCCGGAGGCGGGGATGGGTGCGCGGGTGACATCGATGGACGCCACCAACACGGCGCCGGCGAGCAGGTCCGGAGCGGACGGCGTGAACGTGAGGCTCGATCCGTCGAACGAGAACACGTCGTGTGCGGAGGGCCCACATGCACAGACCCCATCGCCGTCGAAGCAGACGAGGGGATCGGGGCAGCCTGCCGTTCCGCATGTGCCCCCGCAGCCGTCGTCGCCGCAGGCGCGGCCTTCGCAGCTCGGCACACAGGGCGGCTGGCACCGGCCGAAGCCGTCGCAGGTTTCGCCGGTCCCGCAGGTTCCGCAGGTCCCGCCGCAGCCGTCCGAGCCACAGCTGCGCCCGCCGCACGCGGGTGTGCAGGCGCCCTCGCACTGCCCTTCCGGGGTGCAGACCAAGTTCACACACGCGCCGCAGCTCCCCCCGCAGCCGTCGTCGCCGCACACACGGTCACCGCACGACGGGGAGCAGGTCTCGAGGCATACGCGTCCCCCACAGGACAGGCCTCCTTCACACGCCCCGCAGATCCCGCCACAGCCGTTGTCACCGCATGTGGCCCCGTCACATGCCGGTACACAGACGTCCACACACGCGCCCTCATCACACCGGGCGCCCGTGCCGCAACCGCCGCAGCTGCCCCCGCAGCCGTCGTCGCCGCACGCGCGTCCATCGCACCGGGGCAAGCAGACGGGCTCGCAGGACCCGGTCACGGAGCAGGCCTCCGCCAGGGCGCACTCGCCGCACGTTCCTCCGCAGTCATTGTCCCCGCAGGAGCGGCCGTCGCAGTTTGGAACGCACGAGGCGCAATCGGGGTCGTCGGTGCAGTCGGACCCCGGACAAATGCCGTCCGGCAAGTCGTTGCACTGGCACCGGATGCCGAACGGAGAACCGGGGTTCGGCGCACAGTCCCGACCGGGGCCGCAATCGGACAACGCGCCGAGCCCGAAGGAACAGACGACGCCGAGCGAGCCCGACAGACACATTCCGTCGCCCTCTGCGATGTCGCCGCAGTCGCACCATGTGAAGTCCTCACCGGTCTCGAAGTCCGTCTGCTCTCCACACTCGGCCCCGAACTCACTGCAGAGCAGCGCACGCGGATCGTCATCGCACGTGCGCGCGAAACCATCCTCGCATCGGCCCACGCGGCAGACCGGCGCGGGCATCGGCGGCCTCACGAC
>JBGCFC010000071.1:0-9117 GCA_045106715.1 Sandaracinaceae bacterium
GCCAGGACCTCGAAGCGACCATCTGTGCGTTCGAGGATCTCGAGTCGTTCCAGTTCCTTCAGCGCTCGGAGGCGACCGACGGGATCGAGGTGCTGATCGAGGGGCGCACGGAGCTCGGGTGCGCTGGCGAGCTCGTCGTCACCTGCGACAGCTTCGGGGAATCGGTCATCGACCTGACCGAGCCGGCCGACATCCCGATCTGGTGCGATTGCCCGCGGATCACTCCCTGAGACGCACCGGATACAGCTGAAAACGCAGCTGCAGGAGGTATCCATCGGCGATGCGGGGGTCCAACATGCAGTCGTCGCCCTCGATGACGCGGGGCTCGGGCGCGCCCGGACCGTCGATGCAGCGCATGATCCGGCCATCGCGGCCCGCTTCCATCCGCTCGAGTCCGTCGCCGTCCACGTCGAGGTCGGGCTCGAACCCGAGCCGGACCAACTCGTCGATGTACCGCAGCTCAGGGGCGCTCGGGACCGTGCCCTGCAAGTGTTGCCGGACGCTCCAGGTCGTGGACACCTCCGCATCCGAGATCGAGGCCCTGCTGCCCGGGAGCGGCGCGAACTGGGCTCGGAAGCTCCACCAGCGCGGCAGCAGTTGAGCCTCGTCGAAGACGATCATGCCGACGTCCCCGAGCGACATGCGGGCCTCGAGCGTCTGGCCTTCGATGAACAACGGCCCGCTCACGATCGGCTCCTCGGTGCCCTCGCGGAAACTGGAAGGCTGGAGCAAGGCGACGCGGTCGGCGGCGCACAGATCCCCCATCTCGGCAGGCGTCACGAGCAGCAGCGAGGCCATGCCGGCGCCGCGCACGCCCGTCCGCTCGGCGTCGATCCTCATCGCGAACGAAACGTCCGCCCAGCAGGCGGTGGCGTCGAAAATCTGGCCGAGCCCGTCGACCAGCTGCCGGTCCCGCTCGGTTTCGGGCTCGCGCAAGAACAGCTGACCGAGCGGCGTGGCCGGGTCGACCGTGAAGCGGCTGACCACGAACTGCCCGCCCACGGTTTCCGACTCCCCCTCGTCCATGCAGGACACGAGGAGCAACGCGAGGATCGCGAACGATGCGCCTAGGACACTGCGGCACAAGCCACCACGCGCGCCTCGAGGGCGGGGCGCCGCGCCCAACCCGCCAGTCGCTCGCCCGAAATGCTTCAGCATTTCGTCCTCGGCCCGGCGCGCTGGACACGACGCCGCGCTCCACGATCCATCACGCGCGTCTGCGCCGCAGTGTCCTGGCCGCATGCCGCCCATCATAGCGTGTCTCCCAAGAAGCTCGCCGCGTCCTCGGGCGGCGCCGTGAAGCGAGACACCCCCGCCATGCACGCCACGTTCGCGATGAGCCCGTACAGGCCGGCGTGCACCGCGAAGGGACGCGCCTCGGGCCAGGCGACAAACAGCGTGGTCACGACGAAGCCCGCCGAGAGGCCTGCGAGCGCGCCCGCCCGGCTGACGGACCGGAGGTACAGCGTGGCGACCAGGAGCGGCATGAACTGCACGACCGCCCCGTACGCGGTCAACAAGAGGAACACGAGCGACCCCTGGTAGACGACCGCCAGCGCGTAGCTCAACAGTACGTAGACGACCACGAGCCAGCGGATCGCCAGCAACTCGCCCGCCGGTGAAAGCGCGCGACGCATCCCGGCCACCCAGCCGTCGCGAACCGTGATGGAGGCCACCGCGTGCACCATCGCGTCGCCGCTCGACATGGACGCCGCGAGGGCGCCCGCGCAGAACAGCCCGACCACCACCGCGGGCAGCTCGAGGTGCATGAGCACATGCGGGAGCACTTGATCGGCGCGAGCGGGCGCAGGCTCGAACCCGACCGCCGCGAAACCCACGAGGAACAGCGGCAGCAAGAAGATCTGAAACGTCGGGTAGAGCACCACGGTGCGCCGGATCGTCTCCGGTCGCTTGGCGGTGAACGCCTTCATGAACAGATGCGGCCACGCGCTGAACCCGACGATGCTCACGACGATGGCCGAGCTGTATTCCGAGAACGACCACGCCTCGCCGCCCGACGTCAGCCCCGGCGCGGTGAGCAGCTCCGGCCGCGCGTCCGAGAGCGAGCGGAACATCGCCTCGACCCCGCCGTGCAGGACTGTCGGTACGTATAGCCCGAGGCCCCAAGCCAGGACGATCATGAAGATGCCCTGGAACGTGTTGGTCCACGCGACGCCGAGCACACCGCTCTTGAGCACATAGAACAGCACCACGGAGTAGACGATGGCCGCGCCCACGGCCTCGGGGATCGCGCCGTCCGTCACGGCAGCCAGGACCAGCCCCGCGCCCTTCATCTGAATGGCGAGGTACGGAACAAACGCGACCGCGCTGACGATCGCCATCAGAACGGCGAGCCCGCGCGAATCGAAGCGCGCGCTCACCATCGAGGCTTGCGTGACGAACCCCCGCTTCTTGCCCACCCGCGCCGCGCGTGGACCGAGGAAGTAAAACGGGACGAAGCCGAGCGCGCCGTAGCCGAGGATGTAGAACGCCGCCGCGCCACGCGAATACGTCCAGCCGGGCAGGCCGAGGAACGCGAACGCGCTGAAGATGGTGGCGCCGGTGACGAAGTACATCAGCAAAACGCCGAGGCTTCGGTCCCCCGCCACGTAGCCCTCCGTCGACGCCTTCGCGCCGCGGGACGACAGCGTGCCGAGCACAACACACACCGCGAGGTAGATCCCGGCGACCCCGAGCACCGTCCAAGACTCAGTCGTCATGGGCGTCTCTCGGGCCGGTGGCGTGATAGGCAACGAGGACGACGAAGGTCAGCCCGACCCAGCCGACGTTCCACGCCAGCGAGAACGGGAGCCCGAAAACGTACGGCTCGACGCGGTTGCCGAACCACGCGTAGCCGGGCCAGGTGACGGCGCCGAGGCACACCGCGCAGTAGAGCGCGAACGCCACGTTCCGGGCGCCGCTCATCGGCTCAAAGCGCGTCGCAGCGCGCGTCGATGTAGCCGAGCTGACGCAGCTGCGCGCAGAGCTCAGCGTCGATCTGGGACTCGGCCTGCGGCAAGACCCGTGCGTCCCCGCCGCCCGCGTTGAGCCAGTCGCCGCGATCGGCCGCGCCGAGGTGCTGGCCCATGAGCCCGCGGAGGTAGCGGAGCGCGATGGCGTGGCGGCGACCGGTGTCGATCTGGTCCTGCTCCCCCGGGTCGGTGCGCAGGTTGAACAGCGCCGACGTGAGGTTGCCGCGCACGACCAGCTTGTAGCCGGCCGCGGTCGCGACGCGTCGATCGTCGAGCTTGTCGCTGAACGCGATGGCGGGCCCCGGACGCATGTGACCGCGCGCGGTGCTCAACAGACTCTGCCCCTCGAACTCCTCGGGGATCTCCACGCCGGCCGCCTCGAGCACGGTGGGCGCGATGTCGAGCGTGCTCACCGTCGGCGAAATGCGGGTCGGCGCGATCTGCCCCGGCCAGCGCATCATGAGCGGCACGTGCAGCAGCTCCTGGAAGATGGAGTGCCCGTGACCGTAGCTGCCGTGCTCGTTGAACTCTTCGCCGTGATCGCTCGTGATCACAAACGCCACGTCGTCGAGCAGGCCGTCCTCCTCGAGCGCCTCGAGGAAGGTCGCGAAGTGGCGGTCGTGGAAGGTGATCTCGCCGTCGTGCAGCGCCATGAT
Organism: Sandaracinaceae bacterium; assembly: GCA_045106715.1. Classification (GTDB taxonomy): domain Bacteria; phylum Myxococcota_A; class Polyangia; order Polyangiales; family Sandaracinaceae. Next base: position 3,629 of record JBGCFC010000071.1, read on the forward strand.
GTGGCGCCGGTCCTCGGCCGAGAGCGTGGCCCGGCCCGCCTTGACGTCCTCGAGCAGGTTGCCCGTGCTGCGGTTGTTGACGCTGCCGGTGTAGCCGCCCGGCTCGTAGAGCTCGAGGATCTCGCCCGGCGGGTCGTACGGGACGTGCGGGTCGATGGTCTGGATGTACGCGAAGAAGCGCTCCTCTCGGTGCTCCCGGATCCACGCCAGCGCCTCGCGGAAGACGTTGTCGGCGCCCGTGTTCCGCTCTTCCCGGATGTAGTTGGTGTAGTGGTCCCAGCCCTGGTCGAAGCCGAACCGGTCCGACACGTAACCGTTGGCGATGAAGCTGCCCGTCGCGAAGCCCTCTCGGTTGAACACCTCGCTGACCATCAGCGCCGACTCCGGCAAGGAGCTCGACTGCTCCTTGGTGTTGTGGGTGGTCGGCGTCAGCGACGTGAGCACGGACGCGACCGACGGCTTGGTCCAGTTCTCTGGCGCCTGGGCGTGCTCGAACACCGCTCCCTGCTCCGCGAAGCCGTCGAGCGCGGGGGTGCGCACGCGGGAGCGCGGGTTGAACGCGCGTAGCTTGGACGCCCGCAGCGTGTCGATGAGCAGCACGATGACGTTTCGCGCCTCAGCGTCGGCGAGAGCCTCCTCGGGAAGCGGCACCACCACGGCGGGCCCGGCGAAGCCCGCCTGTTCGACCTCCCCCTCGATGCTCATCTCGATCTGCACGACGTCGCCCGCGTGCGAGGAGAGATCCACGAGCTGGTCCCGCCACTGGCCGGTCAGCTCGCCTTCGAATGCCGTCTCCGCGTCGCCCCCCTCGGGGGTCACCGTGACGCGCGCCGTCCCGCTCGGGCTCTCGCCCGCCGCCCCGACCGCAAAGGAGAGCTTGCCGCCTTCGGGGACCTCGGCATACCAGCGCACGCTCGTGCCTCCGCTCGCCACGATGGCGTTGCGCGACTGCCCGCCCACCGACAGTTCCTCGACCAGCTCCGTGTAGCGCGGCGCGTTTAGGTCCCCGTCTGGCACCTCGCTCGGAAGAATCCAGATCGAGTCGACCTCAGCCGCGACGTCCTCGCCCTCGACCGAGCGTGTCTCCGCCGCGCGCAGCATCAGCCGGTTCTCACCCGGCCGCACGGTGATGGACACGTCGTGCTCCTGGACACCGTTGCCTTCGAAGTCGACCTGCCCGGCGCGCTCACCGTTCACGTAGACCACCACCGCGTCGCTGCCGATGCCGCGTCCGCGGAAGCGCAGCGTGCGCGTGCCGCCCTCGTCCTGGTGGAACCACGCACGCGCGTCCGTGCCCATCCGCGTGAAGTCGCGCTCGCCCGCGGTGACGTCCCGCAGGAACCCGCCGTGCCAGCGGCCCATCGTGTAGTGCATGCGGGACGGCGTGCCGAAGTCCATGTAGAGGCCTTCGTGTCGAACGTCCGCGAGGTGGGCCTGCGCCAGCAGGTCCAGATGCACCCGCGTCCGCGACAGCTCGGCCCGCACCCGTACCGACTCCGGGTCGGTGGGCGTGGTCTCCGCCGTGTCGCCGCCGCCACCGCCGCCACCTGGCTCGGTCGTATCGGTGGAGTCGTCGTCATCGCCGCACGCGACGACGCCTCCGAGGACTGCGACGACGCAGAGGGAACAGATCAGGGCTCGGTGCTGGGTCCGACTCATGCGCGGGAGGATGGACGAAACCAGCGCCCGGCGCCATCCGGTCGACGATGGGCTCTTGACTCCGGTCGACGCGACCCCACCTTCCTACTGAACACGTTCAAGGAAGGAACCATGACCGCCGCATACCCGTTGCTGAGGGACCTCGACGCGCTTCGGAACACCCGCAAGATCGGGGGGCTGTTCGCGGGGTCGGCCAGCGGCCTGATGGTGGCCGCGGCCGTCCTCCTCTTCTTCGTTCGCTGCGGGCTCGACCGCGAGGCGTCCATTCTGCTGGTGGTGCCGGTGGGCCTGGCGTTCGTCTGCACCACCGTCAGCTCGATCCTCGCCATTCGGGCACCGTCGACCTCCAAGGCGGTCCTCTGGACGTTCGCGGGCAACGTCCTGCCGCCGACGCTGCTGTGCTTGCCCACCATCATGGGCGTGCTCTACGCGACGCCCGCCGGCCTGGTCGCGTTTGTGTTCACGCTCCCCGTCGTGCTGGCCGCCCGAGGGGCGCGCTCGGAGCCGAACGGCCCGGACTCCCGACCGGACCACGCGCGGGAACGCCTCGTCGGCGCGCTCACGCTTTGCGTGGTCACGCTCGCGCTGCTCGCCTTCAACGCGCTGAGTGACCGCTACGAGCAGCTGGTCTGGGACTCCGCGCCCTCGGTCCTCCCGGCCTCGCTCATCCCCATCGTCACCGCGCTCGGCGCGGCCGCTCTGGCCTTGATGACGGCGGTTCCCGAGCTGCGGCGCGCCCGCCTCGCCGACCGCATCGGCCGTGGGCAAGTCGCGGGGCTCGCGAGCCGGGTCGAGGTTGGTGTCACGCACGTCGACGAGGTCGCGATGCTGGGAGGCGGGCCGATGCGAAGCGCCGTGAGCCGCCAAGCGGTGGGCGGCATGGTCTGGTCTCCTGCGCGGGCCGTCGTCGGCGCGCTCCTGAGCGTGGTCGGCGTCCATCTGCTGGCCCTCTCCGCGCTCGCCGCCGTCTTGTGATCTGCCTCTCTCCCACGAGGAAGCCAACGATGCCCCGCATGACCCGCGCTCGCCTGCTCACCACGCTCGCCCAGCTCGCCGACCCGGAGCAGCGGGCGGGCACGGCGGTGGGGCGTGCGAGCGGGGTGCTCATCGCCTCGATGGTGCTCTCGTTCTTCCTCGGGGTGGGCCTGTCGGCGGGCATGCTTGAGGGCACCGCGCTCGACGCGGTCGGCTGGACCGCTCTTCTCTTGGTGCCTGTCGGGCTCAGTCTGATCTTCACGGCGTTGACCAACCAGCTCGCGGTCCGCGCCAGCTCCACGCGGGATGCGGTGCTGGCGCTCTTCCTGGGCATGGTCTGCCCGCCGTTCACCGTCTTCTTGGTCACGTTGTACGGGGCCTTCTTCGCCGCCGGCGCAGGGATGCTCGCCTTCTTCATCACCCTCCCCGTGGTGCTCGCTGCGCGGCACGGTCGACGGCGGCACGAGACGGGCCCGCACGAGGCACTCATCGGGGCCACGGCGCTCACCGCGGGGAGCGTGGTCACCCTGTTGGTCCAGGCTTGCATTTTCACGCCCGAGCTCGCGGCCGACATGGAGGTCTGGCCCATGTTCTTCCCACCCGCGCTGGCCGCGGGTGCAGCGCTGCACCTCGCCATGCCCATCGTTCGCCGTCAGACGGCGCGCCGGAGCCTCGTCGACGCGGTGCAGCGGCGGCAGATCGCCGGAGTGGAGGCGCGCCAGACAGGCCAATGCCGCTCAATCGAGTTCAGCTCGCTCGAGGACCTGCCCGGCGGCCCGCATCGCGGGCGGCGCCTGAACAGGCCGGCGGGAGGCTTCACCCTGTCGCCGGCCGAATCCCGTTGGGCGCGTGGCCTCGTGGGGCTGAGCCTCGCCGCGCTGGCCGTCGCGACGATGTTCTTCTTCTTGTGAGGCCTGCCCGTTCGTCACTCGTCGCCGGGCAGCGGCCCGTTCTTGCCATCCTGCTTGGGCACGACCTGGCGCAGCCGCTCCCACTCGCCCTCGATGGCCTCCGGCGCGTCGTAGTGCCGCGTGTTGGCGACGCCTTCGGGGAGCAAGTGCCACTCGACGACCATCTCGGCCGCATCGACACCGACGACCATCGCGCCCTGAACCGAACTCCGCCCGAGCTTCAGCTCCGGAAACGCGCTCCTCTGAAACAGGTCGAGCGCACCGAGTACCGGCGTCAGTAGGCCGCTCTCTCGGATCGCGTCCACGCTGTTGCCCGTCCGCTCGAGCAGCTCACTCCAGCTCCCGGACGAAACCCCAGGCGTGGTCAGCTCGATCACCCGGTTGTTGTCCGCGTCGGCGCCGAAGTCGGTCCCGAGGCACGCGTGAATGTCGCCGCCGAGCAGGACCGCGTTCGCCGGCCGGTAGACCTCGTCCATGAGCTGCCGTCGCTTCTCGGGGAAGCCATCCCAGTGGTCGACGTTCAGCAACATGCGCTCCCCCGGCAGCTCCGGCGGAAGCATCGTGGCGAAGGGCTCGAGGTCGAGAATGAGCGAGGTGGAGTTGACCGAGTTGCCCACCATCTTCCAAGTCGCGTCCGACGCGGCGAGAGAGCTCCGCAGCCACGCCTCTTGCGCCTCACCGAACACCACGGCGGGCTGCCCGAGCACCCGGTGACGGTGCGCCTGCACGAGCTCGTAGGTTCGCTGCACCACGAGGTAGCGCGCCCCCAGCTGCCCGACGAGCCCGGACTTGCCGAGCAACAGGTACGGCAGCCCGCGCGGCAGCGAGGTGTCCTCCGGATCGGGCGCGACGAGCGCCTCGAGGTCCGATGGGAGAGACGCGCGGTTGTCCTCGATCAGCTGTCGCACGACCGCCGCGTCGGCCAAGCCCTGGCCGTAGCGCGCCGCCAACATGCTCGCGCGGTCCGCCGGTACGCCTTCGGCCGCGTAGGCCGGCTCGAGCAGCAGCGCGACGGCACGCGCGAGGTCGGGCGACGCGTCCAGGTCCACGTAGGCACGGAAGCCCCCGCGCTCGAATGCCTCGGCGGCGTCCCCCTCGAGGTCTCCGTCGTCGACCAGCCGGCTGAGCGTGGCCATCACCTCTGCTTGGTCGAGCACGACCGCGCCGGGGAACGCGTCCTCTGGAGTCGGGTGGTCGGCGCGGAACGAGCGGTAGTCGGTCACCGCCAACGACAGGTTCTGCCCGAAGCGGAAATCACGATAGAGGCGGTTGTCCGGGAACAGCCCGCTGGCCGTGAGCGCGCCGGTGGCCTCTCCCATGCGGGCGACGGGCATGTACTCGAAGTACGCCTGCTCCGCGTTCTGCTTGCGTTCGACGTCGGTCTCGTCGAGCAGCCCATCCGAGTACGTGGCCGTGGCCCCGTGGGAGTCGTCGCTGAACTCGTGGTCGTCCCAAGTCACGACAAACGCGAACCGCTCGTGCAAGCGCTGGAGCAGCTCGTCCGTCCGGAACGTCTTGTAGAGGTCGCGGTAGTTCGACACCGAGCGCGCGGCGAAGAAGGTGCCGTCCCCCAAAGAGATGGCGCCGGCCTCATCTTCGAAGCGCACCGCGCGCTCCCCGCCGGCCATCATGAAGCCGGGATCGCCCGTCGTCTCGTAGACGTAGTCACCGAGGTGGAGCACGAAGTCCAGGTCGTCGTGTTCGTCGTCGAGCAGCCTCAACAGCGGGTTGTAGTAGCGCCCCACGTAGTCCTGGCAGCTGAGCACCGCGAAGCGCACCGGGACGTCGGCGTCCGGGGCCGCCGCGGTGCGAAACCGACCTGTGTGACTTCGCGCGTCCGCGGCTGTGAAGCGGTAGTAGTAGGTCGTCCCGGCCTCGAGGCCGTCGAGACGCAACCGCACACAATGGTCGCTCTCGGGGCTCGCGTCGTACGTCGGCTGAGAC
>JBGCFC010000072.1:0-87563 GCA_045106715.1 Sandaracinaceae bacterium
TCTTCGCGCTCCCCGTCGCCTTCGATCGCGCCACCGAGCGCGCGCGCCAGGGTCGTCTTGCCCGAGCCGGGAAAGTCCTCGAGCAGCACGTGGCCATCGGCGAGCAGCGCCACCAGCACGAGCTCGATCACGTCGTCCCGGCCCCGCACCGCGGCCCGCACGCGGTCGCCGATGCGCGTCGCCACGGCGTGCGCGGCGTCGACGGTGGAGGCCGTGGTGACGTCTTCAGGGGGCGCTTCGGTCGTGTCTTCGGTACTCGTCTGCATCGGGGCCACGTCCTCGTTCGGGAGATAGAGCCGTTCGGTCGGCTACCGGGTCAAGACCCAGGAAAAGGGGTTGAGCGCGCCGAGCAGGCGGCGCCAGAAGGGGACCGCGCGGCGCAGATCGGCGCGCAGCGCACCGGCGTCCGCCCACATGCGGTCGAGGCGCGCGGGGTCCGAGGCCCCTCCGAAGGCCGTGGCCAGGTGCGCATCGGTCAGCCGCCGGAGGCTCGGGAAGGCGCCACGCTCCCGCGCCGCGAACGCCTCCGCCGACTCGCCCCAACGCCGTCGGCGTCCGCCCTCGCTCAGCCGGTCGAGCGCGGCCCGGTAGAGCCGCTTCGGGCGGGAGCGGACCGGACCGAGGTGCGGCGCGAGCGCGCGGTAGAGCTTCACCGCGTAGCCGAGCAGCAAGACGCCAAACAGCACGCCCAGCGCGGCCTGGCCCGCCGGCAGGGCCACGCTGCGAACCAGCTCGCGCATCGGTCGGGGCGCGAGCGGCGCGTCGTCGATCGGCTGGCTGCCGCGCGCCATCTCCCCGAGCAGCCGTTGCAGCTGCGCGTCGGGAGGCTGGCCTTCTCCGTCGATCACCTGGGCCGGCGCCACATCGAACACGACCCAGCCAGCGCTCGGAAGGTCGCTCTCCTCGACGGCAAAGTGCGCCTCGGCCGCGCGCTGGAGCGCCTCGGGGGAGAGGGCGGCGGCCGCGGCGATGGCCATCATGCGCGCTTCGAGAGACGCGCCGTCGATCTCGGCCTCCGGAGCCCAGGGTGTGAGACCGAGGTCCGGCTGCGACGCCAGCGCCGCCTCCTCGAGCGCCTCCACGACGATCCAGGCCTGCTGCTCGGGCAGGAGGTCCGTCAGGCCGTTCTCGCGCAGGTCCCAGAACAGCCGGAGCGCCACGAGCTGAGGCGGCGGCGGCAGACCGGGGCCGACGAACACCTCCGGCCAAGCGTGCTGGTCGGTGTTCCGCAAGAGGAGCGCCGAGCCGCCGGCCCGGTTCTGCTCCGGCACCGCGTAGCCCGTGCCCACCCGCGCCGGGACCCCCACCGCGCGCATCAGGAACACCGCCGCGTGCGAGAAGTGAACGCAGTACCCCGTGAGGTCACCGAAGAGGAAGTCCGCCGTCGGGTCGTCCGCGCCCGCGTGGCGGCTTCGAAGGCTGTAGGTCCCGTTCTGGCCGAGGTAGTGCGTGATGGCGAGCGCGCGCCCCACCGGGTCGTCCCGCAGCGAGGCGAGGTGGTCAGGGAGCTCGGCGAGGATCCGCTCGGCCAGCGCGCGGTAGCGCGGGTCGTCCGGCATCTCGAGGTAGTGGGCGCGGGTCTCTTCGTTCCAGCTCGGGTCCCCGCCCTCCGGCCGCCCAAACAGCGACATCGGATCCCGCGTGATGGGCACCGAGTGGGTGCGGTAGATGCGCTGAAAACGCTGCGGGTTCGGGTTGCTCGCGGGGACGAACCGCACGGGCGCCTCGAGGCCGACCGGCGCCGAGTTGTCCGCGAGCATCGCGATGGTCGTCTCGACCGAGGTGCGGTCCGATCCGGCGCCCGGGTTCCACGCGACCTCGCGGGTGCGGTTGGTCGGGAAGTGATTTCGGACGTCTTCGTCGATCCCGCGTCGGGTCGCGGCCACCAGCTTGCGCCCGTTGAACTGGCTGAAGGCGTTCTGGCGGAAGTAGTAGTAGCCGGACGGCGGGGAGTAGTCGTCGTGGAAGAGCGCCACCGCATCGGGCGAGCCGCCGCCGCTCGGGTACTCGTCCCGGAAGTCGAGCTCGTCCGCGTTGCGGCGCCCGTTCTCACTCTGGCCTTGGCCGCCCCCCGCCTGCTGCTCGGAGTCGTCGTCCTGCAGGCCGAGCGCGCCGCCGGTGCTAGGCGGGGGCGGCAGCTCGGTCACCGCGGTGGTGTACAGGATCCCCCCGAGAAGGAACGCGACGACCGCGAGGTGCATCACGCTGCGGAAGGGGCTCCGCTCGCTCATCAGCAGAAGGCCGACCACCCCCGCGCCCACGGCCCCGATGACGAGGATGGCGAGCGTGGGGTCCTCGCCCATCGCGATGAGCGGGTCCGCCAGCTCGTACGGACGGTGGATGGCCCCGTGGCGGTGGGCGATCATCAGCGACGCGAAGCCCCCGGCGATGAGGCCGACCTCGGCGATGGTGATCACGCGGTGCCGAATGGAGAGCGCGCGGAGGATGGTCGACAGCACGAAGCCGCCCACCCCAAAGACCACCGCCTCACCGACGAGCAGCGCGCCGGCCGGACCGAGCGACGACGGCAGCAGGAGCAGATCGACGACCACGAAGCGGGCCGCGGCCACGGCGAAGACGCCCGCGACCCCGAGCAGCACGATGGCCGGAGCACGAAGCGCGCTCTTGGCGAGGAAGCGGGCCGACAGCGCGCCCATCGTCGCGCCGAGAGACGCGGCCGCGACGCCTTCCACGACACTGAGCGGCCAGGCGATCACCGCTGCCGTGACGGCGTAGACGAGCGTGCGAAGCGCGGTGGAGAGAGGGGCCTCCGCGCGGCGCCGGGCGTTCGGTTCTTCCGTCACGCCGCGCGCTCCAGGGCCCGCATCGCCTCTTGCGCGCGCTTGCCCAAGCGGCGTCCGCCCACGCGGTCGATCACCACGACCTCCGCCCGCGACCCGGCCAGCGCCTTGCGCACGGCGTCGAGATCCCGCGCGGGCGTGCCCTTCGGCGCGCTGACGAACGCGAGCCAGCGGCGCCAGCGGGGAAGCGGCGGGCTGCGGTCCACCCCATCGGTCGCGATCACGAATCGGGTGCGCGCGGCGCGGCGCGCGGTCGTGGCGAGCACGCGGGCGATCCATGGCCCCGGTCGAGGCGGCACAAACACGATGACGCTGGCCGGGCCTCCGCGCTCCGCTCGCTGGAGAAACCCCTCGAAGCCGGCCCCGCCCGAGGACGCGTTCTTGGAGCGCACGATCATCTCGAGCGCGGCGTCCGCCCGGTCCGCGTCTCCGTCCGCGCCATCCGCCGAGAACGTCCACTCGGCACCGAACAGCTCGGCCTCGACGGCCACCCGGGCCGCGGCGGCGCTCGCTTCGTCGCCCTCGCCCGCCACCATGTAGAGCGCCGTGCGCCTCGCCGGCGACAGCGCCCGCTCGGGCACGCGCACCATCAACTTGCCGGTCCGCCCGAAGACCTTCCAATGGATAAAGCGGGCCGGATCCCCTGCCACATAGCGGCGCAGCTCCACCCGGTCGCCGTCGTCCAGGCCCATCGGATGAGGACGGTCGTCGCCGCCCGCGAACGAGATGAGCAGCGGCGTCTCGGCGAGGCGACCGACATGGGGCAGCACCGTCAGCTCTTCGGGATCGTCGGCGCGAATCGCAAGGCTCGCGAGCCCAAACGCGTCGCGGACTTCGAGCCGACGACGGATCCCGGTGACCTTGCCGCGCTGCTGTAGCCGCACGCGCTCACGGATACGCAGGCCGCGCCGCTCTCGCGTGACCTCGGCTCCCTCCGGCGACTCCCAGGTCCAGCGGAGCTGAACGAGAGGGAGAAAATGCAGCGAGGGCGCGACGAACCCGGTCGGCAGGGAGCGCCCTGTCTCCATCACGCGCCGCTCGACGTCGGGATGGGGCGCCCCGCGTGTGGCGAGCTTCGCCCAGACCGTACCGATGACCACCGCCAACAGTGCGGTCACCACCAGGCCCACCGCCGCGAACCCGACGACGAGCCAGACCAGATCGAGCGAAGGGTAGGCGATGTACTGCAGTGCGGCCCCGGCTCCCCCGAGCACCAACAGGCCCAAGGGCGTCAGCGGAAACCAGTCCGCCACACGGCGCGCGACGCGCCGCCCTCTCGCGACGAGCGCGCGGGCCTTGTCGGCTCGCTGGGGTCGGCTCGTCATGAACAGCGCAAGGTGACATCGGGCCGTGTTGGGCGCCAATCGGTCGCTCTGTGCCAGGCGCCGCACGCCAGAACATGCTCAGCGAGCCTCGAGCACGGCCGCGAGTCCGGTGAGGCATGCCTCCCATCCAGCGTGGTGCGACGTTCGCGTGGCTTCGTGGGCGATGCGCGAGTGCTCGACCCGCACCCGCGTTTGGGCGGGCTCTCCATCCTCGACCGGGAGGGCGATGAAGGAGACGGTGACTCGCTCGACCGGACCCTGCTCACCGACCGCCCAGGAGAACGTCAGGCGATGAGGCGGCTCGAGGGCGAGGAACGCGCCTCCGATGACGAGTCGACCGCCGTCGGGCATCTCATGCACGATCGTGTAGCGACTGCCCACCTGGGCATCCACCGTCGCCTCCACGCAGCGCACACCAGGGGGCCCCCACCACTGGCCGAGCTGCTCGGCCTGCGTCCACGCTTTGTACAGGCGCGCCGGAGTGGCCGAGATCACCCGCTCGACCGTCAGCTCCATCAGGACTCCCCCTCGGATTCGACGAAGGCAGCGAGAGAGTCGAGCGAGCCGGACCAGAACACCCGGTAGCGGTCGAGCCAAGCCTGGGCGTCCGCCAGCGGCCTCGCGTCGAGCGCACACCGATGAACACGCCCCTCGACGCTGCGCGCGACCAACCCTGCCCGCTCCAGCACGCGGACGTGTTTGGACACTGCGGGGAGGGACATCGCGTAGGGCGCGGCCAACTCCCCGATCGTGGCGGGGCCCTCGCCCAAGCGCGCCAGCAGCGAGCGCCTCACTCCATGAGAGAGCGCTCCGAACACGGCGTCGAGCTCGGAAGGAGACCGCCCCTCGATTTCGGTTGCATGCATGACTCGAAGAGAACATTAAACCACTAGGTTTTATTTTCAAGAGAGCCAGCCCATTCGCCAAACCGTCGTCGTCCCCGCGCCCCCCGCCGCCGTCTTCACGGCCCTCACGGACGGTGAGACGTTCGCCGCCGTGTCCGGCGCACCTGCGGCCATCGAGTCGGGTGCGGGAGGCGCCTTCTCGTGCTTCGGCGGCATGATCGAGGGTCGCACCCTCGACTCGGCGCCCGGGGAACGGCTGGTGCAGGCCTGGCGCGTCAAACTCTGGGAGGCCGGGCAGTTTTCGCTCGTCCGCTTCGAGCTCTCCGCGGTGGAGGGCGGCACGGAGATACGCCTCGCGCAGGACGCTCACCCCGACGCCCAAACGCAGTCGCTGGCCGACGGATGGCACGCCAATTACCGGGGTCCACTGACCGCGCATTTCGAAGCGAGCGCCAGCTGAGCTGACGCTCGCTTTGCCGGGGCCCGACGCGTGCCTTACCCTCCGGCCGATGTCGGTCCGCGATCTCGGCTACCGCGCCTACGAGGGTGAGCTGCTGCCCCCCTCCCACAACATGTGGGTGATGCTCCGCTACGGCCTGTGGCGGATCTGGGGGTCGTGGATCAACAAGTTCGTGGTCTTCTTCTTTTGGCTCCCCGTGGCCGCCCTGGCGGGAATCGCGTTTCTGCGTTTCCTGACCATCGGACCCGAGATGCCGGCTGACGCCACCGACATGGACGGCGTTGGCGGCTGGTTCTTGTCGGAGCCGGCCGTCTGGCTGCGCACGCTCACGGGCATCCAGTTCTGGTTCTGCATGGCGCTCGTGACGATCCGCTCCGGCGCGGCCGTGATCGCGGAGGACTTCACGAACAAGGCGTACCAGTTCTACTTCGCCAAGCCGGTCACCCCCGTGCAGTACCTGGTGGGTCGGATCAGCGCGTTGGCCGTGTTCAACTTCGGCCTCGTGTTCATCCCCGTGGCCTTCATGGTCGGCGTGCTCGCCGGCGTGGGGCCGGAGGAGCAGCGCCTCGAGCGCGTGGGGCTTCTGCTCCCGGCGCTCGTGGACAGCGCGATGCTCGCTACGGTGCTGAGCGTGGTGAGCATCTCCGTCAGCGCGCTGAGCCGCAGCCGCGCGTTGACGATCACCGCCTGGGTCGTCGTGCTCTTCGTGCCGTTTGTGCTCGCCGGGCTGGTCGAGACGATCAGCGAGAGCGAGTGGGTCTACGTCATTTCGTTACCGGGCGCGCTCTGGAACCTCGGTGACGCGCTGTACAAGGTCGAGGGGACCTGGACGGAGCTGAAGTGGTTCTTCAGCCTGCCGGCGGTGCTCATCGCGACCGTCGGCGGCGCGTACGGTGCGTGGTACCGGATTCGCAAGGCGGAGGTCATCACATGACCGATGAACGCGACGCGCCCGAGGACGAGCCACCGGCGGACGAGCCGGAGGCCGCGGACTCCAAGGACGACGGCGAGGCCTGGACGCGTGAGGAGCACGCGGAGAAGGCCAAGGCCGCGCCCAAGAAGTCGAAAAAGAAGAAGGCCCCGAAGAAGAACACCGCCGCGCCCGAACTCGACGACGCGGTCGGCATCCGAGCCGTGCGTCTGAGCAAGTGGTACGGCAAGGTCACCGCCGTCTCGGACGTCTCGCTGCACCTCGGGCCCGGCATCTGGGGCCTTCTCGGGCCCAATGGCTCGGGCAAGACGACCTTCATGCGCATGGTCGCGGGGCAGATCAAACCCAGCACGGGCAAGCTGATGGTGGCGGGCGAGGCTCCCTTCGGGAACCCCCGTGTCTTGCGGCGTGTGGGGTACTGCCCCGAGTCGGACAGTCTGTACGACGAGCTGACCGGCCTCGAGTTCGTGACCGCCATGGCGGAGCTCGCCGGCTACGACCGAGGGACCGCGAAGAAGCGCGCCAAAGACGCTCTCGAGGAGTTTGGTCTCGGCGTCGCGATGGACCGTCGCATGGGTGGATACAGCCGCGGCATGCGCCAGCGCGCGAAGCTCGCCCAGGCCGTCGTGCACGAGCCCGAGGTGCTCCTGCTCGACGAGCCGCTGACGGGCACCGACCCGAGTTCGCGCCAGCAGATCCTCGACTCGCTGAAGGCGCGGGCGAAGAAGGGCGCCATCGTGCTGTTCTCGACGCACGTGCTCCCGGAGATCGAAGCCATCACCGATCAGCTGCTGTTGATCGCCAAGGGACAGGTCGTCGCACAAGGCGCGATGGAAGAGATCCGCGATCTCCTGGACGAGCACCCGCACCACATCCGCGTGCACGTCGACCGTCCGCGGGACCTCGCGTCGGCGCTGCTCGCGAACGAGGAGGGCGTCGAGTCGCTCACCTTCCCGACGTCCTACCTGCTCGAGGTCCGCACCTGGAACCCGGAAGAGACCTACGCGGCCATCGCCAAGCAGGTGCTCGCCGGCGGCTTCGAGCTCGGCTCCATCACGAGCCCGGACGCGAACCTCGAGGCGCTCTTCCACTACCTCGTCGAGCGCGCGAACCGCGGCGCCGGCACCGGGTCCGACAAGGGCTCGGGCGCCGTGGAGAAACTCCAGAGCGCCGCCGAGCGCAGCGCCTACCAGCAGCAGCTTCAGCCGGGAGGCAAGGCATGAGCTCCGCGCCGATCGCCTCCGCGCCTGTGGCGGCGCCGAACTTCTTCCACGCGACCCTCTCGATCGCGCGGCTCACCATGCTGCGGATCGTCCGAGGACGGAAGCTGTGGGTCGCGGGCATCGCCGCCGTCGTGGTGATCCTCTTCCCGGCGTTTGTTGCCCTGTCTCGGGACGAAGCCGACCGCGAAGCGTTGCACGAAGCGGTCAACGCCGCCGTCGCAGGGGGGATCGACTGGGGGTTCTTCCGCCTGCTCGTGTTCCTCCTTCCGATCCTCTTCACGTCCGGCACGGTCGGCGAGGAGGTCGAGGGCCGCACCCTGCACTTCTTGGCGATGCGCCCCCTTCCCCGGTCGGCCATCGCGCTCGGCAAGTACCTCGTCGGGACGGCGACCGGCCTGGCGGTGCTTTGGGTCGCGCTCATCCTCCTGCACGTCGTGAGCTACGCGGCCACGCCGTCGTTGATGATCGACCAGCTCGCCGACACAGCACGGGCCGGTGGCGCCGCCTCCATCCTGCTCGTCCTCTACAGCGCGATCTGCCTCTTCTGGGGCACACTCGTCCCGGAGGCGGGCGGCATGCTGTCCATCGTCTGGCTCGGCTTCGTGGAGTGCTTCGTGGGGCTGTTGCCCGGCGTGTTCCGGTTTGGCTCGATGACCCATTGGGCCCGGGAACTCGGCGGCATCGAGGCCGCGGGGTGGGGCGAGATCAGCATCGGCGCGGGCGACCCGCTGGTCAGCGTCCCCGAGGTCGACACCTGGATCATGGTGCTCGCGCCGGTCGCGGAGTGGGCGCTGTTCCTCGGCTTTGCGCTCCTCATCATGCAGACCGCACAGCTCCGCTTCGGCAAGGCCTAGGACGCTGCGGCACAAGCCGCCACGCGCGCCTCGAGGGCGGGGCGCCGCGCCCAACCAACCCGCCAGTCGCTCGCACGAAGGGCTTCAGCATTTCGTCCTCGGCCCGGCGCGCTGGACACGACGCCGCGCTCCGCGATCCATCACGCGCGTCTGCGCCGCAGTGTCCTAGCGAACGTCTTCGAGCCCCGAGAATCCGGGGTGACGTACCTGTGGCGGGCATGGTCTTCACGACGCTGCGCCGCGCGTAGAGAGCCAGTGAAGTGCGCGGGCTGCGCTCGACCCCGGCCTCCTCCGCGGGGTATCGTCCGTCCGTGCGCACCGATGGTCACATCAGCATCGCGCGGACCCGGGTCCGCGCTGGCGAGCTGTCTCGGCATGTCGCGCGGCGGTTCGACCACGGACGCGCCTACGCGGTCAGTTCTGGCATCGGCCTCCCGCGCACTTGGGGCTTGAGCACCGTCGTCGCCATCGAGGGCTTCGAGCGGGGACTGGCCGGCGCGACCGGCGACCCAGCGAGCCGTCTCCGCACGGCGTTCTCCGAGGCCCGCGACGCGCTCGCCGATGCCTGCGACAACCTGGTCGAGCGCCTGCTGCCGGACGCCACCCTGGTCGGCATGGTGATCGACGACGGGCACCTGCACGTGATGAGCGTCGGCGCCGGCCGCGTCTACATCCAGCGCGGGGGCCGCCCTCAGCGCCTGACCGCGCGCGAGGAAGAGAACGGCGGCCTGCTCCGGTCGCGCCCCAGCATCTGCTCCACTCCCGTCGAGCCGGGCGACCTCGTGCTGGCAGGCTCCGTCACCGCGTTCTCGATGAGCTCGATCGCCCGGGTGGTCAGCGTCATCAACTCCGACCCCATGACGCAAGCGTCCGTGCTCGCCAAGCTGCTCACCGACCCGGCCGGCAAGGCCGGTGTCGGCGCCGCCGCCGTCGCCACCCGCGTCCGCTAGTGTCCTCGGCGGGATCGCAACGCGCCCAGCGGCGGGAGCGCCCCCCCCGGCGCGTCCCCCCTCGCCGATGCACCGGGTCCGTCAGGGATCGGAGGCGGCATCGAGATGACCACGTCCACCTCGAGGTCGGACAGGTCCTCGACCTCATACTCGATGACGAGGTCTTCGTACTCTTCGGGCTCCAGACCGATGGCTTCGGCCAGCTCGCGCATGTAGTCGTCCTCGTCGAAGTCGACCTCCCCGTCGGCGTCGAACACGGCGGCCACCAACTCGAGCAGCGTGCGCTTGCTCGTGCCGGGGTCATCAGAGAACTCCTCCGCCACCTCGAGCACGTCGAAGCTCTCGGGATCGAAGCCGTCGATCCGGTCGATGACCTCCTCGGGGAGTTCTTCATCGAGCAGCTCGGTGAGCAACCGCTTCACCGCGGCGACCTCCTCGCCTTCGAGGCGCGAATCGGCGTAGACCGCGCCCAGCAAGAGATCCGTGACTACAAAGAAACGCGGGCCGACATCCATGCGCGGGACGCTAGCCAACTCGGGGGCTACTCGCCAGCAGGCTGCCGGTCGCGGAGGGCAGCGCTATCCAATCGCCTGCAGAAACGCCCAACCGGCGACCCCGCCGAGCACGAGCCGCGCCCAGTGCAGCCGGACGAAACGCGCCAGGTGACCGTGACCGCCGCGAAGCCGAACGAAGACCGCGCTGACCGCGAGCGCGACGCCGAGCGCTACCGTCGTCAGCAGCACCGCGAGCACCAGCAGCGCGACGACCGGCGTCATCGCCGCGGCCGTCTGCACGACCCAGTCGGTGCCGAGCCCGCCGAAGGGGTGGGCGATCAAGTTCACGAGGAACGTCCCCACGACGAGCGCGATCCCGCCGCGAACTGCGCCGCGCAGATCCGACACGCTCGGCGCGAGGTGCGCGCCGATCGCCATCACCAAGTAGAGAAACACCCAGAAGCGCGCGCTCTCGAGGTGAGTCGGATCCAGCAGCGAGGACGCCGCGAGCCATGCGCGACCGAGCGCGGCGTGCGGGCCGTCGAGCGCGCCGGGTGTCGCCATCGCCAAGAGCGCGCGCTGCGGCCACAGCGCCCGCGCGACGAGGTAGAGCGTCAGGGCCCCACCGAAGAGGGGGGCGACGCCGATGAAGAACCGACCGACCTCGGCCCACGGGTTGCCGCGAGGCGCGCGATGCCGAACGAAGCCGAGGGTGCCCGTCTCGGGGTCGGGCGCAAAGAGCTTCACCTCCTCGACCTCGTGGGTGAACACGAGGCAGGCCGCAAGGTGACTCAGCTCGTGGATGGGCACACCGACCCAGCCGGTCACCAGCACGGCCCGCCAGCCGAAGGCCTCGACGAGGGTCGTCCGCAGCATGCGTTCGAGCTGATGCAGGACGACCGCGCATGCGAGCACGGGCCCGAAGACGCTGCCGAGCTGAAAGAGCGTGGCCAGCGAAGCCGCGAGCAGGGCGGCGGCGATCTCGGAGGCCATCGTGTTCAGGGTAGGCGCCGTCCTCGAAAGGGCGCGAGTTCCTGACCACGTTGCGCGCGCTCAGGCTCGGTTCGCGGCCGGCGCTGGCTGGAGAGACGCCCGCGCTGCATCGCGCTTGTGCACGCGCACGGAGAGCCCCTCTCCCTTCGGCCGCAACGTCACGGAGGGCTTGAGCTCGAGCGTCTGCCCGGGCAGCAGCTCGAGGTGGTAGCGGGACACGATGACCGCCAGCATCAGCACCGCCTCCATCATCGCGAAGTGGCTGCCGATGCAGGTGCGCGGACCGCCACCGAACGGGAAGTATGCGAAACGAGGCCGACCCTTCGACCGCTCCTTCGAGAACCGGTCCGGGTCGAAGGCTTCGGGGTCCCGAAAAAACCGCGGGTCGCGATGCACGATCCAGGGGCTCATCATCAGCTGGGCGCCCTTCGGCACGAGGTGCCCGCCAAGGCGAACGTCGTCGGTCGCCTCGCGCCCCACCAGCCAGGCCGGCGGGTACAGCCGCATGGACTCCTTGATGACCTGCTCTGTGTAGCGGAGCGCCTTGGCGTCCTCCGCCGTCGGGAGCCGGTCGCCCACCACCTCGGTCACCTCGGCGAGCACGCGCTGCTCGACCTCCGGGTACCGCGCGAGCAGGTAGAACGTGTGGGCCAGCGCGAGCGCCGTCGTCTCGTGGCCAGCGAGGAACAGCGTGATCGCCTCGTCCCGAAGCTGCTGGTCGTCCATTCCGGTCTTGCCGTCGTCGTCGACCGCGGACAGGAGCGTGCCCAACAGGTCATCGCGCACCTCCCCTCGTCGGCGCTCTCGGATGATCTGAAACACGACGTCGTCGATGGCGGCGATGGACTTCTTGAGGTTTCGGAGACGCGGGGTTGGCGTCCACGCCGGAAGCTTGAGCACCGCCTCGGGGCTGTTGGCGTAGTACTCGTTGATGACTTCCATGGCGCCCCGCACCGTCTCGACCTGCGCCGCGTCGACTTCGTGCCCGAACAACACCGACGCGACGACCTCCATCGTCACACGCGACATCTCGTCGTGCAGGTTGATGACCTCGCCCTTACGCCAGGGCAGCCCCTCCGCCGTGACGCGCGCCATCGTCTCGGCGTAGCTGCGGATGCGCTTGGGCGTGAAGGCCTGCGACATCAGGCGCCGCTGGCGCTTCCACAGCGCGCCGTCGCTCGTCAGCAGTCCGTGCCCGAGCGTGGTCTCGAGGATGCTGACGTACTCGTCACGCCCCATGACGGACGCGTTCTTCACGAGCGCCTCCTCGATGTCCTTCGGATGGTTGAAGAGCACCCACGGCTTGCCCATCACCTGCATCTCGACGACGTCGCCGTAGCCATCGGTCATGTGCCGAAGCATCGCAAGAGGATCGCGCGCAAATCGGAGCACGTTGCGGATGCCAAAGCGGCCTGGCGGGCCTGGGGTTCTCTGCATGTCGGTGACTCCTTCCATGGGTGGACTCAGGCTCCGGGCTCCAGCAGCCTGCGATGCAGGCCCACGAGCATCGCGGCGGTGCTCTCTACGTCGTCATCCCCCAGCTCGTTGAGGTGGTCCGCGAGCCAGAGGTCGCCGACGTCCAGGAGCGCGAGGGTCGCGTGGACCAGCAGGTCACTCGGCAGGTCAGCCCGCACGGCGCCTAGCTCACGCCCCCGCACCATCAGGACCTCGATCGCGGCGTGCACCTGCGCGTCCAGCTCGACGACGATCGGGTGCGGCTCATGGCGGCCCCGGGAGTGGGCCACGCTGATGCACAGCTGGGCGCTGATCGGGTCGGCCAGCACGAACCGCAGACTGCGCTGGTAGAGCTCCTCGCAGGCGAGCCAAAACGTACGCGCGTCGTCCGCCTGCACATCGAAGCCGACCTGGGAGAACCACGCGGTGAACGCCTCGCTCAAGACGGTCTGGTAGAGGTCGTCCTTGTCCGCGAAGTAGTAGTACATCGCGCCCTTGCTGATGCCGCTTCGCTCGATGATGCGGTTGTAGGACGCGCCCTTGAAGCCGCGCTCGGCGAACTCCGTGCCGGCCGCAGTCAGGATGTCCGAGCGGCGGTCGGGGTCGAGCTTGTTGAAGCGAGGCAGAGGCATGGGGTCGGATCTCAGGCGAGTGACCGGCCGGTCTGACCGAGTGGTTCGACCGACTGGTCTAAGAGTGGGGCGCCGCAGCTCGGCCGTCAACCCCAGGGGGCCCGGGGGCGCTTCAGAACCCGCGATGAGAGCTACTCAGTCCGAGCCGCGAACGGCAACGGACAGAACACGGCGTCGTCCGCACGCTCGAGACACTCGTTGGTTACGCCCACGCCGGGGGCACGCCCGCAGACGAGTGAGAGACACTCTTCGGAGTGTCGACAGGCCTCCCCGTCTTGCAGGAGTGGAGCGCAGTCGGTCGGAACGCTCAGCGCTCCGCGTCGACACGCGAGGCCGTCCGCGCACTCCCAATCCCGCGTGCAGTCCGCTCCCTCCGCCAGGCGCGTCGCAGAGCAGGTCCAGGGGCGCGGTGGCAGGCCCTGCCGCACGCAGAAGTTCGGCGACAGGCAGGCGAGCGGATCGCCGAAGCAGTTGTCGTCCAATCCGATCGTGCCCTCGAAGAGCGTCGGCAGGATGGTTTCCCGAAACAGCTCCACGGCGGAGACGTCGCAGGCTCTCGCTCGGATTTCCTGCACCAACTCAGCACCGCGCTCGGGCTGGTATGCATTTTGAGAATTTCCGAGGAACTCACCGACTGCCGAGTTGCAGGCATCCAAGCTCCGCATCGTGCAGTCTTCCACGGTCTCCGTGCCTGCTGTGGTGCAGCATTCGACTCGTGAAGTGCAGTAGGCCTCTGTGTACTGGGCGCAGAACTGCACCGCGGAGATCCCCACCGGTCCCCCGTCCCCGGGGCCGGCGTCCACGGGGCCCGCATCCATTGCTGCATCGACGCCGGTCGCACCCGCATCGCTCGCCCCCGCATCGCTCGCCCCCATTTGACGAGACGACGGATCGAACACGAGCGAGCATCCTCCGAGCAGGAGCGCGACGACACACAGCCCGCGCTTCACAGCACACCCCCGACGCGCACCCCGGCCGCCGTCGGCGTGGCCCACGGCAGAACGGACAGGCTCATGCCGTCCTCGGGAGGAACCACGAACAACACGATGAGGCCGGTCACGCCCAGCGCCGCCGCGCTGATCCACGCGATGTCTGCAGCGAGGTTCAGCCCCTCGAGGCCCGCGACTTGATCGGCCATGCAGGTGCCCCCCGCATCGCGGCCGCATGAACCGGCGAGCGAACTGTCTTCAGCGGCGGCGAGCCCAGCGAAGGCACCGAAGCTCGCCAACAGCACGCCGGCGCTGACGAGCAGGATCGGCCCCGCCGGGTGCACGCCATCGGGCCGACGGGAGACGGGCGCCGCGGGCGTGACCTCCGGCTCGACCACCGGCTCCGGCTCGGGCGCCGTCGGTGGTGCAGCGGGCTCCTCTTCGGTCTCCTCCTGCGCCGCGATCCGCTCGCGCAGGCGCACGAGTCGCCCGACGAGCACCTCGCGCCGGTCTCCCGGCTCGCCTCTCAGCAGGTAGATCTCCAGCGCCTCCGCGGCCAGCTCGAGCTGGCCTCCTCGCTCGGCGGCCGAGTAGATGTTGAACTGCACGTCCGGGTGCGGGGCGAGCGCGTAGGTCGCCTGGAACGCCTCGACCGCGCGCTCGTAGTCACCGGCGTCGAACGCCGTCATCCCGGCCTCGAACGATTCGCGCGCCGCCTCGGCCTCGGGTCGCTCCGCGATGGGATCGTCGTGCTCCTCCTGCGCGGACGCGAACCCCGGGAGCGACACCGAGAGAACAACGAGAGCGAACCAGGAACCAACTGCCTGCGGGCTCAAAACACACACTCTCCCGTAAGGGTCTCACACCGGAGGCTGGGATCGATCTGCTGACAGAGCATGTCGCCGCCCAACAAGGCGCAGTTCGGCGCGCATACGCCGAGCGTCGAGGTCCAGCAGACGTTTGGCACGGGGCCTCCCGCGGCGCAGTCGGCGCTGGTCGAGCATGCGCACGCAAACTCGTCGGCGAAGCCGTTGCCGTTGTCGTCCGCGCCGTTGCAGCACTCGCCCACCGTGTCGCCAAAGGGCGTGCAGGCGCTGTCGTCGCAGTCCCGCGTGCCGTTGCAGTCGTTGTCACGCCCATCGGTGCAGAGCGCGACCGTTCCTTCTTGGGGCGCGTCCGGCGTGCACATCATGCCACCGTCCATCACGCCGCCGTCCGGTGCGCCCGCGTCACCGAGGCAAGACGGGGTACCGAAGCAATCCGGGTCGGCGCAGTCGCGGCGCCCATCACAGTCGTTGTCGAATCCGTCCCCGCACAGCTCCCCGCCGGGCTCGGGCACACAGCACAGCGGGTCGAAGCGACACGACTCGTCCAGACAGTCGATCTCGCCGTCGCAGTCCTCGTCCACGCCGCCCGTGCAGACCTCGCGCCCCGTGGGCACACAGCAGAACGGCTCCGCGGCGCAGTCGGAGTCACGGCAGTCGACGAGCCGATCGCAGTCGTTGTCGACGCCGTCGGTACAGTCCTCTGTCGATGGCACGCAGCAGAACGGCGACGCGTCGCAGTCCGGGTCCGCACAATCGGACAGTCCGTCGCAGTCGTTGTCGACGCTGTCCGTGCAGACTTCGGCCGACGGCACGCAGCAGAGCGGGTTCCCGGTGCAGTCGGGGTCGTCGCAGTCCGCGCGCCCGTCGCAGTCGTCGTCGAACCGGTTGTCGCAGGACACTTCGCTGGGCGTGCAGCCACCGCACTCGGGCTCGCTCGCGCACTCGGAGTCGTCGCAGTCGACGCGTCCGTCGCAGTCCTCGTCGATGCCCGTCGCGCACAGCTCGAACGGCAAGCAGAACGCACACACCGGCGAGCTCGCGCACTCTGCGTCGTCGCAGTCCGTGGCGCCGTCGCAGTCGTCGTCGACGCCGTTTCGACAGTCGAGGTTGGTCTCGCTCGGCGCACACCCGGTGAGGCACACCGGCTGGAACACACAGATGGGGTCGTCGCAGTCGGCGAGCCCATTGCAGTCCTCGTCGATGCCGTTGCTGCAGGAGATCTCGAGCGGCAGGCACACCGAGCAGATCGGGTTGCCCGCGCAGTCGGAGTCGTCGCAGTCCAGGGCACCGTCACAGTCGTCGTCCCGGCCGTTTCGGCAGGTCTCGGTCGGCGCACACACCACGCAGCGCGGGTCCCGGCTGCAGTCCGGGTCGTCGCAATCCGAGAGACCATCGCAGTCGTCGTCCGCGCCGTTGCCGCACGCCTCGGGCTCACACATCGCGCAGCGCGGGTCGCCGCTGCAGTCGCTGTCAGAGCAGTCGGCCCGGTTGTCGCAGTCGTCGTCGACCCCGTTTCCGCAGTCCTCGGACACACACACGCGGCACGCCGGGTCGAGCGCACAGTCGGCGTCCATGCAGTCGACCATGCGGTCGCAGTCCTGATCGCTGCCGTCGTCGCAAACCTCGGGCGTCGGCACGCAGCCGTCGCAGCTCGGGTCGGCCCTGCAGTCCGCGTCGGCGCAGTCCGTGAGCCCGTCGCAGTCCTCGTCCCGCCCGCCGCGGCACACCTCGGGCTCGGGCACGCACACAGCGCAGTCCGGGTCCGAGAAGCAGTCCGGGTCCGCGCAGTCCACCGCGCCGTCGCAGTCCTCGTCCTCGCCGCCGACGCACACCTCGGGCGTGCACATCGCGCAGGCCGGGTCCGCCGCGCAGTCCCTGTCCGAGCAGTCGGCGAACCCATCGCAGTCGTCGTCACGGCCGGAGTCGCAGACCTCGGGCCGGGGGATGCAGCACGCCGGCGACGTCGCGCAGTCGGGGTCCGCGCAGTCGGTACGGAGATCGCAGTCGTTGTCGCGTCCGTCGAAGCAGAACTCGGGCTCCGGCGTGCAGCAGCGCGGGCTCACGATGCAGTCGTCGTCGGCGCAGTCGGCCAGGCCGTCGCAGTCTCCGTCGCGCAGGTCGTCGCAGACCGTCTCGCGCTCCTCGCACGGACCCGTGCACGCGGGGTCACCGATGCAGTCGGTGTCGGTGCAGTCCCGCAGCCCGTCGCAGTCGTCGTCAATGCCATCGGCGCAGTTCAGCTCGAGCGGGAAGCAGACGCGGCAGGCCGGGTCACTGAAGCACTCGGTGTCATCGCAGTCGGTGCGCCCGTCGCAGTCGTCGTCGCGCCCGTCGGTGCAGCTGAACTCGACGGGGAAACAGGGCCCCACGCACTCGGGCGCACCGAAGCAGTCCGGGTCCTCGCAGTCGAGGCGCCCGTCGCAGTCCTCGTCGCGGAAGTCGTTGCAGCTCGCCTCGAAGGGCAGACACGGACCCATGCAGAAGGGATCCATCCCGCAGGCAGGGTCGAGGCAGTCGACCAAACCGTTGCAGTCGTCGTCGCGCCCGTCGTTGCAGCGCGTCTCGCTCGGATCGCAGCGCACGCAGATCGGGTCGAGCGAACACTCGCTGTCGGCGCAATCCACCGTGCCGTCGCAGTCGTCGTCGATGCCGTCGCCGCAACGCGACTCGAACGGGTCGCAGGGGCCGACACAGAGCGGATCGCGGCGGCAGTCCGGGTCGTCGCAGTTGGTGAATCCGTCGCAGTCGTCGTCGCCTGGACTGCGGCAGTCCTCCCGGCTCTCGCACATGCTGCACGCCGGGTCGCCCGCGCAGGTCGGGTCCACGCAGTCCACAAGCCCGTCACAGTCGTCGTCGCGATCGTTGCTGCACGTCTCGGGCTGCGGCACGCACCCGCACGCGGGGTCGAACGTGCAGTCGAAGTCGCGGCAGTCGGCGTTGCCGTCGCAGTCGTTGTCCTCGCCGTCGGCGCAGAGCTCACGCTGTCCTGGGCCCACCAGCGGGTTGCCGTCGTTGCAGTCGCGGCCGCCGCAGCCGACATCCAGCTCGCCGTCGCCGTCCACGTCCACGGGCACGCTCGTACAGCTGTTGCTGGCCTCGTCGCAGGAGTCGAACGTGCAGCTGATCCCGTCGTCGCAGCTGGGGCGCATGCTCGGTGTGCAGCCGAGCCCGGGTACACACGCTTCGGTTCCGTTGCAGAACACGCCGTCGTCGCAGACGGTGCTCTCGGGGGTGTTCAGACACGTGCCCGCGACTTCGCTGCACTCGTCTCGGGTGCACTCGATCCCGTCGTCGCAGCTCGGTGGCGGCCCGGGCACGCAGAACCCATCCACGCAGCGCTCGGCACCGCTGCAGAACGAGCCGTCGTCGCAGTCCAGGTCGACCCCACACGGCCCCGCCGGCACGCAGCCGCGGATCGGGTCGCACATCTCGCCGACCGCGCAGAGGCTCGCGTCGGGAATGGACTCGCAGCCGGATGGCTCACGGCAACGGTCGACGGTGCAGGCGACGCGGTCGTCGCAGTCGGTCGGCTCGCCGGAAACGCAGCGGCCCGCGAGGCAGCGCGCCGGGTCGACACACGCCAACGGATCGGCGCAGTCCTCGTCGTTCGCGCAGAACCCGGCGTCGGTCCCCGCGTCCACCGGCGGCGCTCCATCCCGGAAGTCGTCCAGCAGCGTGCGGCCACACCCCGCTGCCAACCACAGCGGAAGGAACAGAAGCACCCAACGACAGGGCCATGCTGCCCCCACCGAGAACTCATCTTGTTCGGCTCGCTGCACCGTTCCTCCTCCGACCCCCAGGCCGTCCGCGGCCGAGTCTACCGGCTCGCGGCGCGCGTTTCATCGGGGCCTCCCCGACGTACGGGCGATCGGCCGTCAATGAACGTACGACCAGTCGACGCCCGGCCGAACCTCCAAGTGGACGTGATTTTGGTGCGCGCGATCGTGATGCGGGGTGAGCACCACTTGGAAGAGGTCCCGCTCGACCGCCTGGCAGACCACAGCCCGGAGCCGCGCTGAAGCCTCCGACTCCTCGAACGGACCCTCGCAGGGGTTCACGCCGTGTTCGCGCGCCTCCCACCCGTCGAGCACCGTGAGCAGCTCACCATCCCTCTCGATTCGACCCAGATCGATGGCCATCCCGTGCGCGTGACCACTCACCCGTCCCGACTGAGCCACCCGCGCGTCGGGCCGGTAGATGGAGTAGTGGCGCAGGGCAGTGATGCCTGCTTCCCGGAGCAGCGGCGCCCACTCGAGGATGGCGACGGCGAGCCGACAGTCCACAATCTCGTGTAATTCCGAGCCTCCACGATGGCTCACGGCGATTCCATCCACCGTCCCGGTCAGACGTATCGGGATACCGACACCCTGCGCAGCGTCTGGCTCTAGTCCCTGAAATGGGACGCTTCGCGTTCGTAGCAACGCATGACACGCCTCGGCGTCCAGGTTGGCGATGGTCCGACCGACGGGCGCAGGCGCGTCGGCCGCCACGACCTCGTCAGCACACGCCACCTCTTCATCGAGCACCGCAGGTTCGGCGAGGTCTTCATCCTCGATGAGCTCGACCGAGGACGAGGCGTCCAGCGATCCCACGTTGTCCTGGGCCAGGGCCACGCGAGGGAAGACGAGCAGCAGGAGGACGAGCAGGCGCATCCTCGGAGTATGCCTCAGAGTAGGTCTAGGTAGGCAATTGCTGACATCGCCCAGCCAATGAAGAAAGACTGGGAATAGCCCTGCGCCAACCGCGTTGTGGCGGGCCGGTGGCTGCTCTTGACTTGAGAAGGTCGGGGGGTATCGTCGCCGCCCGCTGCCCATCGGCAGCGTTTTGGGCGCTCTATCTCGAGGGAGAGGTCATCGATGACCGATGTGATGATCGAGGCGCGCGGCCTGACGAAGCGATACGGGAACCAACTTGCCCTGAACAAGGCCAGCTTCGAGCTGCGCCGGGGTGAGATTTTGGGCTTCCTCGGCCCCAACGGCGCCGGCAAGTCCACCACGATGAAGATCCTCACGTGCTTCATCGCCCCGACGACCGGTACCGCGAAAGTCAACGGCTGCGACATCTGGGACGACCCCATTGGCGTGCGGAGCGCCATCGGGTATTTGCCGGAGAGCACACCGCTCTATCCCGACATGCTGGTGTACGAATACCTGCAATGGGCGGCGCAGATGCGTGGAATGACGGGGGCAACCGCCCAGCGCCGCATCATGCAGGTCATCGAGGACGTGTCGCTCGAAGAGGTGATCGCCAAGAGCATCCGCGAGCTGTCCAAGGGCTACCGCCAGCGAGTGGGCCTGGCGCAGGCGCTCGTGCACGAGCCGCCGATCCTCATCCTCGACGAGCCGATGAGTGGCCTCGACCCGAACCAGGCGGTCGAGATCCGAAACCTCATCAAGCGCATCGGCCGGGACCGCACGGTCATCCTGTCGACACACAACCTCGCTGAGGTGCAGGTCACCTGCCAGCGCGTGCTGATCGTCAACCAGGGCAAGATCGTCGCCGACGACTCCCCGGACGCGCTCGCGCGCGGAACCAGCGGGCCGCGCTACCGGGTCTCGG
The DNA here is from genome assembly GCA_045106715.1 of Sandaracinaceae bacterium. Classification (GTDB taxonomy): domain Bacteria; phylum Myxococcota_A; class Polyangia; order Polyangiales; family Sandaracinaceae. The sequence continues at coordinate 20,279 of JBGCFC010000072.1, forward strand.
TCCTGCGTGGCAAGAAGCTCGACGGCCGGTCGGTCAAGTCCACGGACCACACGCCCAAGGCCTACGACGTGTTCCGGCGTGTGCGCGGGGTCGACACGGTGCGGGAGCTGAAGAGCAAGGGCGACGAAATCAAGCTCGAGATCACGGCCGACACGGACGACGATCTGCGGGCGGAGATCTTCGCCGCCGCGGTCGACGCCGGCCTGATCCTCATCGGGATCGAGGTCAAGAAGGGCAACCTGGAGCAGGTGTTCGCCGAGCTCACGAGCAAGGACGAATCCGCCCCGCGGTCGGCCAGGAAGGGCCGCAAGAAGCGCGCCCGGGACGAGGAGGAATAGCCATGAAGAACACGCTCGCCATCGCGCAGCGACAGTTCCTCAGTTACTTCAACGGACCGGTGGCCTACATCGTCTCCGTCATCGTACTGGGGTTCGTCGCATTCATGTTCTGGATGCAGTTCTTTCTCGCGGGCCGCGCCACGGTCAATGAGATGTTCTTCTGGTTCGGTATCGCGTTCGTGCTCGCCGCTCCAGCGTTGACCATGGGGCTGATCGCCGAAGAGAAGCGGAGCGGCACCCTCGAGGTGCTGCTCACCATGCCGGTGAAGGAATCCGAGGTCATCCTGGGCAAGTTCCTCGGCGCCTTCGGCCTCTTCCTGGTCATCATCGCGCTGAGCTTCGCCAACCCCATCGCGGTCTCGACGTTGGGCAACCTGGACTGGGGCCCCGTCTTCGCGGGCTACCTGGGACTGGTCCTGCAGGGCGGCGCCATGCTGTCGGTCGGCATCATGGCTAGCTCGCTGACCAAGGACCAGCTGGTCGCGTTCTTCATCTCGCTCTTCATCCTGGCCATCGCCGGGTGGATCGCGCCGCTGATGCTGCAGTACACGGCCACCGGCATGTGGGCGACGGTGCTTCAGAACATCTCGCTCCAGAGCCACCTCCAGAGCATGACCCGCGGCGTCGTCGACACCCGCGACATCGTCTACTTCCTCTCCATCATCACCATCGGCCTGCTCGTCTCCTTCCGGAGCCTCGAGAGCCGTCGCTGGAGCTAGCGTCATGGCGAACTCGAACAACGGCGCGTCGAACCAGCGCGGTGCCCGCCAGGGTGCCGAATCGGTCGTATACGTCCTCCTCGCGGTCGTGGTCTTGGTGCTCGCCAACGTGGCGGGCAACTTCATCCACTTCCGCTCGGACTGGACCGAGGCCAACCGGTATTCCCTGTCTCAGGGGTCCGAGAACCTCGTCTCCGACCTCAACGAGGACATGGAGATCGTCGCGTACTTCACGCCCGATCTTCCGCAGCCTTACAACACCATCGAGCCCTACGTTCGCAACCTGCTCGAGGAGTACGAGGCGGCGGCCGGCGGTCGTTTGACCGTCACCTTCATCGACCCGGACGAGGACGAAGAGAAGGAGCAGGCGCAGGCCGACGGCGTGCAGGAGCTTCAGCACCCGGGCTACGAGAACGACTCGGTCACCGTGAAGGTGGGCTTCCGCGGCATGGTGATCCGCTACCTCGGCAACCGCGAGACCATCCCGGTCATCCAGGACACGCGCGGGCTGGAGTACGAGATCAGCCAGGCCATCCGCCGCTTGGTCCGCGAGCCGCTCCCCGTCGGAATCGTCAGCGGGCACGGCAGCCCGACGACCGCCGAGGGCCTCGCGACCCTCACGGGCGAGCTCGAGCACTACGAGATGCGCGAGGTCGACCTGTCGTCGGACGTCGACCCCGCGCTGCGCGCGCTCCTTCTGGTCAACCCGACCGAGGAGCTCACCGAGCCCGAGCTTCGGCGCATCAACGCCTACGTGATGGGCGGCGGCAGCCTCGGCATCTTCGGCGGCACCATGAACGTCTCGCTCGAAGGGGCCGCGCCGGCCGCGACCCAGGTGAGCACGGGCATCAACACCCTGCTCGAGGGTTGGGGCATCCAGATGGGCAGCTCTCTCGTCGCCGACGCACGCTGCGGACGCGTGCCGCTGCGGACCCCCATCGGCCTGCAGATCCCGGTCGCCTACCCGCCAGCGCCGATCATCATGTTCGACGAGACGCAGCGTGAGCATCCGGTGCTCTTCCGGCTGAACCAGGCGCCCTTCTTCTTCGCGTCGCCCCTTACGACGACCTCGCGGTTCGACGAGCTCAACGGCATCGTGCTGGGCCGCTCGGGAGAAGAGAGCAGCTGGTTGCTGACCGGCGACTCCATTCAGCTCCAGCCGCGCGACCCGCGCGAGTGGCAGATCGGCTCCGAGACGGGCCCGCACAGCATCATGCTGGCGCTGTCGGGCGAGCTGCCGAGCGCCTTCCCCACCGCGGGCGAGGGCGAGGCGGCCATCGACGCAGAGTCGGCGTCGACCAGCGAGGTCCGCGTCTTGGTCGCGGGCTCCGGGGCGGTCTTGCGTGACCAGTTCCTCCCGAGCCGTCAGCGGGCGGGGCAGATGACCGGCGGCCTGGCCTTCGCGCTCAACGCGGTGGACTGGCTCGCGGCCGACTCCGACCTCATCGCCATCCGGGCGAAGAACATCGAGGACCCGGCCATCGACGTCCCGCAGGACGTGCGGCAGGCGCAGGAGGACTTCCGCGAGGCGGTCAGCTCGGCGGCTGAGACCGGCGACGAGACCGGAATCGAAGCGGCGGTCGAAGAGCACGACGCGGCCATGGAGTCGTGGGAGAGCAAGAAGTCGATCTACCGCTGGGGCATCGGCTTCGGCCTCCCGATCTTCGTCATCCTCTTTGGTCTCATCCGCTTCGCGATGCGCCGCAATCAACAGGACCGGCTGCGCGCACTTCGCAAGAGCCTGGTCGCGAAGAAGGGTTGATCAGAGATGGACTGGCAACGATTCCGACTTCCCATCATGGGCGTCCTGGCCATCGTGATGGTCGGCGCGACCTGGTGGGCGGTCAACGAGAACACCGGCGACACGGTCCGCGAGACTCCGGCAGGCGAGACCTCTTCTCTGCCGGAGGTCGACACGGACGCGCTCACCGAGATCACGATCTTCCGCCCCGAGGAAGACGAGACGATCACGCTCACGCGCGACGGAGACAGCTGGCGCCTGACCGCGCCGGTCGAGAGCAGCGCTGCGCAGACGGCGGTCAACACCGTGCTCGACAAGCTCGGAGACCTCGATGTCGCCGGGCGCGCGGCGAGCACCGCGGCGCACCACGAAGACATGGAGGTCGACGCGGGCCACGGCATCCGCGTCACCGCCAACGCGGGCTCGGACACGGTCATCGACCTCTACATCGGCGCCTTCCGCGCGGGCAACACGCTCGTTCGGCAGGAGGGCCAGGACGAGGTGCTGATGGTCCGCGGCTCGATCAAGTTCGCGTTCAACAAGCCGCCGCGCGACTTCCGCGACCGCTCGATGACGGAGCTGACGGTCGGCGAGGTCAGCCACATTGCGTTCGAGAACGAGAACGGTCGGTTCGCGTTCTTCAACGACGGCACGGACTGGCAGCAGAACCTGACCGCGGCCGAGGGCGAAGAGCCGCCGGCGGCGATCGAGGACTTCGCGGGCGCCAAGGTGCGCACGATGGTCTCGAGCTTGGCCCGGCTTCGTGCCTCCGACTTTGCCGCCAGCGACGCGACCCCGGAGAGCCTCGGGTTCGGCGAGGGCGCCGCACGCGTCATCCTTGGAATGACCCCGGAGGCGGAGGAGGCCGAGGGCGAAGAGGCTGAGGAGGCCGAGGGCGAAGAAGCCGAAGGCGAAGAGACCGAGGGCGAAGAGACCGAAGGCACCGGCGCCGCGCGCGGTCCTGACTCGGTGCCGGAGAGCACCCTTACGCTCACCGTTGGCAACGAAGAGTCCGACGGAAAGCGCTACGTGATGGTCGAGGGCAACGACACGGTCTTCATCGTGTCGCGCTTCATCGCCGAACGTCTGCTCCCTGAGGCGGAGGCCTTCACGGCGTCGGCCGAAGAGCCCACGCCGCCTCCCGCGGCCGGTGGCGGCATGCCTCCTGGAATGCCCCCCGGCATGGGCGGACCGGGCGGACCCGGCGGCGGACAGATCCCGCCGGAGCTGATGCAGCAGATCCAGCGTCAGCTGCAACAGCAGGGTGCGGGCGGCGGCGGCGGTCACCCGTAGGTCGCGCGCACCCCCTGATCCAAACCAGGACCGAGCGCTTCTCACGCGCTCGGTCCTTCTCGTTCGTAACGGGCGCGCCCCGCCAAGGTCGTGTGCTCGCATTGCATCGAAGCCCCATGCCAGAGCGACCCAAGGCGCACCATCGCAACCGAGTCGGACGCGGCATGCCCCTCATTCGCTGTCCCCGCTGCCGTCATCACGTGTTCCAGGGCACCCGCTGCTGGGCGTGTCCCAGCCTGCGTGTGCTCGCGACCGCCAGCCGGGCCGCCGCGCTCTCTGCGGCGCTGGCGGCGTGCTCAGCCGACCCGGAGCCCACCGAGCCGCCTCCCGCGGCCGAGCTCGCAGAGGTCCCTTCCGTACCGGCCCCTCTTCCGATGGAGCCGGCGCAGGTCGAGGAGCCGGCCCCGGCCGATCCCGACCCGGTCGCGGCGGAGGCGGTCGAGGTGGAGCCCGAGGCGCCGGATGCCGCCGAGCCCCCAGAGGCCGAGGTGCGGCGCCAGCGTCGCGCCCGGCGCCTCGAGAGCCAGCGCCTCCTTGAAGTCCTGCGGTCGCCGGGCGTTGCAGGAGACGTAACGTCTCCCATCGACCAAGAAGCCGTCATGGGCACGCTCTACGGGGTCCCCCCAGAAGATCTCGGAACCGGCCGCTGACTCACGCTCCTCGGCTACTGCGCCCGCGCGACCTGCACGTAGAGCTCCCCGCTCTCCGGATCCCGCTCGGCGAACACCTGCCAGGGCCGGCAACACACTTCGCAGTCTTCTACGAAGGAGCCGGAGGTTTGTGGGTCGACCCACAGCTCGAGCGCCTCGTAGCAGTACGGGCAGCGGACGGACACTTGGTTGCTCAACGGGCCCCCATGGCGTGGTCCAACGCGTCCAACACGCGCGGCACCTCCGCCACATCATTGGGCCAGTGGGGCGCAAAGCGCAGCCGGCCGTCCGGCATCGTCACGGCCACGCCCTGTTCGTTCATCGACGCGTGGACCGCCTTGAGATCCAGGCCGGCGGGCGGACGTAGCGATAGCGTGCCCGAGCGGCGCGAAGAGTCGGCTGAGCGCTCGCTGACGAACCCGCGCTCCACCAACTTGGGCTCGATCGCGTCGTGGTAGCGCTGCACGTGCGCGAAGATGGCGTCGACGCCGATCTGCTCGATCAGTCCAACCGATGCGCCGAGCGCCGCGAACCCGGCCGCGTTCATCGCGCCGGACTCGAGGAACGTCGCCTCCGGGCGGATGGGGCGGTCGTAGCGAAGGTGCCCCTCCCCTTCGAACAGGAACTCGAGCGGCTGCTCGTGACTCAACCACCCGGCGACCCGGGGGACGAGCTCGGCCGCCCGGCCCGGCTTCACGTAGAGGAAACCCGCGCCTTCGAGCCCCATCAGCCATTTGTGAGAACCGCAGCCCACATAGTCGACGCCCAGTGCCGTCACGTCCATGGGCACGACACCACAGCCCTGGATGGCATCCACGAACACCTGGGTGCCGGCGGCCTGGCAACGCTCGACGATGCCCTCGAGCGGCATGCGCAGTCCCGTCTGGAACTGCACTGCGCTGACGGCGACCAACCGGACTCCTCGCGCCAGCTCCGCCTCGAGCGCGTCGAACCCCGCGTCGGTGCCGAGAGAGGCCGCGTCGAGCATGCGAAGCTCGAGCCCGTGTGTCTCGGCCGCGCGCTGCCACGGCGTCACGTTGGTTGGGAACTCGCCCCGAAAACACAGCACGCGGTCGCCGGGCTTCCACGGGAAACAAACCGCGACGTCGACCACCGAGCGGGTGGTGCTGGAGACGAACGCGATGTCCTCGGGCGCCGCGTGGATCAGCCGGCCGACCTGCCCACGAAGTGCCTGCCGTTGCTCGAGCCAGCGCCCGAAGGCCGAGACGCCGTGCGACGCGTAGTCGTCGATGACGGCGTTGACGGCGTCTTTGACCGGCGCCGAGGGCGGCGAGATCGCCGCGTGGTTCAGGTAGGCGAACGCTTCGAGCGACGGGAAGAGGGAGCGATCACCCAGCTGGGCGCGCGCCCCCTCCCCTCGTTCGACGTTCATCCGCGACGGGCCTGAGCCTGGTGCTTGTCGCGGTACTTGCGGACCTGACGCTCGATGTCCTTCGCGGCCACGTCGATGCTGGCGTAGAGGTTGTCGGTCACCTCCTCCGCCTTGAGCGGCTCGGCGCTAGGCACGAAGCAGAGCGCGGTGAGCCCCTGCGTATCTCCGTGGTTGGCGTGCCCGACCGTCTCGTAGGTCAGATGCAGCCGTACGCCCTGAAAGCCGTCGAGCTGCGTGCAAGCCTTTCCAAACTTCTCCTCCGCATACGTGCGAATGGCGTCGGTGAGTTCGAAGTCCTTGGCGGTGTGCTGAATTTCCATGCGCGCTGTTGTTCCTCCGGGAACGCGTCGGTTCCTTCGTGGACCGGGTCTGCCCGGTCGGTCACATGATACCGGTTATCTAGTCACCAGAAGCAAGCCGTCGAGCCCCGACGGCCGTGATCGCCCCCCAGCCCACCATCAGACTCAGCCCGCCGAGCGGGGTCACGGCGCCGAACCATCGAGGCGCGCCGAGCGTCATCACGTAAAGCGACCCGCTAAAAAGGAGCATGCCCAGGGTGAACGCGCTGGCCGCCACGATCGTTCCCCGGGTCGGGCTTCGCGCTCCGAGAACCCCTGTGGCGAAGAGCGCCACGGTGTGCGGGAGGTGGTAGCTCACCGCGGTCTGCCACCAGCCGAGCCGCTTCTCCGCGTCCACCGCGCCTTCGAGCATGCGCTCCAAGCCGTGGGCGCCGAACGCGCCGAGCCCGACCGCCAAGATCCCGCTCAACCCCGCGAGCACGATCACCCAACGTCGCATGCGCGGGTTCTGGCCTCCCTCCACGGCCGAGGCAAGAGCCGTCCTGCCCGCCCGGCTCCATTCGCGCAAACCCGAACCGCGTCGGCCAGGCTCAGGCGGTCGCCTTGCCGGACGCGGGGGCGACTGCGATCACTCGACCATGACGCGTGCCTGGTGCTTCACTCTCGTCCTCGTGTTGGCCAGCTGCGGGAGCTCCGATGCTCCCGGGGGGGCCACGGCGGGCGGAGAATCCGGAGACTCGACCTTGCAGCAACTGAACGCGCGTGCTCGGGGCGGCGCCGTGACCGAGACGCTGCACGGCGTCGAAGTCGCCGACCCCTACCGGGCGCTCGAAGAAGACTCGGAGCTCACCCAAGCGTGGGTGGAGGCCCAGACGGCGCGCTCGCAGGCCGTGCTCGACGACTGGCGAGACCCCGACGCGGCGCAACGCCTGTCCGCGCTGCTCTCGATCGGGGTCTTGGGCGGCCCGCGGCTCCATGGCAGCCGCATCTTCTACACCAAGCGCGAGGGCGACCGCGAGCAGCCCGCGCTCTACGTGCACGAGAACGGCGCGCTCCGGGACGCCCCCCTGGTCGATCCGCTGACCTACGGCGAGCGGGCCTCGCTCGACTGGTACTTCCCGTCCCCTTCCGGCCGGTTCATCGCCTTCGGCATCTCGAGCGACGGTGACGAACGCAGCACACTTCGCGTGGTGAACGTCGAGGACGGAACCGTGCTCCCGGACACGCTCACCCACTGCAAGTGGTCGGCGGTCTCCTGGCTGCACGGCGAAGACGGCTTCTATTACCGGCGCTACCCGCGGGAGGGCGAGCCGCACTACGACGCCGAAGCCGAAGACACCTACCACATGGCGCTGTTCTTCCACCGTCTGGGTCAGGACCAGGGCGAGGACACGCTGGTGTTCGCGCCGGCGGAGGGCACCGATTTCCCGAGCGCCGACGTCTCGGACGACGACCGCTGGTTGGTCGTCAACAACTACCGCGGCTGGTCCGCCTCGGACGTGCGCCTGTTCGATCGCGGGGAAGACGCGTCGCGCATCGCTCCCGACGAAGCGCACCCGTTTGTCGAAGTCGTCACGGGACAAGAGCACCTCTACAGCGGTGAGGTGCACGGCGAGCGGCTCTACCTGACGCACAACGATGGCGCGCCGCGTTACCGGATCGACGCGGTCGCGCTGAGCGATGCAGACGATCGCGAGGCATGGCAGACGGTCGTGCCGGAGACCGAGGGCGCCATCGAGGGCGTGACGTTCCTCGAGGAGCACATGGTGGTGCACCGGCTCGAGAACATCGCGAGCCGCCTGCGTCTGTTCACGCTCGAGGGTGAAGAAGCGGGCAGCATCGAGCTGCCGGACGACGGCGAACTGTTCGGGCTCGACGCGGACGAGGCGACCGGCCGAGTCGCGTATGGGTTCTCGAGCTTCCTGCACCCGCCCGCGCTCTACACCTGGACGCTCGAGGGGCGCGCGTCGGAGGAACTCGACCGGGTCCAGACTGACCTCGACCTCTCCGACTTCCAGCTGAGTCGGGCATCCGTGCCGTCCGCCGACGGGACCCCGATCAACGTGTTCTACGTGCACCGTCGCGACTTGGCGCGCGACGGAACCGCACGCGTGCTGCTCAACGGCTACGGCGGCTTCAATGTCTCGCTTCAGCCAGGCTTTCAGCGAAACGCGGTGTACTGGGTCGAGCGCGGCGGGGTCTACGCGGTGGCGAACCTGCGCGGCGGCGGCGAGTTCGGCGAGGAGTGGCACCAGGCCGGCAACCGGGGCAACAAGGAGCGGGTCTTCGAGGACTTCGAGGCCGTCATCCGTTGGCTCGGCACAGACAGCGGCATCAGCGACGCCTCCCGGATCGCCATCACCGGCGGCAGCAACGGCGGCCTGCTGATGGGCGCGCTGTTGACGCGCGCGCCCGACTCCTTCGCCGCGACCGTGTCCGGCGTCGGCCTCTACGACATGGTCCGCTACCACCGCTTCCCTCCGGCCGAGCTCTGGATCAGCGAGTACGGCAGCGCGGAGGACGCCGAGCAGTTCGGCTGGCTTCACGCGTACTCGCCCTACCACCGGGTCACCGAGGGCACGGCGTATCCCGCGACGCTCATCACGACCGCGGACCACGACACCCGGGTGCATTGGGCGCACTCGACGAAGTTCACCGCACGACTCCAGGAGGCGACAGGCGCGCCGGATCCGTCGATCTACTTCTACATGGTGCGCTCCGTCGGCCACGGCGCCGGCACCCGCCTCAGCGACACGGTGGAGCGCTACGTTCGACTGTACAGCTTCGTCGACCACTTCCTCGCCCGGTAGCCCGCTTGGGCCCTCACCTCATCGGGTATCCTTGATGGATGGTCGACGCCCCGTGTGCTCCCGCCCTCCCGCTGAACGGCGGGCGGGGATCCGCATGAGGGGGTGGGTCGCGTTGGTCACGCTGACGCTGTTCGCCTGCGGCCCGAGTGACGTCGGGCGCACGACGGGCGGCCCGCTTCTCGAGCCGCGTGAGAGCGAGCCGATCGACGCGCCGCCTCGTCCGGCAGGGCGCCCGTACGCGGCGCAACCGATCGCCCCCTTCGCCGAAGCGATGACCGACTACGCGCTGACGGCGGTCCGAGGCGGTCCGCTGCCGGAGCCTGTGATCCCGCTCAGCGGCGAGGTCGGGCCGGTCTCCTATCGAGAAGGAGTCGAGCCGCCCGACGGGGCGATGCAGGTGCTCGGGTTCGCGTTCGAGATGGAGCTGGTGCTCAAGCGCGGCCAGCCCGTCCCCGACGCCGAAGGCGCCGCACGCTGGGGCTCGGTGCACGCGATCATCGGAGTCACCCGCCACGGGCTCCGGCTGGTGGAGTTTCGACCGCGCCGCGTGCGCCCCCGAGGTTCGGAGGGCCAGCCGCCCACCGCGATGTCCGGGGCGCTGCCGATCGCCGCCGACCTGCTCAACGATGTGCGCCGAGGAGACCTCGACGGCTGGGCGCTGGGCGAGCCGGACCGGCAACTCCTGGGCAACGACGCCATCTGGTCGCGCGTCCGCGCCGACGGCCCCCGCGCGGTCCACGTCCGGGAGCTCAGGGCGCTGCTCGAGACGGTGGAGGGCCCGCTGCTCGGCACCGTGTTCGGGGACATGGCCGTGTTGGTCGCCCTCCCCGACCAGCGTCTGCTGAGCCTGGCCCTGCGCTTGGAGTCCACGGGCTCGGGCTATCGCCTCCGGGCAAGTCCGCTCGTCGAGGTGGGTCAGGTCTGGCCCATCCTCGCCTCCACCGAGCTCCGCTGAGGCCTCCGACTCGGAGGACGGCTACTTGGTGGACTGACCCTTGAAGCTGTCTTCCTTGTCCTTGAACAGCACGTTGAACGTGGTCAATGAGCCGTACGCGCCCGTGATGTACTGCTGGAGCTGGACCTTCTCCGCTTCCGAGAGCGTCTTGTTCCCGTTGAGCTTCTGCTCGAGCACGCGGAGCTTGTCGCGCACGGAGACGATTTTCTTGAAGAAGGTGTCGATGGGAACCGCCTTCTCGGCTGTGTCGGCCTTGCCAGGCCGCAGCACGACCTCGCCACCGCGCCAACGGTCGCCGAGCTCCACCTCGCCGACACCCAGCTCTTCGTGAATCACCTCGCGCAGCACACGCCGAAAGTCGTCGATGTCCATGTCGATGTCGATCTCCTGAGGGAGCGGGGCCTTGACTGGCTTCGAGACGTAGTCGTCGTCCCGAAGTCGCCGCGGCGTTCCGGCCACCCGTTTGCGCTTGAGCGAGCCTTCGAAGCTCTGGCCCTTCGGCTTGTGATGAGGACACGTCGCCGTGTCCTTCAGTGGCGGCGGCCAGCACCCCAGACGGCACTCTCCCGTCGTGCCTCCGTCGTCTCCCGCATACAGGGACACGAAGAAGCCGCAGGTCCCGCACCGTCCCGTGAGGTCTCGCTCCACCGGATGGGGAGCGTAGCAAGAAACCGCGGCGTCGAGCGCAACGATCGGCCGAATGGTCAGCGCAGCAAGATCAGCAGCCCGGCCAGGAGACACATGCCGCCGCCGAAGAGAGCCAGGATCCCGCCCCCGATGATGAGCGTGCGCGACGTCCCGGCCGGGGCATTCCCGGCTGGGGCAGTGCCCCTCGGGCTGGCCTGCGGTGCGTGACCCGTGGCGAACCCGGGCCGAACTGCGGGCTGCACGGGCGACGCGGGCGCGGGCGATGCAGGCGCGGGCGATGCAGGCGCGGGCGATGCGGGCGCGGGCGATGCAGGCGCGGGCGATGCAGGCGGGGTTGGCGTCGCCACGTCCGACGCGGGCGCCATCGGCTTCGGTGCCGGCTGCGCGATGGGGGCCATCTCCGCCGGCGACGCCGCGGCGGCGCCTTCCAACAGACCGAGCAGGGTCGCTTGGACCGCCCAGGGATCGTCGGGCCGCTCGGACTGGAGGTGCTTCAGCAGCTCCCGCACCAGCGCATCGAGCTCCGGTGGGGATCCCGGCGCCAACTCGGTGGTCGGCGTCGGGTCGAGCCGCATCTGGGCGAGGAAGTAGTCCTGCTTCGCGATGTCCTCGTCGAACAGCGAGAAGCCCGCCAGCATCTCCCAGAGCAACACCCCGAGTGCGTAGAGATCGGAGCGGACATCGACCTGCTGACCGACGGCCTGCTCCGGCGCCATGTACCCCATCGTGCCCAGCACCTCGCCCGCCACCGTGAGCTTCGCGTTCACGCCCGCCACCGACCGGTCGTGCGCGATCCCGAAGTCGAGCAGCTTCACCTTCTCGCCTCGGCGCCCGTCCGGCTCCAACACCACGTTGTCGGGCTTGAGGTCGCGGTGCACGAACCCGCCATCCCACGCCGCCCCGATGGCGCCCGCGATCTGCGACGCCACCTTCACCGCGCGCCGCCACTCGAAGGCGCCGTCCTCCCACATCGCGTGGGACAGCGTCGGCCCGAGCACCAGCTCCAGCACCAGGTAGGGCGCGCCGTCGTCCGCGGTGCCCGTGTCCAGCGCCGCAACCACGTTGTCGTGCGTGAGCTTTTCGCCGATCTCCACCTCACGGGCGAAGCGCTTGACGATGGCGCCGTCGGCGCCGAGCTCCGGATGCATGATCTTGAAGGCGACCGGCATGCCTCCGGAGACCGGGCTGGCCTCGAACACGGCCCCCATGCCGCCCTCGGCGATCAGCGACTCGAGTTTGTACTTGCCGTCGATGACGCGCCCGAGCCAGGCCCGGTAGACGCTCGGCTCGTCGTCGTCGGAAGGCTCGGGCCGCGCGTCGACCAGCGTCGAGCGAAGCTCCTCCGGCAAGTCGAGCATGCCGATGCCCATGATCGTGCGCTGGCGCTCGTGGGTCCCCATCCAACACGGAAGGTAGCCATCCGTGGCCCGTTCGTCAGCCCCCAAGACCAAGGCGTTCCGAGGCTGCGCCCGATGGCGACGGTGCGAGCCTTTCGCGACCCCTCCGTTGACACCTCTGGCCACGCCTCTCAACGTTCGCTCGATGGGTCTGCACTTGCTCCAGTTCCGTGTCGATGCCCCACCCCACCCCGACGTCATCGCAACGGCCTTGCAAGCCCGGTTGGGTGTCGAGGTTCGGGCCGTTCGGACTGCACGCGGCGTCGACGTGAGGGCTTTCTCCATCGGTGGGAGGGCGTCTCTGTCGGCGGAGGACGACGTGCTCTCGCTCGAAGCCGGTGCGCCGGCGAACCCGGTGTTTCTGGAACAGCTCGGAGCTGCGTTGGAGGACGTGGGCTGCGTTCCGCTCGAACTCGGCTCGGGGGAGCCGCCGAGTCGAGCCACTGCGCCTCCACGGCGCTGGCGAGATCAGCCGTGGTCGGTGCGAGCACGCCATGGCGCTGCAGGGCGGCTCGCGTTCGCGGCGGCGTACCTCCTGCTCGAGGTCCTGGTGCTCGTGACGCTGCCGCTTTGGCTGGCGGGGTACGGCGCCGCGCATCTCTGGCGCAAGGCGCGCCCCGCATGACGCGGTAGGCTGCCCGCGTGTCCGACCCCGACCTCCTCGCGACGCCGCTTCGCTACTTCCTGCAGGTGGCCGAGAGCGGTAGCTTCACCGCGGCCGCCCGCGCGCTGCACATCAGCCAGCCGTCGCTCAGCGTCGCCGTGCGCAAGCTCGAGGAGGCGCTCGGTGCAACCCTCCTTCACCGCTCTCGCCAAGGGGTGTCGCTGACCCGCGCGGGCGCGATCCTGATCGAGAGCGCGCGTTTGGCGGACAGCGCGCTGAACCGAGGGAAGGAAGAGCTGCTCGCACTCGACAGCGACCCGCGGGGCCGCTTCGTGGTGGGCTGCCACGAGAGCCTGGGCGCGTATCTCTTGCCGGGCTTCATGGCGCGCTTCCTCTCCCGCCACGAGCGGGTGGAGCTGGCCCTTCACAACGGCAACTCACGCGCCATCGAGCGTGCGGTCGTAGAGCGACGCATCGACATCGGGCTCGTGGTCAACCCGAGCGGGCATCCGGACAGCGTGATCACGCGCCTCTTCGGTGACCGTGTCGGCTTCGTGGTCAGCGCAGCGCGCTTGCGTCGGCACGACGGGGATGTGCCCTCCTTGCTCGCGGAGGCCCCGCTCGTCGTCGTGCCCGAGCTGGCGCAGACGACCTACCTGCTCGGCGCGCTCCAGAAGCAGGGCGTCCCCACCTCGAAACAACTCGGCTGCTCGAGCATGGAGCTGGTGAAGAGCCTGGTGCTCGACGGGGTAGGCGTGGGCATCCTGCCCTACCGAGTCGCCACGAACGGCGTGCCTCGCGGCCGACTCGTGCGACTCGACGATGACCTGCCGGTGTTCGACGACGAGATCACCCTGGTGCGGCGCTACGATCTGCCGATGACCGCCGGCGCGCGCGCCCTTCTCGACGCGCTCAAGGAGCACGCCGCGGCGATGCCCGCCCTCGACGAGGTGCTCTCGGTCGCGTGACGCGTGCGGGGCCCCGTCGTATATCCGTTCGGTGCAAGCGCCCTTCAATCAGCCGCCGCCGAGCCTCGGCAACCAGTACGAAGACGACCGCGCGCTTCGGCAGTACCTCGCCCGGGTGATGCCAGAGGCGGTGCTCGCCGAGGTGGAGCCCACACTGCACGAGATGGGCGCGCTCGCGGGGGGAGAGCTCTACGCGCTCCAGCTGGCCGACCGGTTGAACGAGCCGCGCATCACGCACTTCGACGCATGGGGCCATCGCATCGATGACATCGAGGTGTCTCCCCTGTGGAAGCGCGCCGAACGCATCGCCTCGGAGAAGGGCCTCGTCGCGACCGCGTACGAGGGCCGCCATGGCGCGCTCTCGCGTGTGCATCAGTTCGCGCTCGTCTATCTCTTTGGGCCCTCGAGCGATGTCTACACGTGCCCGCTGGCGATGACCGACGGCGCGGCGCGCACGCTGCTCAACTCCGGCAACAAGTCGCTCGCCGCGCGCGCGGTCCCGCGCCTGACGAGCCGGGACCCGGCCACGTTCTGGACCAGCGGGCAGTGGATGACGGAGTCGACGGGCGGCTCCGACGTCGGCCGCTCGGAGACGGTGGCGGAGCAGGACAGCGACGGGGCTTGGCGGCTCTCGGGCCGCAAGTGGTTCACCAGCGCGACGACGAGCCAGATGGCGCTCACCCTCGCCCGCCCCGAAGGCAACGGCCCGGGCGGCCGCGGGCTGGCGCTTTTCTATGTCGAGACCCGCGACGAGGAGGGGAAGCTCACCGACATCGAGGTCCACCGGCTCAAGGACAAGCTCGGCACGCGCAAGGTACCGACCGCGGAGCTCACCCTGCATGGCAAGACCGCGATCCCCGTGGCAGGCCTCGACTCGGGCGTGCGGAACATCTCGCCCATGCTGAACATCACGCGCACGTGGAACGCGGTGAGCAGTGTGTGCGGCATGCGTCGCGGCATCGCGCTCGCCCGGGACTACGCGCGCCGACGCGTCGCCTTCGGGGCGCCCTTGTCGGACAAGCCGCTCCACCTCGAGACGCTCGCGAGCCTGCAGGCCGAGTTCGAGGGCGCGCTTCAGCTCGCGTTCTGGACGGTCGAGCTCATCGGCCGGGTCGAGCACGGAGAAGCGAGCGACGATGACAAGAAGCTGCTCCGACTCCTGACGCCGATCACCAAGCTGACCACCGCCAAGCAAGCCGTCGCCGTCGCCAGCGAGTGCCTCGAGTCTTTTGGAGGCGCGGGCTACGTCGAGGACACCGGGCTTCCCGTCCTGCTGCGCGACGCCCAGGTGCTCCCCATCTGGGAGGGCACCACAAACGTACTCTCGCTGGACACGCTGCGGGCGCTCAGCCGCGATCACGAGGCACTCGAGGCGCTCGGCCGATCGCTTCGAGCCGCCACCGACTCCGTCACCGACGACGCCCTCCGCGCGCTCGCCGACACTGCGAACGCGACGATCGAGAAGGCCGGCGCGTGGCTCGTCGCCACCATGAAGAGCGACCCGCTCGACGTCGAAGCGGGCGCGAGACGGTTCGCGCTCACCCTCGGGCGTTCGGTGGAGCTGGCGCTTCTGACCGTGCAGGCGCAGCACGCGCTCGAGCGTGGGGACGGCCGCACACGCGCCGCCGCGCAGCGCTTCTCGGAAGCCAGGTTCGACTTTCTGCAGCCAGCGGACCGCGGCATGGCACGATCGCTCGCGATGGACGAAGCGATCTGATCGCTACCCCCAGCCCGAGACTGAGGTACGCTCCCGAGTACGTTCCGAGCCCCGAGAAGTAATCCGAGCGAGAGCCGGCTGGACCGGCGCGAAAGGGACGACGATGGGATACGACTTCGGCGTCAACCAAGCTCTGGTCGAAGAGCTGTTCCTCCGATACCAAGAGAACCCCGCCGCCGTCACCGACGAGTGGCGCCGGTACTTCGATGACCTGACGGGAGGGGCGCCCGCAAACGGGACCGCGCCGGCCAATGGTGCGACTGCCGCCAACGGGGCTGCCGCCAACGGGGCCGCCGCGGCGGACGCGATGTCGTCGAGCGGGGTGTTCAGCCTTCCCCCTACCGCGGAGGTGGTGCCCCCGTTCGGACAGACCGGGTCCGTGCCGCCGACCATCGATGTGTCGGCCGCGGTGCAGCTTCAGGCGCGGGTCAGCGCGATGGTCAACGCGTACCGCGTGCGTGGCCATCTGTTCGCAGACCTCGATCCGCTCGGGCTCACGCAGCAGCCGCCGTTCGACCTGAGCTTGGAGACCTTTGGTCTTCAGGACGTCGATCCGACGACCGTGTTCGCGTACGGCAACCAGAAGATCCCGCTCGGCGAGCTGGTCGACTGCCTGAACGACACCTACTGCCGCACGATCGGCGCGGAGTTCACCTTTATCGAGGACCCGCAGGAGCGACGCTGGCTGCAGCACCGCATGGAGGACACCTCCAACCACGTGGACCTCGACCACGACATGCAGCTGAAGATCCTCCGCAAGCTGACCGACGCTGAGGTATTCGAGAAGTTCCTGCATTCGACCTACACGGGCGCCAAGCGCTTCAGCGTCGAGGGCGGCGAGTCGATCATCCCGCTGCTCGAGTTGGTGGTCGATCACCTCGCGCCGCGCGGCGTGGAGGAGGTCGTGTTCGGCATGGCCCACCGTGGTCGCCTGAACGTGCTCATCAACGTGCTCGAGCTGCCGCCGCAGGACATCCTGGCGGCGTTCGAGGACATGAACCCCGAGCGCTACCTCGGCAGCGGCGACGTGAAGTACCACCTCGGCCACTCCACCGACCGCACCATCGACGGGCACGACGTGCACCTGACGATGTGTTTCAACCCGAGCCACCTCGAGTTCGTGAACCCGGTCGTCGAAGGCCGGGTGCGCGCCAAGCAGGACCGCTATGGCGACCATGAGCGCAAGCGCGTCGCCCCGATCCTCATTCACGGCGACGCGGCCTTCATCGGCCAAGGCGTGGTGGCCGAGACGCTGAACCTCTCCGCGCTCCGGGCCTACGACACCGGCGGCACCATCCATGTGGTGGTGAACAACCAGATCGGCTTCACGACGGCGGTCCGGGACGCGCGCTCGACCCGCTACTGCACCGACATCACGCGCATGCTCCGCTGCCCCGTGTTCCACGTGAACGGCGAGGACCCGGAGGCCGTCGCGCACGCCGCGCAGCTCGCGGCCGAGTACCGCCAGCGCTTCGGCAAGGACGTCGTCGTCGACCTCTACTGCTACCGCAAGTGGGGCCACAACGAGGCCGACGAGCCACGCTTCACGCAGCCTGAGATGTACGCGGCGATCGACGCCAAGAAGAGCGTGCGCTCGATCTACGTCGAGTCGCTCCTGGCCCGCGGTCAGATCACCGAAGCGGAAGCCGAGCAGACCGAGAAGGAGAGCCGCGCGCGGTTCGAAAAGGCGCTTCAGGACGTGCGCGACAACCGGCACGACACGCCGACCCGCGCGTTCGGCGGCGTCTGGACCGACTTCTCCGGTGGCGCGGACCTCGACACCCCGGACGTCGACACGTCGGTGGACCGGGACACGCTGACTCGGCTGATGGACCGCCTGACCGAGATGCCGGAAGACTTCTCGATGATGCGTCAGCTGCGCGCGCTGACGAAGAACCGCCGCAAGGAAGGCCGCGGCGAAGCCCCCGTCCGCTGGGGCACGGCGGAGACGCTCGCCTACGCAACGCTGCTCGACGAGAAGATCAACGTCCGCATCACCGGCCAGGACGTGGAGCGCGGGACGTTCTCCCACCGGCACGCCGTGCTCTACGACAGCCAGACGGGCGAGACCCACACGCCGCTCTGCCACCTCGGCGATGGCCAGGGTCGGTTCGAGGCCTACGACAGCTGCCTCTCCGAGGCAGGCGTGCTCGGCTTCGAATACGGCTACAGCCTCGACTCTCCCGATCAGCTCGTCATCTGGGAGGCGCAGTTCGGGGACTTCGCCAACAGCGCGCAGGTGCTCATCGACCAGTTCATCAGCTCGTCGGAAGACAAGTGGGACCGCCTCAGCGGGCTGGTGATGCTGTTGCCGCACGGCTTCGAGGGCATGGGCCCGGAGCACTCCAGCGCGCGCCTCGAGCGCTACCTCGCGCTGGCGGCGGAAGACAACATGATGGTCTGCAACCTCACGACGGCGGCGCAGATCTTCCATGCGCTTCGACGTCAGGTGAAGCGCACGTGGCGCAAGCCGCTGATCGTCATGTCTCCCAAGAGCCTGCTCAAAGCGCCGCACGCGGCGTCGTCGCTGGACGAGCTGGCCCAGGGTTCGTTCCAGCGCATCATCCCGGAGCGCGAGATCGCCCCCAAGCGCGCCAAGCGCGTGCTGCTGTGCTCCGGCAAGGTCTACTACGATCTCGTCAACGGCCGAACGGAGCGCAACATCGACGACGTTGCCATCGTGCGGCTGGAGCAGCTCTTTCCGATCCGCGAGCAGGAGATCCGCGACGTGCTCGCGCCCTACGCCGACGACATCGAGCTCGTCTGGGTGCAGGAGGAGCCGAACAACAGCGGCGCCTGGTACTACATCAACGCCGTGCTGCCCGAGTTGCTGGGTCGACCGATCGCGCTCAAGCACGTCTGTCGGCCGGCCAGCGCCAGCCCGGCGACCGGTTCGGGCAAGGCGCACAAATTCGAGCAGGCCAAGCTCATCGAACGTGCGTTCGAGGGCATGGGCTCCTCGGCAGAGGCCGCAGAGCCCGTCGGCATCCCCGCCGAGTAGCGCCCCGCGTGGTCGGTTCGACCGATTGAACGCCCGCTCTCGACCGCGCTGGTCGGGGCGGGCGTTTGCCGTCGCGCGATCAAGGAGGGGGAATGGACATCGAGCGAAAAAAGCGACGGCGCCGCGCAACCGCTTGGGGGGGGAGGGGCAAGGTCACGCGGCGCCGTCTACTCTGCGGTCCTAGGGCGCATCCGACGGAACCGCGAGGGGGAAGCGCAGAAAGTCGTTTTGGGCGTTTTGGTGCATGATGCGCCGTGAAGCGAATGTTCCGGTGAAGACAGGCTCTGAGGCGCTCGGTGCCGGTTTTCGACCGCGATGCGATTGTGCGCGTGCACACGCCCGAATGCGGCACCCGGCGCAACGGGTCGGCACCGATGAATCGACCGTGGGGTGGATGCGTCTCGCGCTGGACAGCGCGCGCGGCTCGCGAAAGGATGAGCCACGCGGGCCCGGTTCACGGACCGCAGCGCGTCGGGACTCCGGTCACGCGTGGGCTGCACTGAACTTCTTCTGAGGGAGACTGAGATGACGCTTGGGGATATGAGGCTCGATCGAGCCGTATGGATCATTGGCTTCTGGGCGGCGCTCGCCGCGGGGGGCTGCATCGTCGAGGTCGACTTCGACCCCATCGGATCGGATGCGAGCGTCGAGGGCGCCTGGACCATCGACGGCGCCGCGCCCTCGCAGGCCAGCTGCGACGCGCTCGGCATCAGCAACGTGCGTGTGCGCTTCTACGACGGCGGCCTGACGGTCGACCCCGCAAGCCTCGTGTTCTCCTGCGCGGACGGCAGCTTCGACACACGCCCGAGCACGGTGCTCGCCGACGGGCGCTACACCATGGAGATGCTCGCCATCGACGCCACCGGCACCGTGATCGCCGAGGGCGGCCGTGAGACGTTCGACACCCTCGTCGAGGGCGGCCACATCCAGATGACCACGGTCAACTTCATCCCGGCCGTCGCTGCGACGAGCGTCACCGCCAGCTGGACCATCGACGGCGCCGCGCCGGACGCGACCAACTGCGCCGCGCTCGGCATCGCCACCGTCGGCCTCGAGTTCATGGACGGCAGCGCGCCCTCCACCATCGCCTGCGAGACCGGTTCGATCGCGGTCGACCTCACGGCGGGCTCCTACAGCGTCGAGGTCATCGGTTACGACAGCGCCGGCGAGGTCGTCGCGATGGCCATGGCCGAAGCCTTCGCCGTCAACGAGGGCGAGACCCATGCGCTGAACGGCGGCGCCCCCATCCCGTTCGTGATGGAGGGCTTCAACCCCCTGGGCACCGACGTCTCGCTCGACATGAGCTGGACCATCGGCGGCATCACCAACACCCCGAGCGCCGAGGTCTGCGAGGTCGCGGGCGGCACCACCATCGAGGTCGTGCTCTACGAGACCACCGACACCGCGCGCGCCGAAGGCGTCACCGTGGCCATGGCGCCCTGCGCCGATGGCGACTTCGAGTCCACAGGCAACATCATCCGGGCCGGCACCTACCTCGTCACCCTCTTCTACCGCGATGCCGCGATGGTCGAGGTCGGCCGCCGCGAATACACCAGCGAGGACCCGCTCGTCGCCGGCGACACCCTCGACCTGACGGGCGCCGACGTTCGGCTCGTGAACACCACGCTGAGCTTCGCCATCGGTTGGCAACCGAAGGGCGCCATCGACGGCGTGTATGCAGACTGCTCAGATGCGAATGCCCCTCTCGAGATCTTCTGGGACCTCGGACGCGGGGACACAGGTGCCACGGACCCCGGCGACTTCACGCAGCTCTACGCCGCCCCGACGATGATGGAGGCCTGCGAGGACCGGCTTACGTTCAGCGCTGCAACGTCGGAGCCTGTCACCCCAGGCGTGTACGATCTGCTCATCGAGGGTTTCGAGACGACCAAGGCATGGGGCCTCGCCGATCCCTGCCGAATCGAGATCGCCGCAGAAGGTGACCTTGCGATGATCGGCTCCACCGAGTCTTGCAAGCTCGACTACATCGCCGGCAGCTGACGCATCCACGTCCGATCGACTCGAGGGCGGCCACACGTGATGTGGCCGCCCTCGGCTTTTTCCGTCAGGGAACAGGGGAGACAACCATCACCGGCTCTGCTTCCCTGCCACCGAATGTGTCGTTGCCCACGGTTCCGTTCCCGTTGATGCCCCAACACATCACGGCATCGTCGGCGCGGATCCCACAGGTGACGTCGGAGCCGACCTCAAGCTGCGACCACCGGTGCCCCCCTAACACGGCGGTGGGGACGTCTCGGTCCACGGCAGTTCCATCCCCGATGTGTCCGTTGTTGCGGCCCCAACAGAATCCGCGGCCGTCCGTATCCCAAGCGCACGTCGTGCGGTCGCCCGTGGCTACCCCGGCCCACTCACCGGGAATCGTCGTGGGCACCGGCACCGTGGTGTCACTCGAGCCAACACCCACCTGACCATCCCGGTTCAGTCCCCAGCAGGTCAACTGTCCGCCTGTGGTGACGAGGCAACCATGTGCGCCGCCCCCGTTCTGCAACCCGGCACCAGCCGCGACGTGGGCCACGCTTTCGGGCAGGACATTCCCGACGATGCGGAGAGACGCCGCGCCCGCGGAGCCTGTCGCGAGCTGAGCGACATCGTCAGCGCCCCAACAGCCAACGGTGTCGTCTGACCGCAGAGCACAGGCGAAGCTCGTACCCACATGGACGGAATCGGCCAGCAGCCGACTCCCGTCTCCCTCCTCAACCAAATAGTTGAGGCTTCCTCCAGTATGGAAGGCGCGGCCCCAGCATGTAGTGCGACCGCCGCTGAGCATGGAACACGTTGTTGCCTGGCCGGCCGACACGTCCAAGAAGCTCGACCCGCTAGGAGCGGTGGAGCTCCGAATCAGCGTCGAACTGGCCGCTGGTCCCAGCCGCAGCTGTTCTTCGCTGTTGTCGCCAGCGCATCTGATGTCGGACCCGATCGCGAAGCAGGAATGGTCGCCGCCCAATCCCATTGCCGCGGCCCTGGGAGACTCTGGGAGCTCGGTGGGTCGCTCGCGGTCAAGCGTGTCGCCGAGTCCGAGCTGACCACTGTCGTTCTGTCCCCAGCAGAAGACCCGACCCGAACTCAGCCGGACACACGCTTGCTGCCCACCCACTTCCACTTCCACCGGCAGGTCACACGCGTCGCCCCCGCACGCAAACTGGCACTCGCTGAAGCAGGCGTCGCAGTGCACTCGACTGCCTAGTTCAGCCGCTTCTTCGTCCATCCGCGAGTCGCAGTCCTGGTCCACCCCGTCGCACGTCTCGGTGCCGAGAGGGTTGATCATCCGGTCTTCGTCATCGCAGTCCCCCGGCACCGTCGCAAACCCCTCGGGGCGCGTGCATGCGACCATCGAGTCGGACTCCATCCCATACAAATCGCCGTCCTCGTCTCGATAGAAGACACTCGTCAGGCCCTCGTCGGTCAGGCCGTCGCAGTCGTCGTCGATGCCGTTGCACGCCTCGGGAGAGCCGGGGTTGACGCCCCCCGCCGTGTCGTCACAGTCCCGACCACAGCGAAGTCCATCCATGCCGGGGGCACAGCACATCGAGGAGACAAAGCCGTCGCCGTCCGAGTCACCGGAGGCCGGGGCCAGCGTATCGTCCACGCAGTCTTGATCTCGGTCATCGCAGATCTCGATGTTGCCAGGGAAACGTCCCCCGTCCGCATCGTCGCAGTCGTTGCCTCCGCACTCGATCGCCGGTTCTCCGTCGCCGTCAGCATCACCCACCGAGCAGTCGGTGACACATCGGCCCATGTCGGAGTCGCACACCTGGTCTGCCAAGCAGGGCGGCGCACCCGCAACGCAGCCGCGCGCGTCGGCTGCCGAATCCCCGGGCACACAACGCTCAGGCCCGGAACAGAAATCACCATCGCTGCAGTCCCGGTCCGCCGCGCACAGCATCGCCCCCGCGTCGGTCGCGGCAGAGGCGTCGATCGCAGAATCGACGGGGTCACACTCCCCGGCGTCCGGGCATGCCGGCTCCCCGCAGCCGGACAAGGAGATCACGAAGAGAAGCAGAGCACGTCGTCCAAGCATCACGACCATCCTATCGCACCTAGCCAGTGCCGCGACGGCCCGGCGAACACACCGGATGTCGGACCGGCAGCGCCCATGTTGCGTCGATGCGCATCTTGCCCTGCTTGGCCCAGGTGACTACACCTGGAAGCAGCGATGCAATTCCAGTTCCCGAGGCTGACGCCGACCGTGAAGAAGCTGCTCCTCCTGCTCGGAGGCGCCTTCGTGGTGCTGGCCATCGTGCAGAACCTGGCCAGCGTGCCGGCGTTCCAGTGGCTCGCGCTCGATCTGTTGGGGGCCCCGGCCGCGAACTACGTCAACTGGCTCTGGCAGCCGCTGACCTACTGGCTGGTGTACCCGCCAGTCCCGGACGCGCTGATGAGCCTGGCCTTCACGCTGGTCGGCATCTACTTCTTCCTGTCGCCCTTCGAAGAGGCCTACGGGGCGAAGCGCACCCTCCAGCTCTCGGCCGTCGGGGTGGTCACGGCCGTCGTTCCGTGCCTCCTGCTGAGCTTCCTGGTGGACGCCCAGCATCCGATCGCGGGCGCGGCGCCGATCGCGCTCGCGGCGCTGGGCGCCTTCCCGGTGATCGCACGCGGGCGTGAGATCCTCTTCATGTTCGTGCTGCCCATGAAGTCGTGGACGGTGATCCTGCTCGGCCTGGGCATCTCGGCGCTGATGGCCGTGCTCGCCCGGGACGCGTACATCTTCGTGGAGTATGCGGGTGCGCTCGGTGGGGGCGTGGCGTTCGCGCGCTGGCTCATCCGACCGCGCACACCCACCCGGCCGTCGGGGCCGTTCAAGAAGAAGCGCGCGGGCGGGCCGGACCTTCGCGTGGTGCGCGGCGGCGCCGACGACGACGACAAGCCGCGCTGGCTCAACTGAGTTCGAACACCTTACCAACCTCCCGGCCGAGTCGGGGCGAGCTGGGTAGGACTGCGCTCAGGAGCCGAGCGAGCTTAGCTCGAAGGGCGAACCGTCCAGCGTTGTTTGGCCGCCGGCCTCGCTGATGAACGTGACCGGGGCCGACCGGACTTCCGTGCCGTCGGTTCGTGTCCCTACGAGGCGCGCTGTGTGCTCGATGCCGGCCGTCAGGCGAGCGCCGACCAGGCCGAGAGGACACGCGTCCTCGACCGCGGTGGCGTTGGGGTCGTCGAGTTCGAGCCGAACCGACGTGAAACCCGCCTCCTCGCAGCGCTCGGCGTTGGGCTCGGCGCCGTTCACCACGAACCGTGCGAGCACCGTCGCGCTCATGAAGTTGGCCGTCGGCATGATGACCTTGTCCGTCTCCGGCACAAAGACCGTGACCGTCTCGCCGATGGCGAGCACTTGGCCGCCGCTGTCCACGGCTTCGAACCGAAGGCGCCACGGCGCCCCCTCGTCGTCGGGGGCCGCGATGACCCGCCCGCTGCCACCGGGCGCGTCCGTGTCGAAGCTGCCTTCGCGGCACTCGAAGCGCAGCCCCGAATGAGTGACCGGGCGGGCGTTGTCGAGGAAGGTCACCTGAACGACGCTGGCGCCGAGCGCATCGCAGGCGTCTCGGCTGGGCGCGGATCCGTCCACCGTCCAATCGCCCGCGATCGAGGCGGCGTCCCCGACGGGGTCGAAATCCCCCGTCTGAATGCAGCCCGCAAGCAGGCAGGAGGCGATGATCCAAGGCGCTCGCACGCGCGAAGCGTAGCAGGGAGCGGGCGCGGCAACGCAGCCTCAGAGCCGAAGACGCCCCTCGTCAGTCGACGACATCGCACGCCGAGCAACGGAATCGGTGTACTTGCGGCGGTCGGCTCGCGTAAGCTTCGGGCATGCGGCTTGGACGCTTCGTGATGGTGATCCCCTTCCTTCTTCTGTTCGCGTGCGCGGAGGCGCCCGAATGTTTGGCGCCGCCGTCGGGCGAGGGAGCCGTGCTCGACTGCAGCGCCGGCAAGGTGCCCGTGTGCGGCGACGACCCGATGTCCCTCTACGATGAGGGAACCGGTGCCTTGCTCCCGGTGCCGGGCGACGAAGTGGCCAATGGCTCCTGCGACGGAGTGACCGGCCCCTGCCGGACCCGTCCCGTGTGCGGTTCCGTGGGAGGCGAAGCGACCTGCGCCGACGGCACGGCCCCGCGCTGCGTGCTCGGCCGTGTGGTTGAGATTCGTCCAGAGCCGATGCCGACGCCCGACGCAGGACCGCCTCCGGTCGACGCGGGCAGTGACGCCGGAACGGACGCGGGCACCGAGACCGATGCGGGCACGGACGCGGGAACCGAAGTCGACGCGGGCACTGACGGCGGGCCGATCGACAGCGGCGTCGACGCGGGTTGACCCGTCTGTGGTGACGCGCTTCGCGTTCCGCTGATCCACCGTTTTCACTAGTTAATCCACGGACCGAGGCGAGCCGAGCGGTGACCGCCGTCGGATCAGTCCGCGAGAGCGACGCGCACGATCAACGACACTCGGGTTCGCCGGGCGCGCACGCGAAGCGCACGTGCAGGTGGTCGCGGTGGTTGGGAAAGTGCCGGACCACGCCGTCTCGGGCGAAGCGGCCACGCGGATACTGAAACCACTGACCCAGCTGCGCCCGCGTCGCGCCCCTTCGGCGCGCCTCTCGGTAGAGCGGGGCCTGCAGCGCGTAGTCGATGTAGATCGCCTCCGCCTCGTCGCGACGCAGCCACTCGCGGAGAAGACGCCACTGCCGGCGCACGTCGAGTCCATCGGGGTCGACGCGGGCGAGCGGGCAGCCCTGCCGACCGTCGCAGGCGTTTCCGCGCACGTAGTACGTGATGTCGACGTCGCGCCCGCTCTGGTGACTGCGGTGGTCGTCGATCGGCCCTCCCCCTTCGAGGCTGAGGTCATGGACACGTACGCGCGGGTCCGAGCCCGGGCGGTACGCACGACCGAAGGCGCGCTGGATTCGGCTCACGGTGCGCGCGGTCCCGAAGGAGCGCGCCGGATTCCGGAGCACATAGCCGGCGTGACGGCCGAGCGGATGGCTGTTCCTCACGAAGCCGCAGAACGGCGCTCCGACGCTGACGCTCGGGGGGCCGCCCGGGACGACGAGCTCTTCGCCCACGCGGAGGCGCGCCGGCTGCACGTCGGGGTTGAGCGCCCGGAGGGCGGCCAGCGTGATGCCCCGCCGTCGCGCGATGCGGCCCATCGTTTCCCCGCGCTGGACCTCGTGAACGGAGCGTGAGACCGGCACCGTGAGTTCCCCACCGACCGCCAGGCGCGCGGGGTCGACATCGGGGTTCGCCGCCGTCAGCGTGGACAGCGTGACGCCATATCGCGCCGCCACCGCCGAGAGCGTGTCGCCGGCGCGGATGCGGACGACCTCGCTGGCCACCGGGCCCGCGCCCTCCCGCGGGTCGTGCCCCCCGCGGAGCCGCAGCCGGACACCGACCCCGAGACTTCGACGCGAGACCCCGGGGTTGTCCTCAAGGATCGTGGACGCCGGCACCCCGAAGCGACTGGCGATGCAGCCAAGCGTGTCGCCGGGGACCGTTCGGTAGCGAAGCATCGGCTCCTGCTCGACCCGCAGCCGCTGTCCCACCTCGATGTGATCGGACGAGAGGCCGTTCAGCTCACGCAAGCGAGCGACGCTGACCCCGTAGGTCTCGGCCAGGGTGCTGAGCGTCTCCCCCCTCGCGACCGTGTGCTCTCGAGCGTCCGCGAGGGCGCCGGAGGAGAGGCTCAGCCCGAGAAGGACACAGAAGAGCGCGTGAAGGGGTCTCTGAGACACGCGAACAGGGTATCGCCAAGCCCTCTGCCCCCCAAAAAGACGGCCGAGAGGGCGCGACTGTTAAACGCGACGGGCGCTCCGAACCGGAGCGCCCGCGCGCGTTCAGACCGGGAGAAGTCTCAGAACAGGAACGCGATGCGCGACTGCAACGTCCACATGACCGAGTTGGTCAGACGGCCGCCGAGCGCGGGCCCGGCGTTCATGATGCCGAACTCGTTGCTCCATCGCATCTCGTCGTTGGGACCCCAGCTGATCTTGAGCGCCAGGTCGGCCTCCCAGCCGAGAATGCACTCCTCGGAGAAGCCGCAGCCCGTGCTGTCCGGAGACGCGCGCGTCTCCGAGAGCGGCAGGTTGATCTGGTCGGCGAACGCGAGCAGGAACTGCCCGATGATCTCCACGCCCGGGAGCGGGCGCACCCGCAGGTTGGGCAGGAGGTAGACCGAGTTCCAGACGCCACCGTTCGACCACACGGCGTTGAAGGTGTCGCCATACGACGAGGCGGTCCGCACGTTGAGCGCCACCGGGTAGAGCAACAGCCCCACCATGTAGGCAGCGTTGTTGGGACGCTGCGTGAGCGTGGTGTACGTGCCGACCGCCGTGACCGCGTTCTCCTGGCCCGTCGAGAAGCCCGCCTCGAGCCAGGCCGCCCAGAGAGGGTCGTCCACACCGAGACGCGCCGCGCCGCCCCAGATGTTCGCGCCACCTTGCCGACCGGTCCGGCCCGTGTCGTCGTCGATGGGTCCGATGAGACCGACGCCGTTGGTCGTGCCCTGAATCGTGTAGATCTCACCTTCGGAGTAGATCTGCGGCGCCCGACGCCCGAAGGCGGACCAGCGCAGCCTGTAGAAGAAGTCGCCGATGTAGACGTCGCTGTTGGTCGCGTCCTGGCCCCGATGCACCATGACGAGCCCCGCCGTCAGGTCGTCGCGGGCGTTGACCTCGCTGTTGAACTCCTCGTCCCGCCAGGCGAGCACCAACGTGGTTTGGAAGACGTCGTCTTCGCCTCCGGTGAGGAACGCCAAGGGTGCGGTCGAGCGAGCCACGGGGTCCGCGCCCACCCCGAGGGTGTCCTCGGCCAGCCATGCGTAGGCCATCGCGAAGATGAGCGGAGTCGAGCGCGAATCTCCACGCGTCAGCGTGTTGATGATGGTCAGCGGCCGAGTCGCGAACAACACCTGGTCGAACGAGGTGCCGTCGAGCGCATCACCAAAGTCGTTGCGGAAGCCGTTGCCGTCGTTGAACAGGAGGCCGAGACCTCCGTTGTTTCCCTGACGACCGATGCGGACGAGACCGATCGGGATCAGGAACTCGAGCCACAAACGACGCAGGAAGAAGTAGTTGTCCAGGTCCTGGTCGAGCAAGCTCGTGCTGCTCGGATCGTTGGCGAAGATGGGCGTGGCTGCGGAACGCGCGTTATCACCGAAGACGACGTTGTCGAGGGCGTCGATC
Source organism: Sandaracinaceae bacterium (assembly GCA_045106715.1). Taxonomy (GTDB): domain Bacteria; phylum Myxococcota_A; class Polyangia; order Polyangiales; family Sandaracinaceae. Next base: position 47,996 of record JBGCFC010000072.1, read on the forward strand.
TGCATGCGGAGGGCTGCAACGGGCCGCTGCTGGTCACTGCCAAACAGGACCTCGGGGTTGAGCCGAAGGCGCATGAACCCGTACGCCGCGTGTCCGGCGTCATCGACCGCGGGAGAGGCGCCCGGCACCGGCTGCGAATCGGTGGTGACGAGACGCGCCCGGTAGTAACCGTGCAGGTTGACGTTGATCGGGATGTCCGTGTTGGTGGACTCCCCACCTCCGCTGGAACTCCCCCCACCCGAAGGCGGCGGAGGCGGCGGCGGAGGGGGCGGCGGCGGTGGCGGAGGCGGAGGCGGGGGAGGCGGCGAGTCGCCCTCCGGCTCCGGATCCTCCTGAGGCACCGGGTCGGGCCGAGGTGCGGCGATGTCCGCCTCCGTCGGTCCTTCCGTCGCACCGGTCTCCGACTCGGTCGGAGCGGCTTCCTCGGCGGCTTCGTCGCTCACCCCGTCAGGGGCTTCATCGTCCGGGGCGTCCCCGGCCGTGGTCTGTTCTTCGTCATCCTGCGCGTGCACGGGAGCCGGCCCCAACGCCATGGGCGCCAAGAAGCCAGCTCCGAGCAGCAACAAGCAGGAGATCCTCGAAAGAACCCGCGTCATCCATCCTCCTGGGCTGATCGCCCCGAGCTGTTGTCCACCGGGGAATGCCCCTGAGTCAACGATGTTCTGGTCTTGCGGCCCCCTGCGGGGTGCGCGAGATCACTCCATGCAGGCCGGATCGGCGTCTGCGCGCTCGGGTCCGACGTTCAGGATTGTGACGGCATCGGGGAAGATTCGCGCCGACTCGCAACCGACGCGAGCGGTCGTTCCGTCCAGGTTCGCGTAGGCTTCGACGCGGTAGGGGCGGTCGTCCAGCACGGGGACCTGCACCACGACGTAGAGCCCGTCGACGTTGCTGAATGTCTCCTCCTGGTTCGGCAGGTTGCTGTCCGGGTTTCCGTTGAAGTAGTGGTAGCTCGGCTCGGTGGTGGCCGATCCGTCCACCACCAGATTGCCGTCTCCATCGTAGAGACGCACGGCCGAGTTCTGCACGAAGTTGCCGTTGCAGTCCTCCAGGCGGCCGGAGACGAGGGCGCGGCCGGGCTCCCGGGTGATGCCGAGAAGCGCGGGGATCAGCTCGATGGTCGAGCCAGACACGGAGTTGCCCTCGACTGCGCCGCCGGCGTCTGCTGGAGCCGGCTCGTTGTACTGGAAGACGCTGAAGACGGTGCTGTTCCGAGTTTCGCCTTCACGGGCGATCACGCGGTACGCGTACCAGCCGTCGGCGGGCAGGTCGACCATCCCGTCGCCCATCGCGTCCGTGGTGAACATCTGACAGCCGGGCGCGGTGCAGGTGTCGGCGATGACGTTGTCGCTGAACAACCAAACCTCGGTCCCCGTGACCTCGAAGTCGTCCTGGAAATCACGAAGCTGAAAGGTCGTCGACACGGCCGCGCCGGCGGTCGGCTGGACGCGCGTCCCGCGACAGGAGAAGTCCAGCGTCCGGGACACGAAGGCCTCGCCCTCCTCGAAGTTCGCCAGCGCCGGCGGAAGTGCGGGGACACCCGTGGAGCCGTCGACGCGGGTCCCGGCATCGTCGTCGCCGCCGCTGTCACAGGCCACGAGGCCCGCGCCGAGCACGAGCAGGAGGCTGAGTACCAGACGCGAGCGCGTCATCATCGTGGAAGTCATCGTCATCCTCGTCTTGCCCCGTCAGGGCGAAAAGCCAGTCACCGCACTGAGGCGGACCGCACTGAGGCGGACCGCGCTGGGCGGCCCGTCCGGCCGCTCGAGTCTACCTAATACGCGATCCCGAAGCGGAGGCGCATCATCACAACCGGATCCATCGATCGGCCGAGGGAGTCGTCGAACGCGCGGCCCGGAAACAAGACGCCGCCCTCGATGCCCCCCGACAAGGTGATGCCCTCCGCGAGCGGCCCGTGCAAGAGGACCGAGCCGTCCAGCTCGAGGCCGAGGTCGCGCAGGCTGGGGTCGCCGCCGCGGTAGTTGACCGAGCGGCTCTGGCTGCGCTGCACGTACGGGTCGGTCAGATCGGCGGAAGACCACGCGACGACGGCCGCAAACCGGCTCTCCAGCCAGTCGAGCGGGCGCCACTTCACATAGGGAAACAAGTAGTAGGCGCCGGACACGCCGCCGTTGCTGGGGATCAGCTCGGCCCCTCGGCTCGGGCGCCCGAACGTCTCTGGCGAGCTGGCGAGCGCGGCCGCGCGTGCGGTCTGGGCAGCGAGCACTTCGGGGAACAGGATCAGCCCGACTCGGTGGTCGGGATCCATCGTGCCCCGACGCTGGAACGCGTCCTCCGCGTTGGAGTCGCCCGAGGCGTACCCGCCCTCGAAGACGAGGTCGAGATGCGGGCTGACCCGGCCGACGCGCGCGATTGCCATGAGCTGCTCCACCTCCTGCACCGGGTGGTCCAGCGTGCGCGGGATGCTCGTCTCGCCGCGCACATACGCGAGTTCGACCGCGGTCAGGATGCGGCCGCCTGACGGCTCGTCGAAGTGCAGCTCCGCGAACACGTCGCCGATGAAGACCTCGAGCGTGTCGGCGAGCGTGTTCTCTTGGCGGCGGTACGCCACGTAGGCGCCGACGCGGTCGTCCCCTTCCTCGTAGAGCCCTGCGAGCACGCCTTGGAACGCGAGGTCGCCGCGCCGATCGAAATCGGCAATGAGATCCCACGCGACCCAGTCGCCTGCCACGGCGATGGTGAACGGGCTGTCCTCGCCCGCGGGCTTGGTGGCGAAGAGCAGGCGGCGGACGAGGTCACCGTAGCGGTAGTCACCGAACACGGGGGCGTTGTTGCCTCCGTTGCTGATCATGCCGAGGCCCCACGAGAACGCCATCTGGCCGGCCCGAATCAGCCCGATGGGCGTGCGCCACTCGAGGTAGAGCTGCCGCAAACGCAGCCCCGGGTAGCCGTACTCCTCACGCGACCACGCCGCGGGGCCCTGGCCGACGGTCGTGTCGCCGTAGCCGACCCCCCAGAGCACATCGGCCTCCCCGAACAGGCGGAGGACCGGCCGGAGGGCGATCTCGCCCCGAATCCGCAGCCACTGCTCGCCCCAGAGGTTCGCGTCGTAGAGCCCGGTCTCGTCCGGGTCGGTCCGCGGCAACGGGTGCAGCGAGAAATCGCTCAGGGCCACGAGACGATGTCGGTACTCCCCCGAGATCGAGCCCGAGATCGAGAGCCCGCCCTCGTCAGAAGACGCTTCCGAATCCGTCTCCGGGGGTGCCTCCGGATCGGTCTCGGAGGGCTCGACCGAAACGACATCGACCGTCGGCTGTTCGCCCGCGTTCTCGATCGACGTGGGCTCCACGGCGACCGGCTGGAGAGGCGCCGCATCCGCGGGCTCGGGCTCGGCAGCGTTGGGCTCGGGCACAGCGCCGGGCTCGGGCACAGCGCCGGGCTCGGGCTCCACAGCGCCGGGCTCAGGGTCCACTGCGTCGGGGTCCACTGCGTCGGGCTCCGCTTCCGGCTCGACCGGCTCCGGGCGCGGGGACACCTCCGTCGGAGCGTCTCCTTCGGTTGGCAACGCATCCTGCGCCGAGACGGGGAACGCCCAAAGCAGGGTGAAGGCGGTCAGGGCCGCAAACCGGAAACCGAGGGACATCGCCGCCGGCCACGATAGCAGCCCGATCGGGACCCACGCGGGTCGGATGCGCGCGAGCGTGCGTTCCATCTCGGCGCACAGCTGAGGACACGACCTCGTTGGCTCGCCACTTGGTTCGCGCCGAAGAGGCCGGGACTGGTATGAAGCCCTCGTGTGTTCATCCTCGCAGATGCGACTTCACGTCCCGGCTATGCGCTGGTGGCCCGGCTTGTTCGCGGTGCTGATCGCGGGCTTGTCTGGCCCTCTTTCGGGCTGCAGCAGCTGCGAACCAGGACCGCCCGTGCCGTTCGGGTTGGACGCCGGTCGGCGCGCGGCGCCCGCCCCGGAGTCCCCCGAGACGACCGCCTCCGAGCGTCCGGCAGGGCGCACATTCGAGGACGGAACGGCGCGGGTCGATCTGGAAGGCGCGCCAATCCTGGTCGAAGGCTCGATCCGGGCGCTGTTTGCCGACGACCTCGACGACGACGGCGACCGGGACGGCGTGCTCTTGGTTGCGGGCTCGGCCGATGCGCCGGTCTCGCTGCTGTTCGCGCAGCGAGACGGGGCGGCCTTCTCGACCCCTCGCGTTCTGGACATGGCGCCAGCCGCCTCGGAGGGATGTGAGGTCACCCGCGCGTCGCTCACCCCCCTGGGCGAGAGCTGGCTCGTCGCGCGCGCCACGCTGGCATGCCCGGATCGACCGCAGGACGGCCGTGAGGAGGCGTGGGTGCTCGACACCGATCGCACCCCGCGTGTGCTGGAGCACCTCGCGCTGCTCGACGCCATTGAGCGCGCTCCGGGGGTGTTCACCCTGGCGTTCGCCGCTGAGGACCAGGACGACGACGCGCGGGCGGACCTGACCGTCACGCTGGCGAGGGACGGCGGCGGCGTGACGCTGACCTGGCTCGACCGCCCCAGCGGTCTCGCGCGCGACGGAGACGAGCCTGAGCGCATGCTCGTCGAGCGCTCCCGGGCGGCGCTCCGGAACCTTCGCAGCAACCCGGGCGCTGCGCTTTCGGGATCGCGCCGCGTGATGGCCGACTGGGAAACGCTTTGCCGGGAGTCGGGGCGCGCTCGACTGCGGGTCGGTGCGACGGACGGGCTCTCGTGCGGCCAGTCTGACGGCGCCGGCCGCGCCGCGACCACCATCGTGCGCGCGCTCGCGCAGCAAGACGATGTGGCGGGCGCGCTGGCCGCCCTTGCCGCGCTGGACCGCGGGGGCCTCGCGATCAACCAGGAGCGGCGTGACTTCGCGCGCCGGGCCATCGCCGACGCGCCCGCCTCGAGCGGCGTCACCGCGCGTAGAGGCCCGCCCCACGCCGTGCCGAACTGGAACCGTCCACGGCTGAGCGCGATCGCCTTCCTCGACGAGAGCCATGTGCTGCTGCGCGGGGAGCGCGCCCGTGTGTGGGACCTCACGAGCGGGGACACGACGGTGGACACGGAATCGCGCGGAGAGCTTCGTGTGCTCGACCCCAGCGGGCGTTGGGCGGTGAGCGACGTCGTACGCAGGTGCGAGGGCCACGTGTTGGAGATTGTCGCCGCCCGCAGCTTCGTGGCCGGCAACGCGTTCGGCCCGCCCTCGAGCCGGCCGCTCCTGCTCGAGCGCGCGCCGCCGAGCGACGCCAACTGCCCCGCGCTCGCGCCTGAGCTGACCCGAGACGACGGTGGCTGGTCGCTGCTCGGGTGGGCGCCCCAGGGGGTCGTGGCCTCCATGGGACCGACCCTTCGCGTGATCCCGCTCGATCTCTCGGCGCACCCCGCCGGCGCCCCTCGCGCGCTGAGCCCCGGCACGCCCCCGCCGGCACCGCTTCCGCCCGGCCGAGCCAGCCCGGACGGGCGCTACCTCGCGGAGGTCCAGGGCCTCGGGGTGATGGTGCACCGCCTGGCGCCGAGTGTGACCTCCGCCGTGTTCTGGCCCGAGGGGTGGGCCGAGTCGGACGCCGCGCCCAGCGAGCCGGCGGTGAGCCCGTCCGGTCGGCGGGTGGCCGTGCTGCGGAACGGGCACGTGTGGCTGCTCGAACGCGCCGCTCCGTAGGCGGGGTGAATTGCAAACGGGCGACCCCGAAGGATCGCCCGTTCTTCAGATCGAGGAGAAGGATTCAGGCCTTCTTCTGGATCATCGCGACCTTGTAGGTGTCGGCGCGCGTGACCATGTCGTCGTAGAGCTGGGTGCCCGGGTCGCGACACAGGTTCTTCATCGCCATCGCGGCCTCGTGGCGCTTGCTGGCGCCGAGCAGCGGCGTCTTGAAGCCGTGGAACTTGTCGAGCGCCTGCTCGATGTAGACATGGATGCGCTCCTTGTCCTGGTCGCGGGCGACGACGGCTTCTTCCGTCACGTCGTCCACCTGCTTCACTTCCATGCCGATCGACTCCATGAAGTCGAAGCAGGGCTGCCAGGCGATGTCGGGGATCGCGTTGCCCCACACGAGGAAGCCGCCGGGCTTGAGGATGCGCTTGGCCGAGCGGAAGAACTTGCGGTCCTCCTCGGTCATGACCTCGCCCTGGTCGGTCACGTGGGTCTCGTTGACGACCACGATGTCGGCCACTTCGTCGTCCATCGGCAGCCGCGTTGCGTCGGCGCGCGTCGCCACGAGGCGGTGCTTGTGCTTCGGGACGAACTTCTTGCGGCAGGTGGTCACGCCACCCATCTGCATGTCGACGGCCTCGTAGGTGCACTTCGGGAAGACACTCTCGCAGATGTGGTCGGCGCCGGCGCCAGTGCCGCAGCCCATCTCGACGATGTGCACGAATCCGTCGCGGTCCGCGACGTACTTCTGGACCTCGTCGAAGTGGAACAGGCCGGTGTAGGCGTTGCGGCCGAAGCGCTGCGGGTCACGCGGTCCGCTCGGGGGCGGGCCCCAGCCTTCGGGCCAGGCGTAGCCCCACGTGTTGAAGGTGAACTCGTACGGGGTGCCGTGCTCGTCCTTCACGGTGCCGACCTGGCGGTACATCGAGTACAGGATCGAATAGACCGACTGCTTCGTGTAGTCCGCCTCGTCGACGTGTCCACTGTCGTGAGAGACCTTGTTGTTGCGCTCGAAAGGAGAGCTCAGCACCCACGCGGCAACGATGCCTTGGAGCTGGCCCATCGAGTAGTTGGTCTCTTCACTGAGGCCGGTCAGTACGTCCATTCGTCGACTCCTAAATGATTCGGGGCAGAGTGCGTCGCGCATCCACCCGGCTCAGTCAAGCGGACCGTGGGATCCGTTCACTTCCTACGCGGCATCACGCCCGTTGGATCGAGGTCCTAGTGAGGACAGCAAACCGCGCCGTCAAGCCGACGGCGACCGCCGTCAAGCCCGCGCTCAGGCCCCACCAAAGCCCGCTCGCGCCCCAATCGAGCCCAAACGCGAGGCCCGCGCCGAGCGGAACCCCGATCGCGTAGTGGCCAAAGAGGTTGGCGACCAGCGGCCAACGCGTGTCACCCGCCCCGCGGAGCGCGCCGGCAGCGACGGCCTGCAACCCGTCCGAGATCTGAAAGCAGGACGCGATCGCAAACAGGGGCACGGTGGCCTCGATAACCGAAACCTCGTCGGTCAGCAGCCGAGCGAGGCTGCGCGGCACCGTCACGAACAACGCGGCGCCGATGAGCATCATGCTCGTGCCCACCCCGATGGCCACGAAGCCGCTCTTTCGCGCGGCGGGCGCGTCGTCTCGCCCGACCGCGTGCCCGACGCGCACCGAGGCCGCCGAGCCGAGGGCGACCGCCATCTGAAAGCTTACGCTGATGCACGTCAGCGTCACGCTGTGGGCGCCGAGCGCGAGCGTGCCGAGGTTGCCCATGAGGAAGCTGACCACGGCGAAGCTGCCCACCTCGGCCACCAGCTGAAGCCCGATCGGCGTGCCGAGGCGGAGCACCTTCCGGATCTCGGCGGCGGCAGGGCGGAACCACGCAGGACCGGTCCAGAGGCCCTTGACCCAGATCAGCGCGACGAGCAGCTGCAACACCGTCGCCACCGTGCTCGCCCAGCCCGCCCCCTCGGCTCCGAGACGAGGCAGGCCAAACTCCCCAAACACGAGCGCCCAGCTGAGCGGGAGGTTCACCACGTTGGCGACGAGGACCCCGACCACCAGCGGGCGTGTGACCTCGTGGGCCTGGAGGTACGAACGACTGGCCGCCAACAGCAGGAACGGCAGGATCCCGAGCGCACGCGCCATGAGATAGGGGCCAACCTGCCTCGCGACATCCGGCGGAATGCCGAGATGCGAGGACTGCGTGCCCACCAGCAAGACCAGCAGCGACAACGGCAGCGTGCCCGCGAGCGCCACCCAGATCCCTTGCCAGAAGAGACGACGCGCTCGATCGGGTTCCCCCGCGCCGACCGCTTGGGCGATGAGCGGGTCGAGGGCGAGCATCCAGCCGAAGCCCAACACGCTGATGGTGAAGTAGATCGATGAGCCCAGCCCCACCGCGCCGAGCGCGGACTCGCTCACCCGGCCCACGACGGCCGTGTCGACCAGGCCGAGCAGCATGCTGCCGAGCTGGGTGACCAGGATGGGCCCCGCGAGGCGGCCCAGCGCCGTGAGCTCGCGTCGCACGGAAGAGCTATGCCCGCGCCCGAAGTTCGGAGCAAGCGCGCGCGGAGACGGTCGACACCAGGCGCGCGATCACCGATGCTCCCGACCCCATGAATCCGAGGATCGTGTGCATGACAACGTTGTCCCTGCTCGCCGGCGTAACCGGATGCGAGACCCCCGCGGACGGCGCGGACCCCGACGAGGCGGCTGAGGCCGGGCCACAGTACGCGCCGTCCGCGACGGCGAGCCCCGAGTTCCTCAACGCGTTCTCCGAGACGAACCGGTTTCGACTGGGTCACCCGCGCGCCATCGAGGTGGTACCGGACGGCAGCGCGGTGTTGTTTCTGCGGTCGGGGCCCCGCAGCTTCGAAGGCACGCTCCACGTGTTCGACGTGGCCTCAGGAGAAGAGCGCCCCCTGCTCACGGCGGCGCAGCTGCTGGACGGCGCCGAAGAAGAGCTCAGCGCGGAAGAGGCCGCGCGCCGTGAACGCATGCGGTTGACGGCCCGCGGAATCGCCTCGTTCCGGTTGTCGCCGGACGGCTCGACGCTCCTGGTACCGCTGAGCGGCCGGCTGTTCCTGGTCGACCGCGCGCGCATCGGCGAGGCGGACGCGGTGCGCGAGATCGCGTCGGACGCGGGTGGGGCCATCGACCCCCGCTTCAGCCCCGACGGCACACACATCGCATGCGTCCGCGCGGGCGACCTCCACGTCATCGACGTCGCGACGGGCGCCGAGGTCCGCCTGACCGAACGCGCGTCGGAGTCCATCGAGAACGGCACGGCGGAGTTTGTCGCGCAGGAGGAGATGGACCGGATGCGCGGCTACTGGTGGGCGCCCGACGGCAACTCCATCGTGTACCAGCAGACGGACGTGAGCGCGGTCGAACGCATGCACATCCTCGACCCGATGCACCCGGAGCGCGAGCCCGAGTCGTGGCCGTACCCGCGCCCCGGCGCGACCAACGCAACGGTGCGGCTCGGCGTCATTCCGATCGCCGGTGGCGAGACCACGTGGATCGATTGGGACAACGACGCCTTTCTGTACCTCGTGTCGGTCGTCTGGAGCGCACACGGTTCGCTCAGCGTGTTGGTGCAGGACCGCGAGCAGGAAGAAGAGGTGCTCTACCGGGTCGACCCAGCCACGGGCGCGACCAACGAGCTGCTGCGGGAGCAGGACGAAGCGTGGCTCAACCTCGATCAGAGCGTGCCGCACTACCTCCCGGACGGCCGTTTCCTCTGGAGCACCGAGCGTGAAGGCGGTTGGCGGCTGGAGCTCCGGACGGCGAGCGGCGCGCTGGACCGGGCGTTGACGGAGGACGGCTTTGGGTACCAGAGCGTGCTCGCGGTCAAGGGCGACGAAGTCTGGGTGAGCGCGTCCGGCGAGCCCGGCGAGCGGCACGTCTTCTCGGTCCCGATGATCGGCGAGGACGCGCCCGGTGGGCACACCGACGGCCGCGGCATCCACAGCGCGTCCATCGCGCGCGATGCGGACGTCTGGGTGCACGTCGCCCATCCCGTCGAGGGGGACCCGAGCTTCACTGTGATGCGCGGCGGCGAGTCCGTCGGTCAGCTCGAGAGCCGGGCCGAGGCTCCCCCCTTCACGCCGAGCGTGACGTACGAGACGGTCGGACGGCGGGACTGGCGAACGGCCGTCGTCCGCCCGCGTGACTTCGACGAGAACCTTCGCTACCCGGTCATCGTGCACGTCTACGGCGGACCTCACGTCAGCTACGTCACCCCGACGTCCCGGCGGTTCCTGCTGGAGCAGTGGCAGGCGGACCACAACTTCATCGTCGTCACCATCGATGGCCGAGGCACACCCGGGCGCGGGCGGGAGTGGGAGCGCGCGATCGACGGCGACTTCATCAGCGCGCCGCTCGAGGACCAGGTCGAGGCGCTCCAGCAGCTCGGTGACGCCCACCCCGAGATGGACATGGAGCGGGTCGGCGTCTGGGGCTGGAGCTTCGGCGGGTATTTCTCCGCCATGGCCGTGCTGCGCCGCCCGGACATCTTCCGCGCGGGCGTCGCAGGCGCCCCCGTCAGCGAGTGGCGTGACTACGACACCCACTACACCGAGCGTTACCTCGGCCTCCCGGAAGCCGATGGCGAAGAAGGCCCATACCAGCGTTCGTCCGTGCTGACGTACGCCGTCGACGCCCCGGAGGCCGACCACCGGCCGCTGCTCATCCTGCACGGAACCGCCGACGACAACGTCTACTTCAGCCACGCGCTCAAGCTGCAGAACCGGCTGCTCGAGGCGGGCCGTCCGGGTGACCTGCTCGCGCTGAGCGGGCTGACGCACATGGTCCCCGAACCGAACATCATGCGCCGCATGCACCAACGCATCGTGTCGTTCTTCGAGACGAACCTGCGGCGCTGACGAGGGCCCTCACCACGTCGCGGGGGCGTCGAGGTGGAACGGACATGAACGGACATCCCCATTCGCTGCTGGGCTCCGTGCCGCATGCTAGTTTGCCCGGCGATGGTTGAGGGAAGACTTGGCAGGCTGCACGCCGCTCTCGTGTGCGCCGGACTGATCACAGCACTCGCGGCGTGCGACTCGGACCCGCCCGAGCCGGACGGCGGGATCATGGCTGATGGCGGGGGGGGGACCGATGGCGGAGTCACCCGACCGCCGGCGTTCAGCGGCTACCTCGATGAGCACCTGGGCGGGCGCTTCCACGACCTTCCCATCCCCGGGGATTTCACGGTCGAGTCTGTGTTCGCGGCGCTCGGCGACGACATTCCGGAGGATTTCGACGAGATCCGGCCCGAGGAGCTCGCGCTCGACGCCCGCAACGTCCGCGGGCCGTTCGAGTACGTCACCATGCACCAGACGGTGAACGACGTCGCGATCCACGGGACGTTCGTCAACTCAATGTTCGACATGAGCCGGGACCAGCCTCACCTGGTGGCGTCCGGGTACCGCGTCTACGAAGGCGTGCAGATCGACACCACCGAGACGGTCATGCGCGCCCAGGCGGAGACCGCCGCCCTCGAGGTGCTCCGGGAGGTCGGCGGGGACGTGGACAGCGCCGAGCTCGTCGTGTGGGATCTCTCCGGCACGCTCCAGCTCGTCTGGAACGTCACCGTCGAGGGCCGCTTCGAGCGGGCCCTCGTGTACGCCAACGGCCCCCGCGCGGGGGAAGTCACGGTGATCGACGACCGACACTTCGGCGACGGGCAGATCGATGGACACATCGTGCGCGGCGGAGCCCCCGGCGGGAGGGGCGTCAGCGACACCGTCGCGCTCCCCAACCTGTTCCTGCGGGACGGCGAAGGCAGCGTCATCGCCACCACCGACGAGCTCGGACGCTACTCCGTGCCGGACGGGACTGCGCTGTCGGTCGGCCTGGACGGCGCCGCCGCCACGATCTTCGACGTGGATGGGCAAGACGTCATCGCATCGGGCGGCGACTCGGGCACGCTCACGCTCGGGACGATCGCCGAGGAAGCCGCCGAAGCCCAGGTCACGACCTACTTCTTCGTGGACCAGATGCGCTCGTTCCTGCTCGCAAACGGCGTCGACGGCGCAGCGATCGGAGACCCGCTCACGACGTTCGTCAACATCGACGACGCGTGCAATGCCTTCTACTCGCCAGCGGAGCGGAGCATCAACTTCTACCGCGCGCGCGACGAATGCCAGAACACGAGCGAGCCGACGATCATCGCTCACGAGTACGGCCACTTCGTGGACGACGTGTTCGGAGGCATCACGGACTTCGGGTTGAGCGAAGGCTGGGGTGACCTGCTGTCGTGCCTGCTCTTCGAGACCCCCGTGGTCGGCCCCGACCTGTTCGGTGAGGAGCCGCTGCGCACCTGCGACAACGACTACCAGTTCCCGCCGAGCGCTCGGGACGAGGTTCACGACCTGGGCCAGGCTTGGGCCGGCTTTGGCTGGCACCTGCGCGAGAACCTCATCGCGTCGGAAGGCGAGGAGCAGGGGGCCGCTCTCGCCGTCGAGCTGCTGCTTCCTTCGCTGGTTTCGAACGCGGCGACCACGCCTCAGGCGATTCGCGAGGTGCTCGTTCGCGATGACGACGACGGCGACCTCACCAACGGCACGCCCCACTACGATGCGATCCTCGAGGCCGCCACGCGCCACGACCTCACGTTCGCGCTCGAGCTGGACGTGACCCCGCCGTCGCCCGTGCGCGACCTCACCGTGGACGCCCGCGCGCTGTCCGCGACGTTCACCTGGGTCGCGCCTGGAGACGACGGCGAGACGGGGCAGGCGGCGTACTACGACGTCCGCGGGGCGTACGAGCCGGTCACCGAGTCCAACTTCGCGACGCTTCGGCAGTTCGCCGTGCCCGATCCGGCGGCCGCCGGGACCCAGCAGCAGTTCACGCAGCCTCTGAACTCCAGCACCACCTACTACGTCGGCGTTCGCGCGGTGGACCAGCACGGCAACCGGAGCGAGCTGTTGAGCTTCGAGTTCGCGACGATCGACGCGCGCATCCTCCACGACTACGCGTTCGAGGGCGACGCGAACGGGTGGGAGAGCGACGGCCTCTGGCACGTCTCCGACGTGGACGTGCCCACCGGCGAAGGCGCGTTCCGGTTCGCGGACCCGGCAACCGGCACGTACGAGACGGCCGACCAGTCCGCGGTCGCCGGCGTGCTGCGTTCACCCATCATCGACCTGGGTGACGCGACGGGGGTGACGCTGTTCTGGACCGAGCGCCTTCACCTCGGCGACTCGCAGGCCGAGTACGACATCGCCAACGTCGTGATTCGCAGCGTGGAGGCGCGCTGCGAGAACACCTGCGCCGACGCGGGGAACGGGATGTGCGACGAAGGCGAAGGCGGGACGTGCGAAGCAGGCACGGACTGCGGCGACTGCGGCGAGCAGAACGTGGTCGTGAACGAGCTCGTCATTCCAAAGGAGCTCCGAGCGATCGGGACGGATGCGCTCCCGTACAACATCAGCCTCCCCGAGTTCGAGGGGCAGCAGATTCAGATCGAGTTCCAGTTCGACTCGGTGGACGGTCTCGCGAACGGCACCTCGGGCTGGTTCATCGACGACGTGATCATCGCCGCGGACGCGATCGAAACGGGCCCCGCGCCGGCCGAGGGGGAGCTCCTCATCAACGAGGTTCTGGCCGCCCCGCCGACCGGCTACGACGCCAACGGCGACGGAGTTGTCTCGTCGACGCAAGACGAGTTCGTCGAGCTCGTCAACGTGGGCGATGCGGCGCTCGATCTGTCGGGAGCCACGTTGGAAGACGCGATCCGAACCCGGTTCACCTTCGACGAAGGCGTGGTCCTTCAACCGAACGAGGCGCTCGTCGTGTTTGGAGGCGGCTTCCCGACCGGTGTGCCTGCGCTCGCGTTCTCGTCGGGCGGACTCGGTCTCAACAACACCGGCGACACGGTGCGCGTGCGACGGCGCGACGGCGAGCTGCTCGCGGAGGTCAGCTACGGACGGCTCAGCGGGCAGTCCTGGGTACGGCGCGAGGACGGAGTCTCGGCCACGGACTTCGTCCCGCATGTGTCGGTGTCGAGCTTCGTCGCCTCCCCAGGCCTGCGCTCGGACGGAACCGCGTTTGGCGACCCCTTCGTGATGCCGCCCCCGAGCGAGGACTTGCTCGTCCTGACCGAGGTCCTCGCCGACCCGCCCGTCGGGCTCGACACCAACAACGACGGCGAGGCGTCCACCACCGACGACGAGTTCGTTGAGAGCTACAACGCCGGCAGCACGGACGTGGACATGAGCGGATACACGCTCAGCGACTCGGTCGGCGAACGGTTTGTCTTCCCTGCGGGCACCACTCTGTCGGCGGGCCAAGTCCTGGTCGTCTTCGGAGGCGGCGTGCCTTCGGTGCCCTACCCCGCGTTCGCCGCGAACCGGCTCGCGCTGAACAACACCGGCGACGCGGTTTGGCTGGCGGACACCGAGGGAGCCGTCGTCGACGTGCTCGCGTACGGCTCCGAAGGCGGCCGCGACGCCTCGCTCCATCGGACAGACGAGACAGATCCGCTTTCGCTCTGGGTTCCGCACGGCGAGCTCGCGGCGACCCCCGCGTCCCCCGGAACGCGCCCGGACGGCTCACCCTTCTGACCCGGTCACGCCCTGCGACCGGCGGACCGGGGCCCGCAACCGCCTCCGCGTGCCGGACGATGGCGCGCGCTTCTCGAACGCCTTCAACCGGATCCCGGAGCCCGTGCGGGGATCGCACATCGAGCCGGGCGCCTACACGGTGTTGTTCGTTCGGCTCGCGAACGCATCGAGGGCGCGTCTCCCCAGGGGGAGCGCGCCCTCGTTGTCCGTGAGCCGAAGTCGCTCAGGCGTCCGTCGCGTCGCCCTCGCCCGCGTCGTTCGCCGGGGCCGCCTCTTCGCCGCCCTCAGTCGCCGGCTCGGCCGGAGCCGCGCCGCCACCGGGCAGCTCACCCGTCACCGCGCCGATCGTGGTCAGGTAGGCGAGCACCGCTTCGAGATCTTCGTCGGAGACCCGCGCCGCGCTGATCGGCGGCATGCGGTCTTCGCCCTCACGGACCTGCTGGCGCATGTGGCCCGCGTCCCACCCGAGGTTCTCGAGGTTGGGCGCGCCGCCGTTGTGACAGACGCCGCACACCTGCCCATAGACCTCTTCACCGTGGGCGACGTCGGCCGAGCCGATGTCCCCCGCGTATTGGGCCGAAACCTCGTGTGCCTCTTCCGTGTGGTCGTCGCCGCCGCCGCCGCCGCACCCCATGAGCGCCGCGCCTGCGAGCACCACCGTCCACTTCACGTACCGAATCATCGAATCTCTCCTTCAAGCTCGCCGGAGCGGCGAATGCGGCGAAGGGGACCACGAGCCCCACCTGGGGGCAAGTCGCGGACACGGGGGCCTCGGCGCTGTCCAGCCTTTGGTCATCCGGGCACATCGGGTAGACTCATGCTGCCTCAATGATTTCAGCCAGTTGGACAAGGTCTGCGCGCGGATGCGCCCGGTCGATGCTGCCCGAGAGCGGCGCCTCCCGGGTGTGAAACGTCACCATGCCGCTGGATCGAGTCTTGCGTGGGAGGTTGTTCGTGCGTGCATGCATTCCGTTCGCGGCTCTCGCCACCGTCTCTCTGGCCCTCACCGGCTGCTTCGCTGACCCGGCTGAGCTCCCACTCGACGACGACATCGGGCGCGCCGAGTCCTCGCTGTCGAGCGCGGAGCGCCGCATGCGCGCGGGACAGATTCGGGACGCCGCTTCGGCCAATGGGATCACCCAGGGATGGCTGCTCGCTGGCATCGCGGACGCGGAGACGGGCATGAGCCACTGTCACTCGGAGCTCACGTGGGCGTGCGAGGGGCCGAGCTCCGCCGACTGCGGTGGCGGACCGGTGGTCGCCGGCGCCGGCGACGGGCCGTGTTCGCTCCAGCAAGGCGGGCTCGGGATGTTCCAGTTCGACGCCGGGACCTTCGACGACACGCTCGCCCGGGAGGGCAGCCGCATCCTCAGCATCGCGGGCAACGTCGCCGCGGGCGTCGACTTCGTCGTCGCGATGGTCATCCGCTCGGCCTACGTGCCCGGCGTCGACAACAGCACCCAGGCGATCGACTGGATCAACGGTGTGCGCGTCGGCAACGAGCGCTGGGACCCGTGGGTTCGCACCGTCACGCACTACTACAACGGCTGTCGCCCGAGCGCGTCCTGCTTCACCGAGCGCTACGCGCGCTACCGCGACCACACGAGCGACGTCTTCACCGAGATGGGCGCCGACTTCTGGTCTGTGAGCAACGACTACGGCGCACAGTGGGTCGCGCAGTCGTTCCCGGTCGCGGCCGACCCGTTCGAGCTGTTCCCCGGCGAAGAGGTCGAGGGCTACATCGACTTCCGCAACACGGGGTCGACCAGCTGGACGCCCGGGGTGACCAAGCTCGCGCCGACCGAGCCGCGGGACACCGCCAGCCCGCTCGCCGGCGCCAGCTGGGAGTCGCCGATCCGCGCCGCGACGGTGGACCGCGTGATCGCGCCGGGGGAGGTCGGGCGGTTTACCTTCACCGTGCGCGCGCCCACCGTGCTCGGCGACTACCCCCAGTACTTCAACCTGGTCGAGGAAAGCGTCGCCTGGTTCTCGGAACAGGCAGGGCCCGCCGACAACGTCATCCAGGTCCGCGTCACGGTGGTCGCCTCGCCCCCGTGTGAGGGCGGCGTGGGGCCCGCCTGGCAGTGCGCCGGCATGGGCCGGGAGCGCTGCGTCGGCGGCAGCGTCGAGCGGCAAGACTGCGCGCTCGGATGCATCGCCGAAGCGGGCGGCGCAGTGTGTGAAGCGGGCTCGGCCGGAGACGCCGACGGCGACATGTGGAGCGCGCCCGACGACTGCGACGACATGGACCCCGACCGGCACCCGGGCGCGTGGGACTTCTGCGAAGACGGCATCGACCAGGACTGCGACGGCGAAGACCGGAGCTGTCGTGACCTGCTGGATCCGATGGATCCGATGGACCCCATGGACCCGATCGATCCGGATGACCCCGACGGTCCGGACCGCGGCATGGCCGGCGGGTGTTCGGTGTCGACGCCAGCACAGTCACCGTGGGCTGGGTTTGCGATGTTCGGTCTGGTCCTGGCTCTGGGCGCTCGTCGCCGGCTCGCCTGACAGTCTCAAGGCAACACGGCCAGCTCGTTCTTCACTCGGCGCGCGGCCGCGAGCATCGGCTGCTCAGGACCCATCCAGACGCCGGCGGTGAGCTCGGGCACCACCGCTCGGGCGGCGAGGTACACCCGCTGCATCGCCCGCATCGTCTGGTGCGGATTGGTCGTCCGCGCCGCTGCGCCCACGCCGTAGGGGTGCACCTCCACCTTCACTTCGTCGCCGCCCGCGTCGTTCAGCGCTGCGACTTCGAGTCGGCGCGCCGCCTTCTTCCCAGTGTATGACCACAGTCGCGCCCGCATCGGCATGCGCGGCAGCCACCACGCGCAGCCACCCTCCCGCGAGGCGTACTGACCGAGGCGCGGTCGCCATCGACGCACGTCGCTGAGGAGCGTGTCGCCGGCCACCGTGATGTCCCCGGTCATCTTGGCTGCGACACGCTCCGCGACCTTCGGGCTCGGGAACCGAACAATCAGGTAGCCCTCGGGGCCCCACTCCGCGGCGTCGAGGTGCTTCATCGCGTCCCCCCATTGCTCGTCCTCCGAACGCGAGAGGAACTCGGCCGCCCACGTTCGACCCTCGAGATGCCGGCCCAGCCTCGCGAGCGTCTCCGGCCACTGAGTCGACTGCAGGTGGCCGAGCAAGATCGGGCCGCGCTCCGAGAGCTCGAATCCCGTCTCTTGCAGATGCTCTCGGTCGTGGTCGCGTGCGCTCCGGACCCCCACCACAAGCTCGGGATCGTCGTGCGTGTGAATGGCCGAGTAGACCGGCATGGCCCTCGCGTCCCAAAGCAACGACCGCAACCCGGGGAGCGCGTCGTCGCTGTGATATCCGCTCGCGAGCAACGTGCGCCCCACCCTTGCCACCCGATCCTCTGAGTCGAATCGAAACGTGTCGATGGGTTCGTGTTCCCGCGTCAGCGGCGCTCCTTCCAACTCGGAGACGTCGGGACCGAGCAGCCGGCGGACGAACCCCTTGGCGTCGGGCACGGTCTCGAAGCGCGCCACGAGAAGGGTGTCTCCGCTGTTGTTGGACGCGAACGACCGGTACACGAACGCCCCGCGTGCGGTCGGCCGAGGCAGCCGAACGGGCCGCGCACAACCTCGTCGTGGAGACGCTTCCGCCGCGCGGAGGCTCCGATACGCCTCGAGCCACGCGGGCACGTCCTCGAGCTCCGTACGATCAGCGTGGAACGAACACGAGCGCACGCCAGCGTCCGGATCGATGACCACGAAGTCCCGCCCCGCTCCGCAGTCCTGCGCCAAACCGCGGGCCGTCGCGATCGTGGTGCCGGGAAACAGCCGTGGCAGGTTTGGTAGCGTGTCCAGCAGGCAGTTGGAGAGCCGCACGGGCAGCGGCGACACCGCCAGCGCCTGCTCCAGCATGCTGCGCTCAGGCGCCGACAGGTGCATCTCGGGTGCGTCCCCGACGTACCGCAGCGCCGCCAGGTCGCAGGCCCCGAGCGCACGCGCGCGCCACAGAACCGCGGGCAGCCGCGTGAGGCTCTCCGGCGTGACCATCACGTTCACGCCGACCCGGCAGCCTGCGCGCGTGAGCGCCTCCAGCGCGTCTTCCCATGCTTGTTCCTCGTAGACCGACAAGCGGATCTCGCCGACGAGCGGGGCGAGGCGCGACGCGAGCGCCGGGGTGACGCGGGTGCCGTTGGTCGTGAAGTGAAGCGCCAGCGCGGTCTCCCGATGCAGCCGCTCGAGCAGCGCGACAAAGCCCGGGACCAACAGCGGCTCCCCGCCGCCGAAGGAGACCTCGAGCGTGCCCGCGCGGCTCAACTGAGAGAGCGCCTCGAACGCCGCGTCAGCCGTCCAGCGGGCTCGCTGCGTCGCGTCCCGGGAGCAGAAGCCGCAGCGAAGATTGCAGGCGTGCGAGAGACTGAACAACACCACGCGCGGCGCCCGTCGCCGCAGGTCCTCAGTCGCCTCCGTCTCGATCCGAATGGACTGGCCCGTCGAGGGCTGAAAAGCCAGCACCGCGCCGTCGAGCGGGTGGAGTCGGTATCGATCTCGGGCCGGCATCAGACGCCGATCATAACGGTCGAACGGGCGCCGCCGGGGGTTGCGTTTTTTACAAGTGCGGCCCGAGCCGTGATCACCCGCGCTGCACGGCCCGAGGCGGGCCTCAGCGACCGCGCAGCGCCTTCACCCGAAGGCCGAGCTGATTGAACCTCAGACGCACCCGGCGTGCGGCGCCCTCGTCGGCTCCCTCGAGCAAGCGCGCCGCCATGGCCGCGAAATCGCCCCCCGTCTCGCGGTAGAGGCGCTCGAAGAGCTGGCGTTCCAGATCCCTGGCGACATCACGGAGCTGCGCGCGCGGTCGCACTTCGAACTGGCCCGCCGCCGCCGTCTCCACGCGGGGCGCGTGGCCCGTGAGCAGGTCGCGCACGAGCTTGGCAGGGATCGGGATGGCGCCCGCTCCGCCTCCTGCGCGGCCTTGCTCGAGCGCACCGACCGCGTCGGCCAGTGCAAACACGGTGGCGTTGGCGATGAAGAGCTCCAGCTCACGCACGTTCATCGGCCAGTCGTACGCACGCATCTCCGTGAGGCTGGCCGACGACAAGACGAACGAGACTCCCCGCGCGTCCGGCTGGGGCGCGCCGACGACCAGGGTCGCGCGCGGCGCTCCGTCGAGCGAGGCCGCTTCCATGTAGTCGGCCAGGAGCGCGCGGTCCGCGCCGGCCGCGAAGGTCTTGCGCACGAATCCTTCGGCGAGCCCGAGGAGGTCCTCTGACCGTGCGCGGAGCGGCGGCAGGGTCAATCGCGCGGCCGGGTTGAGGCGCGCGTAGAGGTCCGCCCGAAATCCCCCATCCCGCACCCGCGCCGCGAGGTCCGCGTGCGTCGCGGCGACGACCTTGACGTCCACGGGGCGCGGCGTGCTCTCCCCGAGGCGCGTCACGCGTCGGTCCTGCAACACGAGCAGCAAGAGGCGCTGCGCATCCAGCGGCAGGTTCCCGATCTCGTCCAGGAACAGCGTGCCTCCGTCGGCCTCTTCGAACCGCCCCGGACGGTCCACCGCGCCGCTGAACGCGCCGCGGGCAGAGCCGAAGAGCTCGGAGGCCACGAGGTTTTCGGGGAGCGCCGACAAGTCGACCGCCACGAACGGGCCGTCTCTTCCCGTCCCGGGGTGCACTACCCGCTCCGCCAGCGCGCTCTTGCCGGTGCCCGTCTCCCCGAGGAGCAGGATCGGCAGCGACGTCCGCGCGAGCACCGCCGAGTCGCGCCGCACCCGGGCCATGGCCTGCGACCGTCCCCACCCATAGCCGCCGACTTCCGGGGCCTCTCGCCGACGGGCGAGGATGCGCTCCACCAAGAGGCCCAGCGCCCGCGCGTCGAACGCGTCGGCCCCGGCGAGCGTCGCGAACTCGTCGACCCGGAGCTCCATCGCCGCGTCTTCGAACCCGAGCTGCGCCTCGCTCGTCATCAGGACGACCGGCAGCTCTCCGCGCGCGCGGCGGAGGTGGGCGAGGATCTCGATCCCCTGAAGGCGCTGTCGACGGCTCTCGTCCACGACCTTGGCCGGCAACAGCCTCTCGTCCGGCAGGTCGAACGCCACGTCCAGCAAGACCACGTCGACGTCCGGATTCTGCGAGAGGGCCTCGTCCGCCTCCCGTGCGTCGTGCGCGTGGGTCAACTCGCACCCTTCGCGACGTGGGCACTCCCAGCACGGACCCGGGAGATCGCACCGGGTGGCGTAGCGATAGTCGCGGAGGAGCGCGTGGAACAGCTCGACGTAGCGGTCCCCGTCATCGATGACGAGCAGCTTGGGCGCGCGCTTCACGTCGCCATCGCCTCCGCGCACCGCGCCAGCGCGGCCTCGATCTGGAGCGCCAGCCCGCAGGCCTCGACGCACGCGTCGGGCTGCCCTTCGCGGACGGCGGACTCGAGCGCATCGAGCCGCCCGAGGTGGGCGCGCGCGACGGCCACGTCCGGGTGCTCGAGACCCGCCGAAAGGGACGCGAAGTCAGCCCCCGGGCGCTCGTAGAGGTCCTTTACCAGCAGCGGCAGCAGCGGCGCGGGGACCGGCGCACCCGCGGGCACATTGCGCGCGATCCGAGCCACGTATTTTCCGACGTCGTGCGCGAGCCGAGCCGCTTGTTCGGCCCGGCTCACGCGAGCGCCTCGAACGCCTTCAGGATGGCGCGCGCGTCGAACGAGGGCACGGCCGCCACCGCCCCGTAGAGGCGCCGCAGGTTGGCGACGCGACGCGGCGGGAAGTCGTGCACAAACACCGCCGGCTGGGCGTGGCCGGCTTCCCGGAGCGCAGCCAAGATCAGCGTCCCCTGCTGCTCCTTGAGCCAGCGCGCGGCGCGCTCGACCTCGCCACCGAAGCGGCTGGCCGCCACGCTGTTCACGTCCCCGAGCAGGTCCTCGGGGGCGGCGCGCTCAAAGCGGAGATCGATGAGGAACGCCGTCGCTTCCGCGGCGAGGGCCTCGGCTTCGTCTGCGCGATGCGCGGCGACCACATCGAAGGGCGGCGCGAGAAACAGCCGCGCGAACTCCTCGTACTCGTGTCCGTCCTCGATGACCAGAAGGCGCGCCACGGGGCGACGGTACCGCATGCTCGGGTTGGGTGGGTTCGGCGAATCGCCCGCACGGTGTTCAGCTCGGTGGCCCGATGTCGTCTTCCGCAAACGCGCGAAAGAAGCGCACGGTCACCGACTTGGACCAGCCGTCGCTCCCCGGATCGACATGGATGGCCCCGTCGTAGCGTCGAAGCGCTGCCGTCACGAGCCCGAGGCCGCGGTCGAGCCGCCGCTGGTAAATGTCCTCGGTGGTGAAGCTCGCAGCCGCGGTGTCGAGCACGTGGATGGAGACCGTCTCCTCCCCGGTCGGCTCCACCTCGGTGCTGACAGCGAGGCCCAGCCTGCGGGGGGCGGGCTCCTCTCCCACGGCCAGGATCGCGTTCCGCACGACGTTCTTGAGCACCAGCACCAGGTCGACGCGGAACACCTCCACGAGAGGTGCGGGCTCAGGTGCGCGGATCACCACTTCGGCCAGCTCGACCCCGCCGGCCGCGTACTCGGTGCGGACTTCGTCGAGCACCGCCCGGAGCAGCGAACCGTCCACCGGCGTCCGCACGAGCCCGCGCACCCACGCGGAGAGCTCCGTGTCCAGCGCGCGCAGCGCCCCATGCGCGGCCGCCATGCGCTGGGTCCCCCGGCCCCCCAGCTGCCCGCGCAGCGACGCGAGCTGACGCACCGCCCGGTCCGCGCGCCGAAACACGGGGTCGCGTTCGAGCTGCAGGTCCGGCCCAAGCGCACGCTCGAACGAGGACAGGTGCCCCTCCCACGCCCCGACCAGGGGCTCCCCGCCAAACAGGCGCTGCTCGAGGAACGCCCGCTGGGCCTCCGTCGCATCTCCGGACGCCAACGCCTCGACCGCGTCCCCCACCGCGCCGATCCGGTGCTTGAGCAGTTCGTGACGCAGGCTGCCGGTGAGATACGCGATCGCGGGGTGAAGCTCGGGACGACGCTCGGCCAGCTCCTTCAGTGAAGTGCGGCCGCGAGCTCGAAGCGCGAACATGACGGTCGCCAAGACGGCCAACACCAGGGCCACGAGCGCCACCGGCAGCGGCCAGGTTGGCTCCGCCGGCGGAAGCACGGCCACGGCGGGCGCGACGTCTTCGCGGGGCGCGAAGATGCCGGACCCCTCCGGGTCGATGGCCGCGAGTTCATCACGGGCGGACGCGGACTCCGCGTGACGAGGGCGCCGAAGCAGGAACTTGCGGTAGTACTCCGCGGCGCGAATATAGAGGTGCGGGTTGTCCGGCGAGGCCAGCGCCCGGGCACGAAACGCCCGCGCCAGCGGGAGGTAGAGGTCCGGATCCATCGGCCCGATCCGCACGCCGCGCTCCAGGGTCGCCCTCGCCTCCGGCGCGCCCTCGGAGACCTGCGCGATGCCTTCCAGGTAGACCGGCTCCGCCTCGCGCAGCAAACCGCGCGCCTCGCGGCCCTCCGGCGTCGCGGGATCGATGGCGCGCCAGGCCTCGTACGCCGCGGGATCCCGGTCGATGTTCCAGAGCGCGCGTGCCGTCGCCCACTGCTCTGCGCTCGACGGACCGGACGGCGCGCGCGCATCGCAGCCCCACGAGAGCAGCACGACAACAACGAGGGAGACCGGGCGCACCCTCTACCTGTACCGCGAAACGGGCGGATCGCGCCGTTCGTGATCGAGCGCGGCCGCCAACGTTGACGCCCGCGCCGTGGCGTGGGTAGTGTCCATCGACTTTGGGGGAAGTCCTGCCGGACGAAGGAACATCGAGCGCGCCGGGGGACCGCGCGACGCGGCTGCGGGTGCTCGTCATCGACGACGAGCCCCTGATCGGCATGACGTTGCGCATCCTCCTCGAGGACCACGACGTCACGGTCGAGACGTCGGGACGTGCCGCGCGCGACCGGCTGTCCGAGGAAGAGAGCTTCGACGTCATCCTGTGTGATCTGATGCTCGACGATGTCTCCGGCATGCAGCTCGCCGCCTGGGTGCAAGAGCATCGCCCCTCCCTCGAAACACGGCTCGTGTTCATGACGGGAGGCGCCTTCACAGACGACGCGCGCGCCTTCATGCGAGACGTGCCTCGCGAGCGGCAGCTGGAGAAGCCCTTCTCCGCCGACGAGATCGAGGAGCTGCTCGCGCGCTTCTGAGCCGACGGAGTAGCGGCCCTCGGTTGCACAAAACAATTGCTATCGCTGACGACGCGGATCGGCGACGCTCGGGCATGCGCTTGTCCTGCCTCCTCTCTGTCTCGATGCTGGGTTTCACCGGTCTGCTCGGTGGTGGCTGCGGCGGCCTCCAGCTCACCCTGGTCGATTCGGCGCATCAGCGGCCGAGCAATGTCGCGATGTACTTCACGGTCGACGACGGCCGAGGAGATCCCATCCCGGGCCTGGAAGCGGACGACTTCCGCATCTATGAGGACGACCAGCTCGTGTCCGTGGCGGAGAGCCAGCAGACCATCGTGAACCCCGAGGTCGCGGCCGAGCACTACACGCTGCTGCTCGTCGACATGAGCGGCTCGGTGTCGGAGTCGGACCAGGTCCCGCTGATCGAGGCGGCCGCGCAGGAGTTCACATCGGCGCTCGAGGCGCATCAGCGGGTCGCGGTGTACGCCTTCGACGGCTCCGAGGAGATCCACCGCATCACCCCGTTCACCCGGAGCGCGGGTGCCGCCAACGCCGGGGTCGGCCGCATCTCGAACTTCAACGCGCGGGACCCCTCGACCAACTTGCACGGCGCGGTGGTGGCGGCGATCGAGGAGCTCGACACCGCGCTCGAACGTTCGACCACCCCGCTTCGGTTCGGCACCGTTGTGGTGTTCACGGACGGGACGGACCGCGCCGCGCGCGTGTCCTCAGCCGAGATGCGCGACGCTGTCGACGCGAGCGCCTACGACTTCTTTGCCATCGGCGTGGGCGACGAGATCGACGAAGGCGTACTCGGTGACGTGGGTCGTGAGGGCTACGTGATGGTCGACGACCGAAGCGCCATCAACGCCGCGTTCCAGGAGATCGGCGAGCGCATCATCGGGATGACACAACGCTTCTACTTGCTGTCCTACTGCTCTCCGGCGCGCGCGGGCGAACACCGTGTGACCGTCGAGGGCGTCGTCGAAGGCAACCGCGGCCGCGTGCACTACGACTTCGACGCGGAGGGGTTCGGCCCGGACTGCAACCCGGAGCGCCCTCCGCCGTTCGACACCAGCCAGGGCGGCGCGACGCCTCGCAGTCGGGGTCGACGCGCGCGTGGGCAACGCATCCGGGTGACGGCCGAGGCCGAGTAGAGCGACGGAAGAACGCACACCCCGCGGTCGCATGCGGCGTTCAGTCGCCCATCCGCCTCTGACACCGCGTGCCTCAAAGGCCGCGTGCTTCGGAAACCACGTGGTGTCTCACGGATGTGACACCCTGCTCGCGAGCACTGTCGTACCGATGTGACAGCGCCGCCGCGACCGGCGCAGAGGACACTTGGCCCGCCGCTTGCTGAGTTGCACAGCGAGCGCCGACGAGGCGTGCTGCACATCCGGCCGACTGCCCTCGGCCCTGCTTGGAGAAGCCATGAGGTCCCTTCGATTGAACATCCTTGGTCTGCTGACCGCGCTCGCGATGACCGCCTGCACGGCCGCCGGCATCACGGCTCAGAACCCGCTGACGGGGGAGCGCGCCGAGTTCGGTGACAGCTCCGAGGTGCCCGACGGATGGGTCGTCTGCTCGAGCGCGGACACCTGCCCCGCCCCGCGCGACTGCGCCAGCGTCGACGACGCCACCTGCGAAGCGCGCAGCGACTGCGAGATCACCGAGGCCGGCTGCGTGACGCTCGCCACTGCGTGCGGTGCGGAGCGCTGTGGACCGGCACCGGGCGTGCCCAGCATGGAGTGTTCGGACGGAACCACGGGTGGTTACACCGGCCGCTGCATCGAGTTCGGCGACACGTGTGTCTGGGAGGAGCGCAGCTGCCCGCCCGACGAGGGCGAGGAGTGCACGCCCGCCGAGTGCGGCACGACCCCGCCGCTGTTCGCCGAGATGTGCGAGGACGGTTCGACCGGAGGCATCACGGGCCGGTGCCTGGCCCTCGCCGACGGCCGCTGCGACTGGGAGATCCGGGAGTGTCCTCCCACCGACGACTGCTCCACGGACGAGTGCGGACCGATGCCGGGCGTGCCTGCGTTCATGTGCGAGGACGGCACCTGGGCCGGCAACATCGGCCTCTGCGAGCGCAACGACAGCGGCAGCTGCGGCTGGGTCATCACCGAGTGCCCCGTCACCCCGTCCGACTGCCGCCCGGAGGACTGCGGCCCCACCCCGGGCGCGCCCAGCATCATGTGCGAAGACGGCTCGACCGGCGGACCGAGCTGCGAGAACACCGCCGGCGGCGAGTGCGCCTGGGTGTTCCGCGACTGTCCCCCGGTCGAGTGTCCGAGCGAGTGCGGCGCGTGGTGCTCCGCGGCGGCCGACTGCACGCTGCCCGACAGCTGCGCGAACCCCGGCTGCCGTTGCCCCGAGCCCAGCTGCGAGCCGCCGCCGCCCGTCTGCCCCGCCACCTGCGATGCCTGGTGCGGCACCCGTGACTGCGACGTACCCGAGGGCTGCGAGAACCCCGGCTGCCGCTGCCTTCAGGAGACTTGCGAGGCGCCGCCCGTGTGCCCCGCCACCTGCGACGCCTGGTGCGGCACCCGCGACTGCGACGTGCCGGCGGGTTGCGAGAACCCCGGCTGCCGCTGCCTTCAGGAGAGCTGCGACGCGCCGGTCTGCCCGAGCACCTGTGGAGACTACTGCGCGCAGGCCAACGACTGCACGCTCCCCGAGGGCTGTGCGAACCCGGGCTGCGGTTGCCCGATTCGCGAGTGTTGAAGACCTCACCTCGGTAGCGACGCGGCCACGCCGGCGGGGAGACTCGCCGGCGTTCCTGCGTCTTCAGCCTGCCTCTGGCTCCGGCGCTTCGATCTCCGGCTGCAGCCGCGGCTCCGGCACGGGGCGCCCGACGAACCGCACGATCAGGAAGAGCGCGGCCGCTCCAATGAGCAAGGCGACCGGCGCGCCGTACAACCCCAGCCCCGTCGCGATCTCGCCGCAGACCAGGCTCACCAGCCCGACGGCCAGCGCGTAAGGCAGCTGGGTGCGCACGTGGTCGACGTGGTCGCAGCTCGATGCCATCGAGCTCATGATGGTCGTGTCGCTGATGGGCGAGCAGTGATCCCCCCACACCGAGCCGCTCAGAATGGACGCGACCGAGCTGAGCACCACGACGGGGTCCCCGGGCGCGAGCTCGTTGGCGAGCGGGACGACGAGCGGGAAGAGGATCCCCATCGTTCCCCAGGAGGTCCCGGTCGCAAACGACACGCCGGCCGCGATGAGAAACACCACCGCCGGCAGCATCGACGCGGGCAGCCAGCTGCCGATCGCCTGAATGACGAGCTGGGCTGTGTGCAGCTGCTGGCAGACCTCGCCGAGGCTCCACGCCAAGACGAGGATCATCACAGCCAGGGTGATCGAGCGCACCCCCGCCACCCACGCTTCCATGGCCTGCCGGAGCGTGAGCACCCGGCCGAACACCGCGAACAGAATCGCCACGAACCCACCGAGCAGGGCGGCCCAGAGAAGCGCTTTGAGCGAACTCGCCTGGCCGAAAATGTTGCGGAGGTTCACGTCCAAGAGCGACAGGGCGCGCTCGGCCTCGACGAGGGCGGTCGTCGCTTCCGCCGACGGCGCGGACTGTGCGAGCTCGGCCGCCGCGTCCCGACTCGCCTCGGCGGTCGTGCGCGCCTCGATGAGCGACGTGCGGCCCGTCGTGTACATGCCGACCATGGCCGTGGTGATCACCACGAGGATCGGCGCGACCGCGTTGATCCATCGTGGCTTCTTGCCCGGAGGCGGCATGAGCACGTCGGCTTCGAAATCGCTCGCGGGGTCGGCGCCCGGCGCCAGAAGTTCCCCCGTCTGGGTGGCGCGGGTTTCGGCCTTCAGCATCGGTCCGAAGTCCCGCTTCGTGAGCACGAGCAGCAGGCCGAACCACAGCATCAGGATGGGATAGAAGCGGTACGGGATCGTCTCGAGGAAGACGAGATACGGGTCGCCCTCCAAGCCGAGCGCTGCGTACTGGTCGGCGATGTACCCGACCTCGACCCCGACCCAGCTGGAGATGACGGCGAAGCTCGACACCGGCGCGGCGGTCGCGTCGACAAGGAACGCCAGCTTCTCACGGCTGATGCGCAGCTTGTCGGTGATGGGGCGCATCGTCGTCCCGACGAGCAGGCTGTTCGAGTAGTCGTCGAAGAAGATGACGAGCCCCATCAACCAGGTGGTCAGCGCGCCACTCCGGCGATTCTTGGCGAAGCGCGTCACGAGGCCCGCCATGCCCTGCGCCCCGCCAGCCCGCGCGATGACCCCGATCATGCCGCCGAGCAGGAGGCTGAAGACGGCGATGGACGCGTGATCGGAGTCCGCCAGCGCCCCGACGGCGTAGGTGTCGGCCGCCCGTAGGAGACCTGTGAACGGGTCGTAACCATGCAGGAACGTCGCCCCGAGCCAGACGCCCGCGACGAGCGCGACCACCACCTCACGCACCGCGATCGCGAGCGCGATGGCCAACAACGGCGGCAGGATCGCAAGCCAACTTGGCACGACCCGCAGGAGGGACCCGGCCCGCGCGCGCCCGGGGATCCGCACGACCAGCCGGCCGGTGCCCGCGACGTCACCCGAGATGTCCTCCACGGTCACGCTCTCGAGCAGCGCTCCGTCGTCGCCACGCACAGTGAGAGTGCGGGTGACGGCGGCGGCATCCCCGACCTGGATCTCGGCCTCGACCGTTCGCGCTTCGCCCCAGCTCCCCTGGGGGTGCAGCGTCAGGTCGAAGGGCACCCCGGTCAGGGCGAGCTCGGGCGCCTCCATCGTCAGCGTCTGGCTTCCACCGGCGTCCTGTTGTCCGAACGCGACGCTGCCGAGCGCCCAGAGCAGGACGAGGGCCAGGAGCATGAGGGGAGTGCGGCGCTTCACGGCCGCGGACGTTATCAGACGGGCCGCCGGATCGCCTTCACCGCGCGGTTGGGCGTCGCTGACATGGCGGCTCTCGCAGCCTACGCTCCGGCACGTGCCCCTCACGCGCAGCGACGCCGGCGCCCGACGCCTTCGGCTGGCCGCCGTCCTGACCGCGGTCATGGTAGCGGTGGTGTTTGGTTTGGTCTGGCTCGAGCGCTCCCTCCTGTTTCCGCGCGGCTTCGTGCAGGAAGACGAGAGCGCGCGGCAGACCCCCGGCCTCGAGGTGAACTGGGTTCAGAGCCCCGCCGGTCGGGTGGAGTGGTGGATGCTGGCCGGCGACGACGTGAGCGCGGAGCGCCCCGGGCCGGCGGTGCTGTTCTTTCATGGCAACGGCGAGCTCATCGACCACTGGCCGCGCATGCTGTCTCGCTACCGCGAGCTCGGGATCAGTGTGGTACTGCCCGAGTTTCGAGGGTATGGCCGCTCCGCGGGATCTCCGAGCGAAGGCGCGATTCGAGACGACATGCGCACGGTGCTGTCTCATGTGCGCGCGGACCCTCGCGTGGACCCGGACCGCCTCGTGTTCCACGGGCGCTCGCTCGGAGGCGGCGTCGCGGGCCAGCTGCTCTCCACCCACGCGCCGGCCGCGCTTGTCGTGGAGTCCACGTTCACCTCCGTGCCCGACGTGGTGCCCTGGGCGTCGCTGCTCATCGTGGACCGCTTCGACAGCCGACCGCGCTTCGCCGCCTACGGGGGCCCCATGCTGATCTTTCACGGAACGCGCGACGAAGTCGTTCCGGTCGCGCACGCCCATCGCAACCACGAAGCGCACGGCGACGCGGAGCTCGTGCTCTACGACTGCGGTCACAACGACCTGCCGCCCGCCGGCACCGACTACTGGGCGCGCATCGAGCGCTTTCTGCGGCAGCACGAGGTGACTCGATGAGCGCCCCGCTGTTCTTGGGCCCGGGCCTGGTCGCCCGCACCATCGAGGTGGAGCGCGCGGATGTCGCCTGGGTGCGGTACGTCGTCGAGGCGCACGACGGGCTCGCCAACCTGCACGGCGACAAAGACGGAACGATCACGCTCGTCACCACGCCCGGCATGCTCGACGAGCTCGACCGCCTCATCGGGGACCTGAGTCGGGAGATCGCGCTCCGCGTGCGCGTGTCTACCGTGACAACGTGACGGTGTCCCCGGGGCCGACCTGCACGAGGTCGCAGATGGACGAGGTGATGCGCTCGTAGCGGAGCGTGTACGTCGGCCCTGTGATGGCCGGGAAGGAGAAGCTGCTGGTCACGGTGCGGTCGCCTGCGCTGATGGTGAACGTGCCGACCGCGGTACCGTTGATCGCCAGGCCCATCGTCACTGAGCAGAACAGGTCGTCGAACGGCACATTGAGCACGATGTCGGCGCCCGTGATGTCCGGCAGCGAGGTGGTGCGTACGCCCTCGACATACTCCCCCGAGAACAAGAACAGTCCTGCGGGGTCGGTTGACACGTCACCACCAGACGGGAACGCGACAACTTCGGTCGTCGGCCCCGTGACGATGCTGGCGTTCAGGACCCACTCCCCGCCCGCGCCGCCGGCCTTGCCATCGAGCGTGACGAAGTAGGTCCCAGGCGCGAGGTCCGCGCGGACCAGCTGGCCCTGACCGGATCCCGCCGAGTCGTCGTCGCAGCCGAGTTCGCCGCCCAGGCACGTGGAGCCGAGCCCGATCACCGCGTCGAACGCGGAGCCCACCGTATCCAGGGTGACGTCGGAGGTCTCGGTGAGCGTGAACGTGAAGTGCACGTCGGGAGCGTCGCCCGCGCTGCACGCGCCCGCGCTGTCGTTCGCGGCGCAGCTCGATTCGCCCATGAAGGTGCCCCCGGCGGAGATGTCGATCGCGCTGCCGCAGTCGGAGCCGGTCGTGGGGACGGGGGCGTATGTGCACATCATGTCCGCGCACATGTCGATCGTGCAGGCGTCGCTGTCGTCGCACTGGGTGTCCATCGTGCACGCCGGGCCCGCGTCGCCCATGCCCGCGTCGCCCATGCCCGCGTCACCCGGTCCGCCGTCCAGAGCGCCCGCATCGACAGCGCCCGCATCGACAGATCCGGCGTCGACGGGCGGCGGCCCCGCATCCCGAGGGAACTCCCCGGCGTCGAGGGTGCCCATTCCGGAGTCGGGCGGGGCCGCATCGACGAGCCCCCCCCGGCCCGCATCCGTA
The DNA here is from genome assembly GCA_045106715.1 of Sandaracinaceae bacterium. GTDB lineage: Bacteria > Myxococcota_A > Polyangia > Polyangiales > Sandaracinaceae. The sequence continues at coordinate 78,365 of JBGCFC010000072.1, forward strand.
CCGTCGCCACCGCCCTGCGCGCAGCCGGCGAGACCGAGAACCAGAACCAGCAGCACCTTGGGGGTTCGACGCATCCACACAGTGTAGAGCGCCGAGGGCGTCGGCGCGACGCGGCGCGTCAATCGCAGGCTGTCGCCGCGACGTAGGGGTAACCGCGGTCGTCGGCGAGCGCCTGCACGTCGGCCGCGGGCAGCCCGGCCTCACAGAGGAGCGCGTGGAGGTAGTCGCTCAGGTCCATGCCGGACGCCCCGCGGTCCACCGTGGGCTCTTCCCGGAGCGCGGAGAGAAGCCGGAGCTGCGCCTCCACGCCGAGCGCTGCGCGGTCGAAGGGCTCCTCGTCGCGCGGCGCGTCGAACGCGTCCCACATGATCCCGCCGACGATCTCCTCTCGATGCCAACCGTCTTCGTTGACGCCGCGAAACCCGGGCCGGTCCTCGCCGTTCTGCAAGTAGTTGTCGAAGTCGATCACCCGCGTCGAGCCCTGGAACGTGTCGACGACGATCGGCGTGCCCCGAACCATGCAGGCGAAGAAGTACGCCAGCCCCTCCCCGTACGCGAGCTCCGGGGTGACCTGCCGGTTCCGATGCGTGCCGGCCGGCGAGGTGTCCCGGCTGTAGTGCTCGACCCAGTAGTGCGCGAGCTCGTGCAGGATGATGTCGTCGTCGTACTCATCCGTGTCCTCCACCTGCCCGCCGAGGGAGATGACGTCGTTTCCGTAGCAGGAGCCGCACTCGAAGGCGCGGCCCCGCTCCCAGCGGTACGTCAGCGCCGACGCGGGCTCACCGACGTGGGGCGCGTAGAGCACAAACGCGTCGCGTGCGGCGTCGACCACGTTGAACGGACCGCCGGTGCCCGTGAGGTGCCGAGCGACGAAGTCGGCGCTTTGTCCCGGCCGAAGGAGGGCCTCGAGGGAGTAGGTCTTGACGGCGTCGCGGCGCGTGGTGACCCGAGCGATGTGGCCCGCGTGCTCCACCTCGGCCAGCACGCGCACCAGGTAGTGTGTGTCGTCCGACGCCGGTACCGGAACGCGGAACCGTCCATCGGCGTCGGTGTGCACCGTGGCCACCGGCGCCCCTTCGCCGTCCACGATGTCGACCCTCACCTGCACGCTCGGCCGAAGCACGAGTTCGCCCGTGAAGCCGTCCGCGTCGTAGGGGCGGTCCTCGTATCGAACGCGCCCCGCCACGACGCCGGGGTCTCCGGCGTCTTCGATCTCAGGCGGGCCCGCGTCGGTGGCGTCAACCTCATCGTCGCACCCGAACGCCGCCAGGAGCAGCGCGGTGATCAAGAGGAGTCGGGCGCACATCACTCGGCAGGGATACCAGAGCCGTGCGCGGACGCTACGAGACGGGCTGGGCTCCCTCAGGCCAGCGGTCGGAGCGTGGCCATCACGATGCGCAAAGCGCGCGTGTTGCGTGCCCACTAGCCGTACTCGATCTCGACGGGGTGATCATCGAGAGCCGCACGCGGTCGTCACCGCGGGCGAGGGCCATGACCCACAGCTCTTGGGGGACATCGTCGACCGGACGTCGGTGCTCGAGCTCATGTAGCCGACCGGTGCCGCAGTCTCCTATCGGTTGGCTGCCGTCGCTACAAAGCGCGCGAAGTCCATCCCCGAAAGCACGCCGTGCAGGGAACGGTGCCGGGTCGTCACGATGCGCCTCGCCCCCATCCTGCGCGCAAGCCGGGCGGCACGATGCACGCTCGCCGTTTCGTGCAGGCAGATCACGGCGGCGTCCATCGCCTCTTCGACGCGCGATCCGCCTGCGTGCCGGGCCGCCAGCAGGGCACCGCGCTGAGACAAGACCCCCATGGGCTGTTCGTGTTCACAGACGATCAGTGCCGTCACGCGGAGCTCCTCCAACTGCGCGATGGCCTCGGCGATCGAAGCGGCCACGTCGACACAATGCACGGGCACCGTCGCGAGTTCTGAGATCGCGACGTCACACGGCGCGTTGGCGACCGCGTCCATCAGGTCACGCGTGCTGACGACGCCGAGCGGCCGCCCCTCCTCGGCCACGATCACGCGGTGGATCCTGCGCTCGACCATGACCGCCGCCGCGCCCGCGAGACTCGTTTCGGGCCGCACGCTCACCACCGGGCGCGTCATGATGGACTCGACCGCATGTTCGGCGAGCGGCCGTTCGGGAAGCGGATGTGCGCCCATTGGGATCGCGAACGGGAGAACATCCGCCCGAGAGACGAGGCCGACGAGCTGGCCCGCCTGCACGACGGCCAAGCTGGAGATGTCATGTTCGGAGAGGTCGCGGGTCGCCAACTCGACCGAGAGCTCGGGGGCGCAGGAGACCACGGGGGATGTCATCGCATCGCGAACAGGCGTCTGGAACATGGCGTTGGTTTAGCAGACGCTCGATGTGGCCAGCGACCGCTACCGACGCTGCCGAAGCAACCAGCCCTCGGCCGACTCACGATTGTCGAACGCCCGCAGCCTCACGCCGGACGCGACCCGGCTCAGGTTGACGCTGACCCGCAGCATCTCGGAGTTCACCATCACCGAGGACACCGCGAGATACTCCGCGCGCTCCAGCCAGGCCCAGATGTGGTCTCGCACCTCGGGCGGGTGGACTTGAGCCGGGCGCGCCTCCCAAAGAACTCGGAACAGGCCGCTCTTTCGGAGCGCCGCGTCGATGGCCGCAAGCCACACATCGGCGGTCGCGACGGTGGAGACACAGCCCGCCCAGCGCACGTAAAGGTACTCGGGTCGAGGATCCAGCCAGAAGCGCATGTCGCCCTCGACCCGGGCCCGAACCCCTGCCGGCGGCCCTCCGTCTACGTTCTCGTCGATCTCATCGGCGCTCATGCCCCTCCCCCGCTCTGCGATTGTACGCATGAGGCGCTCGCTCGCGAGAGAGTTCAAACAAGAGTGCGGGGCCGGCCAGCGAACCGGCCGACCCCGCGGGGGGGGGAGGAGGAGGACGAGGGGGCGCTCAGACGAGCAAGTCGCCGGACGGGTCGGTGGCGTTCGTGGGGGAGGAGGAGTCCACCGCCGGACCGTCCTCGAGCGCGAGGGAGAAGACCTCCTCCATGCTCGAGACGAAGACGATCTCGAGCTCGTCGCGCGCCGACTGGGGGATCTCGTCGTAGTCGCGCTCGTTCTGCGCCGGCAGCAGCACCCGCGAGAAGCCCGCGCGGTGAGCCGCGAGCACCTTGGACTTGATGCCGCCCACCGGGAGCACGCGTCCGCGCAAGGTGGCCTCTCCCGTCATGGCCGTGTCGGGCCGTACACGCCGCCCGGTGAGCAGCGACGCGAGCGCCGTGAACATGGTCACCCCCGCGGAGGGGCCGTCCTTGGGCACGCCGCCTGCGGGGACGTGGATGTGCAGATCCGTCTCGTCCAAGAAGCGTGGGTCGATACCCAGCCCGCTCGCGTGGGTCCGGAGGTAGGCGAGCGCCGCGCGCGCCGACTCGTTCATGACGTCACCGAGTTGACCGGTGATCTCCACCTTGCCCTTGCCTTCCATCCGCGTGGTCTCGACGTACAGCACGGTCCCGCCTACCGGGGTCCACGCGAGCCCGGCCGCGACACCGGGCGGACGCGCGCGCTCGGCCATCTCCTGGAAGAACTTCGGCCTCCCGAGCACCCTGACGACGGTCTCGCGGTCCACGGCCACCGGCTCCGGCGGGGCCGGGTCGGTCGTGTCGGCGGGAAGACGCTTGGCCCAGTCCAGCGCGACGGACCGACACAGCTTCGCGATCTCACGGGCGAGCTGACGTACGCCGGCCTCGCGGGTGTACTCCCGAATCACCGTGTCGAGCGTGCCGTCGGCGAGCGTGATGGCGCCCTCGGGCAGGCCGTGTTTCTCGAGCTGCGCGGGGAGCAGGTGGCGCGACGCGATGGCCTCTTTCTCTTCCGTCGTGTAGCCCGTGACCTCGATGATCTCGAGGCGGTCGCGGAGCGGCCCCGAGATGGAGGAGAGATCGTTGGCGGTCGCGATGAACAGCACCTCCGACAGATCGAACGGCATCTCCAGGTAGTGGTCGGTGAACGCGTGGTTCTGCTCCGGGTCGAGCACCTCGAGCAGCGCGGCCTCCGGGTCGCCCTGCCAACCGCGGCCGAGCTTGTCGACCTCGTCCAGCACCACGACCGGGTTCTTCACGCCTGCCTTCTTGAGCGCCGACAGGATCCGACCCGGCAACGCGCCGACATACGTGCGCCGGTGGCCCCTGACCTCAGCCTCGTCCCTCACGCCGCCGAGCGCGATCCGCTGCAGCGGACGACCGGTCGCGCTGGCCACCGACTGCGCAAGCGAGGTCTTGCCGACACCGGGAGGCCCAACGAGGCAGAGGATGGTCCCTCGCGCGCGGCCGGTCAGGCGCAGGACGGCCATGTGTTCGAGGATGCGGCGCTTCACGTCGGACAGGCCGTAGTGCTCGTCCTCGAGGACCGCCTCGACCGCGTTGAGGTCGTCGCTCGCAGGGGCGCGCTCGTTCCACGGCAGCTCCGCGACGAGCTCCAGGTACTTGCGCGTCAGGCCCGCGTCAGGGCTCTGCGCGTTCATGCTGCCGAGTCGCTCGAGCTCGCGGTCCACCTGCTCACGAACCTCCTCCGGCAGCTCCATCGACTCCAGCTTCTGATGAAGGACGTCGCCGTCGCCGCCGTCCTGGCCGAGCTCCTTGCGGATGGCCTTGAGCTGCTCTCGCAGCACCGCCTCCTTCTGTTGCTTACCGAGGTTCCGACGCACCTCGGAGTCGATCGTCTCGCGCATCTTCGCGGACGCGCGCGCCTTCGAGAACAGCTCCATCGCGAGACGGAGGCGGCTCGGCACGTTCAGCTCGAGCAGCACCGAGACCCGAAGCTCAGGCGGTCCATCCACGGCGCCGGCGAGTCGGTCGGCGAGCCTGCCGGGGGACTTCGTCTCTTGAAGCAAGCCCCGGAACGCCCGATCGTCTTCCGCTGACGCCTCCAGCAGCTGGTCGCGCAACGAGGCGGCGAGCGCTTCGGCCTCCTCGCTGGCCACATCGACTTCGTCGACGGAGGTGACACCCACGCGAAGATAGGGCTCGTGACTCTTGAGGCTGGTGAGCCGCACGCGCTCGAGGCCCTCCACGAGCAGCAGGATGCCGCGGCGGCCGCGGTCGTTCTTCTGCACCACCCGCGCGGTGACGCCGATGGTGTGCAGATCCGCCAGTGAGGGCTCGACCACCTTGGGGTCACGCTGGACGCCGAGCACGATCCGGTCGTCGGGGCGCACGGTGGCGGCGAGCGCCCGGGAGGCGCGGCGCCCGATGGGAAGGGTGACGTGACTGCCCGGCAGCACCATACCGGTACGGAGCGCGAGCAGCGGCAGAGTTCGTTCGTCCTGTGCGCTCACAGCGCACCTCCTTGAGGGGGCATCGGTTGCATGAGTGATGAATAAAACGTAAAGTCGTTCACGGTTCGATCAACCCCTTTACGTCTCCGTAATCGTCCCCATGAAGAAGCGCCCCAGACGCATCGTCATCCTCAAGGCGGCCGGCCGTTTGTTCTTTCATTACGGACCCTTGAAGACGACCATCGCGGACATCGCGAAAGAGGCGCAGGTGGGGGTGGGCAGCGTCTATCTGGAGTTCCGGAGCAAGGATGAGATCCTCTCGGCGCTCTCCGAGCAGCTCTACGGAGCGGTCCTTCAGGCAGAGCGCGACGCCTGGGCCGTCCCCGGGACCGTGCCCGCCCGTCTCGCGAGGGTGTTCGAAAGGCGGCTCGACGCGTTCCTCGAGAAGGCACAGGCCGGGGCCCACGGGCCGGACCTGTTCGGGCGCTCCTGCGGCGCCGTGGCCGAGGCGCACGAGCGCTTCGCGGAAGAGGAGCGCACCCTGCTCGCGTCGTTCCTCGAGGAAGCCGGGGTCCACGAGCCGGTGCGTTCGGAAGCCGCGGTCGCACTCCTGGACGCGCACGCCGCGTTCTCGCCGCCTTCGCTCTTCAAGTCGGCCCCTGACACATTGCGGGGCCGGCTCCGCGCGATGCATCGCGTTCTCTTGACGAACCTCCGCTTCGCTGCCCCTACGGACTGAGCACGATGTCACCCCGCTCCAAGACCGCCGCGAAACCGGCTGCCACGACCAAACCGAGCCCGACGGGCCAGCCGACCAAGCCGTCGGCGAAGGGCGCGAGCAAGAAGGTGAGCCGGAAGCGGCGCGTCAAGAAGGCCGTGATCCCGCCCCTCGTCATCGGTGGCGTGACCGTCGAGGCCGGTGAGCGGACGACCGTGGAGCTCCCTGTCGCGCGCCTCCCGACCTCGCGCGATGTGAGCATGCGCGTCCATGTCGTGCGCGGGAAGCGCCCGGGCCCGACCCTCTTTGTGTCGGCGGCGGTGCATGGCGATGAGATCAACGGCGTCGAGATCGTCAGTCGGCTGCTGCGCATGCGTGCCCTGTCGCGGCTGCGCGGCACGCTGATCGCCGTCCCCGTGGTCAACATGTTCGGCTTCCTCGGCCACTCCCGCTACCTGCCGGACCGGCGGGACCTGAACCGCGCGTTCCCGGGGAGCGCGCGCGGCTCGCTCGGCGCGCGGCTCGCGCATCTGTTCCGCGAAGAGGTGCTCGCCAAGTCGACCCACGGCATCGACCTCCACACAGGGGGGCTTCACCGCACGAACCTGCCGCACATCCGGATCAGTCCCGACGATCCCGTCGCGCTCGAGATGGCCGAGCACTTCGGCGCATTGGTCGTCCTGCGGAGCCCCATCCGCGCTGGATCCCTGCGCGCCGCCGCGGCCAAGCAGGGCGTTCCGCTGATCGTCTACGAGGGCGGGGAGGCGCTCCGGTCCGACGCCTGGGCCATCAAGGCCGGGCTGCGCGGCGTGGTCGCGACGATGCACCACCTGGGCATGCTCAAGACCCGTCGAAAGCCCGCGGTCCGACCCCCGCCCGTCGTTGCCGACCGAACCCGCTGGGTGCGCGCGCCAGCCGGAGGCATGCTTCGCGCCCGCGCCAAACTCGGGAGCCGCGTACGGGCGAAGGCCCTGCTCGCCACCATCGGCGATCCACACGGCGGCGACCCGGTCCCCGTTCACGCACCCGGGCACAGCATCGTGATCGGCCACGCGCAGCTCCCGGTCGTGAACGAGGGCGACGCGCTGTTTCATCTGCTGCGCCTCGACATGAAGCCCGGCGACGAACAGCTCGAGCCGATCGAAGCCTTCCAGGCCGCCATCGAACCGCGCGGCTTTGAAGACGACGATTGACCGGAAGGCGCGGACCTCTGGGTGGTCGTCAGCGAACGGTGAAGTTGATCGTCCTCGTCGGCCCGGCGGTCCCCATCAGTGCGGCTTCGGTGTAGGCCGTGACTTCGAGCACGTGGGCCCCGACGGACAGCGGCACAGGGTCATAGTCGCCATCGCTGTCTTCGAAGGAGTACGGCGGAATGGCCTGCGCCGTCCCAGCCGTGCCGTCCAACTCTACGCTGACAGACCCGGGCATCCCGGGATCCACGGTGGCGCGGAAGTTCATGTTGGCCGGCAGCGTCGCCAGGTCCAGCACCATCCCATCGTACATCGGGCCGAGATCGACGTCCGCGTCTGCATCGACCAGCACTACGGTTGTGATCTCCGGCGACGCAGCAGCCGCGCGACCGCTGCGTAGCTCCACGTGGTCCAGCGACCCGTTCAGAAGGTCGGCCGAGTCCGTGGCCAACCCGGGGGCCGTCTCCATTTGATTGCCGCCGAACGCGATCGGGTTGGTGTTGCCGGCGATTCCCGTCGTCCAAGGCGCGGCACCGCAGGTCGTGAACGGGACACCGTCAACGACCATCTCAAAGTCCGGCGGTCCCCAACGGACGACCACCTCGTGCCAGACGTCAAGGGCGACCAACTCCGTCGTCATGCAGCTGAAGGACGGCGAGCCCACCGCCTGGATCCGCGCCTCCAACAACCCGCTCGGCAAGCGTCGGATGTTGATGTGGCCATCCGTGTTGATGTTGAGCTCATCCCGGCTCAGCGCCGCCTGCAGCACGTCCGGCGTCTCGAACCGAACCCACATCGAAACGCTGCCCACGTCCAGGTCGAAGTCGGTCGAGTTGGACACCACCCCAAACGCGGTGCCGTCCATGTCGAGCGCCTGGCCGCAAAAAGCGGGCCCGTCCACGCGGCCGCCGGTCCCGACCATGGTTCCGTCGTGGCTCCCAGTCGTGTCGGCGAAGGCGGCCCCGGCGGCCTCTTCGAACGCCCACAGCGCGACGGTGTCCCCATCCGTCGCCGGCACACACGCGCCGAACGTGCAGCTGTCCTCGCAGACACGCTCACCCGGACCGCACGCCGGGCACGCCTCGGTGTCCCCGAGCGCGCAATCGAAGTCCTCGTCGGTCGCGTCGTCGCAGTCGTCGTCGACCCCGTTGCAGCGCTCGGCCAGCGACGGAGCGACCAACGGGTCGGTGTCGTCGCAGTCGTCGTTCGGCACACCGCCGACCTCCGGGCACATCGCGTCCCCGCTGCCGTCGTCGTCGGCGTCGCGGGTCGTGTAGCTGCACGCGCCCGCCATGCACGCGTCGTCGGTGCACGGATCGGAGTCGTCGCAATCTTCGCTGCATCCGCCGTCTGGCGAGCCAGCATCCCGACCCGCGTCCATCGGCCCCGCGTCCATCGGCCCTGCATCGCCGCCGGGCACACAGACCCCGTCCGAACACTGGCCCACCGGGCAGGTCGTCCCCGAGAAGCGGTCGAGCACGACGGTGAATCGCCCCGAGCCCCCCGCCTCCACCTCAATGGGAATGCAGCCCGTGGCGACGATGTCGCAGTCGCCTCCGACCGCGCGTCCATAGAGCCCGTACGACCCCGCCGGCAGGGCGCCGACCGCCATCGCCTCACCATCACGGGTGAGGGTGGAGGACGCGAGCGCACCGACCGCGTCCGCGCCGAGAGCCTGATCCCCGCAGCGCGGAATCACCGACAGCTCGATGCGGGATGCATCGTCCGCAAGCTCCGGCGGATCGAACGCGACATTGAGATCGTATTGGTTGCCGCACCCCCCCAACATCGTCGTCGCGCACAGCAATACAGCGAGGGGGTTGCGACGGAGGGGGCTTCGCGCGTGGAGGCTCACGCAGAAAGCATACCAAATGGCGACGCGTGCTACCCTTCTGCGGGATGGCTGAGTCGGGAGTCGCGAGCGGATGGGCGCGAATCCGCCGTTGGGGCGGGGGTATCGAGATGGCCGAGGCGGAAGTCGTCATGCGGATCGACGAGCGCGACCGGGTCCAGCTGGG
>JBGCFC010000073.1:0-4263 GCA_045106715.1 Sandaracinaceae bacterium
TTCTGGTCGACACCGACCCCTACCTCGGCGGCGCCGACGCCTCGAGCGACGCGGGCATGCCCGACGGCGCCCTGCCCGACGGCGCCCTGCCCGACGGCGCCCCTCCGACCGACGGCGCTCCCCCCGACGCAGGGGACGGCAGCGTCGACCCCACGCTGCCCACGCGCCCGGGGATCCGCCTCACGCCGGAGACGCCCACCACGCTCGACGATCTCGTGTCCGAGATCACCATGGAGAGCACCGATCCGATGGCGACCGGCCCCGTCACCTACGAGTGGGCTTGGTCGCGCGACGGCGCGGCGGTCAGCGAGACGGGTGACACGATCAGCGCGGACCTCACGAGCAAGGCAGAGCGGTGGCGGGTGGGGATCACGCCCGTCGCGTCCGACGGTCGCCGGGGTCCTCCGGGGACGCTCGAGGTGCTGATCCGAAACTCGCTGCCCCAACTCGCCTCGGCGCGTCTCAGCAGCTACCGGCCCGTGCTCGGCGAGTCGCTGCGGGCCGTCGCAGGAACCCCTTTCGACGCGGACGGAGACGCACTCGGCTACACGTACGCGTGGTACCAGAACGATGTCTTGGTCACGGGGGCGACCGGCGCCTCCCTCGACACGTCGATGTTCGGCATCGCCTCGGACGACGAGATCCGTGTCGAAGTCACCGTCCGGGATGCCGAAGAAGATGGCAACACGGTCGCTGTCGGGCCTGCGCTCGTGCTGAGCGATGTGACCCGTTGGAGGCAGCTTCTTCCGGACCGCACAGCCGACGAACCGAACATCGCCTTCCATGACTCTCTCAACGAGCGCGTGATCTACGTCTACAACGAGCAAGACGGCAGCGATACGCGGACCGGCGTCTGGGAGTTCGCCCTGGACGGCACTGACTCTTGGACGCAGCTCTTCCCCTCCGGCGCCCCTCCGACGTTCTTCTTTCCGGCGGCGGTCGAGGATGTCGACAACGAGCGGATCCTGTTCTTCAGCGGTGGCGTCCTCACCGCGACTCCGTTCCGCGCCCCGATCTTCCAGCTCGACGTTTCAACGCGTGGCGCCGAGGCCTGGACCGAACTCCCCACCATCGGGACGCCGCCTCCGCGCTACCTCGCGACCTACGCGCTGGATCGCGAGCGAAACCGAATCTTCATGTATGGAGGCGCAGACCCGACCACCGAACCCATCCCAACCGTCTTGAACGAGTTGTGGTCTCTCGACATTGGGACGGCCGGCAGCGAGGCCTGGACGCGCCACGATGTCGGGCTGCCCCCCGAGGTCATCGTAGGCCCGGGCTTTGTCGTCGACGAAGCGCGCGATCGTCTCATGATGATCTCGGGCGGCACCTGGGATGGGGACGGTGAGCCGGTTGCGTCGTCGACCCTCTTCACCCTCGATCTGACCGATCTCTCTACGGGGTTCCTCGCCGTGTCGGCCACGGTGAGCACGCCGCGCTACCTCGGCACAGGCTATGTTGATGTCGACCGCGATCGCGCGCTGCTCGCCAACGGAATCGCCGACGACACACCTGTCGAGAGCTGGATCGAAGTCGACCTCGAGACGCTCACGCTGACCGAGGTCACGCCGGACTCACCGACCGCCGAGGCGGTCACCGGCGGGAACGGGTTCTTCGCGTCCTCCGCGGCGGGACTGCTCTACTACCCAGGCCGCGGGGTGTTCGACGACGCCATGCGCTTCGCTGTCTACCGGGTCGATCCCACGTCGAACGCGCTGACGGGGGTCCATGTGACTGGAGTCGACCTCCCGGGGTCGGCAGAGCAGGCGATGGTGTCGGGGCGTCGTGAGCTCTTCCTCTACGGCGGCCGGGACGTGGATCGCGACGCCCTGGACACGCTGTGGGAAATCGACGGGCTCGACGCCCGCTTCATTCGCCGGCCCACCCTTGCCGATGTGGCCGACTCGATGAGCCCGGGACCACGGTTCGGTCACAGCTTCGCGCTCTCCTCGCCCTTTGGGTCCGACGACCTCTACTTCATGGGTGGTCTCGATTCGTCCGGGACCCGAACCACGGACAACGAGACGTGGAGCCTGGACCCCGACACTGGGCAGTGGGTGCACCGCCTGCTTGCCGCATCGAGCATCCGGCCTCCGATCGCGGAGGGGAGCGCCTACTACGATCCCGCGTGTGGCGGAGCGCTTACTGGCTTCTTCGGTGGGATCACCGACGCGGGCTTCAGCGACCAAGCCTACGAGTTCGAATGCGGCGATGGCGAACGGGCATGCGAGTGGAACCTCGTGCAGCGCCAGCCAGGCGACAGCGGCTACACGCCTCCGCCACCCGCTCGCGCGTGGGCGACCGCCACTCGCCTCTCCGATCTCACGCGGGTGCTGTTGTTTGGAGGTCGTTTCGGATCGACCAGCCTGAACGACGTCCACGTGCTGAACCCATGCAGCTCGAGCACGCAGTGGCAGGTCGCGAGCACAACGGGGACGCCCCCGGGCGAGCGATTTGGCCACTCGGCGGTGGTCGCGGAGTACGACTTTGGGAGCTCGGAGCCTGAGCGCGTCCTGATCTTCGGTGGCTCGACCTCGTCGGAGTCGCTCTCGGATGCGTTCCTGCTCACGGTGGAAGGAACGGCCGGGGACGGCACCTATCGCTGGTCACCGGTGACGCCGGCCAGTGGACCCAACGACGACCACATCTCGGCCCGCCGTCATCACGCGGCCTACTGGGACCGAAATGAGCAAGCGATGGTCGTGTATGGAGGGAGCCAGAACGGAGCGTTGAGCGACATGTGGGTGCTGCTCCTGCGACCCTGAGGAAAGCGCTGGACTCGGTGTCCTCGGCGGAACTCGCAGCGCGCCTCGGCGGCAGGACCGCGTCCCCCTTCGGCGCGTCTCTCCTCGCCGATGCGAATCCGAGAGTCGTCGGCGCTCAGGTTTGACATGAAAACAGCCCCCCACTACAACGCTCGCCTTCCGACGGGCCGAGGCGGTGCGTCGAACATCGAGTAGAGGGGAAGAGATCTCATGGCAGGCAAGCTGTTCACGTCCGAGTCCGTTACAGAAGGCCATCCGGACAAGATCTGCGACAACGTCTCCGACGCCATCCTCGACGCGGTGTTGCGCGAGGACCCGACGGGTCGCGTCGCGTGCGAGACGATGGTCAAGACCGGTTACGCGATCATCGCGGGTGAGATCACTACGACCGCCAAGCTCGAGTACGCCAAGATCGTGCGGGACACGATCGCGGACATCGGATACACGCACACGGACATGGGCTTCGACGCCCACACCTGCGCGGTGCTCTCCGCCGTCGAGGCGCAGTCCCCCGACATCGCGCTTGGCGTCGACGCCAAGACGAGCAAGAGCAAGGACCAGGGCGCCGGCGACCAGGGGCTCATGTTCGGCTACGCGTGCAACGAGACGCGCAACCTGATGCCGATGCCGATCGAACTCTCCCACAAGCTCACCAAGAAGCTCAGCCAGGTCCGCAAGAACAAGAAACTCCCTTGGCTCCGCCCCGACGGCAAGAGCCAGGTGACCTGCGAGTACGACGCGAACGGGAAGGTCACGCGCATCGACGCGGTCGTGGTCAGCACGCAGCACGCCGAGTCGGTCAAGCACCGCGACCTCAAGGCGGCGGTCATCGAAGAGGTGGTCAACAAGGTCATCCCGGCCAAGCTCATCGACAAGAAGACCAAGTTCCACATCAACCCGACGGGCCGCTTCGTGCTCGGCGGACCGTACGCGGACGCTGGCCTCACGGGCCGCAAGATCATCGTGGACACCTACGGCGGCATGGGCCGTCACGGCGGCGGCGCGTTCAGCGGCAAGGACCCGTCCAAGGTCGATCGCAGCGCGGCGTACTTCACGCGTTACGTGGCCAAGAACATCGTCGCAGCGAAACTCGCGACGCGCTGTGAGGTCCAGGTGGCTTACGCCATTGGTGTGGCCAAGCCGATGGGCGTCTACGTGACGACCTTCGGAACCGGCATCGTCGACGACGACAAGATCGCCCGCGCGGTCTCCAAGGTCTTCGACTTCCGCCCGCGCGCGATCGTCGAGACCCTCGATCTGCTCCGCCCCATCTACCGCAAGACGGCAGCCTACGGACACTTCGGCCGTACCGAAAAGAGCTTCACGTGGGAGCGGACCGACCGCGCCGATGAGCTCGCGGCAGCGCTCGCGCCCAAGTCGCGCAAGAGCGCAAGCAACGGGGCAGCGAAGAAGGCCACCAAGAAGACGGCCACAAAGAAGACGGCGAAGAAGACCACTCGCGCTCGCGCCTGAAGTCAGACCCGCGAATCTCACGGCC
>JBGCFC010000074.1:0-23846 GCA_045106715.1 Sandaracinaceae bacterium
TGCCGCCGCAGCTCGGGACGGCGGTCCACTCCGAGTTGCTCACGCTCGGGTCACAGACCTCGCACGCGTTGTTGGGGTTCACGTCGTCCCGGGCCTGGAAAGCGTCTCCTTCCGGGATCGCGCAGCAGGCCGAGCCGCAGCAGATCGCTTCGGTGGCCGCGCCCACGTCGTCCTGGGCCGAAGCGCCGGCCGGGAGAAGAAACAGAACGGCCGCAGCGGCGGCGAGAAGAGAGCGGTGCATACAGAATCCTCCTGGAAGTGAGCGAAGACGCTAGACCAAGAGGCGTATCGAGCCAAGGAAATCGGTTGCGCTTCGCAAACGCGTGGGCGGTGAGTCCTGCTAGGTTCCCTGGGTGCCGGCACCGCCCGACCTCCGGCAGCGCTCACTCGACCGCGCTGCTCCTCTGTCTCCGCTCGGTGTCGTCGTGACATCCGCACGCGCTGTCGTTCTCATGGTGTTGGCAGCCATGGTGGTGTTGCCGGCGACCGCATCCGCGCACGGTCGACCCGCCTCGATGGGCCGCATCGTGGAAGACCCGCTCTCGCCCGGTCGACGCGTGGCCCGCGCGACGTGGGGGCTCGCCCGGAGCGACGACGGAACGAATTGGCGCTGGGGCTGCGCTGCTTCCTACGGGGTGGACGCCCGCAATGAGGACCCCGCCATCGCGTACGCACGCGGGGCGATCGTCCTGGGGACGTTCGAGGGCCTGCTTCGGTCCACCGATGAGGGGTGCACCTGGGAGAGGCCGAGCGAGTTGCTGACGAACGTCTTCGTCGTCGAGGTCGTCGCCCTGACGCCAGACCGTCTGATGGCGGTGGGCGCGCTGACCGCGCAACCCGACCAGCTCTTCGAGAGCGTCGACGCGGGGCAAACATGGACGCGCCTCGGGGCGCCGTTCGGGGATGTGGTGATCGAGCGGCTGTTGCCGGCGGGCGACGTGCTCTACGCGAGCGGCTCGCTGGCGGATGACGGAGAAGGCAACCGCGTCCCCACGCTCCTGCGATCGGAGGACGGCGGCCTCCGGTTCGAAGCGACACCCGTGCCGATCGAAGAAGGGGAGCGCGGGCTCGTGGTGTGGGCGACGGCCCTGGATGATGCTGACGTCATCTATGCCGAGATGCTCCACTTCAACGGGGAGCCGGCACCGGAGCGCATCCTTCGCTCGGAGGACGCGGGCGCCACGTGGGAAACCGTGTTGCGCCTTCCTTATGTGGGCGGGCTCGTCGTCACCCCCGAGGGCGTGTTCGTCGGCAGCCGGCTCGGAGGGCTCCATCACGCCGAGGATGGGCGTTCGTTCGAGACAATCGACCCGGACCTGGCCGTGACGTGCTTGTCCGACCTGTCGGATGGCCTGTTCGTGTGCGTTGACGAAGCGATCAGCGGCTACGCCCTGGGACGTTGGAACGGCGCGGACGTTGATGTGTTGACGCGCCTCTCGGAGATCGACGAGCCGATGATCTGCGCGCCCTGCAGCGATGTCGGCGCCGTGTGCCCGGCCTGGGAGCCCGACATCATCGTCGACCTCGGTCTCGATGCCGAGCTGCCTCCGGACTTCGACCCGGACGCCGCCACCGGAGCACCGCGCGACGCGGGGCTTCCGAGCGAGTGCCGGCCCGAGAGTCCATCTCCCGGCTGCGGCTGCCGGCTCGCAGGTTCCGGCCCTCGAGCGACGAACGCCGCGGTCTGGCTTTGCGGGCTGCTCGGGCTGGTCTGCCTGCGGCGTCGGCGCTGAATCCTGTCTCGGGCGCTGGCTGCACCCCCAGTGCCCCGAGGATTCGCATCCTGAACCGCTCTTTGCCGGATCTCGGAGCACCGCCTCGTCCGAGTAGGGCAGCGGCAAACGCGTCCCATGACGCGGATGTCCCCCTTTGCGGGCTGTGGATAACCTGTGCGTCCGTCCGATAAACCGGGCGTGGCACTGCGATTCCTGGGGATCGAGCTGGGCTCTCCTGTGGATAACCCGTTTCATCTGTGGACAAGTTGTGCGTGGATTATTTGTTTGGTTTGAGTTGCTTTTTCTTCTTGCGTTGTCTGGTCGTTTCGGTAGTTTGGTCCGTGGAAGGTCGTTGAACACGTGTTCGCGGCTTTCGGTCGCAGAAGCCATCGATGCCCTGCGGCCTGGGGGAAGGAGCCCGATGGGCTCCCAGCTCAGGTCGAGCGTCGGCGCGGCAGCACTCCTTCACGGGTGATGTCGGGCGCGTCGTTCAAAAGGGGATTCGGGGGCTCCTCTTCGGAGGGGCCATCGGCGTGTGAGGGGCTCCGGCCCGGCGCACGAGAGGGTGGAAGGCACCTGGTCCGACGAAGCTGGTGAGGTGTGAACCAAGCCGGTCGAGACGGTCCTCGGTCAATGCCGATGGCAGGGGGAGTGACCCATTCCCCCAAAGTGTCGGCGCTGACGACGAAGGGTGTCGAGGCGCGCTGAGCGGGTCGTTCGGGAGCTCCGGCTTCGGTGCGGCACGGGAGGTCTGTCTCTCCAGACGGGTTCGGATGACTCCAAGCGAGCGCTTGCGCTCGATCGTGAGCCATGTGGACACGTCGGCCTGAGTTCGAGTTCGGGGCGAAGTCGCGCAAGCGGGACGTCACGAAGGAAGACACGGGGACCGAAGCACGATGGATCGTGCCCCAGGGTCGGTTGATACTGCAGCGCGCCACTTCTCTCTTCGAGCCGTCCTTCGGGATCGGATCGGAGCGCCACGCCGAGACGCTCGGTGAAGGATGTACGGGGACGTGACGCAAAGGCGCTTTGGGTTCTCGGCACCCTTGCTGTTCACGCAGCAGGGCAACGCGGAGACCTAGGCTGGCCGGGTTTGCCCCGGGGCTCCTGCTTCTCGTGAGCAGGGCCGACGGGCCAACGCCGATGGACCGCCTCCAGCGATGGAGCGGCTCTGTCGGGGGCCCGTGACGGAACGCGTGTGCTTCGTGCACGCGCTGACTTCCGACAGCAGCGTCTGCGTTTCGATTCGTCGGGACGCGGACCTCTCTGTCGACAAGTCGCGTCATTCAGCGACGAAGCGTCCGAGGAACGCCTCAGGCGGACCGGGGAGACGAAACGCTCCCGGGTTCGACGAAGGCTCACCTCAGCACGCGGTCCGGCGTGAATCCGGACGCGACCCGACGCGTGGGAATGCGAAGGGAGTGCACCGAGACGAGTGGGGAACCTGCTCTTTGGAAACAGCATCGTGGGTAAGCAGACATCGGTCGAACAGAGACCGGGGTCGCCGTCACCTCCGCACCCACGCGGAGGTGGATGCCTTCTCCAGGCAGGCCTCAGGGCCCGCGCGACCTAGCCCGTCGAACCGCCTCGCAAGTGAAGCGAGCGAAGCGATTCGGCACGCACGTTGGAGAACGTGCAACTCGGTGCACTTCGGTGTGCGGAGGGGTGAATCCGACTCTGAGTGGTCCTGAACGCGCCTTCTCGAAGGCGGCAGCGGGGCTCGGAACGCGACGCGCATCGCGGGTCGATACGATGGAAGACGTCGAGGTCTCGGCGTGGGTCAGAACGCTCGTTTCGGCACGGCAACGTGGACGATGCGGCGGGAGGCGCACAGCACGGATCTCTCGACGAACAGGTGAGTGTCGTCTCAGACAAGCGGGCTTTTTGGAGTTCGCGTGTCCTCTCTGGAGACGCGAACGGTCCCTTTGGGGAGCGGGAGCGCTGGGCGCGACACACTCGTCGGACGCGGATCGGGCTTCGGCTCGGGGTGTCGGATGACGGGGGGTGCTCTTGTCGGCGGGTCGCCGAGGGGAGCGCAGCAGGTTCGTGACGAGGACGTCGACGGAAGGCACAGCCGAAGTTCGTTCGAGTGAAGACATGGTTCTACGGGATCGTCCTCGCACGAAAAGGGAGCGGTCGTCTCGACGAGGTCTTCGGACCAGATTGGGGCGCGGGTCCTGAACGAGGACATGTCTGCCGGCACCGAGCGGTTCGGCCGCTCGACCCGACTCGAGCGCGGCTCTTCGGAGACGTGAGCGAGACGGGCACCCACGCCAAGGACGGTCGTGTCGGAGATGCCTGGGCCAGGTCTCTCCAGTGAGCGAGCCCGCTTCGGCGGAGGAGCCACGACGGACTTTCAGGGGCGATCCTCGACGGAGGATCGCCCTTTCTTTTTCCGTCCCGTCCGGTACCGTCGCGCCCGGAGGCAACGACGATGACCAAGCACACATGGCTGACCCTTACCTTGATCGCGCTCCTCGGCGGAGGCGCATGGGCCTGTGGCGGAAGCAGCGATGGCGGTGGTGACACCGACGAGCAGGCCTCCTCCGGCGGCGAGGACGACCTGGGAGACGACGGCTTCGACGCGCCCGGCGACAGCACCGAAGGGCACCAAAGCGCACGCGAGCTGCTCGGCATCACGCCGCCGGAGCAGCCCTGGGCCGACATGTCCCACGAGGACCGCGAGATGGACATGGTAGGGCGCTTCCATCCCATTTTCCGGGAGTACTTCGTCGAGCACGACGCCGAGGAATTCGCCGAGTTCGGCTGCGCCGACTGCCACGGCCCCGACATGGCCGACACGCACTTCGAGATGCCCTCGGCGCATCTTCCTCCCATCCCCGCCGCCGACTCCCCCGAGTACGCCGCGCTGCACGATGACCACGCCGACATCATGCGCTTCATGGAGGAGGACGTGACCCCCGCCATGCAGACGATGCTCGGCATGCCCGACTTCACCTGCAACGGCTGTCACCCCACCGGCGGCTGAGGCTCCAGCACGCCGTGCTCGGACAATGCGTCCGCCTCGGTCCGATCTCTGCGTGAGATCTCGCTCTGCCGCGGCGCCAGCGTGCCGCTACACTCTCGCGGGTGATGCAACGAATCGCATCGGCGCTGTCTCTCTTCGTGGTTCTCGCGGTGGGGGCGGTTGGCTGCGACGGCGACTCTACCCCGGCTGATGCCGGACCAGACTCGGGCCCCGCGGACGCCGGTTCGCCCGACGCCGGGCCTCCGGATGCGGGCCCCATCACCGACCTCTGCGATCCGAGCGCCGACCCCGGTCCGTTTCCCGCCCCCGACGCGTGGTCGAACGCGGGGCCCGGTGGCCCGACGACGACGTTCTCGAGCGACGCCCTCTTCACCAACTGTGCGTTGCTCGACGGCGGGCAGCGGGACACGACCGACCACCACAACCTGGTGGCCATGTTCGATGGCTACCTGCTCATGCCGTGGGCGCCGGAGTTCGGGGGCGGCGGGCTGAGCTTCTTCGCCTTCGACGAGCCGTGTTCACCCACGATGGTCGGGACGGGCTACTCCGACACGATGCGTGAGACGCACTCCATCGGGATTTCGACGCGTGACGGAGCCTGGGCTGTGGTCGACCAGATGACTGCGCTGCTCGTCGAAGGGGCTGGCGGCATCCAGTTCTGGGACATCTCGGACCCGACGGATCCGCGCCACGAGGTCGACCTCGAGCTGCCCGGATTCCTCTACCCCGACGCGTACGCCCGGGTGAGCCTGAGCACGTTCTGGCAGGACCCGTACGTGTATGTCGGCGGCGCCAACAACGGGGTCTGGATCGTCGACGCCTCCAACCCGCGTGACCCGCGGTTCGTCGCCCAGTACACCCCGGAGCCACTGATGCGCGTCGGTCAGGTGCAGGCGCTCGGCAACCTGCTTGTGGTGACGGCGGCCGAGGGACCGCGCACCATCCTCCTGGACATCTCGGTGCCGGACGCGCCCGAGGTCATCGCGGGCGGGGACTTCCTCGCCGGCACCGCCGACGGGCGCACACGAGAGGCGTACTTCTCGAGCTTCGTGAACGGCCACGTGTTCTACGCCAACAAAGAGGGCGGGGGCGGGCTCTTCGTCTGGGATGTCACCGACCCCGAGAACCCCGTGCACGCGGGGGAGAACATCAGCGACGGAAACGGCGGGTATGTTTTTGTGCAGGGGGACTACGCGTTTGTGGGCGAGTCTCGCTTCGCTGCCATCTACGACATCTCCGACCTCGCCAACATCACCGAGGTGACACGCCTCGACCTCGAGGGGGACCTCGACACGGTGACGCCGATCGGCAACGTCGTCGTGTTGAGCGTCGACGACGATGCCCTTGAGGACGAGGGCAGCGCGATCGCGGCTTGGCAGGAGACGCCGGACGCTCGGGCACCCAGCGTGAGCTTCGTCTGGCCAGCGGACGGGGCCACCGGGCTCCGCACGACGAGCCGCTTCGG
Organism: Sandaracinaceae bacterium; assembly: GCA_045106715.1. Lineage (GTDB taxonomy): Bacteria > Myxococcota_A > Polyangia > Polyangiales > Sandaracinaceae. Next base: position 6,170 of record JBGCFC010000074.1, read on the forward strand.
GGTCGGGTTCGATGAGCTGGTCGACATCCGCAGCGCCCACCCGGGGAGCCTGCGGCTCTACCGCACGGACGCCGCCACCCCAGACGAGGGCAGGGTCCCGGTGGTCGTGAGCACGCAGGAGACCCTCGTCAACGTGCACCCGACCTGCGCTCTCGAGCCAAACACGGGCTACACGCTCGAGGTGATGGCGGGCGGCGTGGCGGACTTCAACGGCAACACGCTCGCGGAGTCGCGAACCCTGACGTTCGAGACCGGTCCCGAGTGATGCGGAGGCTCGTCTGGCTGCTCCTCCTGCTGACGGCGTGCGACCCGTCGACGGGCGGGGACGCGGGGCCGGATGCGACGGCGGATGGGGGGAGCGACGCCGGACGCGACGCCGGCGTGGCCGAGTTCGGCGCGGAGGCGGGTGCGTCGCGGTACGCCTTCGTGGGCGAAGAGGTCCTGCTCGACGCTTCGGGGTCCGTCGGCGCGACTCGCTTCGTTTGGCGACCCGGCGTGGGCGACGACATCGAGGCGCAACGGGCACGCGTGCGCTACGACGCGCCCGGCCGCTACCGAGCCGTGCTCGAGGTGTATGACGAACTGGGCCGTCGCCGCACCGACTCGGTTCTCATCTCCGTCACCGAGCCGGTCACGCACACGCCGGAACAGAGCGGCACGCTCGCGGTGTGGCCGGCGCGCGACGAGGTGGCAGTCGTGGTGCCGGACGACAACGCGCTGGTGGTGGTGCGGTACGCTGAGGTGCCCGAGGTGGTTGCGCGCTTCGCGCTGCCGGCGGCGCCCCGGCGGGTGGCGGTGTCGGGGGACCGCTGGGTCGTTTCGTGCCCCGACGTCGACGCTGTCTATGCGATCGATCCCAGCGGCGCTGAGGAACTCACGCCGCTCGTGTTCGCGCCCGGGAGCCGTCCCTTCGGGGTGCTCGGGGGGGACTCGCTCTACGTGGCGCTCTCGGGGACCGGGGAGCTTGCGCAGGTCGACGGATCGCTCTCGGTCGTGGCGACGTTCGAGGCCGTCACCGACGCGCGCGACGCCGCGCTCCTGCCGGACGGGCGTGTCGCCGTCTCTCGGTGGCGCTCCCCCGACGACGGAGGGGTCATCGTGGCCGTGGATCCGGAGTCAGGCGCGCGGAGCGAGTTTCGCCTCGCGGTGGACCCGCAGGCGGGCAGCGACACGGAGTCAGGGGGCGTCCCGAACTACCTGACGGGGCTCTTGGTGTCGCCCACGGGCCGCTCTGCGGTGATGCCGTCCCAGCAGGCGGCCCTCGGGGAGGGCCTGTTCGTGAGCGACCGGCCCTTGACCCACGAGACGACCGTACGGGCGGTCATGTCGTTCCTCGACCCCGCCAGCGGGGAGGAGGACTTCGAGCAGCGCAAGCAGTTCGACGACCGCGGGATGGCCTCGGCCGGGGTGATGACGGAGCGCGGAGACTACCTGTACGTCGCGATGCGAGGCGCCCGCTCCGTGGAGCGCCTCGATCTGTTGTCGGGCGTGCAGAGCGGGACGATCCTCAACGTGGGGGCGGCGTTGACCGGCGTGGCCCTGTCGCCCGACGGACGGTTTCTCTTTGTGGACGCGAGCCTGTCGCGCGAGCTCGTCGTGTACGACGTCGAGGACGCGACCGCGCTCCCGACAGAGGTCGCCCGGGTGCCCACCGTGGAGACCGAGCCCCTCTCCGCCGAGCTGCTGCGCGGTGCGGTGCTGTTCAACGACAGCGCCGACCCGCGCCTCGGGCGGGACAGCTACATCGCCTGCGCGCACTGCCACCTCGACGGGCTCTCCGACCACCGCACGTGGGACTTCACCGACCGCGGGGAGGGACTGCGCAACACCATCGACCTGCTCGGCCGCGCCGGGCTCGGCCACGGTCCGCTCCATTGGAGCGCCAACTTCGACGAAGTGCAGGACTTCGAGCACGACCTTCGCGGGCCTTTCCGAGGCACCGGACTCATCGACGACGAGGTGCTCGCCGTGGGCACGCGGAGCGAGACGCTGGGCGACCCGAAGGCGGGGTTGAGCGCAGACCTGGACGCGCTGTCCGCCTACGTCTCCTCGTTCGACACGCACCTGTCGAGTCCGCACCGCGAGCCCGATGGGAGCCTAACGGACGGGGCCGAGCGGGGGCGGGCGACGTTCAGTACTGCCGGCTGCGGGGGTTGCCACAGCGGGCCTGCGCTGACCGATAGCGCGCTCGTCGACGGCGTCCCCATCCTCCACGACGTGGGCACGCTCGCGCCCGGCTCGGGGCAGCGTCTCGGCGCTGCGCTCACGGGCCTCGACACACCCACGTTGCACGGCCTCTTTCACTCCGCGCCATACCTCCACGACGGCTCGGCGGCGACCCTGCGCGACGTGCTCGTGACCCGGAACCCAGAGGACCGCCACGGCACGACCAGCACACTGTCGCCGGCCGAGTTGGACGACCTCGAGGCGTACCTGCTCTCCCTCGATGGCCGCGCCGAGTGAGGTCTCGGTCCGACAAGAATCTGCCGGTTCCGTGAACTTGGGGACGGGGGTCCAGGCGTGAACTTCCGTCGTGTCGAGGGGACGGAAGTTCACGCGGGAACCCCGTCCCCAAGTTCACGCTTGCGGGAGTCCCAAGTTCACGCTTGCGGGAGTCTCAGAGGTGGTTTGTGCGGAGGCGTCGCTCTACAGTCGCTGCGTGTACGGACGACGATTTCTCTTCTTGGTTCTGTTGGTGCTGTGCGCCGGTCTGCTGACGGGCTGCGACGACAACTCCGAGCCGGCGGATGCAGGCACGGACGGGGGGCCGCCCCCGGTGGCAGCGGCTCGGTTCGACCTCGACGGGAGCTGGGACACGTCGGGAACGTTCTACGACTTTCCGTATCCGTCGGACCTTCGTCTCCGCGAAGACGGAACGCCAAACCTCGATGGGTTCCCGGGCACCCGCGTGCCGGTCGTCGGCGACATCGCGACGGTCGCGCAGCAGCGGCGCGGGTGGTCGCCGATCTCGGTCGGGCACTTCCAGTTCGACGCGCCGCTTGCCCCGCGAGACCCGGCGGACGGCATCGACGCGACCATGGACGCTCCGTTCTTGCTCGTGGACGTGGACCCGGACTCCCCGGAGCGCGGCCGGCTCTTCCCGACGGTGGCCTTCACGGTTCCGGAGGACCGCTATGCGCCGGACTTCCTGCTTTCGGTCGCGTCGCACCCGGGCATTGTCCTGCACCACGACCGGACGTACGCGTTCGTCGTGATGCGCTCCGCGGGCGCGGCCGACGGTTCCCCCTTGGAGGTCTCGCCCGGGTTCGCCCAGCTCGCGGCCGGCGCGACCCCCGCCGGCGCGCGTGGTGCGGATGCGGCGGCCCTCTACAGCCCGCTCTTCGAGACGCTGTCGACGCTCGGCGTCCCCGCCGCCGACGTCGCCACCGCGACGGTGTTCACCACAGGCGATGAGGTGGCCGCGCTCCGAGAGCTCACCGACCGCCTCGTCGACGCGTTCGACGTGGAGATCACCGGACTGACGCTCGACGGCGACGGGAACCACGAGGGCTACTGCGAGCTGGTGGGCTCGGTCAGCCAGCCGCAGTTCCAGGTGGGCACACCGCCGTTCAACAGCGAGGGCTTGTTCGAGTTCGGCGTCGACGGCCTGCCGATCGTCCAGCGCATGGAGGAGACCCGCATCGTGGTCACTGTGCCCAAAGGCGAGATGCCCGAGTCGGGCTTCCCGCTCATGGTCTACTTCCACGGCAGCGGCGGCATCGCGGCGCAGGTGGTGGACCGGGGCCCCGCGCCCCCCGGCGGCTTCAACGAGATCGGCGCGGGTCCGGCCGCGATGATCGCCGAGCAGGGTTTTGGGGCGGTGGGCGCGGCGCTGCCGTTGAGCCCGGACCGACTGCCGGGCGCAGGCGCCATCGAGTACCTGAACTTCAGGAACCTCGCGGCGTTCCGGGACACGTTCCGGCAGGGCGTCATCGAGCAGCGCTTGCTCATCGAGGCCCTGGTCGATCTGACCCTCGACCCAGCGTTGCTCGGCGCGTGCGGCGCCGACGTGACTCTGCCCACAGGCGCGACCGACGTGCGCTTCGACCCGGCTCACTTCGTCGGCATGGGGCAGTCGATGGGGGGGATGTACACGAACCTCATCGGCGCGGTGGAGCCGCGGCTCAGCGCGCTCGTGCCCACCGGGGCAGGGGGCTTCTGGAGCTTCTTCGTCGTGACCACCAGCCTCATCGAGAACCTCGGCACGCTCCTCGGGGACGTCGCGCTGCAGACGGAGGGAGAGCTGCTCAGACACCTGCACCCGGCGCTCGCGCTCCTGGAGCTCGGCTGGGAAGCCGCCGAGCCGATGGTCTTCATGCCGCGCCTTTCGATGCGCCCGCTGGAAGGCATCCCACCGCGCCCCATCTACCAGCCCATCGGCCAGGGCGATTCGTTCTTTCCCACGGTCCTCTACGACGCGGTGACGCTCGCGTACGGTCACCCGCAGGCGGGCCCCACGGTCTGGCCGACGCTGCAAGATTCGCTCGCGTTGGCGGAGCTCGACGGGGCGATCGACTTCCCCGTGTCGCACAACCTGATGAGCGAGGACGGCGTGCCGTACACGGGCGCGGTCGTGCAGTCGGCGGGCGACGGCTTCAGCGATCCGCACTCGATCTACGTGCAGGTGCCGGAGATCCGCCACCAGTGGACGTGTTTCCTCGGCACTCAGGTGCGCACCGGGACGGCTGTCATCCCGCCGCTCGACGCCCCCGGCACGGCCTGTCCCACGGCCGAGTAGACGCCTCTCGCGCCGCGAACGCCTCCGGGTTCGCGCCAGGCGGCCATCTCGTCGGCGTCCTCGTTGCACGCACTCGCCTCGTGGTCTGAGGAACACCGGAGCCCAGGTGCAACGAATCGCGTGTCCGCGAGGCGAGCACGTCGACGCTGACGGGTACGGGCACGACCAGGACGCAAACGCAAAAAGCACGTCCACGCGACGACAGGCGTGAGCTGGCCGGGGCAGAACTAGCGCGGACGAACCGCGCCGCGTTTGGCATGCTGAGGGCATGAGGGACGCGGGGCGCTGGGGCTGGTGGTTCGCGCCGCGCCCCGTCGAAGCGGGGGAGGAGCAGCGCTTCTCCGGCGTGCCGGTTCCTGGCAAACAAGGCCTGCACGCGGCTACGCGTTTGCTCGGCGCGCTGCCCTTCGCGCGCAGCGGGCGGCTGTGTCGCGTGTGGCTCGAGGGCCAGGTCGTGGAGCAGGACGGCCAACTGGCGGCGACCTGCCGCCGGGTCGGCTGGGTGGTCGAGGTGGATGCGATCCTGCGCGCCGCGGTGGTCGAGTGGACCGAGGCGGCGCTGGGGAACGGCCTCCTTTCGGCCATGGCCCACCATCAGGCCGCCTCCGAGGCGCGCGACCGAGGGCTCGCGCTCGACGACGCGGCACGAGACCTCGAGTGGAAGGGCGAGTCGGCGGACCACAGGTGGGCGGAGGCGGCCGGCGCGCGGGCTGAGGCGGACGCGCACGAGGCGGCGGCGGCGCTGATCGAGGATACGGGGACGGCGGGTTGCCAGCGCGCCGTCGAACGTCTCGTGCACGCCGCTTCGCTTCGGGACGAGCCCGACCCGACGGACGCCTTCGAGCGGGACCTTCGGCGGCGCCCCCCGAGAGAGCCCACGTCCGCGCCGTCGCCTGCCACGCGCGCTTCTGCTCCAGAGCCCGAGGGCGAACGGGAGCTGGCAGCCCTCTCGGTCGTGAACGTGCCCGCGCAGGATCGTCGTGCATGGTGCGAAGTTCGGCGCGTTACGGGTCCCTGGCAGGAGGGCGAAGCCACCCCTCTCGGTTGGCTGGCGTCCAGCAGCACCATCCAGCGGAGGTTTCGCGATGCGAGCGTTGCTTCGGTGCATCCGCTGACCGGAGGAGGGGTCTTCGTGCGCCGGACGACACCCTTCGAGCTCAACCGGGACTGGGCTGCGTGGAGCGCTCTTGCCGGCGACCTCGGCATGCCGGTCGCCCTCGCCGTTGGCGCCGACGTTGCGCCGGGACGCTTCATGCCCTGGTACCGAGCGACGGTGGACATCGAGGAGGCCGAAGTTCTCGAAGCAAGGGGCATGGCCGCGCTTCCGATCGGTTCCTCGAAACGCAACGACCGGCTGGCCGTGGCGATCGCGCTCCTGCGTCCAGCGGTGGATGTGCGGTTCGTGCGCGGCGATGGTGGGGCCACCGTGTGCGTCGAGGCGCCGCTGGCGGAGCTGGCGGAGCACGCGTTCGACCTGGTTCGCACGACCGTGTCCGACCCGGTGCTCGCTTGGTCGCCGGACTACGCGATTCGCACGAAGGGCTGCACCAGGACGCCGGAGACCATCCCTCATGTTCCGCGCGCGCCAATGGCAGTGGCCCCAGTCGCGCGGCGTATCCCCGAGGACCTCCCCGAGGACGTTGCGTGGGAGCTTCGGCGCCTCACTCTCTCCGGCATCGGACCGGTCTGGGTCGCCATCTCCGCCGCGGCCATCCCATTCGCAGCGCGCGTCGGCCTTGGCCGCCATCCCCGGGATCTCCGCGGCCGGCGAGATGAAGCTCGACCCAGGGCACGTTCAGGTGGCGCATGTCTTTGATGCCCTCCGGCTGCGAGACGTTCAGCGGGCCTTGGAAGCGATGGAGCCGGACTCGGCGTGGGTGTTCGTCGTCGGGGCGAGCCGCCTGACGCCACGCCTCGAGCCGTTCCAGCTTCACGCCAACGGAGCGGCGCGGGGCCAGCTGGGCGACGACCTGTCGGCGTACGCGGGCGAGCTCTACGAAGCGCTGACCGAACGCGCGTTCTTCCGGACGCCGTGATCGGGCCTGCACCGCGCGTCGGGTTCCTCGCCTGGATGTGGAAGGAACGACGGGATCCACGACCACGCGGCGAAGCCGACGAGCGTCTCGCCAACCGTTGCTGGAGCTTCAGCGGTAGAGGATTTCGGCGATGACGTAGACGCGGGTACCGCCCGGCGTCCGGACGGTCACTTCGTCATCGAGCAGGCGCCGCATCAGGGCTGCACCGACGGGCGACCGGTAGCTGATCTTGCCTTCTTCGGCGCTCGTCTCGTGTTCTCCGACGAGCTGCACCGTGCGAGTCCCGCCCTCTTCATCTTCGAGCAGCACGGTGGCGCCGAAGAAGACCTTGTCTCCGCGGTCCAGCGCCGGGTCGACGACCACCGCCGCGTCCAGGGTCTTGCTGATGAAGCGGATCTTCTTGTCGATCTGCCGGAGGCGCTTCTTGCCGTAGATGTACTCGGCGTTCTCGGAGCGGTCGCCCTCGGCCGCGGCGTCGGCGACGCCCTTGACCACCCGAGTGCGCTCCCGACCGAGTTCGGCGAACTCCTCGACCATCGCGCGGTGCCCGGCGGGGGTCATGTAGCGGGGAGCGTCGGCCATCGCCCGGCGTCGTGACACGGCCGCGGGGCTGTGGCATCCCGGGCTCGTGCGCCGCTCCGCTGCTTCGATCGTCATCTTGCTGCTCGGTGTCGGCTGCGGCGCGCGGTCCGGTCTGGAGATCGACCCGCGGGACGGGGGCGGAATCGACGCGACCGTGCCGGATGCGGGCCCCCCCGAGTGCGAACGGGACGACGACTGCGACGACGCGATCCCCTGCACGGCCAACACGTGCGAGGGGCAACGCTGCGTGACCCGGCCACGCGACTCCGAATGCGACGACGGACAGTTCTGCACCGGACCCGGGCGCTGCGACCCGTTGCTCGGATGCGTGTTCGAGACCGACCCGTGCGACGACGGAGTCGACTGCACGGAGTCGATGTGTTTCGAGCGCGCCCGGCGCTGCGAGCCCATCCCGCAGAACGAACTCTGCCCGGTGAGCTTCCGCTGCGATGTGGATGAGGGCTGCCTGGCGCGGGCGCTTGTGCACGACCTCGATGGCGTCCTCTGGGAGGTAGATCTCCCCGGAGGCCGGGCGGAGCGCATCGCGCAGACGGGCCTGGGCCTCACCGATCTGGCGCTCACCCCGGATGGCCAGCTGTTCGCCTTGGCGTCGGGCATCTCGGAGAGCTCGCTGGTGCAGATCGACGAATCCGACGGGACCTCGCGCCGGGTCGGGTTCCTCGGCGTGTCAGCGGTCGGGCTCGATGTGCTCGGTGATGGTCAGCTCGTGGCGGCCGGGGAGGACCGGGTGTTCACGGTCGACCCCGAGACGGGCCGGAGCCGGACGTTCGCGCGCTTCCCGGCGCCGTTCGTGGCCAGCGGCGACATCGCCTTCGTCCGTGAGCGCATGCTCGTGACGGGCACGACGGCGCCGTTCAGCGAGGTGCCCGACGTGTTGTTCGAGGTCCCTCCAGACGGAGGCGAGCTGGTCGAAGTGGGCTCGGTTGGGGTGCCCTGCGTCTGGGGGCTCGCGCCCTTCGGAGACACGCTCTACGGCTTCGACTGCGACGGACGGCTTCTCGACATCGATCCCGACTCCGGGCTCGCGCGTATCCTCCTCGACGTCGGTCCACAGCGCTGGGGCGGCGCCGCCGCGCGCTAGCGAGAACACCTCTCTGCTCGGCTGCGGCAAGCTGTCACGTCCCCGTGCCTGGACCTGAGGGGCAGACGGAGTCAAAAGGAAAGGGTCTTGATGTTGCTTCGAACCCCCCGTCACGCCCTCCTCCTCGTCTCCGTGCTCGCGGCGCTGGCCTATGGCTGCACCACGCGGACCATCCCCCCCGGCGACGCCACGGTCCCCGGAGATGGCGGCGATGCCGGCATGCCGGACGCCTTCGTCCCGATGCCGGACACCGGACCGGAGATCGACGGCGGCCCGCGACTCGACGACGTTCTGATCTACGCCCACTCGCGCAACACGCTGTTCACGTTCTCGCCGTTCACCAACATGGTGAACGAGGTGGGGCCCTTCGACGACGGCACGGAGGAATCGCAGCCCGAGATGTTGGACCTCGCGGTGGACGCGGACGGTGTGGTGTTCACGTGCAGCTTTGACAGCCTGTTCCGGGTGGACCCGGAGACCGCCGCCATCACCAAGATCGGCGACTTCGAGATCGGCGACGAGTCGCTCTTCGCGCTCAGTTTCTTGCACGAGTCGGAGAGCCCGGACAGCACGCAGATGCTCATCGGCGCCACCAACGCCGGCGCGTACTATCAGATTGACCGCGACAACGCGGCCACCGAGTTCCTCGGGCAGTACCCCGAGGGCTACGCGTCGAGCGGGGACATCGTGAGCGTGGAGGGCCTCGGCACGTACGCCACGCTCCGCCAGGACGGGGTGGCCGCGGACGTGCTGGCGCGGATCACGTTCTCGAGCGACGGCAGCAGCAGCGTGCGCGTGATCGGCGAGATTCGTGAAGGCACGACTGACTTCACGCAGATCTTCGGCCTCGGCTACTGGGGCCGCAACGTGTACGGGTTCACGAACACGGGGCAGCTCATCCGCATCGACCGCACGACGGGGGCGGCGACGACGGCGAGCGCGGCCACGGGCACGGACCAGTTCTGGGGCGCCGGCGTTACCACGCAGGCCCCGTTTCTGATCTGACTCCTGCTCTGGAGCACGAACCGCCCAGTCCTCGAGCTGATGCGCAGGGTGAACAGCCACCCTCCGTGAACTTGGGGACGGGTTCCCACGTGAACTTCCGTCCGCCAATCGTTGGTCTGGACGACGGAAGTTCACGCCACGACTCCGTCCCCAAGTTCACGCGGGCCCGTCGACCCGACGGAAGTTCACGCCACGGCTCCGTCCCCAAGTTCACTCCCGCCCTGGAGCGCGAACCGCTCAGTCCTCGGGCTGATGGCCCGGGCGCCGCAGGGTCCAGCTCGTCGTCGTCTCGTCGAGCGGCCGCTCCTCGAGGGTGTCGAACCCCCAACGCGCGTAGAACGGGAGCGCGGCCGGGTTCGCGGTCTCGGCGATCAGGTCGAGACCGGACGTGTCGCACGCCTCCAGTACGGGCTGGAGCAGCGCGCCGCCCACGCCGCGTCCACGGGCGCTCGGGTCCACGCCGATCATCGTCAGCAGCCAGCGCGGCTCGGGCGGGCGCGCAGCGTCGATGAGGTCCAGTGTCCGGGAGATCGATGTCATTCGCCCGATCCCGATGACGTCCACCATCAGCGGCAAGATCCGAAGGGTCTCGGCGGCCCCGAGATCGAACGTGTGGGGCGGCGCGTAGAGCGCTGCGCCGAGCAGAACGCCGTCGTCGCGCGCGACGTAAACCTCGCCTCGGGGAAGGGCGATCCGCTCCAGCATCATCGAGACGTATGCGCGGCGCGCCCGGGCGTGCCGCGGCCCTGGGCGCGCCAACCACGCGACAAACGGGTCCTCCGCCATCGCCCGTTCGAGCAACGACAGAACGGCGCCGCCCTCGCCGACCTCCGCTCGTGTGACCTGCATCCGGCTTGCGCGCCCCCCGAGGCGTGAACATAGCGCACCCATGACCCGCGTCAGCGCACAGACCGCCTTCGCCGTGTGGCTCGTTCTGGCTTCGGCCGCCTCGGCCCACGCTCAGACCTGCTTCTCTCGCACGGGACCGGCCCGCTCCCAGCGGCTCGTGGGGATCGAGGACACCGTCGAGCTCGATGCGGACTGCCGCTACGGCCTGTCGAGCGACGGCAACGTGGTCGCGCCTGGGGCCTTGGCCTCCACCGAGACGGATTTCCTCTCGCTCTACCGCTTCTTGAGCGGCTCGCTGCCGATTCCGTCCGGCGACCCTCGCGTGATCGTCGCGCGCCGGGGAGGGCGGGTCGAGACGCTGATGCTCCGCTACTGCGCGCACTACCTTCTCGAGGAGCAGCTCGGCTTTCGGGCGGTTCCCAACGAGGGCGGCGGCGGCTTCACGCTCGAGCGGACCCGTCCGGTGGGGTGCAGCGCCAACGAGCTGGAGCTCCGCGTGGCGTCGAGCGCGGCGGATCAGCGCCTCTACGCGGGCGCCGTTCAGCACACAATGGGCCCGACGCAGGCCCGACTGACCTTGCCCGAAGGCGAGTGGAGTGTGTTCGCGGCCCGGCCCGGCAGCACCACCGGGCTGCGTATCGGGGTCTTTCGCGCCCAGCGTGTGGTGACCCCGCTCGCCCACCACCTGCGCACGGTCGGCGCGGGCGCGCCGAGCTCGCCGCTGCTGGCGATGCGGTGGGATGCGGGCGGACCCGGGATGCTGATGCACCCGACGCACGAGGCGCTCTCCGAGGGGCTGCTCTGGCCCGAGCTCCGCACCGCGGCCGACGCGGGGCTGTTGTGGGTTGCGCGACAGCGGGCCTCGGCCGGCCCCGAGGTGATCGGGCTCGTGCAGCTCGAAGCTCAGCCGGAGGCCGTGCGGTTGCCCGACAACGTGGTTCGGGACGCGATGGCGCAGCGCTACGGCGCGTCGGGCGCCTCGCTCGCGCCCAACGAGGACGACTGGGCCTCGGTCATGGACGGGCTGCTCCTGTGTCTGACGCCGAGCTACCACGACCCCGTTCGAGCGCCGATCGGGGCGGCGGTGCCCGAAGGCGGGGCGTGCGCCGCGCTCGGCGGGCTGGCGACGCTCGTTCAGGCGGCGCAGCCGACGACGGGCCAGATCTGCCTTCGCCACGGCATGCAGGAGCTCCGTCACGATGGCGTCCAGCAAGAGCTCGTCGGCGAGCCGAGCTGCGCGGTGCTTCCCGACGTGGGATCCGACACGCGTTTGCCATACCAGCTCGCCATCGCCGGGGACCGCGTCAGGGTCGAAGGGGAGGGCCTCTGCGTTCTGCTGGACGACGCACCCATCGCTCCGGGCGAGGACGGCGAGATCGAGCTCCGCGCCGGCCTGCTCGAGGTGCGGCAGGGCGGCGGCCCCGACTGCACGGGCCGACAGGCGCTGTCCCGTCTGCGCCTCCCCGTGCTCGACCCGCAGCGGGACTGGCATCCCGTCGGGCTGTACACGGGAGGCGACGAAGACGCGATGTCCTGCGGCGACGAAGAGGGCGTGTGCCCGTGGCGCGCGTTGGCGCACGACGAGGCGAACCGGTTCGCGTACGTCGAGCCGCGCCACGAACTCACGTTTGCGCTCAGCACGTCGGGCCCCGTCGCGGCCGCGCTGAACGCCGACGCCGCGCAGCCGGTGCAGGTCACCCAGGACGTCCCGCTGCTGAGCGGGATCCGAGGGCCGCTCGGAGGAGCGCGGCCCCCCGCGGTGGTGGCCTTTGCGTCGCGGCACGACACCTGCCCCGATTCGACCTTCGCGGAGCTTCGCGCCGAGACCGGCTTCGACCCCGATGACCTGCTGGCCGACGCGACCTTCCACGTGTTCTTGCTCGCGGTGAGCGGAGAGGACGCGCCGACCCGCTGCCTCGCGCGTGCGGGCTTTCGCGTGCGGCCCAGCCGCGCGTTCGTCGCCGAGACCGTGGCGGACTTCTTGGGGCTGGAGCTCGGCGTGCTCGGCGACACCCAGGCGGTGGTGTTCTTCAACGAGCCGGTGGCCGCCGGGCTCGCGCTGCCTCTCGTTTGGTTCCGCATGTCGCCCGGCATTCGGTTCCTGACGCTCGAGGTGACCGGGGCGCTGACGATGGGCGCGGCGTTCGACCCCGCGGAGATCTCGAGGCTCGGCGTGGCGCTCACCTGGGCGCTGTCCATCGGGGTTCCGGAGTACCTGCCGCGGATCCTGTCCGTCGGGGGCATGCTGCATGGCGCGGCGGAGACGAGCTCCATCGAGAACCCGGTCGTGAGCTTCTTCGTCGGGCTCAACCTGTCGACCTTGGTCGACCTAGCGGGGGGGCGATGATGTCGCGGCTCGCCCCGCTCGTCCTGATCGCGGTCAGCGCGCTCGGCTGCCGGCAGGCGTACCCCGCTCCGGCGCCCCGGACCGCGCCGCGTGTCGGGGCGAGCGACTGGGGGCGCACCGACTCGGGCGACCGACCGGCCATCCAGGCCGCCGAGCAGCAGTGCCTGGCCGGCCTCAGCCCGCGCGCGGTGTCAGCGGCGTTTCAGGCCGTGGACGAGGTCGCCGAGGCGCTCAGCGAGGTGTGCTCCATCGAGATCGTCGGCGACGACCCACTGCTCTGGCATGTCTTCTGCGGATCGGACGCAACCTTCCAGAGCGGCCACTACCTCGCGCCCAGCGACCCGGTCGCGTGCGACGGTGCGCAGGCCGGGACGGCGTTCGACTGCATCGGTCGCATTCTGTCCCGCCACCTGCTCTCGAGCGGGATGCGGTCGTACGTCGAGGGCGTCGAGATCGTCTCGATCGGGAGCGTGGACCGGCAGCGCTTGGCGGCGGAGAGCGCGTTCTTGCAGCAGCCATGCCCCGACCTTCAACGGCAGCTCGCGCTGGCGGAAGGCGCCCGCTGGACCGCGCCGGAGGAGGCGCCCACCGACGAGGAACGCGGGCCGCTGTGGAACGGACGCCTCTCCTGGTGCCGGGCCGCCTTCGCGGCAACGGAGGTGCAGCGCGCGATGATCGCCAACGTCGGCGCCGAGTACGAGCTGGCCGCCATCGGGGCGGGCACGGACTGGCTCGACGACTACCGTCGGCAGAACCCGCGCACGTGCCCGACGGACGCCTCGGCGAGCGGGGAGAGTCGGCCTGGTCAGTGTCGTGATGCGCGTCGGGTGGACCTCTTCATTCGGGTCGCCGCACAGCAGGGCCGTGAGTCGGTCGAGCCGTGCCGGGCGCCGGACGGGCTGGCCGGAGGCGAGTCGGGGCGGGCGCTCTACTGCTACTCGGACTGCCAGGCGCGCGCCGCCATCGGCCGCAACCCCGAGGGATACGCCGCTCCGCGCGCGCCTTCCAACCTGCTCTTCGGCCCGTCGTCGAGTCCACCGAATGGCTGGATCGGCGAGGCGAGCGCCACGGGCGAAGCAGTCAACACCGGCGGGGTCCGGCAGCTCTTGCTTCGATAGACCTGCTATGACCGGCGTCATGAACGTGACGACGATCGACTGTGACTACCTCGGGCGCGAGGGGTTTGCGGCGGCCTACCTCATTGAGGATCAGGGCAAGGCGGCCTTCATCGAGACGAACACGAACCACGCGGTACCGCGCCTGCTCGAGGCGCTGGCTGCGGCGGGGCGCACGCCCGAGGACGTGGAGTTCATCGTCATCACGCACGTGCACCTCGATCACGCGGGCGGCGCGTCGCTGCTCATGAACCGGTGTCCGAACGCGACGTTGCTCGCGCACCCCCGCGCCGCGCGCCACGCGATCGATCCGTCGAAGCTCGTGAAGAGCGCGAAGGCGGTCTACGGAGAGGCGCTGTTCGACGAACTCTACGGCACCATTGGGCCCATCGACCCGGAACGCGTACGCGTCATGGAGGACGGCGACACGGCCACTCTGGGCCGCCGCAAGCTGACGTTCTTGCACACCCGCGGGCACGCCAATCACCACGCCTGTGTGCTCGACGAGGCCGCCAGCGCCATCTTCACTGGCGACAGTTTTGGCGTCATCTACCCGCACCTCCAGAAGGCGGGCTGCTTCGCGGTGCCGTCCACGTCTCCCACCGATTTCGACGCGCCGCTCGCGCTCGAGGCCCTCGACCGCATCGTGGGAAGCGGCGCCAAGACGGCGTACCCGACGCACTTCGGCGGCTACGAGAACCTCGATGAAATCGCAGGCCAACTGCGGGCCCAGCTCGAGGAGTACGGGGGCATTCAGCAGCGCGCGTTCGATGCGGGCCTCGAAGGGGAGGCGCTCAACACGTTTTGCGACAAGGAGGTGCAGGGCCTCTTCGCGCGGCTGCTGAGCGCGCACGGTCTGGCCGACGACCCGGATGCGCGCGGCATTCTGGAGACCGACGCCAAGCTCAACGCACAGGGCGTGGCCTTCGCCGTCCGCCGTCAGCGGCGCCGGGCGGAGCGCTGAGGGCCGGCGGCGTTCACGGTAGCTCGGAGCCGTCCGCCATCGGGAACTCGTGCTCTTCCCAGAAGTGAATGCCCTCATCGAGCACCGCGGTGTTGGTGAACCCTTCGGCCCGAAGCGCGTCGACCACCCGGCCGCTCGCCGCGTGGGGGCAGCCGCAGTACGCGATCATCGGGGTGCCGTCGCGCGGCAGGCCCTGGATGATGTCGCTCAACTCATAGAAGGGAACGGGGATGGCCCCCGGGATGCGTCCGCGGAGCCAATCGCTCGTCGCGCGTGCGTCGAGGATGACCATGCGGTCGCCGCGCTCGAAGGCGTCCTTGACTTGCTCCGCGGAGACGAAGCGATTGGCGCGCAGATCGAACTCCGGCGCGTCCCCGTCTGGGTGGATGACGAGCGGCATCTCGTTGATGTTGGGCAGCTCCGGCTCTCCGCTGTTCGCGGCGGAGGGAGGCGCTGCGGCCCCGTCCTCGAAGCTGCGCACATACGTCACGACCTCGTTGACCTGGTTGGGGGTGAGGCGGTTGGCGAAGGACTCCATGGGCGTGCCGGTTCGACCGTGCAGAACGGCGTACTGGATGAATCCGTCGGACGCGTCCTCCAAGAACTGCGGGTTGGCGAGCGCGACGGCGTCGATGCCCTCGCCGCGCCGCCCGTGGCAGCGTGCGCATTGCGCGGTGTAGATGACGCGGCCTGCGTCGGCGTCCGCCTCGACCTCGATCTGGTCCACGCTTGCTTGCGGCTGCTCCTGTCGGCTCCGGATGAACACGCGGAGGGCCTCGATCTGCGCGTCCCGCAGCGGCCCGCCATGCCGCCGACTCCAGGCGCTCATCGGCGTGCCCGGTCGCCCGTTTGAAATGGCGCTCACGAGGAACTCGTCGCTCGCGCTCCGAAGCCACTCCGGACTGCGCAGAGACGGAGCGTTGTCGGCGGCGTAGCCCTCTCCGTCCTGGCCGTGGCAGAGGGCGCAGTAGCGTTCGTAGAGCGCCTCGCCCGCCACCGCTTGCCGCTCCGGGTCCGGCGGGCGCACCGGCTCGGTGGTCGGTTCCGGATCCTCCGAGCAGCCGACCAGGCCGACGAGGAGCAGAAGGGCGAGAAGGCCGCCGCGTTTTTGGACTGCATCGAGGGCACGCATTTCGCGCGGAGCATGACACGGTTCGGCCGTGGCGGGTCGAGGCGGCCGTCCCGCGCAGATGGTGTAGGTTGCGCCCATGTTCATCGGTCTGGTGGTGAACCCCCGTGCGCGCAAGAACCGAGGTGCGCCGGAGGGTCGCGTCGCGCGCCTTCGTCGGGCGCTCGGGGAACACGGCGTCGTCCGTGTGACGACCAGCACCGACGCGCTCGATGACGCGCTCGACGGCCTGCTGGGGCGCTGCACCCACCTCGTGAGCGACGGCGGCGACGGCGCGCTGAACTGGCTGCTCGACGCGGTGCGGGCGCGCGTGCCGGACCCGCGCGACTGGCCGGCGTTTGTGCCCACCAACGGCGGCACGATCGACTTCGTCGCACGCAAGGCGGGCGTGCGTGGGCAGGCCTTGGGGATTGCCGAGGCGCTCGCGCGCGCCGCGTCGGATGGACGCGCGCCGCGGTGTGTCGAGCTCGACTCTCTGGCGATACGCGGCGAGACCCTCGACGGCGCGCCCTTCGACCGCGTCGGCTTTGCGCTCGCGGCTGGCGGGATCGGCAACCGCTTCTTCGACAAGTACTACGACGACCCGGAGCCGCGCCCGGCCACCATCGTGCGCGTGATCGCGCGTTCCGTCGGAGAACTCGCGCTGTCCCAGATCTCGTCGTCCTTCGACGGGGGCTACGCTTCGCACGTGTTCGCGCCGACGCTCGCGCGGGTCGCCATCGACGGAGAGGAGCTGCCGCACACGCGGCACGCGGGCATCCACGCCGGGGCGTTCGACGTGAACCTCGGCGGCGTGCTCCGTGTGTTCCCGTTTGCGCGGCCGGCGGGCCAGCTGCACTTCCAGGCCGGCGCGCTCAGCCCGATGGCCATCGTGGCGAACCTTCCGGCCATCGCGGCCGGCGGCGCGATCCGCGGACCTCAGCTTCGAGACACGGTTGGCCGGACGATGCGCGTCGAGGCGCTCGGCGAACCTCTGCGTCCGATCCTGGACGGCGAGCGGTTCGAAGGGCTGCGCGTGATCGAGGTCGGCTGCGGGCCGAACGTCCGGGTGGCCGTCGTCGACGGGCGGTAGACACTGCGGCGCAGACGCGCGTGATGGATCGTGCAGCACGGCGTCGTGTCCAGCGCGCCGGGCCGAGGACGAAGTGCCGAAGCATTTCGGGCGAGCGACTGGCGGGTTGGGCGCGGCGCCCCGCCCTCGAGGCGCGCGTGGCGGCTTGCGCCGCAGTGTCCTCGGGCTCACTCCGGGAAGCAGCCCGGGTCCCGGTAGTCGCCCACGAACGGACACGGAATCCGACCTCCGGAAACATCCGGATCGTCGCAGCCGGATCGGGCGTCCAGGGACTCACAACCCGGCGTGCCATCGCACTCGGGCTCCGGGGTGCCGTCGTTGCAGACGCACTCCAAGCGGGCGACCTCGGTCTCGTCGACACATCGGCCCGCGACGCACGTCGCCTGCCGGAACTCGAAGTTCGCGTAGAAGACGCGACCGGTGCAGAGCCAGCCGTTGACGCGTCGACCCGAGGGCGGAGCGCACATGGGCTGACACGCGCGCGAGTCAGCTGGACGGGACTCTGGCGGTGGGCCGGCGTCTGGGGGTCCCGCGTCCGGAGATCCCGCATCGGCAGTGCCCGCATCGCAGATGCCGCCGAAGGTGCTCAAACACGCACCGACGACGCAGACGTTGGAGTTGCAGTCGGCGGCCGCCGGGCAATCCGCCGCTTCTTCACAGAGGGGTGCGGGGCAGAACTCGGCTGATTCGGGCGTGCATCGAGGGTCCGCGCAGCGCCCGCCGACGCACACGCGCCCC
>JBGCFC010000075.1:0-5391 GCA_045106715.1 Sandaracinaceae bacterium
ATGGCTGCGCTCTCACCGGCTCAGCTTCGCTCGACATCCGCCCGCTGCTCCTCGGCGCTCCTTCCGCATTTTCCTGCCGCCCGTCGTACTCCTCAATCCCCGCTTTTTCGCGCTTCATTTCACTTAATTAAACGCTTGCGGGCATCTACGAGATGGAGAACGACCAAGGCCAGCTCGCCGCGGAATGGCTCGGGGAAAGCTCGAACCTGACGGCGAGCTTCGAGTTCTCCAACCCACGGCAAGCTGTAGAATTGTCCGTGGACATCAGCGCGTCTTCCGGGAACGCCTCGTTGGCCATCTTCGATAGCGACGCGGTGCTCGTCGGGTGGTACCGACTCACCAGTGAGTCCGGGCCGGACTCGCTCGACGGCTTCACCGCGGTTGGCGTGCCCGGGACGTGGACCGTTCGCATCGAGCTGACCGACTACAGCGGTGACGGTTCAGTCGCCATCTCCGGAGCCGAACCCGCCGACGCGTGAACCCTCGATGAGAGAAGGATCCGGACGAGGGGAGGATCCGGACGGGTCTCAGGTTCGCCGAATCCTATTCGCGCAGTGGCTCGGGCCGAGGACCTCGCAGATCAGCGGCGCGCGAGCCTCCGCTGCGCCGAAGCTGCCCGATCCAGGCGAACTCACGCCCCCGCCGGGCTCCGAGTCCGCCCCGAACGAGCTGCAGCGCGCCGAACTCCTCGTTCATCCCGCGTCTATTTCAGACCGGCTTCACGCGGTTTGGGTCGAGAGTGGTCTGAGGCTGTCTGCCAGCTTTCGGTACGCGCGGTGGGCTCGAACTCGAAGTGTTCCGGCTGCGATACCGAGCTCGCCGGCCATGCCTTGGATCGTTTGGCCCTCGAGTTTGTGCCGTCGAACGATGTCTCGGGCGTCGTGGGGAAGCGCGTCTACGGCGGCACGAACGGCCTGGCGCAGGCGTTGCTGCTCCTGCGCGGCGCTGAGCTGTTGCTCGGCGGTTTGTGTCGGCGGCGGAGCACCGAACGCCGAGGGATCGCGGAAGGAGGACAGCTGGCCAACCCGCGCGATGCGGCGGTGTTCGTGCCGCCTGTAGTCCAGGAGCGTGCGGATGGCGGTCGTCATGAACCAGGCATCGACGGAGCGCTCACCCGCGGTACGGTCCATGGTGTACCGGGCCCGTGACGTGTGGACTCGGAGGAACGTCTGCTGAACGAGGTCGTCCACCAGGTCCGAGTCCCGGATCCGCCTCCGACCCCCGCGCGGATCAGGACGACAAGTGCGAAGTCAGCTGCGTGGATTGGTACGGCAACGCCTGCCCGATCTTCTACAAGGGCCGCGTGTTTGCTCTGCTGGGATATGAACTCGTGGAGGGTGCACGCGACCAGGCCTCGATTCATGAGAAGCGACGCACCAACATGCTGCGTCCAACCGGCCGGCCCGTTGAGCAAGCGCCCTGGAAGCGGTAGATCGCGAACACCAAGGATTTGCAACTGCGGTAGTCCGTGCGCGTCCGTACCACCGGAGTGCGGGTAGCGCCTGAAACACGAACGCCCTTTGGAGGCCGAACCACGACGTTGGCAATCCGCCTGATGCTTGCGTGGGTCGTTGGCATTGCAGCGGCGTGCTCGTCCTCACCACACCGCGGCACAGTCGCCACAAGCGCAGACCCGGGATTGACCGAAAGCGGCGACCCCGCACGCGCCGGCCCAGTGGAGGACGTCGAGGCCCAACAGGCAACGAGTCCGGGGCGTCTGATCGACTCGCAGGTCATCGGGGCGCGAGGGTCTGGATGCATCCGCAAGGCCGGCCGGGTCGGATGCTGGACCCAGAGCACAGGGAGTGTCGTAGCCATCGCGCCGCTGGCCGCAGCCGAATTCCGGTGGCTCAAGATCTCCAATGCGGCGTCCATTTCATACAGCGCGCCCGATCGCGCCGGATGTGCCGTGCTCGACGACGGTGCGGTCACGTGTTGGGGTGACGATGGTGTCCTGAGCCCGGTCCCTGGGCTCAAAGGAGTCCGGAGCGTGATGCGGACGGGAAGTATGTTCTGCATCGTACGCGCAGACGGAACCGCCGCGTGCAGCGAACGGCCGGGAGCCGCCCTGGTGCCGGTAGACGGACTCGCTAACGCACTGCGGGTCGACGCTTACGTCCGCCAGACAGCGTGCTTCCTTCTTCGGGATGGACGTGTGCAGTGTTCCCAGCCTCGTTTTCAGGGCGCGGAACGCTACCAACATTCGGGACACCGCATGGGCGTACTCACCGAACAACCGGTCGAGCGCGTCCGGACGATGATCACAGGAGGAACCTCTGTGGGGTGTTTCATCGTCGACAGTGGGGTCCGTTGCTTGGGGCAGATGGACCGGGCCGGGGATGCCGCGCGGTCACAGCCCGTGTATTCCGTGCCGCTACCGACGAACAGCGCTGAGCTCGGCGTCGGCAGAGACGGAGGAGCCTGCGCGCGAGACACAACGGGAGTGGTGCGCTGCTGGCTCGTGGAAACCAAGCTGGGCACTGATGATCTCAAGCTGATTGCACTCCCGGCGCCTGCCGTCGCTACCTCGGGCTCTTGCGCACTCCTAGAGGACGATTCGGTGTGGTGCTGGGGGCCCCACTATGTCGAAATGCCATCCCCCATCTCCGGGATCGACTCGGCGATCTCGCTCGCAGTGGGCGACGACATGGCATGCGCGGCAGTCCACGGGGGTGAGGTCTACTGTTGGGGCCGCATGGGCGGGATGACCGTCAACGTCCCACAGCGTGTCGACGGCTTCCCGCCCGCGCTGGAGGTGGGCATCGATGGGGGAAAGGTCTGTGTACGCTCCAGGAGCGGTGTCGATTGCGCCCGGCCTGGAGATCCCGTCCAGCGCGTCCTTATGGCCACCGACATGATGTCCGCCGGCTACGGGCTCTGTGGAGTTCGGAACGGTACTCTCGACTGCGTTGGCATGGGCCCGACCCCACCATCTCTTGGGAAGTCCCCCTGGGGGCGCGGGACGGCGGTCGACACGGAGTTCGGTCTTTACTGTCTTGTTCGGCACGACAAGGAGGTTGAATGCAGCGTCGCATCCAGAGACGTATCCAGTGGTGACTACTCGCACTACGGCCGCAGCAAGGTCCCGGGTGTCCGGGGTGCGCGAAGCATTTCTATCGGAGGGGAGAAGGTCTGTGCGCTCACCGGCGAGGGAGCGATCTCATGTTGGCGCATGGCTCCACAATCCGAACGCCGCGGGCCGGAGTTGAAACCAACCCAGCCAAAGACGATCCCGGGGCCGGCAATGCAACAGCTCGCTTGCGGCAGCATGTGCTGCGGTGTCACGCGTGGAGGCGGCGTGATGTGTTGGGACCTCGACTCGACGCCCGTCGCGATGGACGTCGAGGACGCCGAGGAGGTCGCGATCGGTCGCACGGCATGCGTTCGACATCGGTCCGGTAAGGTGAGCTGTTGGGGCCCGAACGAATACGGCACCGTCGGCGACGGCGGCCCGTGGCGCCCGTATCCCGTGCCCATGAGCCCGCCCCCTCAGCTCTTAGGACGCCTCTGACTTTCGCCGAAGCAGCAGTTCCCCCACGGTCTTGGGAAATTCGGCGGATCGTAGCAACACTGCCGCGCATCAGCTCACTCCAGACACGAGCACACCACGCCCGTCGCCGCGAGTCCGCCTGCGCCTTCGATCAACAGCTCCCCCCACGGCGTCCGCGTGCTCGCGTCGAAGTCCGACACCAGATCGAGCGACGAGAGATCGGAAGAGTTCCCCGACCACGACCAGCTGGCGGGTTACGCCCAGATGAGCACGACGCCCGAAGGGGAACTCGTGCTCGAGATGCTGCGACTCGCTGTGACCGAGGATGGCACCGGGTCAGCGGCGAAGGTGGAGGGGCTGGAGGTCCTGGGAAAGACCGGAACCTCTCGGCTCGATGACGTACAGGGCGCGGTGTTCGTCGGCCGGGTGGGGGACGGAGACACGAGCACGTGGATCGGGGTCTCCGTCCACGGCGTGGCTTCTGACGCGTACGGCGGCTCGGTTTCGGCCCCGGCGTTTGCCCACATCGTCGAGACGGCACTCCGCTAGTCCGCATCCACCTGGATGCGCCAGGTGCCGTCGTCGCGCTCGGTGAACGTGGTGCGCACGGGCAGGAACCGCGCGATGACATCCGCGTTGGTGCGGGTGTGGAGCGACGGTTTCCCGGTGACGAAGCTTCCGCCCTTGGCCAGCGCCATGGGGAGCAGGAGCTGGTCCGCGAGGTGCTCGTCGATCGGGGCCGTGCTGGCGAGAAACTTCTGCATCTCCTCGGCGGCCTGTGTTGCCACGTCCTCGGCTCGTTTTCCTTTGCTTCCGATGCTGGAGACGACGGTCGTCCCGCTTTCGAACGTCGCGCCAAGCAGGAGAGCGTTGCCTGGACCCGGAGACTCCACGCGCACGGCCTTCCCCTGATTGCGTTCCCATCCGAGCGCCGCGATGGCGGTGCCGATCTCGCGCTGGGCGATGTTGACCGGCAGGCCCGAGACCAGCGCGCGCGCATCGACGCTCTGGGCCTTGCCACGCGTTTCCCAGCTGCACGGGGACAGATCGCTGGGCCGAAGCGATGCACGCAGGCGTCCGCCGCCGGCCGGATAGAAGCCGTGCTTCTCGAGCGTGAGCTCCGCCTGCACACCCATCCGCCGAACCTGCGGGAAGAAGGTGCGCTCGAGAAACTCGAACGTGGGTGCCATGGGGTTGTGGGTCCCGCCCTCGATGACCACCTCGGACGGGGCATCGGCGAGCAGCAATGGCCACAACAAGGTCTGCAGGACGAGCGTGGTGCTGCCGGCGGTACCGATCGACACATCGTGCTGGCCGGGCACGACGACCCCGGGAGCGAACGACAGCTCCATGCTGCTCACCGCGTCGCCGCGAAGCTCCGCACCGCTGATCGCTCCCGCAGCTCGCACCGCGGCCAGGTGTTGACGACGCAGCCCGGGCTTGGAGCGCTTCGCACGGATGTTGCGAAAGAGCACCGGGGTGCCGGTGATGACCGACAGGGCGAGTGAGGAACGGAGGATCTGGCCTCCGCCCTCGCCCTCACTGCCGTCGATTTCGATGGGGGTGGTCACGACTCTTGCTTCAACCCTTCACGCACACAACCTGCCGAAGCGTGTGTACCACCTCGGCGAGGTCGCGCTGCGCTTCTCGATGTCCGCCAGTTCCACCAGCTCCGGCCGACGTCGTAGGGGCGGGGATCGGTTTGGCGGGACACTGCTGACACAGCCTGGGTCCTGGCCAACGATGAATTGGTCCGGCCGACGCCCGGGCCACGGGGCCAACGGAGCGCCGTGCAACCGCCGGAAAATACGGCGCTGCGCGGGCGGCCTGGCGCGCGCATCAGCAGCGCTGTGCAGTGGCCGGCTGTCATGCGCAGGCGCGGTACGTTCCGCGGACCACCC
>JBGCFC010000076.1:0-76133 GCA_045106715.1 Sandaracinaceae bacterium
TAGCTGGAGCGCAACACTGTCGTCGCTGCCCAGCGATACGTGGCGCACATCAGAATCGTGGTGGATGGATTGCATGTGGTCCCTCACTATTGATCTGTGGATGGAAGAGGGGGGGCGAAGTGATCTCACGCTTTCTATACAAGTATACCCGGACGACAGCGGATATCGGTTGAGAGTCATTGGTGCGTATGTGCTGTGAGCATGGGAGGGGCGGTTCAAGTCGCAGGCGCTCCTGGACGAGGCGGCCGTGCTGACGTGCATGGCGTACGTCGACCTGAACCCGGTGCGGGCGGGGGCATGCAAGACGCTGGACGAGGCGGAGTTCACGTCCATCTACGCGCGGCTCAAGGAGGCATCCCGGCGGATGGACGAGGCGCGCGCCCAAGAGCCCGCGCCCCAGGCGGCAGATGAAGAGGGCTCAACGGCGCCCGCCGGTCTGGCCCCGTTCGCGGACCAGGCCGCAGCAGAGGGCGATCCGTCGACGCTCCCCATGCTCTTCGCGGACTACCTGCACCTCCTCGAGTGGACGGGGAGGGCGGTCCGCCACGGCGCCGGCTGGCTGCGTGGACCCGAGCCGGCGGTGATGTCGCGGATGGGCATCGAGCCGGAGGCATGGCTGAGGACGATGTCGTCACACGGAATTCAGAGTCTGAGTGCGCTGGGCTCGGCTGAGCAGCTCGAGGCGCTCGCGGTGTCCCGAGAGAAGAAGCGGGTTCGGGGGCAGGGGTGGGCTCGGAAGATGTACTCCCGCGCGGCGTAGCGGGTCACTCCGGATGCGGCCGGAGGCCGCCGAGAACCAACGGCGTCTATTCGGACTCGCCCCAGCTCGAAGAAGAGGGCTGCGGCGTGGCCAGCGCCTGGACGTCGGCGAGGTCCTTCGCGCGGCCCGCCGCCCGCTTGTTTCGCAGATGGTCGGAGCCCTGCTCGCGCAGCGACCGGACGTCGCCCTCGGGTGATCGTCGACGGCGCTCCGGAGCTGCGCACGCATCTGCTCGAACGCTTCCCACGGGCGCGACACCTCACGGACTTCTTCCACGTCGCAGAGCATCTCGGGACGAAGCGCGGCGCGCCGAGGAGCGCGCGCGGTGGTGCCACAAGCTCAAGCACAGCGGGGGACGGCGTGGGGGCTCTGGCGGTCGCTTCGTGACGAGATGGTCCGCGAAGAGGACCCCCGTGTCGGCGTGGGCCCGCCGCGAGATCGAGAAGCACGCCGAGTACATCTACAACCAGCGCGAGTGGACCAAGTACCCGGAGGCCATCGCGGCGAACGCCGCCATCGGCAGCGGCCCCGTTGAGGCCGCCTGAAAGACGCTGGTGACCCAGCGCCTCGAGGTGTCCGGCGCCTTCTGGTGGCGCCAAGGCGCTGGCGGCGTCTTTTACCTGCGCTCCCTCCTCCAGTCCGGCCGCTTCGAGCATGCGTTCGCCTTCAGACAGGCCACTCGCTATGCCGCATGATCAGCACCTGAGCTGCACCCTTTCTGTGCGCGACCTCGATACGCTCGAACAGCTCCCGGGCAGTCCGCTCGCACTCCCGGGGGAGACACCGAGGAACTAGTCCTCGACTCGGAGAGTGGAAAACCTCTTCTACCTCGACGGGACCGAGCGGCCGTTGGATCAACCGACCACGCTGCACTACAACACCACCTCGCCCTTGGCCGTTCAGGACACGTGCGGCAGCTCCGGCGGATGCACACTCGACAGCAGCGAGCAGGGAATGGCGTTCGACAGCGATTCAAACCGGCTGTTCATTGCCGTGACCCGAGGTCGCGACGTGCCGGGTGACGTCGCCGTCTGGGACGTTTCCTCTCCGATGATGCTCATAGAGCTGGCACCTCGCCTTCGCGCCGGAAAAGCGCCCGCATGGGTGTTCGTGTACTGAGCCCGAACCCGCAGGCACGATCGCGCCTCCAGCGACTCGAAGTCCAGCGCGTCGCGATCCCCTGATCCGACGCTCAGCAGAGGTAGCGCTCGCCGCCGTCGCACAGGATCGTCACGACACGGCTGCCTTTGTCCATGCGCTTGGCGATCTCCACGCTCGCGTGCACGTTCGCGCCGGCGGACGGGCCGACGAGCAGGCCCTCTTCCCGGGCGAGGCGGCGGGTCATCCGGTCGGCGGCGAGGTCGGTCACGGTGACGACCTCGTCGATCACCTCGCGATCCAGCACGTCCGGCACGAAGCCGGCGCCGAGGCCCTGGATGCCGTGCAGGCCGGGTCGGCCGCCGCTAAGGATGGCGCTGGCACGCGGCTCGACCGCGATGATGCGCACGCCGGGGCGCCGCTCCTTCAGGACGCGCCCCACTCCGCTCACGGTGCCGCCGGTGCCGACGCCGGCAACGAAGGCGTCCACCTCGCCCCCGGTCGCGCGCCAGATCTCCTCGGCCGTGGTCTCCGCGTGGCTGCGTGGGTTGGCCTCGTTCTCGAACTGGCTGGGCATGAACGCGCCGTCCGTCTCCTCGAGGATGCGCGCCGCGCGGTCGACCGCGCCCGCCATGCCTTCCATCGACGGGGTGAGCACGACCTCGGCGCCGTAGCTCTTGAGGATCTGGCGCCGGCTCACGCTCATGTCCTCGGGCATGACCAGCACGCACCGGTAGCCGTTGACGGCGCTCATCGCGGCCAGGCTGATGCCGGTGTTGCCGCTCGTCGCCTCGACGATGGTGGAGCCTTCCCGCAGCTGCCCGGCCTCTTCAGCGGCGCGCAGCATGTAGAGCGCGGGTCGGTCTTTCACGGAGCCCGCGGGGTTGTTGCCCTCGAGCTTGCCGCAGACCTCGGCCCCGCGCGTCGGGGAGAGCTTCTTCAGCCGGACCAGCGGGGTGCGCCCCACGAGGTCGAGCACGCCGTCGTAGATTCGATCGTCCAAGGGAGTCCAGAGGTTCAGGGTCGCTGGGTTCAGGCTCAGTAGCGGAGGTCGCGCTCGACCTCGCGGTAGACCTCGGCGTCCACGAACGCCTGCACGAGGTCCCCGTCGATGTTGCCGTCCTTGACCTCGAAGCCGAGGATCGCGAGCGCGCGCTCGACCGGGACAGCCTTCTTGTAGGGGCGGTCCCGCGCGGTCAACGCGTCGTAGATGTCGGCGATGGTCATGATCTTCGAGGCCAGCGGGATCTGGTCCGACGTCCAGCCGTGCGGGTAGCCGGTGCCGTTGAGCTTCTCGTGATGGGCGCCGGCGATGTGCGGCACGTTGCAGAAGTTCTTCCCCCACGGGATGCGCGAGAGGAAGTTGTACGTGTGCACGACGTGGGAGCGAATCTCGTCGATCTCCGCGTGATTGAGTGAGCCTCGCCGCACGTGCAGCGACTCGATCTCACTCGGGCGCAGCAGCGGCTCTGGCTCCCCGCTTGGGCTCAGGAACGCCCGCTCGCCCAGCGCGCTGATCCGCGTGAAGTCGCCCTCGCTGAGCACGGTCGGCTCGTTCGCCTCGAGAATCGTCTTCCACGCTTCGTTCAGCTCGGCGCGTTGCGCCTGGAACGCCTCCTGGATCTGCCGAAGGTCGGCCTCGCTCGCGCCCTCCTGCATCGCGGACATCGACCGACGCAGCATCTCGGCCTCGGTGGCCGCCAGCGCGTAGTCGAAGCGCGCCCGCACGCGCTCCAGCTCATGCGGGTAGAGCTTCTTCGCTTTGACCAGCACCTGCTCGCGCACGCCGATCTTGCCGAAGTCATGGAGGAGCGCCGCGTACTCCAGCTCGTGGAGGTCGCGCCGCGAGAACCGCACCGCGGCGAAGGGCCCGGACGCGCTCCGGTCCAGCACCTCGGCGAGGCGGCAGCTCAGCACGCTGACGCGAAGCGAGTGACCGCTCGTCGTGGGATCCCGCTGCTCGATCGCCTGCACGCTGGCGCGCACGAAGCCCTCGAAGATGGAGCGGATCTCGTCGTAGAGCAGCGCGTTCTCGAGCGCGATCCCGGCCTGGGAGGCGAGGGTGGCGAGCAGGTCTTGGCTACGCGGATCGAACGGGATCACCTCACGCTCGACGGACTCGGGGTCCGGCAGACGCGTCTCGGGCACGCGCTTCTTGTTGATGAGCTGGATGACCCCGATGACCTCGTC
Source organism: Sandaracinaceae bacterium (assembly GCA_045106715.1). Lineage (GTDB taxonomy): Bacteria > Myxococcota_A > Polyangia > Polyangiales > Sandaracinaceae. Next base: position 4,049 of record JBGCFC010000076.1, read on the forward strand.
TTGCGCGCTGATCATCGGCATCGTGATCATCGATCGCGTGCGGTAGCCGACCCGCTCGTCGAAGCTCCGGTCGAAGCCGAACGGCTCGCCGTCGCCGATCGCGTAGACATCCGGGATGTTGATCGGGCGGCGGGAGACCACCGCGGCGCCGGCGATCGAGCGGGTCGAGACGGGGATCGTGAACTCGCTCGACTCGAAGTGGCAGGACTCGTTGTGGCTCAGCTTGAAGCGCAGGTTGTCGCCTTCGAGCACATAGATGCTGCCAGCGTCGGCGCCGGTGATGAACCGGCTCTTCTCGAGGATGAGGTCGAGCAGCCGGTCGATGTCGCGCTCCTGCGTGATGGCGCGGGCGATCTCCACCAGCTCGCTCAGCTCGTATCGGTAGCGTCGAATCGAGCGGGACCGGCGCTCGGCCGCGATGCGCAGCTCGACGCGCTCCAGGGTTCCGTCGAGTGCGAGGCTCAGGGCGTGCGGCGCGTCCAGCTGATGCAAGGTGGCCAGGACGGCGCGGTCGGGGAGGCGGGCGAGCAGCGCTTCGGGCGGCGGACCGATCAAGATGACGCCGACGTGCCCGATGGAGAACTTCTCCGTGTAGGGGTGCAAGAAGCCGTGACGCAGGCCGTCCACCGGCACGATGACGACCATCGCCTCGTCACGCTGGATCTCCACGATCGGGCCGGCGATGCGCACCACCGCGCGCCCCAGCTGGAGGGCTTCGGCGAGCTCCGCGACGGCCGCCGCGTCGAACTCCACCGGTTCATCCATCCGCATCGTCCCCTTGCCCCTCCGCGTCGGCTTCAGCATCCCGCGCCTGCAGCCGTCGCTCCTCGCGCTCATCGTAGGCTCTCACGATGCGGGCGACGAGGGGATGTCGGACGACGTCGGCGTCGGTGAAGCGGATGAACTCGATCCCCTCGAGGTGCGCGAGGAGCTCCGAGGCGTCCGCGAGCCCGCTCCTCTTTCCGGTCGGAAGGTCCGTCTGGGTCACGTCGCCTGTGATCACCGCCTTGCTGCCGAAGCCGATCCGCGTGAGGAACATCTTCATCTGCTGATGCGTGCTGTTCTGAGCCTCGTCGAGGATGACAAACGCGTCGTTGAGGGTGCGGCCGCGCATGAACGCGAGCGGAGCCACCTCGACCGCGCCGCGGGCCATCAGGAGCTGGACCCGCTCGAGGTCCATCATGTCGTGCAGCGCGTCGTAGAGCGGGCGCAGGTACGGGTTCACCTTCTCCGCGAGGTCGCCGGGCAAGAACCCGAGCTTCTCCCCCGCCTCGACGGCTGGCCGGGTCAGGATGATGCGCTTGACCTTGTTCTCGGTGAGCGCCCGCACCGCCATCGCCATCGCCAGGTACGTCTTGCCCGTGCCTGCGGGGCCGATGCCGAAGACCACGTCGTTGTCGTGGATCGCAGCAACGTAGTTGTGCTGCCGCACGCCCTTCGGGGTGATCGTCTTCGTCGGCGCCACGAGCACGGGCTCGTTCATGTAGTCCAGGCGCCGCTCGGGAAACTCGCCGAGCGAGCGGAACGCGCGCAGCACTTCGCGCGCGCCCATCTTGGGGCGCGTCTCGAGCTTGGAGATGACCTCGGTCAGCGCCTGCTCCGCCTTCTCGACGTCGGCGAGCGCGCCGCGGACCAACACGGTGTTGCCGCGGAGCCCGGTCGCGACACCGAACGCCTTCTCGAGCGCGCGTAGGTGCTCGCCGTTCGGACCCGTCAGACGAAGAGCCAACGCCGAAGAGGCGAGCTCGAGGTCGTGGGTCACAAGCGCGTCGTCGTCAGAGTGGGGACCGGAGGAGGAGGCCATGGATGTCCGTGAGGATGCCTGTGTGGCGTCGCCGTCGCCACCTTCCCGGCTCGGAACGCGGCCTTGCGGCGATCATGCGCGCCGGGTGCGAGCGTGGTAGTCCAAACGAGTGCCCCCCCACAGGGATTCGGACCGGTCGAGCGCGAAGGACGGTGAGTCTGACCGGCCCGTGACCTTGCGTCCTCCCGCGTCAGGAGGAGCCGAGAGGCCGTTTTCGCCGTCGCGCGTGGACTTGCCCGAAGACGAGACTGACCCTTCCCCGCCGGAGGCGGCCTCCGCGTCGGGTCGGTTGCGCCGGCGCTCGCTGTTCCCGCCGTCGTCGGCCCCGCCTGCGCCCAAGCCTCGACGCCCTCGCAAGCGCGGGGTCGAGCCGTGGCCAAAGCGGGAGAACGAGCCGCCCATCTCGCGTACGCATCCGGTGAGTCGACGCGAGGCGGAACGGCACGACGCACCGACGGTCCCGTTTCAGACGGCGCCGTTCGAGCCTGGCGTCTCGCGTGGGCCGTCCCGCCGGGACATGACGCCGTCGATCGCCGAGTTCTCGGGCCGAGAAGACCCCACCCCCGTCCGACCCGTGCGCGATCGAGCGTTCGAGCCGGGGGTGTCGCGCGGCGTGCCGAGGCGCGACCTGACCCCCTCCATCACGGAGTTCGCCGGGCGCGAAGACCCGACGCCGGCCGGATTCCGTCACGCGGTGGCCCGCGGCAACGCCGCCGCCGCGTCGAGCCACCCGTCTCCCCTGTCCGACCCGCGGCGTGAGGAGGGACAGTCCTTCTTCGCGGAACGTGTGCGTGCGCCGTTGGACGCGTTGACGCGGGCCGCGTCCGAGATTCCACCGCCGGGGCCGACCAACCGGATCGAGCAAGCCGTGCACGAGCTGTCGACGGTCGGCCCGGACGAGGAAGGCCCGCTCGGCCGACGGGTGCTCATGCTGGGCCCGGATACGCTCCCTGCCATCGCGCGGGCATTCCCCGGCAAGACGTGGGTCGACTTCGATCGCCCACACCGGCCGCTCCGATCCTCTCACTCGCTCAGCGCACTGTGCCGCGCGCTGGTCGCGTTCAAGGAGGCCTCGGTGCCTCAGGTCGTCCGGCTCCTGCGCTCTCCCAAGAGAGACGTCCGGGCGGCGGCCTGCCTGGTCGCCGCGGACCTCGCGCTGGGTGCGCTCGTCCGGCCTCTGCTGGCCCGGCTGCACGATGACGAACACCGGGTGCGGGTCTCGGCCATGCAGGCGCTTCGGGCGTCGTCTGGGCTCCCCGAGTTCCAGGAGCTCCGGATGGAGCTGTACAACACGCTCGTCGAGCACGACAAAGCCCCTGAGGCCCGCGCGCGTGCCGCCAAGACGCTCGGCCAGCTGCGTGAGAGCGAGGCCATCCCGCGGCTGATCGAGGAGCTGGGCGCGGAGGCGGAGGTGGGTCGCGCGGCTCGTGAGGCGCTCGTGCGCATCGTGGGCCAGGACCGAGGGCGCTTCCGCTTCAACTGGCGGCGCTGGTGGCGCAAGCACGAGCAACAAGACCGGCGTGACTGGCTCATCGACGCGCTCGACCAGAAGGACGCCACCGCGCGTCTCACGGTGGCCAACGAGCTGATCCTGCTCACCGGCAAGGGCTGGGACCGCAAAGAGGAAGCCGAGACCCGAGAAGGGGCGCGGGCGCTCCAAGAGTTCTACCGGAGCTGAAAGACAGTCGATAAGTCTCACGTCGCCCCGCGGCCGATCTGGGCCCCTGCGCGGCGTTGCCGCTCGTCGCCGTGCTTTCGCACGACTCCTCGCGTCGCCTTGTGCCGCGACCCACCTCGATTGCGGGGCTCGCTCCAATTCATCGACAGTCTTTGAGCCGGGGCGCCTCCAGAGAGGCCAAACGAAAGAGCCGCCGCCCCGAAGGACGACGGCTCCACGATCGGCGTGTCGCTGCAGGGAGGTCAGCGCGACCAGCGTGGTCCCCGCTGGACGGCCGTGCCGCTCCAGCGGTTCGTGACCGAGGGCCGGCCGTTCTGCGCGCGGACCTGAAGCAGGAGCTGCTGACCGCGATCACCACGGCCCTGCGGGGGCTGCTCTGCGCGCGCGACCAGGGTGCCGTTGCGCCGCATCGTGACGGTGACCACCGGGTCCTGCATCTGCGGCGGGATGGAGCCGAGCGTCACGTTGCCCGCGACGAGGTTGCGTCCGCGCAGCTGGATCTGGATCGGGCGGCCGCCCGGCGGGTTCCACATCGCGACCGTGTTTCCGGCCATGCCGGGGCCGAGCAGCGTGACCGGGATCCCCGCCATCATCTGCACCACGTCACCCGCGGGCTGAATGGGAGGCTGCGGAGGCTGGTTCGGTCGCACGATCGCGCCGCCACCGGGGGCGGGAACCTGCTGTGTGCCCACCTGCGACAGCTCGGAGTAGCCGATGTTGTACGCGCCGCTGCGGCCACGGCTGTAGGAGCCCACCCAGACCCGGATCTGGCCCGGGGGGGAGTTGGTCGACACGAGCGGGTTGAACCCCTGTCCTCCGTCGTCGTCACACGCGATCCGTCCGTCCGGGAGCATCACCATTAGGGTGGTGTCGAGCGCGCTCGAGTTCACCACGAACCGGATGGTGGAGAAGCCCGTTTGCGTGTTGAGCACGTGGCTCGGCTGCGCGCTGTAGTAGCCGCGGCAGCCGCGGTTGACCTGGTTGCCCTGGATGGGACCGCCGGACGTACCCGAGGCGACCGCCGGGTCGGGCATGAAGCCGCGGTTCAGGCTCATCATCCCGAACATGGGTGGCGCACCGGGGTTCACGCCCCCCTGCACCACGGGCGGGCGGCCCGGCTGCACCACGCCGCCTCCGCCGCTGCCGAGGTTGCGGCTCGTGATGTGGCCGAGCTCCGTGATCCCCATCTGGTAGCTGGAGTTGCCGTTGCGGGAATAGGAGCCCACGAAGACGGCGATCTGGCCGGGCGGGGACGACGTCTCGATGAGCGGGTTGACCCCCTCGCCGCCATCGTCGTCACAGAGGATCTGGCCGTTCGGAAGGATCACCACGAGCGTGGAGTCCCGGTCGGCGTTCACCACGAAGCGGATGTTCCGGAAGCCGGTGCGCGAGTTCACCACATGGCTGGGCTGCGGCATGTAGTAGCCGCGGCAGACGCCCCGCCCCGGAAGGTTGCGGCCCTCGATGGGGCCTCCCGCCTGTCCGGAGACAACCTGCGGGTCGGGCATGAAGCCCTGCCTCAGGTTGACGCTCCCGTAGCGTGCGCGTGCACGCGGGTTCAGCTGCGCTTCCGCCGTCTGCACCCCCATCAACGTGCATGCTGCCGCGAGGGCCCCCCATACAGCGTTTCGAATCCACTTCCCGCGAATCATGCTGGCTCCCGTCACCGACCCGTCCAATCCCCAGAACGCACTGGTTCTGGCTGCGACGGGTACGACCCTCGATCGATTCAGTCCTTTTGGCCGCGACCGAAATCCGTCACGGCGCCCGGATTACACGGCATTCCTCCATCCCCACGCAAGCCGTCTCCTCACGGCGCCTTGCGAGCGCGCGTCGAAAGCGCTTCGCTCGCGGCATGACGCATCGTGTTGCTCTGACATGGCTGACCGCGCTGTCCCTCCTCGCACCGGCGTGCGGCGGCTCCACGGCCGAACCCGACCCCCAGCCCGCCGCGGGCGGAGAGGCTTCGGCGCCCACCTGGGACGACATGGACGTGCCGACGCTCGCCGCCTTCGTGCGGGAGGAGTCAAACGCGCGCATCCACGAGATCGAGCCCGACCTGGACGTCTCCGCCCTCGGCGGTTGGGCGGCCGACCCCGACTCCGCGCCGTCGTTGGGTGACCGCGTGTCCGAGCAGGTCATTCAGCTCGCGATCGCCGCCCTCGCGTTGAACGAACTGGAACTCGCCGAGGGCCTCATCCGGCTCGTGCGCGCCAAGGCTCGCAACCGCAACAACGCCTTCGCCGGCAACACGCTGCTGTCCGAGATCGCCCGCCGGCAGGCCGGTGACCGGCCCGAGGAGGCCGTGCGCGACGTCTTCGCCGAGCTGCCGCGGAACCGGTTCGGCGGGGCGACCGTGCTGTTCCAGCTCTTTCAGGACGAGGGCCAGGTCGACGCCCGCGTGGCCCAGGTTCGCGGCCAGTTACTGAGCCTGGACACCGCTACGACGGCGCTCTTCTACGACGCGGTGCTGCGCCCCATCGTCCAGAACCGCGGCGCCTTCATGGCCGGCATCGCCGCCGTGCGGGAGACCCACGACGCGGTCGACGAGCCGCCCGCGTATGACTTCTCCACCGTGGACCTGAGCGGCACCGAGGGCGTCGAGGGGCCGCTCGTCGCGGTGTGGGACACAGGCGTCGCCGGCAACCTCTTCGAATCGCAGCTCTTCGACGCGGACGGTGTGCACGGCGTGGTCTCCGACCCGACCGAAGGCCAGACGGGGCTCACCTTCGAGCCCGGCGAGAGCGTCATCACCGAGTACGCGCCGTTCCTCCGCGGCATCATGGACCTGCGCGCGGGCCTCGCGTCGACCGAGGCGGCGCAGCGTGTGTTGACGCTCATGCGCGGAGCCCAGGATGAGGCGGCCCTCGAGAACCTCGAGCAGAACCTCGACGCGGTCGGGGAGTGGGCTCACGGGACGCACGTCGCGGGCATCATGCTCGCTGGCGTGCCCCAGGCGCGTCTCGCCGTGTTCCGGTCGGCTTGGGCGGGCGAAGCGCGCGTCTACCACCACCGCGGCCCAACCGACGCAGAGCTGGCCGCCGAGCGCGAGAACGTCGAGGCGATCGCCGCCTTCATCAACCAGCACAACGTGCGCGTCGTCAACGCCAGCCTCGGCTTCGGTCGCGACTACGTCGAGAACATGCTGCGCCACGAGTCGGACACGTACTCCACCGACGCGGAGGTCCGGGCCCGCGCCGCCGAGGTCCACCAGCACCGCAGCGACAACTGGCGCTACGTCTTCGAGCAGTGCCCCAATACCCTGTTCGTGGTCGCCGCGGGCAACAGCAACCGCGACATCGTGGAGTACGAAGACGTGCCCGCCTCGCTCGAGGGGCTGTCCAACTTGCTCGTGGTCGGCGCCGTCGACCGCTTCGGCAACTGGGCGACCTTCACCAACAGCAACCCCGACCGCGTCCAGATCTTCGACCATGGTGTTGAGGTGGACAGCGTCATCCCGAACGGCGAGCGCGTCCCGCTGAGCGGCACCTCGATGGCCTCGCCCAACGTCGCCAACCTCGCCACCAAGATGATCGCGGTGACCCCCGCGCTGACGCCGCCGCAGGTCATCTCCATGATCCGTGAGCATGGCGACGCGATCGAGGCGCCCTTCTACGGGGTGATCGCCAACGAAGAGGCGGCCCTCGAGGCGGCACGTGGAGCGGGCTCTGACTGAGCTGAGCTACCGATTTCGCTTGTCGGACGGCGAGTTCCGTCGGGTCTGGCTCACGGAGTACTACCGACGCCCGGGCTGGCGGTCGGTGCGCATCGTAGCGGGCCCGGCGCTCGTGGCGCTCGGCATCTCGTCGCTCCGCGCTGGTGACCTGTTCAACCGGGTGATGGGCGGGGTCTGCGTCGCGTTTGGCTTGTACTACGCGCTCAAGCCCTTCCTCGCGGCGTGGATGCTCACCAAGCAACGCAAACAGAGTGGCGTCGCCGACCAGGAGATCGGGGTGACGTTCACGCCCGAAGGCGTCGAGATCGATCAGGGCGGCGCACGCACGGAACTCGGCTGGGACGACGTGCGCGCGGCCGGCAGCGGCGCCCGCTATGTCTGGTACGAGCTCAACCGCGGCGCGCGCGCGACGATCCCCATGAGCGCCATCGACGACCCGGCCGCCCTCGAAGCCCTGCTTCGGGAGCACACCGAGTGGGTCGGCCCGTCCCTGGGCTGACGGCTCGTTTCAGAAGCCGCCGCGGTTTCCGTCAGTGCGCCTCCGGGGCGTTCGTCTGGGGTTCGAGCGTTGACCTCGCGGTCGGTGCGTCCCACACTGAACAAAAGACCAGTCCCCGGAGGAACCATGTCTGCCTTCCCGCTCCCCGCTCTCCCCGTCGACCTGCCCGTCGATCCGAGTTCCTCGCCTGCGGGTCCGAGGGTGGCGAAGGTTCGCGCAGTCGACGCTTCGTGTCCGCAGATGGGGATGTTCCCGGCGCGCTGGCTCGCGGAGCTGCCCCTTCCGCCGCGTCTCGGTCTGCACGTGCACGGGATCGCGGGCCTGGTCCGGATTGAGCTCGGGTCTGACTCGGTGCGCTCCACCACACCGGCGGACGTGGACTCGCCGGAGGTGGTTTTTTCGAGGGACGAGTGGGCGGCCGTCTGCCGCGGCGTGGAGGCGGACCGAATCTGGCCGGTCGACTTCGCCGCGGTCTGTGCGCGCAAGCTCGCCAACCCGGCCTACCGCCTCGAGCTGGACGACGCGCTGGCCGGCGTTCAGGTCGACGAAAGCGAGCTTTGGGCGCTCGGGCGTGTGCTGGACCGTGTTGACGCTCACCTTGTGAGCACCTGAATTTCTCTTCGGATCGGCCTGGATCGCCCGTTTTGAGTCCCGTGAGGGCATTCGCGGCCGTTTCCGGGGAGGATCGGGCTCGACACGGGGCCCCAACATGTCCAGAATCGGCGCGCGAGAGGCCCGGCGCATGCCGCAAGGGCAACCTCGACCTAGGTTAGCGGCCCGCCTCGGCGGAGCTCTCCCACCCACCACGAAGGAAAAGGCACTCCCACCATGGCAGACACGCTCACCGTGACCGACAACCGCACCGGCAAGACCTACGAGCTCCCGGTGAAGAACGGCACGATCAGCGCCATGGACCTCCGTCAGATCAAGGTCCAGGACACGGACTTCGGCCTGATGTCCTACGATCCGGCCTACAAGAACACCGCATCGTGCTCCAGCCGGATCACGTACATCGACGGTGGCAACGGCGTTCTTCGCTACCGCGGGTACCCGATCGAGCAGCTGGCCGAGGGAGCGGAGTTCCTCGAGGTGGCGCAGCTCCTGTTGAACGGCGAGCTCCCGAACCAGTCGGAGTACGACAAGTTCAAGCACGAGATCACGCACCACACGATGGTGCACGAGAACATCCGCGAGCTGATCGACGGGTTCCGCTACGACGCGCACCCGATGGGCATCCTGATCAGTACGGTCGGCGCGATGTCGACGTTCTACCCGGAGGCGAAGAACGTCGACGACCCGGAGACGCGCAACCGGCAGATCACCCGCCTCATCGGCAAGGTCCCGACGCTCGCCGCGTACGCCTACCGTCACCGCATGGGGCTGCCGTACGTCTACCCGGACAACGACCTCAGCTACTCCGGCAACTTCCTGAACATGATGTTCAAGATGGCCGAGCGTCGGTACGTGCCGAACAAGTCGATCGAGAACGCGCTCGACGTGCTCTTCACGCTGCACGCCGACCACGAGCAGAACTGCAGCGCCACCGCCATGCGCGGTGTCGGCTCTTCGCGGGTGGACCCCTACTCGGCGCTCGCGGCCGGCTGCGCGGCGCTCTACGGCCCGCTGCACGGCGGCGCCAACGAGGCGGTCATTCGCATGCTTCAGGAGATCGGGAGCAAGGAGAACATCCCGGCTTTCGTCAAGCGCGCCAAGGAGGACAAGAGCGTCCGCCTCATGGGCTTCGGCCACCGCGTCTACAAGAACTACGACCCGCGCGCGAAGGTCATCAAGCGCCTCGCCGAGGAGGTCTTCGACGCCGTGGGGCGCAACCCCCTCATCGACATCGCCGTCGAGCTGGAGCGGATCGCGCTCGAGGACGAGTACTTCGTCGCCAAGAAGCTCTACCCGAACGTCGACTTCTACTCAGGCATCATCTACCAGGCGATGGGCCTGCCGATGGACATGTACCCCGTGCTCTTCGCCATCGGCCGCACGGCCGGCTGGCTCTCGCAGTGGCAGGAGATGCTCACCGACAACGAGCAGCGCATCGCGCGACCCCGCCAGGTCTACCTCGGTGAGGGCGAGCGTCAGTACAAGCCGCTCTCCGAGCGCTGAGGCGACGGCCGTCACCATCGACGGTCTCCACGAAGAAGCCGCGCCCTCGTTGGGTGCGGCTTCCTTCGTTGGATCGGGTGTCCGCGTGCCGGATGCTCCCGGGAAAGCCGAGGGCCACGCACCGACGTTCATGAGTGAGAACGTCTGAGGCGCCCGACCCGGAAGTCGAGGCCACTGAACCGCCGACGGAGACCCGTCGATTCGGAGATGTGCGGTCGTTGTCCTTGGAGCTCAGGCCCGTCGCGGCAGAGGCTCGATGTCCAGCCACTGCCGGACCTCTTCGAGCGGTCGCTCGAAGTGCCGCTCCCAGTACACCGCCAGCAGCGGTCGGGCGGCCCTGCCGCGCTGGTAGGCCATCGGCAGGTCGTCGTTCAAGCACGCCCAGCGACGCTCGCCGACCATGTGCTTGAGCGCGCCGAGGCCGACGATGGCCACCGAGCTGGGCAGGCCGGTCTGCGCGAGCGAGAACGCGTGCACGAGCACCTCTTCGTGGCCGCTCGTGCCGAGATCCAGCAGCACGTGCCAGAGATCGTGGCTCTGCCGAATGCGATGCAGGACAAACGCTGCCTCCGGGTCGTCGGTGAACGGCGTCGGCTGTTTGGTGACCTCGACCGAGAGGCCGTGGTCATCGAGAAAGCGTACCCAGGCCCCGCCCAGGGTGGTGGCGGGCAGGCGGCGCAGCGCTCGGAGATCGGCGTCTGCGAGGTGCGGACGATCTCGCAACAAGGCCTCTCCCTCGAGGGTGTCGAACCGGCCGGACGACAGAAGATACCGGAGCTGGGTCTGGCCCAAGATCTCCTCGATCGCGACGATCTCGAGGGTCTCGTTCGAGTCGCGCAGCACCCGCACCGCGCCGGCGACGACGCGCTTGACGCGCATATAGGGCAGATGCGTCCAGTGGATGGGCGTGGCCGGCACGCGCCGAGGATAGCGCGACCCCTCGGGGGACGCTTCGGCTCGGAGGCCCGCTCGGCGCTGATGCACGTAGACTCAGCTGATGGACAGCTACCGCGAGAGCGCCGCCGAAGACCGCTCGATCCTCATCGTCGGATTCAATGGCTACTTGATGGGTCTCTCGGCGCGTGAGGGGACCATCCTCTGGGAGCAGCGCCTCGAAGGATGGGGCACGCTCGAGGTGCTCATCCATCGCGCGAGCCGCGTGTACGTGACCAACGGGCACGAGCTCGTGTGCCTGGACTACGGCACTGGGGTGCCACTTCACCGCGTGAAGGTTCCCGACTCCTACAAGGGCCGGGCGACAACCGTGATTGAGGGCGACCGCCTCTACCTAGCAAGCGGAGGGGAGGTCACCTGCTTCTCGCTCGCTTGTGAGCCGCTCTGGACACAGGGTTTTAAGGGCCGCGGTATCGGCGAGGTCGCGCTCGGCTTCCGGGGCAACTTTCGGCAGGCCGACGAACGCGGCTCGAAGTAGTCCGCGCCATCGTCCAGGAGTGACGCGAGCGACTCAACCGGGGGTTGGCGTGCGGTGGCCGACCAGGATCGCCAGCGCGCTCTCCAGCGAGCGGGGCGCGTTCTCGCGGCGCTCGCGGTTGAGCTCCGCGACCTTCATGCGCTCGACCGGCGTCGGGTCCTTGAGCATCTTCTTCATCGCCTCTTTCATCTTCCGGCGGCCCTCGTGCACCCGCCAGGCGATGGTGCCCTCGGTCGTCTCGAGCACGACCGCGGCCTCCTTGTAGTTGAGGCCCTGCATGAGCGTCAGCGCGAGGGTGGTCCGGAGCAGCGGCGAAAGCGTGTCGAACGCACGGAGCAGCATGGTGTAGGTCTCACGCAGCTCCAGCTTGCGGCGGGGGTCCCCGCTGGCGTCGACCGCGAGCGCCATGGTCAGGCGGGGGTCGTCCAGGCTCATCGTGATGCGGCGTTTCTTGTCGCGCCGCTTGTTGAGCGCCCGGTTCAGGGCGATCCGATAGAGCCACGTGAAGAACTCGCTCCGGCCCTCGAAGCGACCAATGTTCTTGTAGGCGCGCATGAACGCGTCCTGGGTGACGTCGTCCGCCTCGCTCCGACTGCCGGTGAGATGCAGAGCGAGGGCAAAGATACGGGGGCGGTACCGTCGGACGAGCGCGTCGAACGCCCGAGGGTCGCCGTCCTTGGCCGCAGCCACCAGCTCGGCCGCTTCCTGCCCGCGTCGCGCCGCCGTCATCGAGCGCTTGGACGGGGCGTCAGCGGCGGCCTCGCCCGCGGGGCCTGTGCTCACCCCCGTGTGGTCCGCGTGATCCATGCTTCCAGCGTCTGACGTCATCGTGCCGCGGTCCTTGGGTGGTTTTTCACGCCCGAGACCGATCCTGCTGGCAATGTAGCCGAGATCCCCCACGTCGGCGTGTTTGTCGCCCGTCGATCCTCGTCTTGGCTGGAATCGCGACCCAATCGTCGTTCGTTCATCTTCGTGTCGGACGCGCGACATCGGCGTTCGATCCACCCCCTCGCGGCCTTGATCGCCAGGGGACGATCTGTTAAGTACCCGATCCCCAGCGCCACTGACGCGCTGTCTTCCGCGTGATTTCAGTGACTTAGGGCACTTCCGGTGCCCCCGATTCGGTCCCTTATCCCCTCTTCCGATTCGGCCCCCTCGGGCGCCTCCCGGAACCCCTCCAGCGCCCTGGCGTGAACCCTGAATGCTGTTCGACTGGCTATACGGCCTCTTTTCGAACGACCTGGCCATCGATCTGGGTACGGCGACGACCCTGATCTACGTCAAGGGTCGGGGTATCGTCTCGTGCGAGCCGTCCGTCGTGGCCGTCCAGCAGGACGCGCGCGGGAGCAAGAAGGTGCTGGCCGTCGGCAAAGAGGCCAAGGAGATGCTCGGCCGCACGCCGGGGAACATCCAGGCGGTGCGCCCGCTCCGGGACGGGGTGATCGCGGACTTCGAGATCACCGAGGCGATGCTGCGTTACTTCATCAAGCGGGCGCACAACCGCTCCACCTTGGTGAAGCCCCGCATCATCATCTGCGTGCCGTTTGGCATCACCGAGGTCGAGAAGCGCGCCGTCAAAGAGAGCGCCGAGAGCGCGGGAGCCCGCGAGGTCTTCCTGATCGAGGAGCCCATGGCGGCCGCGATCGGCGCGGGCCTGCCCATCACCGAGCCCAGCGGCAACATGGTCGTCGACATCGGCGGCGGCACGACCGAGGTCGCCGTCATCTCGCTCGCGGGCATCGTCTACTCGCAGTCGGTGCGCGTCGGCGGCGATAAGATGGACGAAGCCATCATCGCGTACATGAAGCGCAAATATAACCTGCTGATCGGCGAGCAGAGCGCCGAGCGGGTGAAGTGCAGCATCGGCAACGCCTACCCGGGCGACGAAGTCGAGACGATGGAAGTGAAGGGCCGCGACCTGGTGGCGGGTGTGCCCAAGACGGTGCTCGTGAACTCGGACGAGATCCGCGACGCGCTCAGCGAGCCGATCAACACGATCGTCGAGGCCGTCATGAGCGCGCTCGAGCGCACCCCCCCGGAGCTCAGCGCGGACATCGTCGACAAGGGCATCGTGCTCACCGGCGGCGGCGCTCAGCTCGCGCGGCTCGATGTGCTGCTCCGAGAAGAGACGGGTCTCCCCGTGATGGTCTCGGATGATCCGGTGAGCGCCGTGGTGCTCGGGAGCGGAAAGACGCTCGACCACCTCGACCTGCTCAAGGAAGTCACCATCAGCTGAGCGCGGACGGAGTCGTTGGTGCTGGTGGCACCTGCACACCACGTCGAGGCGCATGCCTCGAGCTCCCCATCTCCGTTCCCCGGAGTCCTCAGATGCGATCTTCGCTTCCCGACGCGTCCCCGCGGAGGGCAGGCGCGTCTCTTTCGCGCGATCGAGCGGTTCGGCTACTCCGTTCCCTCATGAGGGTTCCGCTCGTCTCCCTGTCTGCTTCTCTGTGAGCTGAACAGCGCGCGAAAGGCGACGATGTGCCCGAAAAGTGCCGCAGACACGCACATCGGGAGGATCCAGCCGTAGGGGAAGAAGAACGCGATGACGAGCGGGGGATCGGGGTACGCCTGGAACGGGACGGGGCTCGAGAGGAGCGCGATGGTCATCACACCAAACAGGAGAAGCAATCCGACGGTGTTGGCCACGAGCAGCGCCCAGCGGGGAGGCTGGCCGCGCAGCGCCCAAAGGCCCACGACCAGTCCGAGGATGCCGCTGACGATGTCGAAGTTGTGGCCTTCGAAGGTCATCTGAACGGGCAGTGTGCCGCCGTCATGCCAGGTGTGGAGAACGAGCTCGAGTGGGAGCCGAAGGGCTTGCGGCGCGATGAGCCAGGCGGCGGGGAGGGCCATCGCGAAGCGACGCCCTAGAGGGGAAAACGCGAAGCCCGCAGCGGTGACGTTGGACACCAGAAAGAAGACCATCAGGGTCGGGACGGGGAGAAACTCGAGCGTGAAGAAGCCGCTCAGCATGCCCGCAGCGGGCAACCCCATGTAGAGCGCCAGCCCGACGGCGGCGAGCCCGAGGTCACGCGTTCGGCGCTCGGCCGAAGCGGTCCGCGACACGGCCCACATGAACAGCCCAGCCACCGCCAAGACGATCAGGACGAAGACCCCCGTCGACACCGCGCCGGGGGGATGCCAGGCGTGCGCCACACGATCGGCCATGTTCATCTCTTCGTTCATCGGCTCATCTCCCGTCGTCTCGGGACATGGATCATGCTATCATCGAATCAAGTTCGTACTAATAAAAAGTAAAGCATGAGGACATACGGTCATTTCTGTGGTGTCGCGAAAGCGCTCGACGTGCTCGGGGATCGCTGGACGCTGTTGATCGTGCGTGACCTGCTTCTCGGTCCGCGCCGGTACACGGATCTGCACGTCGGCTTGCCCGGGATCACCACCAACCTGCTGGCGAAGCGTCTGCGGGAGATGCGCGACGCGGGGCTCGTGGAGAAACGGGTGGAGCCGCCGCCGTCGGCGTCGACGGTGTACGTGCTGACGGATCGGGGGCGGGAGCTCGAGCCCGTGGTGCTGGCGTTGGGGCGGTGGGGGGCGCGCTATCTCGACGCTCCGGGAGACGATGTCACCCGGCCGCGTTGGGCGATGGTGTCGCTGATGCGGCGCTACCGCGGCTACGCCGACGGCGCGGCGAACGGCTACACGATCGCGTATCGCGTGGGGGACGAGCCCTACGCGCTGCGACTCGACCCGGTTCGCCTCGAGGTTCGGGATGGCGTCCCTGTCGACGCCGACCTTCGGCTGTCGAGCGATGCTCCGACGTTCTTTCGGCTCATCTCGCGCCGTCTGGGCGCGGCAGCGCTGATCGAGTCCGGTGCGCTGCGCGTCGAGGGATCGGTTGAGCTCCTGCTCACGCTCGTCCCGGCCCTCTCCTTGATCCCCTGAGCCGTGCCTCGCTTTCGGGCGGGCGATGAGATCGAACGCTGCGTCGGCGAGTCACGAAGTACGGGTGCGGCGCCCTGGGTGGACTACACCGCCCGGCGACCGCGCCGCGCGCTGACCGATGGGAACCGGACGGTCGAGGTCAAAGCCGAGCCGGACGTGCGGACCGACTCTGCGAGCAGCCTGATGTCGCTGCTCTTGGCCGGTACCGGGATCGCTCATGGCGCGGACCTTTGTCGAGGCCCCGTTGGCCGATGGCTGGTGGACCTCTGTCCAGGTTGGCGTGCCGCAGAGCCGCTGACCTTCCATCGAGTCGTTGGAGCGAGCGCAGTTCAGTACCACCACCATGCGCGGATACGTCTTGCAGGCAGACGCTGACGGGAGTCATGGTCCAGGGATGAACTCGCTCCGCACGAAGAACGCGCCTGTGATGGAGCACTACATCGACGCGTTCCGCCGGTTGCAGCGTCACTCTTGGCCCGACTTGGAAGTGGAAGCGGCACTGGCGCCCTCCGTATTGATCTCCAAGACGCCCGAGAAGCAGGTGGCGCACTTCGCCGAGCAGCTCGAGGTGCTCCGTGCCGCGTACCCCAGCCTGCGGGTCTTCTGGAAGGACGCTGCGCTCGACTACCTCGGATCGTGCACCGCGTTCGCCGCTGACGCCGGTGTGGGCACGGTCGAAGCGCTCATCGGTCTCAACGACACGAACGCCGATGTGCTCTGGAGTCGTCAGGGCGCCAAGTACCGTCGGGACGACCGTCACGTCATGGCCGGTCGCAAGATGCTTTTGGATGTCGTGGAGCGCCAAGACGTCGACTCCGGGGTGCGATGGCTCCGGACCAGCAAGGCGCCCGTGATCCGGAACTCCGAGGTGATCGGCATCATCGGCGCGTTCGATGTGATCAGCCTCGCGGACGCCAAGCGCCTGTCGGCGAGCAAGTCGTGAACAGGCGGGTACGCTCGGTCTAGCCTGCGACTCGTGCCGGCGCGGCTGGAGACTTGCTCGAGCGTTCAGAAGAACGTCGCGGCGGCGAACGTGGCGGCCGCCGCGGTGAGCGGAATGCTGAGGTTGTCGTCCACCCGCAGGCTGAGCAGCTCAGCGATGGATCCGGCGACCGCGCCTGCGCCCGCGATCGCGACGGCGGCGAGCAGCGGGGTCTCGGGGGCAAATGCGTACACCGCGCCCAGGGCGCCGAAGATGCCGACCGCCACAAACGCCAGGGTACCTTCCAAGGTGCGTCCGTGCCGCAGCTTGATGCGACCGAACCGCCGCCCGACCAGCGCTGCGGCAGGGTCACCGAGGCCGAGCACGGCCAGACCCACTGCGGCGGCGAGTGGCTCGCGGCTGAGCGCGAGCAGCGCCAGTGCCGTTGTGTACCAGGTCGCCGAGTTCACCCGATGATGCTCGTGCGGGTGCGCGATGGGCGAAAGCACACGCATCAGCCAGGCGTTGACCCGCGCGCTGCGGCGACGGCTGAACTCGGCCGTCCACGCCATGAGGCATGCGGGCACGGCGATCGCGATCGCCCATGCAGGGCTCGGAACGGCCCAAAGGATCGCCGCGCACCCCAGCGCGGAGGCGACATGCGTGAGGTTCCGGCGGTAGTTGGTCGGGCGCAGGCTCGGGACGTGAATCTCGTAGTCCCGGAGCGCGCGCCGGAGCGCCTCGTAGCTCGGGAACATCGACGCCTTGAACGCCATCCAATGCGCCTGCGCAGACGCCATCGTCATGTCCGGATCGGGCGCCTCGGCGAGGCGGGCGTCCAACTCCTCCAGCGTCCGGCCGAGCGTCACATCGGCGGGCTGCGGCTTCTTTCGCTCGGAAAGTCGCGTGCGCAGCGCCCCGAGTCGCTCGCGCAGCTCGCCCAGCCTCTGCCGGACCGCGTCCGCGGCGCCGGAGTTCCAGCGCGCCGGATCGATATCCGACAACACTCCATGAAGGTCAACAACGAGTCGACCGCTCTCGTTTGCCACTGCGTGCACCAAGACTCAGTATGGCAGAGATCCGCGGCGCGCCCAGCCGAAGTGCGTAATCTTCTACACACCCCTCGGCGGGAACGTCAGATGGCGACACGGGTATCGGGGAGGACACGGTCCGGTTGCCGCGGGTCGGCGATCGATCTACCCCCACAAATCGGCGCGGAGGGAATGCGTTTGCACGCCCCGCCGGTTGTCGGCGCTCCGCCTCCCCGTTTCCCGACCAGGCCCGCATGAGCTCGTTCAAGCGATTCCGCGACGCGGCCATCTGTGTGGCCCTCTTGGCGATCCCGTTCTTCTTTCTGAACGCGAATCTCAAGGACCCGGAGAGTCAGAACAGCCTCGACCGGGCGGTGCTGACGGTCAGCGGACCGATCCAGGATGTGGCGACCTCGATGGCGCGCTGGTTCTCCGGGGTCTGGCAGGACTACGTGTACCTGGTCGACGTCAAGGAGGAGAACGACCGGCTGCGGAGCGAAAACGCGCGGCTCACCGAGGAGAACCGTCGGCTTCGCTACGAGGCTCTCGAGAACCGGCGCCTTCGCTCGCTGCTCCAGCTTCGTGAGCGCATCGGGGGTGAGCTCATCGGCGCGCAGGTTATCGGTCGCGACGTGTCGCGCTTCTTTCGGGTGACCCGCGTGCGACTCGACCGCGGCGAGCGTGACCGAGTGCGCGCGGGCATGCCCGTCATCACCAGTGAAGGGCTCGTCGGACAGGTGCGACGGCCGGGGGACCGCTACAGCGACATCCTCCTCACGGTCGACCGGCGAAGTGCGGTGGACGTCGTGGTCCAGCGGACGGGCGCCCGCGGCATGCTGCGCGGCACGGGGGAGGACGACCGCTACTTGGCGCGCATTCAGTATCTGCGCCGCGAAGACGACATCCGGGTGGGCGACCTCGTGCACACCTCGGGGCTCGGCCAGCGGTTCCCCGCCTCGATCTTGGTCGGTCGCGTCACGCGGCTCGTGCGCCGCGAGTTTGGCCTCTACCAAGAGGCGGAGGTGACCCCGGCGGTGAACTTCTCCAGCCTCGACGAGGTGTTGGTGCTGACGGAGGGCTCGCGCGAGCGGAGCGTGGACGACGGCGAAGACGAGGAAGAGGAGAGCCCGTGAGGAACGCGGCGTTTGTGCTCGCGGGGTTCCTCGCCCTGGTGCTGCAGGCCGGGGTCGGCGTGATGTTGCCGCTCGCCGACTGGGCTCCGAACCTCATGCTGCCGATGGTCATCTACCTCGGCGTCGCCCATGACGTGCACGTGGTGCGCGGGGCCTCGCTCGCGTTTGTGCTCGGCTACCTGCTCGACAGCTTCTGCGGCAGCCCGATGGGGCTTCAGACGTTCGTGATGGTGGCGACGTTCCTGATCGCGCGCGGCGCCGGGCTCAACCTCTTCATGCGCGGCCCCCTGTTTCAGATCGCGCTCACCTTCGTGTTCTCTGCGGTGGCCGGGGGCTCCATCCTCGCGCTCCGCGCCATCTTCGAGCCTCCCGCGCCGTTCCCCATCGGTGAGGTGAAGGGCACGGTCGTGTCGCTGCTCGCCGGCGCTGGGGTCACCGCGGTGCTCTCGCCTGCGCTGTTCCTCGGCGTGCGCCGCATGGATTCGCTCGTCACCCGGCGACGTGAGGAGGCGATGGCGGGATGAATCTCCTTTCCGTCCGCCGCGAAGTCGGCGAGTTCAAGAAGCGCTACAAGTGGATGGCGCTCGTGGTGCTGATCACCTTCGGCGTGCTCTTCGCGCGGGTGACGCAGCTGCAGATCCTCGAGCACGAGGAGTACGCGTCCAAGGCGCGCGAGAACATCACGCGGACCGTCACCCTGCCGGCGACCCGCGGGGTGATCCGCGACACGACGGGGCGCGTCGTGGCGACCAACCGCGCGGCCTACAACCTTTACCTCACGCCGCAGTACCTCGGCCCCGACGACATCGACGACATCGCCGGGCTCATGGGGCTCGACGAAGAAGCAACGGACCGACTCCAGGCGCGCGTCGACGACGTTGATGAGGAGCATCAGTCCCACCAGATCCGCGTCTACGATGACATCTCCCGCGATCATCTCGCGGCGCTCGAGACGCACCAACAGGACTTGTGTCTGCGTTCCGGGCGCGGCGAGAACGCCCACCCGCTCCCGTGCCTCCACATCTACTCCGAACCTGTGCGCACCTATCCGTTCGGGCGCTTGTCATCGCACGCCATCGGGTACCTGAACGAGATGAACCGGGAAGAGCTCGACCGGCTTCGGCCAGCGGGGTACCGGCTCGGTGACCGCATCGGCCGTACGGGAGTCGAACACGCATGGGAGAGCTACTTGCGCGGGCGGCGTGGGCACCGGCGCGTGCTCGTGGACGTGCGTGGCCGCGAGCTGGACCGCCGAGACGAGACCACGGGGACGCGGCGGCTCGAGCCCATCCCTGGGCGGGACCTCACGCTGACGCTCGACATGGAGCTGGTGCGGATCATCGATCGTGCCTTCGGCGGTCATCCCTCGGGCGCGGCGGTGGTGGTGGATGTGCGGACCGGCGCTGTGCGCGCGCTGTACAGCAAGCCGAGCTACGACCTGACGGAGTTCACGAGCGGGCTGAGCCACGCGCGCTACGGCGAGATGCGGGACAACCCGTTCCGTCCGCTCATCGACAAGACGATCTACGAGTCCTACTTTCCGGGCTCGACGTTCAAGCCCATCGCGGCGCTCGCGGCGCTCCAGGACGGGCTGATGGATCCCGAGACCCGGGTCACGTGCGCCGGGCAGTATGTGCTCGGCGGGACGACGTTCCATTGCAACAACCGGAACGGCCACGGCGAGATGAACCTGCGCGAGTCGCTGGTCCAGTCGTGCAACGTTTACTTCTACCGGCTCGCTGAGCAGGTGGGTCTCGATCGCCTGAACCGTGTCGCGACCGACTTCGGGCTCAGCCGCCGGACGGGGATCGGCATCAACACCGAAGCGGCCGGGTTCATCCCCACCCGCAGCTGGTACGAGCGCATCGGTCGTCGCTTCCGGGTTGGGTACACGCTCAACACGGCCATCGGTCAGGGCGACACGAAGACGACGCTCATCCAGCTGGGGATGGCGTACGCCTCCATCGCCAATGGCGGCACGCTCTACGTGCCCCAGCTGGTCGAGCGCGTCACCGGGCCGGACGGATCGGTGTTGGAGGAGTTCGCCCCTCGTGTTCGCCGCCGCATCAGCGCAGAACCGGAGCACCTCGCGCTCGTCATCGACGGCATGTACGGCGTCGTCAACGACCCGTCCGGCAGCGCGTACGATGCGCGGGTCGACGGCGGCGTGCCGATCGCGGGCAAGACGGGCACCGCCCAGGTCTCCCATCGCGCGCGCCCGGGCGAAGACCCGCAGCGGTTCAGCTATCTGGGACGCGACCACGCGTGGTTTGCGGGGTTCGCGCCCGCCGAGGAGCCGCAGTACGCGATCGTGGTGCTCGTCGAGCACGGTGGCTCGGGCGGCCGGCACGCCGCGCCCATCGCCATCAACATCCTCCAGGAGTACCTCGGCTCGGACGTCACCGTGAACGCGATGCCCTCCGGCCCGCGCCAGAACCGTATGGCGGAGAACCACACGCACGGCGACGCGTCCTCGACGGAGGGCATCTAGATGTCGTCGGCGAACTCGGCAAGCCTCCTGAGCGGCCCTCGCGGCGCGACTCGGCGTTGCTCCTCCTCGAAATACTCGACGTGTTCTTCGTCGTCGCGCCTTGATTCACACCCTGCTGGCTCGCACAGCAGGCTCACCAAGTCCGCCTCGGACATCTAAGTCATGGAGACGATCGGAAAAGGGCTGCGCGACAGCTTCGACTGGCCGCTCTTCGTGACCGTCGCGGCGATCTCCGTCATCGGGGTCACCAACCTCTACAGCGCCACCAGCGCCGCCTCGGCCGCGCTCCAGGATCTCTACATCCAGCAGATCTTGTGGCTCACGCTCGGCGCAGGCGTGGCCGTGCTGATCGCCGCCATCGACTACCGGCACTTCGAGCGCTTCGGCTACGCCTTCTACGGTGGCGGGATCGTGTTGCTTCTGCTCGTGTTCTTGCTCGCGCCCGAGATCCGCGGCTCGCAACGCTGGATCAAGCTCGGCGGGTTCTCGCTGCAGCCCAGTGAGCTGATGAAGGTCGTGCTGATCGTCGCGCTCGCGAAGTACCTCCACAACGATCCCAAGACCGAGGGGCGCACGCTCAAAGACCTGTTTGTGCCCGGGCTGATCTTGGCGCTGCCGATGAGCCTCATCTTGATGCAGCCGGACCTCGGCACGTCGCTCATCCTCGCGTTCATCTTCGGCTCCATCATGTTGCTCACGCAGCTGAAGCTCAGGTCCGTGATGACGCTCGCGGTCACGTTCGTCGTCAGCGCGCCGCTCTCGTGGACGTACCTGCTGAAGGACTACCAGCGCGGCCGCTTCACGGCCTTCCTGAACCCGGAGGCGAACTTGCTCACGACGGGCTGGCACAGCCACCAGTCCATCGTGGCCATCGGCAGCGGCGGCTTCTGGGGCAAGGGTTTCATGCAGGGCACGCAGAACCAGCATCGGTTCCTGCCCGATCAGCACACCGATTTCCCGTTCCCCGTGTGGGCGGAAGAGCAGGGCTACCTCGGCGCCGCGCTCCTGTTTTTTCTCTACATCTTCCTGATCCTCTGGGGCCTCAAGGTGGCGTCCCAGGCGCGCGATCGCTTCGGCGCGGTCGTCGCGGTCGGCGTCAGCGCGTTCTTCTTCTGGCACACGATCATCAACCTCGCGATGGTCAGCGGTCTTGCGCCGGTGGTCGGCGTGACCCTGCCGCTGTTCAGCTACGGCGGCTCGAGTGTGCTGACGTCGATGATGGGCGTCGGCCTGCTGATGAACGTGTCGATCCGGCGCTTCAGCTTCTGACCCGACGCCCCGGGGGTAGAACCCGCTTGGATCGGCGTACTTCGAAGCATGGTGATCGACCCGCAAGCACCGTCGTGTCCTGGCTGCGCCTCGGAGGTCTGGGCGGTGGAGGACCTCGATGTCGACTCGGATGCCCGGTTCGATTTCGAGTCCGTGCTCGTTCAGCGTTGGGTCTGCCAGAAGGAGCAACGGGCGTTCGAGGGAACGTACCGATCGGACGACGATCTGCCCGAATGTGAGGAGTGCGGCGCCGAGCCCTGGCCCGCGTCCGTGCACGGTCCACTGCGGGCGCGCAGCGTCGTTTTCACGGCCGGCTGCGAGTGTGGGGCGATCGAGCGCGAGATGCGCTTCTCACTCCACGACGTACGAGACGCGGGCCTCGAGCAATGAGCCGATGGGCCGCAGGAGCTACTCCCCGCCGGTGGACGGCGGGCACTGGCCGTTGGAGATGAGCAGGCGCTGGCCGCTCGGCTCGTGCCACGCGACCTGGAGCGCACCCTCGCTCTGGTAGGCACGCACGAAGCTCGCCTCGCCGATCACCACGGGCGTGGTATCGAGCGCATCTCCGTTCTCGAGGTACCGCGCGAGCTGACCCTGGCCGCCCTCGACCCACGTCAGCGCGAAGCCGCCGCAGTCGGGGCCGCACAGGCCGCGCTCCACGTAGACGACCTCCGGACGCGAGGCGTTCGGGCCGGAGACCTGCGTGGGGATGCCCGCCATCAGCGTTCCCGCGGCCGCGTCGAGCGTGACCTTGGCCGTGAAGACAGCGCCGCTCTCGACCCACGCCATCAGCATCTCGGTCATCGGCCCCACGGGGCCGGCGGCGAGAACGACCGCATCCGCGTCGCCGCTGTCGGTGAGCATCGTGTCGCTGCCGAGGTCGGCGATGGGGGGAGTGGACCGGGTGCGGGAGACCGCCGAGCCGGTCGCCAGGCGGGTGGGGTAGGGCGCAGAGTCCGCGAAGACGCCGAACTCGCCGGCGGCTTCGTCGAAGTAGTCGGGGTCCGAGAACGCGGGGATCCAGCGCGCCACGATGCCGCCGCCCGCGGCGCCGTACGCCACTACGTAGCCCGCGTTGGCGCCCGCATCCACAGCGGTGACGGCCGGGCGACTGTTGCCGGAGGTGGACGTGCCGAGGGGCTGCTGCGCGCCGGAGCCGGTGACCGAGACCCAACGGGTGATGTCGTTGCTGCCCGCCTGCTGTTCATCCCACGCACCGATGACCTCGACGCGCACGGCCCCTGTGGCCCCTGCCTCATCGGTGCAGCCGCCGATGTGTCGGCATGTCGGCGCGGCTTGCCAGGCGACCAGCGCCTGCGGTCGCAGCCGACCGTTGGCGACGTCCTGGGGGAGGCTCGCGAGCGCGACGCCGGCCGCGCCGAGAGGGGCTCCGTCGACGCGGCTCCGGCCCGTGCAGGCCGGGGCGTCGGCGACGTCGATGCCGGTGAAGCTGGGGGCGCGGCCTTCGCCGCCGCGCGCGACGATGTTGGGCCCGGGTGCGCCTCGGGTGAGCGCCGCCTCCGCCGAGCTGATCCAGCCAACGGACACACGGCCCACGGCGCAGCCGCCGCGCTGCACCTGGGCCGTGAAGAAGGCGTCGTCCCGAACCGGGGCGATCGCGACCTCGGCGAACTGGCACGCCGCTCCGACCGAGACGCTTCGGCACGCCTCGGTGGTGCCGTCGCACTGCTGGGTGCCCGAGCAGGGCTCTTGGGTCGCCGGTACGCAGCCCATCGCGTCTCCCGCGGCGCCGGCCGAGGCGGGGTCGCAGGTCTCGTACCCGTTGCACCAGTCGCCGTCCTGGCAGTCCTCGTGCGTCGCGCACCGGTCGGCCATCGGCGTGATCGGGTCGTCGGGGAACGTGTTGGCCGGGGCGGCCTCGCCGGCGCTCAAACAGCCCAAATCGAGCGCAGGGCTCGAGATGGTCCCGAACATGCTCATGGCGTCGCTCGCGCCATCGACCTGGGTCGACTGCTCGCGCGTCAGGCCCGGGGCGAGCACGTCGAACCCGGCGTCGTTGCCGCCGAGGTCATAGCTCAGCGCCGCGCCCCCGATGGATGCGGGCGCCCAGCTGGCCCAGTCCGGCTCGGCCACGCCCCCGATCAGCTCCGTGGCGACCACGGGCGCGCCCGGGAAGGCGAGCGGGTCGTTGTCGTCGCAGTCGTTCCCGTCGCAGGACGCTGCCACCGCGCCGTCCTCGTCGTCGTCTCGCATGCGCAACTCACAGCCGCCGAACTCGCTGCCTTCGGCGCACTGGTACAGCTCGCAGGCGGTGGCCGGGTCGATCCCCTCGGCCTCGTTGAGCACGTTGCAGTCGAGGTCGCTCGTGCAGGCTGGGATCTCGAACCCTTGAAGGTTGAGCAACGAGCACGCGCTCGCGGTGATCGCGAAGGCGCTGAGCAGGAGGGTGTTCTGGAGGGCCTTCACCATGACGCCCCCACTGCGGCGCCTGCGCCGGTAGGGCTGGCCCATGGCATGAACTGAAGCCCCGCGGAGGCCGACTCGTCTTCCGGGCTCCCATCCCAGTTGGTCAACAGCGCGAGCACGACCGCGGTCACGCCGAGCAGCAGGGCGCCGCCGTACAGGATGTCCGCGGTGAGCGCGAGCGTCTCGAGCTCGTCCCGCTCCGCGCGGCCGTCGCCGAGCTCGAAGCCCATCGTAGGGCCTGCGATCTGGGCGTCGATGTCGCTCCGGCGCACCAGTGCGGCGATGCCCACGGCACCACCCGCGAGACCGACCGCGACCGCGCTGGCGGCGAAGATCCAGAACACCGCGGGATCGAGGCCGGCGAAGCTCTCGGACAGCGAGAACTCGAGCGACTGCTCGGTGCGCGCCGCGATCTGAATCTCCTGTTGCGACGCGGCGTAGCCATCGGCGCGGACCTCGACGACGTGGCGGCCCGCGGGCACGAGCACATCGCCGGGCGACTCACCCATCATGCGGCCCTCGACCCACACCTGCGCGGGCACGTTCGAGTTGATGTGCAGTGTGGCCAGGAGCCCCTCGAGCGCGTTGATGCTCGCCTGCACTTGCGTGCGATCCGGCGCGTTGGGGCCGCCCTCCGTGAGGTAGCGACGGTAGTACTCCATCGCCAGGTCGTAACGGAACCGACGCTCGTGAGACTGGCCGATGTTGTAGAGGATCATGAAGCGCGCCGGGTGGTTGCCGATGATCTCGTAGGCCTGTTCGAACTCCGCCAGCGCGGCGTCGAAGTCGCCCTGCTCGAAGAGCTGCTCGCCGCGTCCGACCCGTTCGTTGGCTTCGGCGACGTTGGGCGGTGGCGCGGCCTGAGCCGGCTGCGCGGCCTCCGGCGGCGCGACCGTTTCCTGGGCGCTCGCCTCCTCTGGGGTGACGAGCAGCGCCGTGAAGAACGTGGCGATCGCCACGGCCCCCCAGGCGATCGATCTCCGTACGGACCTCATCGCATCTTCTCCGGTCAAGCCCCCGCCGCCCCCGACGTCGGAGTCGGCGCGAAGCTGCGTCTGTATACCAGAGAAGGATCGGCGTCAGAAGCGAACGCGCTTGAGGCCCGCACCAGGAGGCGGCTCGACCGGCGTCGGAGGCGGGCGCTCAACCGGGGGCGGGGTCACACGTTCGACCGGCGGTGTGGTTACGGTTTCCGTCGCGGCGGTCTCCGTTCCCGTGGGGCGACTGCCACGACGCCCTCCGCGACGACCACTCGGGGTGGGTGGGGCGTTCTCGACCACGGTCTCCGGCTGAACCGGCTCGGGGTCGGCGGGTGTTTCCTCGAGCTCCCAGTTGACGTTGAGCGGGTAGCGCAGGCTCACCATTTCGGAGCGCGTCTCGTACCCGTCGAGGCGAGCCTCGAGCCGCCGCGTCTCACGGGACGCAGGCAGCTGGGTCACGAACGGATTGGAGATGGGGTCTCCATCCAGGTACAGCCGGGCGGTGAGCGGCACAACCGCGATGTGCACCGGGACCTGCGCGTTCTCCTCTTCGCTCTCGTTGGCCGTGTCCGGCGTGGGCGTCTCCTGCTGCTGGTTCATGCCGAACACCAAGGCGCCGACGACCGCGGCCGCCACGAGCAGCGAGCCGAACGCCACGAGCAAGGGAAGCTTGCTGGCCGCAGGCGCGGGGGCCATCGTGCCTGGGTGCACGTATCCCGGCGACGAGCCGGGAGGGAGGTAGCCTGGTGACGAGCCGGGCGGCGCAAACCCCGGCGACGAGCCCGGCGCGCCGGCCATGTGCGGCGCGGTGCCCGGGATCGGTGCGCCGTTCGGGTAGGAGCCTCCGCCCATGGGTCCGGTGATAGGCTGCGGTCCCGAGCCGGGCACCACCGGCGCGGCGCTCTGCGAGAGCATCTGCGGATCTTGGTAGACCTCGCGGAACGGCAGGAGCGCCTGCTTGAGCTCCCGCGCGGAGCCGTAGCGATGCGCAGGGTTCTTCGCGAGCAGCCGGTCGATGACATGGATCAGCTCCGGCGGGAGGTCGGCGCGGAACGTCGTCAGCGGCATCGGCTGGTGGTTGAAGATGCTCATGATGAGCAGTGGGAAGGTCTCGGCCTCGAAGGGGAACCGGCCCGACAGCGCGTGGTAGAGGATGACGCCCAGCGCGTAGAGGTCCGCCCTCGGGTCCAGGTCCTTGCTGCCCTGGAGCTGCTCCGGGCTCATGAAGTGGGGCGTGCCGATGGTCTGACCCGTCTGGGTCATCGACTCGTCCTTGCCCTCCATGAACTTCGCGATGCCGAAGTCGAGCACCTTCACGAAGTACGGGTCTTCGCTACGCTCGATCAGGTAGAGGTTCTCGGGCTTCAGGTCCCGGTGGATGATCCCCTTGTCGTGTGCGGCCTGGAGCGCGTCGCACGCCTGCAGCAGGATGTGCACGACCCGCCCGAGCGGTTGCGGGCCTTCTTTCTCGATGAGGTCGTCGAAGTCGCGACCGTTCAAGAACTCCAGCACCATGAAGAACGTGCCGTCAGAGAGGCGCCCCATGTCGGTGCACTCGATGATGTGCGGGTGCCCGATGGACGTCGCGGCGATCGCCTCGTTGTGGAAGCGCTTGACCACCGTCGGGTCTGCCGCGAACTGCGTGTGCAGCATCTTGATCGCGACGCGTCGCTTGATCATGAGGTGCTCGCCTTCGTAGACGACACCCATCCCGCCCTCGCCGAGGCGGCGCACGATCCGGTACTTGTCTTGAACGACTTCGCCGATCCTCGGGTCTTCGACCGAGAGGTCGGGAGCCGCGCTGTCTCCGCTCATGATTGCGCCCCGCTCACGATAGCGCCCAGTGTAACCGCAAAACCCCACCTGACTCGACCTTCCGGCCGACTGCACCTGTTCGAGTCCCCATCGATGGGTATTCTTGGCGCCGTGGGCGATCGCGCGACACTGACCCCCGGAACCGTGCTCGACGGTGCCTACCGCATCGAAGGGCGGCTGGGCGGCGGCGGCATGGGCTCGGTCTATGTCGCGGAGCAGCTCACGACAGGCCGAAAGCGGGCGCTCAAGGTCATGCATCCCGAGCTCCTCGACGACGAGAAGAGCCGCCAGCGCTTCGAAGAAGAGGCGCGTGTCGCCGCCGCGATCTCCAGCGAGCACGTCGTCGAGGTGATCGGCGCAGGCTTCGACGAGGCGGAGCAGGTGCCGTACCTGGCGATGGAGCTGCTCGAAGGGGAGGACCTCTCGGCGCGCTTGAAGCGGGAGGGCGCGCTCCCGCTTGCCGAGGTGAAAGAGATCCTCCTGCAGACCGGTCATGCGCTCGCGGCCGCCCACGCCCAGGGGGTGGTGCACCGCGACCTCAAGCCTGAGAACCTCTTCATCGCAGAGTCCCATCGCCGAAACGGCGTCCCGATGGTGAAGGTGCTCGACTTCGGGATCGCCAAGACCCTCGACCAGAGCCGAAGCGCCATCACCGCGACCAGCGCGGTCGGCTCCCCCCTGTTCATGGCGCCCGAGCAGGCCACCCCCGGCTCGCACCTCCGGGCGGCGACGGATGTCTGGTCGATCGGGCTGATCGCGTTTCGCGCGCTGACGGGGCATCACTACTGGCGCTCGCCCAAGCTCGAGGTCGGCGGTCTTCAGTCGCTGCTCGCCGAGGTCCTGGTGCATCCGCTGCCAAGCGCGTCCGAGAGGGCGCGTCACTTCAAATCGGAGGTCACGTTCCCGGCCGGATTCGACGCCTGGTTCGCGGCGTGTGTCGTGCGCGAGCCGGAGCTCCGTTTCGCGGAGGCCGGAGCCTGCGTAGCGTCACTCGAGCGGGTCCTCGACGGGCTCGGCACGGACGGCCTCGCGCCCACACTCTCCGCGTCCGGTGAAGGACTCGACACCGGCCCGACCGGCAGCCCGCCGTTTCCGTTGACCTCCACGCCGCCCGAGCCGTCCTCCCCCGCGCGCGGTGCGTCGTCGGGGCGCGTGCCCTCCGCCTCGGGCTCGGTGCCCTCGCGCTCGGGTGGGATGTCCGTGCTCCTGATCGTCGGCTCCGCGATCGGCGTCGTGGTGCTGATCGTCACGATGGGCCTCGGCATCTTCGTCTCCGACCGCTGGCACGCCAATCAGCGAGCCGCCGCGCGCCCCGCCGCGAATGCCAGCGCGCCCAAGGGGATCGTGACCATCGAGAGCAGCGAGCAGAGCGCCGTCTACCTGAACGGGCGGTTGCTCGGGGAGACTCCGATCGTCGCGCGCCAGCTCCCGGTCGGCCAGCACGAGTTCGTGTTCACGACCCGCGACGGACGCCGCGTCGGCCGGCTCGTCCAGGTGCATCAGGGCGTCATGCGGATCGAGCAAGACATCCCCGTGCGCTGAGCGACGATCAGTTCATCGCGCGCTGACCCCGGAATGGGTTGTCCCGACCGGCGGTTCAGCGGCGCATGGGTGGATTGATCCGGTCCGCGGCCCCTGCCGCGATCGCGTGGATGATTGCGTCTTCCGCGTCCGCGCAAGTCTCGGAAGAGCTCGCCGCGCCTGAGGAGGAGGTTCCCGAGGAAGGGCTCGCCGAGGAAGCGGCCCCGCCGACTCCACGAGACGCCGCGTGGAGGACCTCCGCGATTCCCCCCGCGCCTGACCTCGAGCGAGACCACCTGCGGCTCGGCATCGTCTTGGAGGACCAAGCGCGCGAGGCGTCGGCGGGGGAGACGTTCGCCGGCGTCGCCTTGATCGGCGTGGGCGCGCTGGAGCTGGGCGCCGGGCTCTGGCTCGCGTTCGACGACGGGACGTTCGCCTCGCTGGACAGCCTCCGTTGGACGGCGGTTGCGCTTTCGATTCCGCTGGGCGTCCTGTCGCTGGTGTCCGGCATCGCGTCGTTCTCACAGAGCAGCGTGCAGGGCGACCGGCTCCGTCGCTGGCGGCTGGCCAGCGAGGGGCGCCTCGATGCGCGGCAGCTCGGACGTTTTGAGGGGGAGCTCCGTTCCGACGCCGAGACCGCGCGGGTGCTCCGTGGCTTCGAGGCGGCCGCCGGCTTCGGAGTGGCGGGAGGCGGAGCCGCCTTGATGTTGGTGACGGCGCTCTCGAACGCCGACGAGATCGGACAGGCGTACGGCTACGGCGTCGGCGCGGCCTCCCTGGCGGCGGGCCTGCTCAGCGGTCTGCTCACCCTCTTGGTCGAATCGGATGCGGAGGAGGCGTGGCGAAACTACCTGGCGGGCGAACCCGCGGGCGAGCCCAGTGGCCTCGACCTCTCGGTGAGCCCGGCGGTGAGCGAAGACGGATTCGGCGTCTCCCTTCAGGGCCGCTTCTGATCGGCGTCGAGAGCGCGGCTCAGCCGACCTGAACCAACAGCTTGCCCTTGTTGCCGCCCTCGAAGAGGAGCCGGAGCGCCGACGCTGCGTTCTCGAGGCCTTCGACCACATGGTAGCGCTGCTTGAGCTTGCCCGACTGCAACCAGGGGACCAGCGCGGCGAGCGCCTCGGGCGCGCGGGACAGGTAGTCGAGCACGACGAACCCTTCCATGCGACCGCGTATCACCACGAGCGCGAGGTAGTTGCTCGGGCCTTGCACGGTCGCGGCGTTGTACTGGCTGATGCCGCCGCACACGACCACGGTGCCGCGCATGGCGAGGTTGGCGAGCGCGACGTCCAGAATGTCCCCGCCGACGTTGTCGAAGAAGACGTCGATGCGCTTCGGGCACGCGTCGCGCACGGCGGCGCCGAGATCGGGCGTGGTCTTGTAGTTGATCGCCGCGTCGAAACCGAGCTCGTCGGTGAGCCACGCGCACTTTTCGTCGCTGCCCGCGGTGCCCACGACCCGACATCCGGAGAGCTTCGCGATCTGGCCGACGAGCGAACCGGTCGCGCCCGCCGCTGCGGAAACCAGCACCGTGTCGCCTTCCTTCGGGCGCCCGACGTCGAGCAGCCCGAAGTACGCCGTCAGTCCGATGTGGCCCAGCACCGCCAACGCGGCGCGCGGATCGACCCCGTCCGGGATGGGGGTCGCGGTTTTGCCGTCGACGACGCCGTACTCGGCGAACCCGCCCATCGCCGAGACGAGCGTGCCCTCTTCGAGCCCGTCGAACCGTGACGTCACCACGCGCCCGACCGTGATGCCCCGCATGACCTCGCCCAGCGGGATCGGCGGCAGGTACGTGGCTTGCTCGTTCATCCACGAGCGGTTGGTCGGGTCGAGCGAGAGCCACTCGTTCTTGATGAGCACCTGGCCGTCGTCGGGCTGCGGCCGGGGCAGCTCCACCCACTTCAGGGTGCGGTCCGTGAGGTCGGGTTCGGGGCGTTCGTGGAGAAGGAAGGCGCGGTGGGTCTCGGTCATCGCCGCACTCTCGCATGATTTCCGCTGCCGGCGCCCAAACGTCCGGCGGGTGAAGTGCCCAGCGTGGGGCACACGGAGTCAAGAGCGGTGTTGCATCGCAGCGGCGTCGTGCCGCAGCGCGGGGTGAGGGGCTGTGCCTACGCGATCTGACGAGACGCACATCCTGTGATGCTCCAGCGTGTTTGAGGTAGCGTCGCTCGGTGCCTCGGGCGCCCTCACGCAGTCTGGCTGAACTCACGGGTACGGATTTGGATGCCCACTATTCGTCCACGTTGGTGCGGTCCGTGCGCCGCGCGTGGGACGTGCCAGTGGATGAGCTGAGCCTCGGGGACCTGCGTGTCGTGCTTGCGCAGGGCTGGCCAGACACGTTCCTGCACTTGGTCCCGCTCGCACTGGATGCGTTGGAGACCGACCCTCTCGTGGCCGCAACGTTCTACGAAGGAGACCTTCTTTCGTGTGTGCTGTCACCGCACCTCGACGCGTACTGGGCAACGCATCTCCAAGAGCGGGTTCGCTTGGACGAGGTCTATCAAACCGCCTGTTCCAGTTCGAACTCCGATGAGGTCTCGGATCCGGTCAAGCGAGCGCTGGCTGCGTACGCCGCCCGCCGGGGTGAATGAATGCGCAGGACTTCCGCGTGAATGGCGTGTCGCGCGCGCCACGATAGTCTCCACCGTCATGCGCGCCTCCGAGCTGCTGCGACACATCCCCCAAGTCGGTTCGCTGACCTGGATTGGCATTCGCCCCGCGCGCGGTGAACCGATGGAGGCGTTGACGCGCGCCGAGCTCCTCACCGACCGGGGGATCCGTGGGGACCGTGCGTCCAAGCGCGCGGGCGGGAAGCGCCAGGTCTCGCTCTACCAAGTGGAGCACCTCGACGTGCTGGCGCGCCTGCTCCACCGAGGCGCCATCGATCCATCGCTCACGCGTCGCAATCTGTTCGTGCAGGGCGTGAACCTGCGCGCGCTGATGAAGACACGGTTCTTCGTCGGGGACTGCCTGCTTCACGGGACGGGCGAGGCGCATCCGTGCTCGAAGATGGAGACGGCGCTCGGGCCGGGCGGGTACGCGGCGATGCGCGGCCACGGCGGGATCCTCGCCAAGGTGGTCGAGGGCGGCACGGTGGAGCTCGGCGCGTCGGTCCGGATCGCCCCGCTCGAGTGAGTGCGGAGGCTCGACGGGGAGGCGAACGCAGTCTCCCGTCGCCCGCGGCACGTTCGGCTCACCACGGTCGAACGGCTCCGGGCGCACCCGTACGGGTTTCCCAGAGTCGAGGACGCCGCTGTGCTGGCCGGCCTCTCGTCTTCCCGTTTTCAGCGCCTGTTCCGAGCCCACGTCGGGGTCCCGTTTCGCCGGTTCCGGCTGTGGCAGCGCATGTCCGTGGTCGCAGGTGCTCTCGCTTCCGGTGGCACGCTCACGTACGCCGCCCATGAGGCTGGGTTCGCAAGTTCCTCCCACCTGAGCAAGAGCTTCCGCCGCATGTTTGGCCTTCGCCCTCGGGACCTGCTGCGCATGCGGGCCGACCATCGCGTCGCTCGGTAGCGGTGCTGCTCAGCCAGGAGCCGCGTTCTTCGTCCGGGTCCGGAGCTGTCGGATCGCGGCGGCGCGGAAGCCGTCGGGGGGCTCGATCCCCTCGGCGCGCATCGCCTCGACGGTGATGCGCACGGCGTCGTGGGCGGTGCCGACCGGCTTCGAGGAGAGGCTCGGGGTGATCCAACTGATGGCCTTCATGATCCCGCGGACCACCGCGCTGTCGAGGATGACCAGATTGGCGAACAAGGCGTCCACCGGGATCTCGTCGTTCTTGGCAGCGAAGAACTTCCGCACATCCGCGGTCGTCCCCTGCACGCCGATCGCGTCCGACAACATCGCCGCGCGTCGGCCCGCGCGGTGCTCCGCGAGGATGTCGTCCATGATCAGACCGAGGCCCCACTCTGCGCCTTCGAGCGTCGTGACGCCGTGCCACACCAGAAGGTAGGCGGGGGCGAACGCACGGCAGTACAACACGGTGCTGCTCCCAAAGGAGCGAATCTCGGCGTCGACCTCGTCGGGCACGGCCACGCAACATACCAGGGCCGCGAAGGGCGGGCCTGCCAGATGTCCTCGGCGGAGGTCGCAACGCGCCTCGGCGGCGGGAGCGGGCCCCGCTGCGGCGCGTCCCTCCTCGCCGATGCACCGCATCGACTCGTCACGCCGCACCCCAGCTGGACCCGGTCGCGCTCGTCGATCCGCATCACGACTTCCGCCTTCTAGCAGTCGACCGGTCGCACTTCGTACCGAAGCGTCCGCGCGCCGGCGCGTACCGTGACCTCGTAGGTCTCCCCCGCCGCCGGCGTCCACCCGTTTGGTCGCCAGGCGCGCGTCGCCAGCGGGAACGGGAATCCGGGAAGGAAGTCCAGCATCGTGATCGGGAGCGCGTCGCCGGTGGGGAGCGAGCGGACCGTCACACTCGCGTCACCCAGCCCTTCGCCGCCGATCGACCACGCGAGCTGCGGCGCGAGCTCACGCGTGAGGAGCTCCGCTGGGAAGAAGCCGGGCGGGGGGTACGCGACGAACTCCGGGGCGGGGAGGTCGGGTCGGGCGTCGGTCACGTTCATGCACACGGCGCCTCCGAACGAAGAAGGCGGAGAGCTCGGGCCTCCGTGAAAGAGGCCGTATCCCACGGTCCACAGACGCGGGTTGAGGAGGTGGCGTCGATGTCCGAGCCCCCAGTCGTTGCCGTAGTCGTAGATGAATCCATCGCTGGCCTCGGCGGGGGACTGAGGACCGAACCCGATGTTGCCTTCCATCGCGCCTCGATGGCCGTCCGCAGTGATGCAGGAGAAGCGCGGGGCGCGGGGGTCGTGAGGCGTGTAGCTGGAGTCGGACCCGATCGGGCTCCACGCATGGATCACCGCACAGGCTTGGGACACCCGGTTGGCCTCGGGGGAGAGCGCCACGGGATAGAGGCCGGTCAGCCACCGGTAGAAGTTCGTACGCCCGAGGGCGGCCTCGAGGGCCGCGCGCGTCGTGCTGCCTGGGTCGCACATGCCGCCTGCGCCCGGGACGTGTACGGTCCCCTCGAAGTTCGTGGTGTCGCGGTAGCGGTTGCACACCGCCTCGCGCGGGTGGCTCGCGGGGGCCGTGGGAGAGGGCAGGCACACCCCGAGGATCCGAGTGCGGTCCGGCTCGCACACACACATGGCGCCCGCGCAACGCTCCCCCTCAGGGCATCCGGTGGGGCACCCCGTGGGAGGACCCCCATCCGTCGCCGCGTCCGCAGGTCCGGCGTCGATGGGCCCGCTGTCGGCAGACCCCGCGTCCGTTGACCCCGCGTCCACAGACCCCGCGTCCACAGACCCCGCGTCCGTTGACCCCGCGTCGACGGGCCCGGCATCCGGTAGGCCCGTCTCGGCGTCGGCCAGCGAAGCGTCCGTGCCGAACGCGCCGTCGACCGCCGTGCCGAACCCACCATCGGGTTCACGGAGTTCGAGCGTTCCCGTGCACGCGGGAGCAGCGCACATCACTAGCAACAGCCACGCGCGGCAGGCCCACCTCGCCTTGCTGATGCGCGCTCGCGTCGACGAAGTGTCCGGCGCCGCGGACACACCGCGCACCGCATGTTCCTCGGAGCGCATCAACCGCAACGTCCCGAAGAGCACACGTGGGGCGCGGCGCAGACGCCCCCGTTGCAGCAGGGCTGACCGGCGCCGCCGCATCGATTCGGTGCGCCGCAGACGCCCCCGCCGCAGAGGGAGCCGAACGCGCACGTCCCGGCCGCCGGGTCGACGCCGCAGCACGGCTCGCCGGGCTGGCCGCAGTTCGGGATGCAGCGGTCCGTGATCGAGCACCGCAGACCTGCCGAGCAGGCGGAACCAGGACAGCAAAGCTCTCCGCTCGCGCCGCACGGCGCGCCGCCGGGGCCGAGGTCGCGCGCACACGTTCCCGAGTCGCACGTCAGGCCTGCGCTGCACGAGTCGCCTGCGCAGCAAGGGCCCGCTTCATGCCCGCAAGCCTCGGGGATGCAGAGCCGCGCCACGCAGCGGAGCCCGCTGTTGCAGGCCGCGCCACAGCACACTTCGTCGGTGCCGCCACACGCCGGCTCGACGCATTGGTTGCGGTCGCACGCGAGGCCCGCGTCGCATCCGTCGCCATCGCAGCATGCGTCTCCGAGCCCCCCGCACGCCTCTTCGGCGGGTGTGTCCTCGGGGGGTGGGCCCTCGGGCGGCGCGTCGACCGGCTGACAGACGCCTGCACCGGCGCAAACGAGGGCCCCGAGGCAGGTTCCGCCGGGACAGCATCCTTCCCCCTGCATGCCGCAGTCGGGAGCACCCGCGTCGGACTCGAAGGCGGCGTCCGCGGCTCCCATCCGGGCAACGATTCCGTCGTCTCCGCTCGCGCAGGCGGCCAACATCGACGCGGTGATCAACAGGACGAGAGGCAGGGGTTTGGCCGGCATGCGTCAGGGCAACGCAACACCCGTGCCGACGCTTACACGCTCGGCTGCACTTCCGTCTTCCGCTCCCACGCTGGGGCCGCGTCTGCCTGCTCCTCCCCCGGCGCCGCGCGCCCCAAGACGTGCCGCAGCGCCGGCTCGAGCGTGGGGTGCATGAAGGGGTAGCCGCTCGCCGTGAGCGCGTTCGGGCGGGCCCTCACCCCGTTGAGCAGCGCCTCGTCGGCCATCTCGCCGAGCGCGAGTCGGAGCGCGAAGGCAGGCGCCGGCAGGAGAGTCGGGCGACGCAGGACATGGCCGAGTCGCTTGGTGAAGGTGGCGTTGTCGAGCAGCTCGGGGCCCGTGACATTGACAGGACCCTCAAGAGACGGCTCGAGCAGCATCCAGTAGAGCGCGCCGACGGCGTCCTCGATGGAGACCCACGGGAAGCCCTGCCGGCCGTCTCCGAGCCGGCCACCGAGACCGACGGAGAAGGGCAGCAGCATCTTCTTCAGCGCGCCCCCCGTTGGACTGAGCACGACCCCCATGCGCGGGTTCACGACCCGCACGCCCGGAACACGGCTCGCCTCCTCCCAGCGCTGGCAGACCTCCGCGAGGAACCCCTCTCCGGCCTTCGCGCTCTCGTCCACGGGCTCGCTCCGGTGCCCGTAGTAGCCCGTCGCCGACATGCTCACGAAGACGCGCGGCGGGCGTTTGAGCTGGCCGAGCGCGCGCGCGATCAGCTGCGTGCCTCGTTCGCGCGACTGCATTGCCTCTTCCCGAACCGACGGTGTCCAGCGCTGCCCGATGTTCGAGCCGGCGAGGTGCACAACCGCGTCGAAGCCCTCGAGCTCACGGCAATCGAGCTCGCCCGCTCGCACGTCCCACGGGATGCCGCCCGGACGTCCATCGCGGACCAACGGCACCACCGTGTGCCCGCCCGTCACCAACAGTGCGGTGAGTGCGCTCCCGAGCATGCCCGACGCGCCGCTCATCGCGACTCTGAGGGGGGTGTCGCTGTGCGCGTGCAGCGAAAGATCGTGCGCCATGCGCGCATGCCGCCAGCGGAACCCGCGCGCGAGCTTGGCCTGGACGAACCCTCTCCCGAGGCGTCCCAGCGGGCCGAAGGGCAGTTTGTACTCGATGTGGTCGGTCAGCACGCAGGCCTCGGGCCCGTCTGGCTCGACGCGGTGCGTGTGCTCCCAGCGCGCGAAGGGGCCTTTGACCTGCACATCGCGAAACTCGTGGGGTGGACGGTAGCCGCGGTGCTCCGCCGTCCAGCCGACCCGGAGAGGCCCGAAGACGGGAATGCGAAGGACCGTCCGGTCCCCCTCGTGGATGCCACCGTCGGTGCGGACGACGGTCATCGGGTCGAAGGGAGGCGTGAGGCGGGGCAGCGACTGCGGCGTTGTGTGAAGATCGAACACACGCTCGGCCGGGGCCGTGAACCGGGTCCTCGCCACGAATGTCTCGTTGCCCATCGGCCGAGGTCTAGGACCGGTGCTCGCCACCGTCACCTGAGCGCAAGACACAGATGTACAAGGGCTCCTCCGGCGAGCCGGTCATGCGAACGCTTCGGCTGTCTTCGCGGTAGTCGCCGGTTCCGGCCGGCTGCATCGTTGCGTCGAGCCCCGTGTCCAGACCCAGGACGGCGACCTCTTGTCCGGCTTCCAACCGACGCTCGAGATAGCGAAAGTCGTGACGACGAACGAGGCGCGTGTCGACGTGGCGGGAGAGGAACGCAAGCACGTGGCTCGTGTCCGCTCCGATGCTCAGAAACGGCGCTTCCTCTCCGATCAGGACGAAGCTCTTCGCGGTGACGTCGACCACCACGCTTCCGGCGGCGTCCTTGACCGCGAAGCGCGTGACATCAGTGAAGGAGAGCGCTTCGCTCCACGCGCTGTTGGCCTGCGTCCGAGAGCCGGGCTGATAGGGCGGGCAGTGGTCGAGGAAGAGCTCGAAGCCCAGGCATGGCGTGCTCGTGATCGGAGCGAGAAGCGGCGCGCCGAGGGGCTGCAGGACCCCGACGACCTTGCGGCGCTGGCCCTCTCGGACGTCCACGCTGCGTGTGGTCGGCCCCTCTCGGAGGTCGCGCTCGGGGTCGTCCCGTACGGACCTGTAGACACGGGCGACGAACGCCGCGAGCCCGGCCACGATCGCTAGCCCCGCGACGACTGCAAGGTCCACCAGGCGTAGCCTAGGACACTGCGGCACAAGCCACCACGGGCGCCTCGCGGGCGGGACGCCGCGCCCAGTCCGCCAGTCGCTCCACCGTGCATGCTCCAGCCATGCCTATCCAGTTGAGTCCGGAGCGTCAGTCGAACTCCCGCTGATTCGTCTGTGCTGCATGAGCAAGACGACGGAGCTTTAGCAGGGCTTTCTCCGGACGCAGCCCGCTAGACGAGTTCACCTTTCGGATGAACCGGCGAAAGACCCAAGAGGTCGGACGGCTCGTTGCTAGGGTCTTGGAGCAAGTGGTCCGTGAGCCGCCCACGACCGGCCGGCGAATCATCGACCATGACCGAATCGCCCCGTGGTTTCGATCCATCCCGCGCGACTGCGCCGCAGTGTCCTAGCAGCGCATCCACACAGCATCGTGAGCGGTCTGCAGATCCACAGTCTGCGTCGCCGACAGATCCGTCGCGCGCGCCTCGGCTTCGTCGTACGGTGCCCCCATGAGCCGAACCAAGGTCGCGGTCGCACAGATGACCTCCACCGACGACGTCGAGTCGAACCTCACCATCTCCGCCCGACTCATAGCGCAGGCGGCCGAAGACGGCGCCGCGCTCGTCGTCCTGCCCGAGGCGTTCGCGTACCTCGGACCGGACGAACACTTCCGCGCTGTGTCGGAGCCGCTTCCAGGCGGGGGTCCGATCCTTCGGCGCTGTCAGGCGCTCGCCAAAGAGCACGGCGTGCACCTCGTGCTGGGCGGCTTCTGGGAGGAGGCCGAGGACCCGGCCAAGGTGCGCAACGCGTGTGTGCACCTCGGCGCGGACGGGGCGGTCGAGGCCGTGTACCGCAAGATTCACTTGTTCGACGTCGATCTGCCCGACGGCACGAAGCTCGCCGAGTCGGACCACGTCGAGCCCGGCAGCGAAACGGTCGTGACCGACACGCCTCTCGGCCGGCTCGGGCTCAGCATCTGCTACGACCTGCGCTTCCCGGAGCTGTACCGGAAGCTGGTCGACGACGGCGCGATCGCGCTGACCGTGCCGGCCGCGTTCACGCTGACGACGGGCAAGGACCACTGGCACGTGCTGCTCCGCGCCCGGGCGATCGAAGCCCAGAGCTACGTCTTGGCGGCCGCGCAGACGGGACACCACTACGGTCGTCGGAACAGCTACGGCCACGCGCTGGTGTGTGATCCATGGGGGACGGTGCTCGCGGAGTGCGGGGAGGGCGAAGGCATCGCCGCGGCGTGGGTCGACCCCGCCGTCGTGAGCCGGATCCGCGGCTCCTTGCCCAGTCTCCAACACCGCCGCGTGAGGTAGCCCAACGATGCTGATGGAGACGTGGATTCCGGTGATCTCGGCCGGGCTGCTGGCGGCCGTCGGACTCCGCTTCGCGGCGATGCGCGCGGAGACGCGGGCGCGGCTGACCCTCGACGAGGAAGGGCAGCCTGCGGAGCGCTCGCCGCGTCGGGCGATCGGCGTGCTGATCGCGTTCGTCTTCGCCGCGGCGCTCTGTGTCGGGCTGCTCCCGTCGAGCGAGCCTGGCTGGGGCATCAGCGGTGGCCTCGCCATCCTCGCGTGCACTTGGCCCGCCGCCTCCGCGGTGGCGCACCCCGCTCGCACATGGATGGCCGGCCTTCCGATCGTGCTGGTCGGCGTCGGCCTCGCGCTCGGCTGGCTCGACCCGCTGTGGCGCCTGTCCTTCTTCTCCATCGCGGCGTTCCTGCCGCTCCTGTTCGTGCTCATCGCGGTCGTCTCTCCGTCGGTCGCCCGCAAGACCCCTGGCATCGGGCCCAACCTGAGCGAGCGGAGCTGACGCTACGAACGCGTCCAGCGTCCACGGATGTAGCGCCGCTGCTCGACCCGGCCGTTCCGACGGCGAAGCACCCCCTGACCGTGACGCTCTCCGCGGTGGTACGTGCCCTCGTAGTGCGTGCCGTCGGCGCTTCGGTACTGCCCGAAGCCATGGCGCTGTCCTCGCTCGAACGCGCCACGGTAGTGCGCGCCGCTCCGGTAGCGCATGCGCCCCTGGCCGTGGAACCGGCCGCGTCGCATCGGCCCCTCGTAGACCGTGCCACTGGCGAATCGGTACTGCCCATGACCGTGCGGGCGCCCGCGCTCGAACGGGCCCTCGTACACGTCTCCGTCAGCGTACCGTCGGCATCCGTCGCCGTGTTCCAGGCCGTTGGCCCAGGCGCCCTCGTAGACCGACCCGCTCGGCCACGCCTTGCGTCCCTGACCGTGATGCCGGTCGTTTCGGTACTCGCCAACGTACGTGCCGCCGTCCGACCAGACCATCACGCCGTTGCCGTGTCGGTCACCGCGACGGTAGTCGCCCCGGTAGGTCGCGCCCGACGCATAACGGAAGAACCCGTAGCCGTGGCGGTCGCCGTTCGCGAACGCGCCTGTGTATTGGTTGCCTCCGGGGTAGCGCACCTGGCCCCAGCCGTGTCGCACGCCGAGGCGGTACTCGCCGCGATGCTCGTATCCGGAGTCCCCGCGCCAGGTTCCCTGACCGTGATAGGTCCCGAAGAACTGCTCGCCTTCGTAGGTGCCGTTTCTCTGTCGACGCACCGTCCGCGTCAACACCGGGTTTCCGCTCGCGAGCGTGCTCGGATGTGGCAACGCGCGCGGCGTCGCGCATCGCGCAGAGGGGTGCGTGCCCAGCCGTTGCTGCATGCGTCGGGCCGCGCGCGCGAGGTCCCTTGCCCGCGCGCGGCTCATCGGCGGCGCGACCAGCTCCTCGTAGTTCGCCGGGGTCGTCCGGTGCATGACGTCGCGCTCGTCATCGATGTGCGACGCGCCCAGCACGTGCCCCATCTCGTGCGCGAGCGTGAACGGGCGCCCCGCCGTCGTGGACAGCAACACCAGCGGGCGCCGGCCTCCGCGACCCCAGCCCGCGATCCCGTCGTTGGCGTCGGGACGGCGCAGGATGTCGACCACCGCGACGGGGATGCTCTGCCCCGCGCGCTGTCGGGCGAGCGCGTCGCCGTGATCCTCGAGCCGTCTGAGCGGGTGCCGCGACGCGGGGAACACGCACACGCCGGCCGGCCGCAGCCAGCGGTTGGCCAACTCGACGGCGTAGTCGACGTAGGCGTCCTCCGCGATCGGCCCTCGCTCCCCGTGCTCGATGTGGATGCTCAGCGGCAAGGCGATCGGCTCCTGCGCTTCGGCGGTCGCCGCGCTGAGCAGCGACAGGGCGACGATGAGCGCGCCCGCGTTCCAGATCGAGTTCCCCCTACGCGTGTGGTCCATGCAATCCCGACGCAGAGGTCGGGCGGGGATTCACGGTTGCTCTCGTACGGTTGATTGTGCGCGCAACCGGCCGATCAACGCACGTCCGCCCGGGAGCGCGCACACGGTCTCGAGGTCGTCATCCACCACGAGCTGTTCGACGTCGTCGAACCCGGCCTCGACGGCCCGCTTCAGCCAGGCAAGCCCGTCTTCGGGGCGGCCCGCGCGGGCGTGGGAGCAGGCCGCGTTGTAGGCGTCCGTCGGCTGGCCGTGCGCCTCGAAGAGGGCCTCGGCGACCTGCGCCGCGGCTTCGAAGTGTCCGTTCAAGAAGAGCAGTACGTCG
This sequence comes from Sandaracinaceae bacterium, assembly GCA_045106715.1. Taxonomy (GTDB): domain Bacteria; phylum Myxococcota_A; class Polyangia; order Polyangiales; family Sandaracinaceae. The sequence continues at coordinate 44,881 of JBGCFC010000076.1, forward strand.
AGACGTGCGCCCAGATCCCGGTCGTCGTCTTCGAGCGCTTCGTGCGCGTCGTCGAGCCGCCCTTGGGCGGCGGCGACGAACGCCCGAATCAGGCCGCGGTCGTCCATCTCCAGCTCGCCGGACGCGAGCTCGTGCGCGGCCGCGTCCACGTCGCCGGAAGTCAGCGCGAGCAGCGTGGCGAGCGCGACCGAAGGCGCGAACCCTTCACCCATGCAGTCGCCGGCCCAGCGTGCCTCTTCCGGCTGACCGGCCATGAGGCGCGTCCACGCGAGCGTCTCCGCGAGCTCCGCACGCTGCGCCGGGCTGGCGGCCAGCGGGAGCCCTTCGTCCTGCATGCGGTCGGCTGCTTCCGCGAGCCGCGGCATGGGCTGGTCGCCGAGCACCGCGTTCATCAAGGCGTCCGGCGGCATCGCCATGATCTTCCGGCCGTGGCGCAGCCAGTCGTCGCCGGTGAGCGTCTTCGCGGCCCGGTGTGCGCGAATCTCCCGGATCCCCGCGCTCACGCTGAACCAGCACAAGACCAGCGGCCACATCGGCCGATCGAAGTACTGAAACGCCGCCGCCGCGCTGAGCACGGCCATCACGATGGTGATCACCGCGGTCGGCAGGCGTCCACGCCCCTTGGTGATCCGGTCGAGCAGCCCGTGGACCGCCAGTCCGCCGTCCCACGGCAGCATCGGGATGAGGTTCAGGGCGCCGAAGCCGAGGTTCACCCAGACCATCCATTCGAGCGCCTGCGCGAGGAGCCCGCCGCCGCTCGTCTGCGTCCACCAGAACAGGCAAGGCAGCCCGAGCATGAATCCGGCGAACGGACCGGCGAGGCTCACCCAGACGCGCTCCATCGCGGTGGGCCGCCGCGGGTTCTTGCCCCAGCGCGTGAACCCGCCCATCCAGTGCAGGGTGATCGACGGCGTGTAGCCGTAGCGCCGCATCGCGAAGCCGTGGCCGAGCTCGTGCCAGAGGATGGACACGCCCACGATGGCGACCCACATGCCCAGCTGGATGAAGAACGCGCGGTCGAACTGGCTCGAGGCTGGCCAGCCGAGCACGACCGACATCAGAAAGAAGAACGGCGTCACCCGGACCGGGAAGCCCAGGAAACGAAACTGAATCGCCGCGGTCGTCTCACCCACGGCCGGAGCATAGCCCGGCGTCCATCGTGCGGCCGGCGGGCGGGCCCGTCACCTCTGGCTATACTCGCGGCGATGCGACTCCGTACCGCGCTAGCGCTTCTCCTGGGTTTGGCCTTTGCCGGTTGCTCGGACCCCTCGCCCGTCGACGATGTCTTCGAAGGCGAGCTTTCTGACGACGACGAGACGGTGGGCCAGGACCAGTCGAAGTACGACGACTACCGCTTCGAAGCAGGCGAGAACTGGACCATCACCGTCGACATGGAGAGCAGTGAGGTGGACAGCTACCTCTGGCTCATCGGTCCCAACGAGGACGGCGACATGGTCTCGCTCGCGCAGGACGACGACAGCGGCGAGGGCCTGAACGCACGACTCAGTCAGGAGACCGGCGACCGCCCCGGCACGTACATCGTACGCGCGAACGCCGGCAGCGGAGACCGCGGCGCCTACCGGGTGCACGTGGTCGCGAGCCCTGCCGGCGGTCAGTAGCGCGCGCTACCTCACGAGCGACAGATGCGGACGTGGCGCCAAGGCGGCGAGATGTCCGCTCTCCTCGGCGACGTAGACCCAGCCGCGCTCGTCGACCCGCATCCAGTCCGGGACGAGCTCACACGGGAGCGCCTCGCCGATCGCGCTGCCGTCGCCGGGCCGCGCCACGTGGATGGCCGCCGACGGGACAAACAGCGCGCCGCCGCGAAGGACCGGCTCCAGGCGCCGCGGGACGTCGTCCGCCACGGGGTGCGAGACGCGCCGCTCCCAGCGCACGCGCCCGTCGTCGAGCGAGAGCGCCTCGAGATGCCCGGCGGGCGCGTTGACGATCAGCAGCTGGTCGACCGCCAGACACGCCGCGCCCCGGCCGGCGCCCGGGTCGGGCACCATCCAGCGGAGCTCACCGTTGCTCGGGTCGAACGCCGCGAGGCTCATGTCCTCCCGCTCGCCGATCGCGATGGCGGCGAGGTGCGCGGCAGCCATCGGAGCGCAGGCCGGACGGGCGTCCAGTTCGCGCTTCCAGGTCTCGCGTCCGCTGAACAGGTCCACGCCGACGAGCGCGTCACGCGCGGCGAGGACCACGACATCGCCGCAGACTGCGGGGGTGCCGACGATCGCGCCATCGGCGGCGTAGCGCCACAGCAGCTCGCCATTGCCGACATCGAGGGCCGCGATCGTTCCGTCTTCGGAGGTCGCGATGAGGATGCGTCCGGCCTTCGTCAGGGAGAGCGCACCGGGGCTGCGTGCGCCGAAACGCCACCGCAGCGTGCCCGTCCGGAGATCCACCGCGACCAGACGGTCGCGCCCCTCGGCGAGGACCGCCACGGGCGGTACCGACCGGCCGCCAGCCAGAATGCCCACGGGCGGGCCCCCGACGCGGGGCGCCAGCTGAAGGTGCGCGTAGGGCTCACCGGTCTCGATCTCGGACAGCGTCACCTGACCGTCGCTCGTGGCCTGCACGAGCACGGTGCCCGTCATGAACGACGCCGCGGCGGGCCGCTCGTGAATCCACAACACGTCGCCTTCTTCGCGATGCAAGCACACGGTGCGCTTGGGCGTGGCGATGATCATCCGGTCGCCGCACAGGAACGTCGATGCGGCGTCGAGGCCCTCGACCTCCGCTTCCCAGCGAACGTCGAAACGCAGCGAGCGGGGGGACGGCACGCGCGCCTTTGCCTTGCTCGGGCGCGGCGGCGGCGCGGAGGCCCGGAGGCGTTCGGGGTTCAGGTTCACGATCGACTCGAGCGGCGCCTCCTCCTTGGCGCGCAGCCGCCGTCGCAGGCCGCGCACCTCGTCGCGGAGCGCGCTGACCCGCAGGTTGCGCGCCTGGCTCCGGTCGTTCGACACGAGGGTGCGCAAGAGATCCGACGCAAGTCGCAGCACCGGGAGCGCGGCGGCGGTCACGGTCAGCTCGGGCACGGTGATCTTGCCGCCCTCACCCAGGGTCAACTGAACCGGCTTGTCGCCGCGCTTGGCCAGCCGAACCCCGAAGACGAACCGACCGGCACGCAGCCGCACGTTGGCCGGGCGGCCGGCCTCGTGCGCCTCGACCAGGGCGCGCACCCCCGCGACCATGCGAGCGACCACGAGCATGATGGGGCCCTTGATCAGCGGGATGCGACGCCCGCGGGTCCACATCCAGAGGTTCCCTGTGAACAGGAGCGCGTGCACGTCGGAGTGCGCGGTCGCTTGCCGCGGCGGGTCGGCGACCGGGACGACCTCGGCCTCATAGCCGAAGGCCAGCGGGACGGTGGGTCGCTCCAGCGCGCCGCCCGTCTCGCGCACGGGCGGAGGCACTTCGCGGATCGGCTCGATGTTCGCCTCGCGCGCCCGCTCCGCCAGACGCAGCGTCAAGCCGCGCGAGATCGGATCGGGGTCGTGCGCGGCGATCGCGTCCGCCGTATCGGCGGCCAGCTCGAGGAGCTGACTCAGTCGGATCGGTCGGTCCAAGACCCGCACCTGCGTGGGCTCTTCGACCAGGTAGTAGCTCACGCACACGTCGTCGCCGCGTCGCAGGAGCGCGAGCTCCGCCGGGGCGGTCGCGAGCGGGAGCAGCGACTTCTGACGCGTGCCTTCGGCCAAGGCGAGCACCGCGCTGAGGATGTCCGGCATGGCGGGCATCGGCAGGGGCTCGTCGAGACCGAGGAGCGTCTGCCGGAGGTGGTCGAGGCTCTCGGCCTGCGGGCTCCGAGGGGCCGCGTCGGGCTCGAGAAAACGGGGCGAGGGGTGTAGCGGGATCACACGCATTCGCTGGCGCACTCCGGAGAGCGGAAGACGGATCGAGCCGTCTCCCCAGGGGTCGGGGCGACTCCTCTCGACCGGTCGGCAGCAGGCCAACGATGGCGTCGAGGCATCGGGTTCGTGACCGCAATGGTAGGAGGCTGAATGCGTGATTCTCCACTTTTTGTACGTCTGCAGAAGTGTTGACGGGAGCGTTCGGTTCGGATCCGAGATGTGCGGTTGAGTGCGGAAAATCCAGACTCGCCGATCACTTGACCTGACCGTCCAGGCGTGGATCCAACGGGAGATGCACCACGTCGTCGCCGTCGCCGCTGTCATCGTCCGAAAGGGCCGCATTCTGGCCATGCAGCGCGCCCGAAACGCCGAGGCGGGCGCCGGGTTGTGGGAGACGCTCAGCGGTCGTGTCGAGCCGGGCGAGGAACCGCTCGATGCCGTCCGGAGGGAGATCGTCGAGGAGTGCGGGCTCGAGGTCGAGGTCGACGCGCGGCCCCTGGACGTGTACGCCGCCTCGCGCAACGGGGCGCCGATGATCGTGATCGTCTACCGGGCGACGCACCGACGCGGTGAGGTCCTCCGCAGCCATGAGCACGACGCGCACGCCTGGCTCACCCCGCCCGAGTTCCGCGAGCGCAGCTCCCTGACGCGGCTCGCCGACTCCATCGACCTCGCGTTCCGCGGGTAGCTGAAGCTGGGGGACCCGGCCCCCGTGCTTGGGGGAGCCAGCCCCCGATCTCCCCTTCCATTCCGTGTCTATCCTCCGCCCTCAGTCGGTGTACGCTTTTTGCATACTTCAAGGCGCGCCCTCAGGGCCGAAACCTAGGAGAGCTGATGCGGAACCGCGGATCTTGGATCGCCATGGTGTTGTTGATGGCGGGCGCGTGCGGAGACACCGAGGGCAGCGTCGACGGCGGCGGCTCCGGCACGGACAGTGGCTCCGGCACCGACGGTGGGCCGCCGCCGGTCGATCTGCGTGACATGACGCTCGACCAGGCGGGCGTCACCACGTCCGAGGCGAGCGTCGGCAACCTCGGTCAGATCACCCAGCGCTTCGACATGCCTGGGCCCATCGCGCCGACCCAGCGGTGGACGCAGCGCACAAACGGCCTGTGTGGCCAACGCTGCCGAAACGGCCCGCGTCACATGTACACGGCGGCGTTCGAGGACACGCTGCTGGTGTCTTGGATGAGCGTCGATCCCGACGACGCGTGGCGGCAGTACGGCAACGTTGCGACCTTTCACGTCAGCGATGACGGCGAGTTCACGCTGGTGCGCAATGTCGCCTTCGACGGCATGTGCGAAGCGACCTACGGCATCGAGGCCAACGCGGACGGGAGCGTCATCGCGGTCTTGTGCCGCGGCATCGAGGGCGAGACCGAGCCGCTCGCCGATGCGACGAATCTGCTGGATCGCCGTCGCACCGAGGATTGCACTGAAGAGTGGGAGGGGCGCTGCTACCCCATCGGCAACTTCTCGAGCCACGACAGCGGCCTCTACCTGATGGAGTTCACGGGCGGTGAGGTGACCTCCGAGCCGGACAGCCTCGTCTACGTCAACCACGCGGTCGGCGGATGGCGCTACGGGCACCACGAGCTGATGCTCAACGCGGCCGAAGACACCTACTTCGTTCATCTCAAGGTCACGGCGGGCCCCAGCGCCGACAACCGACACGAAGGCATGACCCGGTTCGGCATCCGCCGGACGCCGGAGTTCGAGTACGTCCGCATCAACGACGAGTGGGGATGCGGTGCGGGTCACGTGACGACCAACCGCATGGCCTACAACCGCTCCGGAGACATGTGGTCGCAGGTCTGCCAGCTCGACACCTGCCCGATGCCCAGCCAGTTCTCCAACAACCGCTGCGATTCGGTCTCGTTCTCCACCGTCACGCCGGACGCGGCGAGCGCGCCGAGCATGATGCGCTACGAGGGCGCGGCCTACCTGCTCGAGATGGAAGTGACGGAGCGGGGCAGCGGCGGCGCGAACCGCTGGACCATGACGGGCGGCGTCACCAACGTGCTCAGCCTCGGCGCCGACGGGTGGCTCGCGCTCGCCGCCGGACCTGGGTACGCCGGCGCGGTCGAGAAACCCGAGACCATCGGCCTGATTCGCCTCCCGCTCAGCATGGACGCGCTCACCCCTCAGGCGCTGATGGAGCGCGTGCCGCAGTTTGAAGGCGGCACGCAGGTGGGGGAGCAGGACGCCGAGCGCTACCCGTGGAACTGGTTGTATCTGCCGGAGACGCAGACGGACGCCGAGCCGCGGGTCGGGATGGCCAACATGGCGTACTTCAGCCCGGACGGAGAGGACAGCGAGCGGCTGCTCGTGGGCTGGTCCCCGTCGACGGCGACGCAGGGAATCACGGCCGAGTACGTCGTCTCCGAGCTGGACCGAGAGGGCCGGCTGCGCGGCGAGCCGCTCCGGTTGATGAACGCGGGGTGGGGCGAGGACAACCGCTGGGCGACCATGCCCGGCTCCGGCTGCGTCGTGTTCCCGTTCGCTTGGGCGGGCGACGCGCCGGGCAACGACTACCCCATCGAGTCGAACGACCGCGTCAGCTCGGACTTCCCGACGACGCTGCACATGACGGCCATCTGCCCGAGCGGAGACGGCGCGCCTGAGCTCACTCCGCAGCCCGACCCGGTGCCGGATCGCGAGCGCTGGCCCGCTCCTTAGTCCACATGGGCTTGCTCAGACGGGATCGAGCGCACCGCGCGCAGCGGGGCGTTCGAACGCGCGCTCGATCTCGTCGGCGACCTCGCTCAACGCAGGCTTGATGCGCCAGTACGTCATGATCCCGGAGAGGCCTCCGCCGACGGTCCCTCCGACCAGCAGTCCGAGCGACAGGGGGCCTTGGAAGACGGTGAGGCTGACGACGCCCGCTGCCAACAACAGGGGGAAGAGGGCCATCGGGACGGGCATCCAGCGAACCGATACGTCGACTCGCACCGTCGGCTCAGTCGCCGCGTCGCGATAGGACGCGGGGCTCTCTTGGCTGTCGGTCCGGACCTGCACGCGGCCGATGCCCAAGCTGCGGTTGAAGCCGAAGAACTTGTAGGTCAGCCGGACCCACGCTGCGCCTGCGTCCGCGTCCCACTTCGTCACGTATTCCGCCCCGCCGTGCAGGCTCGGGTTCGGCAGGCTCCCTCGAAGTTGTGCGGCCGGCACGTGCAGAGTGCGGTCCAGTCCAGCCCCGAACGGAGCCAGTCTCGCGGTGAGTCCCGGGGCCAGATAGAGCATCCCGAACTCGACCAGCGCGAACCCGACGAGGATGGGCCCGAGCAGCGACCAGATGGCTTCCATTGGTAGAGCGTCCCCGCGACGCGGCCTCGAGTCCAGCTACATCCCGGTGAAGTCGCAGCTCATCGCAGGGCAGCCCTCGGGCACGCCGATCTCCGCGCTCTCGGTCCAGGCGGATTCGACGAACTGGAGGATCTGAGCGCGGGCCGCGTCACCCGCCGGGCCGCCGCGATCGGCGAAGCCGTGCAGGTCGAGCGGGTCGTCGCCGGGGAGCCAATACTGGGTGAGCGCGCTCTGTTCGGTCACCGACTCGGCCTGCGGGAGGCCGTCGATGGTGAACAGCGGCTCCCCCACCTGGGTGGCGCCGAGAATGCGGGCGACGACGTGCGTGCCAGGGTTTGGCAGGACTGGGTCGCCGATGCTCTCCTGCACGAGCGCGACGATCGGGTCGGCCTCGATGACCTCCGTCCAGGACGCGCCGTCCGCCTCGTCGAGGATCGTTTGCGCCGCGCTCATCATCATCGTGACGCCCAGCGAGCCGGCGTTGCCCCGCTGGATGAAGACCTCCAGCAGGCTGTACTGGTAGGCGTCGCGGACCCAGGTGCCCCAGGCTGCGCCCGCGACGTTGAGCACTGCGTAGCGCACCTCGGGGTTCGTCGCGGCGTAGAGCAGGCCCATCGTGCCGCCCAGGCTCCCGCCGACCCAGATCGGAACCGAGTCGTCGGGGCGTCGCCCGGCGTTGGGGTTGGGCATGCCGCCGAGCTCGTCGGCCGCGATGGCGTCGCCGATCACCCCGGCCATGGCGAGCCGGATCGCCGACCCGTCCGCGATCGCCTGCATCAGGCCCGCCGCCGCGATGCTCGCGCCGGTCATCAACGTGCGGAGGTCGAGGAAGGTGTCGACCACGGTGCGCTCGGTCCACGCGTAGAACTCGATGCTCACCTTGGCGGCGCCGCGGCTCGCGATGGTCGTGTCGAACGAGTCGTCGTCGACCGAGCCGCCCGTCCCATGGCCGAACATCAGCATGCGGTAGTCGCCCTCGCCGCGCGGGATCATTACGCGGAAAGGCGCCTCGTGGCTCCCCACGGCCAAGGGGTTTCCGTCGGCGTCCACCGACAGCTCGCGGTCGACCAGGTAGTTGGGCAGGCCGTTCAGGTGGCCGCGAATGATGCTCGCGACGTCGCCCTCTTCGAAGTGCTCGACCGTCTCGATCACGACCTCGACCTCGTCGTTCTCGACGGCGGCGATCGCCGCCTCGCGCATCGCCCGCAGGCGGTTCCGCGGGTCTTCCTCCGAGCGCGTCGTGAAATCCCAGACGCGCACGACGGTCGCCGGATCCACCCCCTGTGCGGTGAGGAGCGCGCGCGTCGGCGCGTGGTAGCCAAAGTCGTCCGCCTCGGCCTGCGTGATCGCTGGCGACAGCCCGAGCCGCACCTGCGTCTCCCGGTTCGCGACGAGCGGCATGCCGGCGGCGTCCGTCACGCCGTTGGTCACGAACGCGACGTAGTCGGTGGCCGCCATCATCGGCCGGAGCGGGTGCGCCAACACCACCGTGCCTACGCGGGGCTCGTCCGAATCGGACTGGACCACCTCGTAGCGAACTTCCGCCTCGGTCCCGTACGCGGCGTCACCCTCCTGCGCCACCACCACGCGGAAGCTCTCGGCCCCCACGGTGCTCGCGTCGAGTTCCCCATCGAAGCCGGTCAGCACCGAGCTGACGCGCGAAAAGCCATCGGAGCGCCGGAGGATCTCGTTGTTGTCCCGATCGCTCACCTGGGTGACGTCCACGGCGAGGCGCAGCCCCGTCTCCGTGCCCTCGTCGACCTCCATGAACGCGCTGTTGGGGAACGGCATGAGACAGAGCGTCGGATCGGTCTCGTCGCAGCTTCGGGTCAGCGGCGCGCGATCTCCCGCGGCGCGGTCGGGCGCGAGGTACGTGGTGGTGCAGCCGGCGGCCACGACCGAGGCGAGCAAGAGGGTGGGAATGCGTGTGGTCACTGTGGGGGATCTCGTGCTGGGGGAAGGCGTCCGCGTCCGGCGACAGGAGTGTGCCACTGAACGGGTCGGCAAGCAGCGTAGGCTGCAGACCACGTGTGTGGGGGAAGCCCCTCACCCGCGCGGCGAACACACCGGCGAAAGAGGTTGGTACGGGGGGTGCTCCGTCGAGACGCATGAAGAAATCCGTATTGGTGTTCATGGTGACGACGGGGCTTGGGATGAGCTCCGTCGCGTTCGCCCAGCCGCCCCGGGTGCGCGAGGCCCGCGAGGCCCGACGCGAGGCGCGTGGGAACGTCCGCGAGGCGCGCGGCGAGGTGCGAGCAGAGGCCCGCGAGTTGCGCGGCGCAAACCGACAAGCGCGTCGAGAGACCCGCCAGGCGGTGCGTGCGGTGGCGGCGGAGGGGCGGGAGGGGTCGGCTGAGGAACGGCAAGAAGCCCGCGAGGCGCGTGGGAACGTCCGCGAGGCGCGCGGTGAGATGCGCGAGGCGGTCGGCGAGATGCGCGAAGCGCGGCAAGAGCGCCGCGAGGCGCGTGGCGACGTGCGTGAGGCCCGGCAGGAGCGCCGACAAAGGGCGTTCCAACGTCACGCGCGTCGCGTGGGCCAGTCCACGGCGCGTCCCGCGCAGGCGATCGACGCACAGACGCGGGCCGAGCTCCGCACGCATGCCCGCCGCACGGCCCGACTGGACCGGATGCGTGCGTTGGCGGTCGAGGGCGAACGCACCGAGATGGTCACCCGGATCGATGCCTTGGTCGCGCGGGAGAACGCACGCCACGATCGCAGGTTGGAGGCCATCGCCGGGCACCCGCTGGCCGTGGACGCCGAAGAGACCGCTACCGAAGAAGGCGCGGCCGAGGAAGCCGACGAGACCGAGACCGAAGGAGACGACCAGTGATTCGCCGTATCCCGCTCGCGCTCGCGCTCGCTCTGTCCCTCGTGGCGTGCGGCGCGGAAGAAGCCGACCCGGCACCCGAAACCCCGGAGCCCGCCGAGACACCCGTCGCCGTGGACATGGAGACGGAAGAGTCCACCGAAGAGGCGCTCCCCGACATCAGCGAAGAGGAGTTCCCCCTCGCCGAAGACTTCGAGGAGGAGGCCACCGCGGCCATCACGGCGGACAACCTCGAGGCCGAGCTCGCGGCGATGGAAGCCGAACTCGCCGAGTAGCGAGAGGGCGGTGCATCGGCGAGGAGCGACGCGCCGCAGGGGGGCCCGGTCCCGCCGGCGAGGCGCGTCGCAACTTCCGCCGAGGACATCTACCGGGTCATCGTCTCAACAGCGGTGAACGCGGCCGGCCGCTCGCGCTCGCGCTCCAGCCACTTTCGCCGGGCGCGCCGCGCTACGCGATCGGCCAGCCCGTCGAGGCCCATCGTCCGCCGCGCGGTCTCGGCGGCAAAGATGAAAGGCGCCTGCAGCAACGGATGCAGCGCCCAGATCCCCGCCGGCGGAAGCCCCGCGTCGCGGTAGCTCGAGGCGGGCAGAAAGAACCGCGTGTAGCCGAGGTGCAGGCGATGCTCGAGGCGGTGTCGAAGGCCGGGCGCGCGCGGCTCGAACGCCTTGGCGTACCCTTGGCTGAGCACCCGCCCGTCTTCCCCGGCGCCGTGAGCCGCTTTGAGCAGCGACACGAAGACGAGCTGGCTCGCTTCGCGCCAGTCGGCGGGGTACCAGTCCGGCCGTACGCCCATCAGGTGCCCGACGTAGCGCCAGAAGTGCATCATGGCTTCGATCTCGGAGACCGAGGGCCAGTACCCCATCACGCGGAGCGCGAAGCCCGGGATGAAGCTGCCACCCATCAGCGTGAGCGTGGCGTCCCCCTGGTTGATCGGCAGACCCCACCGCGGTGTGTCCCACTCCGGGTGGGCCAAGATCCGCTGTCGGACGAACACGTGCATCAACCGCACGCGCGCGGCGGCCAGCCATCCCGGCGCGCCCACTTCGAGTCCCCCGGGCTCAGACACGTCGATCCAAAACTGCGCCGTCTCGAGGAACCGCCGCCGCGCGCTCGCGCCGCTGTATGCCCCGGTCAGGGCGAGCGGCTTGGCGACCGAGCTCTCACGGTAGCCCTGCAGGGTGATCGCCCCCGCGAACCGAAACACCGACGTGCCGTAGCGTCGAAACGCGCGCGCCCCTCTCTCTACTGCGTCGGAATCGAGCCAGTCGGGCGGCGTCTTCAGGTCTTCGAGCAGGGCGCCGAGCGAGGGGGGCGCGCCGTCCGGCAATGGGCCGCTGAGGGAGGCATCGAACCAACGGCGTGCCGCACCCGGACCGCGCTCCAGCCCGACCTCCTCCACGTAGGCCTCGGCGATCGGGTCGGCGTCGAAGTACGACGCGGCGAACGCGCGCACGCGCTCGTCGGGGGGAGCGGGGTCGAACCCGAGGGCGAACCGCACCGCGGACCGAGCGAGCCGGATCGTTGGGTGTCGAAGCCGGTGCCAGTAGAGAAAGTCCGCCGGGGGCGCGTGGGGCGCGGGCTCTACCACTCGCGCATCTTGGCGGGCAGGCCGTGTTCCCGCGACGGGGCTCGACCGCGCGCGCTCCTCTGAAGGGTGATCTCGACCGATCGGTCGCCGTCGACGTCCACGACCCGGCGCTCCGTCCGGTAGCCCGCGGCGCGCGCCTCGACCACATGCTCCCCAGGAGAGACGGACGTCACGTCTTCGGCGGCCTCTCCGTCGATGCTCACGCGTGCGCTTCGCGGGACGACCAGGACCGACAGCCGCGCCACGACCGGCTCGGCCGCTACCAGAAGCGTCTCCTCGGGCGCCGCTTGCGCGGCGGGCTCGACGGAAGGCGCCGATACGGGATGGGGCGCGGGGTCGGTGGCGGGGGGCAGCGGTCGGGCGACGACTTCGGGACGTTCACGCGGCAGCAGGATCAGGGCGAGCGCGGCCAGCAACACGCCGAGCGCGGTCGCGCCCAGTCCGACGCCCCACATCCACGCCCGCGACCCGGAACCCGCATGGACGGCGGGGACGAAGGCGGTGTGTGCGCCCGCGGTGGCCCGCGTCTCGGGTGCCAATCGGATCGCGCCCGAGGCCCCGGACATGCCGCGAAGCGTGGTGGCGACCTCCTCTGCGCTCCGCGGCCGCATCGCCACATCCTTCTCGAGCAAGGCCATCACCAGCCCTTCGAAGCCCTCGGGGAGCGTCACTCCCGGACACACTTCGCTCAGGCGCGGCGGTGTCTCTTCGAGGTGTTTCACGAGCAGGGAAGCGGGCACGGGATCGAAGAACGGGACGTGTCCGGTGACCATCTCGAACAGCAAGACACCAAGGGCGTAGAGGTCCGACGCCGGCCCGACCTCGTCCCCGCGCACCGCCTCGGGGCTCATGTAGGCGGGCGTGCCGATGATGACGTCGGGCTTGGTCTCGAAGGGCTGGTGGGTGCCGTGCGGTCGCACCACCCGGGCGATCCCGAAGTCCACGACTTTCACGCCGCCCGCGTCGAGCAGCATCACGTTGCCCGGCTTCAGGTCGCGGTGGACGACGCCCGCGTGGTGGGCGGCGTGCAGCGCCTCGGCGATGTCTGCGCCGACCGCGGCGGCCTCACCCGGAGAGAGGCAGCGCTCCTCGAGAAGCTCGTCGAGGGACGCGCCGTCGAGCAGCTCCATGACCATGTAGTGGCCGTGGTCCGGGTCCTCGCCAAAGTCGAAGATGCCCGCGGCGTACCGGCTCGAGATGCGGCTCGCGGCGTGGGCTTCGGTCGCGAACCGGGCCTGCGCTTCGCGGCTGGCGACGGAGAGCAGCTTGAGCGCGACCGGGCGCGACAGTGTGCGGTCTTCCGCCTCGTAGACGCTCCCCATCCCGCCGCGTCCGCGGAGCCGGAGGACCTCGAAGCGACCCCCGATCACCGTCCCCGTGGGGAGGCTGGAGTCCATCGCCAAGCTCACGGCAGCGTGACCTCGATGGGGGCCCGTTGCGAGACGATCACCACTCCGGTCGAGCCTCCGCTCGGCTCCTGGGGTTCTGCGACCAACACCCCGACCAGCACGCCCACGGCCAGCGCACCGACGCCGGCTGCGATCGCCCCCCAGAGGGCCGGCTCCTCGACCAGGTCGGTCGACGTCGACGGGGCGATCCCTGGCGCAAACACATGGTGTGACTCGCCCCAGCCAACCTCGATGACGCGCTCGAACGCCGCTTGCTCCGGCGCCACGACCCGCACGGTGTGCCGCCCCGCTTCGAGGGTCAGCGTGGTTGCGCCCACCCCGTGCGGCTCGCCGTCGATCTGGATGTGCGCCGTCGGCAGCGCGCTCGAGACGTGCACCGTCGACGGGACCTGAGTCGAGACGAGCTCCACCGCGCGTCGGACGGTCTGTCCGGGCTCGGCCTCGACGCTGAGAAGCACGGGGGCGTGGCCGACTCGCTCGACGCGCACGACGTGCACTCCGGCGTCGACCGTCGCGCGTCGGGTTCCGCTGCCCCCGAGCGGCTGTCCGTTCAGGATGACGGTGGCGTCGACCGGCAACACCTCGAAGGCCAGCTCGGCCACCCGACCCCGCGCCAGAGACAGCATCCGCGCGGCCTCCAGGCGGTCTTCGCTGTCCTCGGCATCCTGCTGCGCGAGGTACGCCTCCAACACGGCCATCGTCTCGACGTGCCGTCCCTGCGCGAACAGCGTCACCGCGAGGTTGAAGCGCGTGCTCGGGCGCTCGATCAGCGAGAGCGAGCGCGTGAAGGCTTCGGTGGCCTCCGCGTAGCGGTGCGCGTCTGCGAGCGCGCGACCCTGATCGAAGAAGGCGCGCGCCTCTTCGGTGGTGGGGTCGACCTCCTCTGAGGCGTCGCTCGCCGCAGGTTCCGCGTCTTGAGCGAACGCGGGGCCCACGACCAGAAGCCAGAGCATCAGCACCTGAGCGAGCACGCGCGTCATGCGCCGCATTCCCCCTGCGCGTTGCAGACGCGGCCACTGCCGCATGGCGTGCCTGCGGGCATCATCCCGGAGACCTCGCACGTCGGTTCGGCCCCGCAGCGCATCTCTCCCGTCATGCACGAGCGGGGTGGGCTGCACGGCTCGTCTTCCACACACGCCGGACCTGCGTCGGGTCCTGCATCGGACCCTGCGTCTCCGGGCGCGCTGGGGCCGTCAAACAGGCGCGACGGGTCTCCGTTCGGGGCGTCCGGCAGGGCGCCAGAGTCACGCTCGCGGGGGATGCACGCGCCTTGGGAACAGGTCTCCGTCGAAGTGTCGCAGAAATCCTCCACGTAGCTGCAGCTGCGAGCGAGGGGGATGTCCAACCGGATCGAGCGGCCCGGGACGAAAGACAGCATCGCGTGCTGTTGCACGATGGCGACCTCGGAGGCGTCGAGCCCGTCGACGGAGATGCGCACGGCGTGGGCTGCTCCATCGCGCGAGGCTGCGCTGAGTGAGAAGGGGAGCTCCGTCTCCGCGAGGTCGAACCGCTGGGTCTGGGCATCCGCCGTCCCTGCGGACACCGTGACCTCGACGATCGAGAGCTCCTCGCCGGGCTGCAGATCGGAGTCCACGACGACGATGATCTCCGCGGGTGTCGAGCAGCCGAGGCCCACCAGGAGGATCGCCAAAGCAGCCACTCTTTGTCGTGCGCGAACACTACCTTCAGATCGCTTCACAGCCCCAGCATAGCCTCGCTCGGGCCTCTGGATCATGTTCTCTGGCGATCTCCTGAAGGATCGCGCGGCTTCAGTCCCAAGGGTCGCGAAACTCGCGATGTTTGGTCGGCCGTGTCGGGCCTTCGGGCGCCCGGGGGCGCACAGGTCGCGGATCGACCCTGGCCGGCACGGGCTCGGGCTGGATCACACCCGCAGGGGCAGCTTGCTCGAGCGACACCGACAGCGCGTCCGCCGTCATGCGGCTCAGGACGACGGGGTGCGGTGCGAACCCGTCGCCGCGAACCTCCAGCCGAAGGCGGTCATCCCCGGAGGGACGCAGCACACGCAGCGGTGTGGTGCCGAGCAGCGCGCCGTCTTCATAGACCTCCGCCCCGCTGGGCTCGGACGCGAGCGTGATCGCCTCGATGCCGGTGGCCGGCGCCGGCGTTTCGGGGGCCGCGGGATCCGTCGCTTCCGGGATCGCCGGTTCGGGCGCGGCCTCGATCGTCGGGCTCGGTGTCTCGACGTGCGCGGGCCCGGTCTCTTCGATGACCACCGCCCCCACGCCCAGCCCCACGCCGAGCACCGCGAGCGCCGCCCCCGCCATCAGGGCCGGCGTCTTGGATCGCGGTTGGCGGCTCGCCGGCACGGTGCTCGGCGACGCGGTCGCGATCTCATCCGTCGCCCTCGCCGGAGCGGCCAGCGCGACCGGCTCTTCGATGTGTTCGAGCGCGTCGAGCACGGCGGCCATGTCGGGGTAGCGGTCCTTCGAGCGCTTCTCGAGGCAACGAAGCACCACCGCGTCGTAGCCGGCGGGGAGCTCGGCAAAGGGGTTCACCGCCGAAGGCGCGCGCGGGGCCTCGCTCAACTGCATCTGGATCAGCTTCGCGAGGTCGGCGTGGTTGAACGGTACCTTCGAGGTGACCATCTCGAACATCAGGATGCCGAGCGCGTAGATGTCGGTGCGGTGGTCCACCTTCACCCCCGCACACTGCTCCGGCGACATGTACTGCGGCGTGCCCATGACGCGGCCCGCCATGGTGATGCGGCTCGTGCCCTCGATCATCGCAATGCCGAAGTCGACGACCTTCACGAAGTCCGCGTCTCCATCGCGCTCACAGAGCAGCACGTTCTCTGCCTTGAGGTCGCGGTGCACGATCCCCGCGGCGTGCGCGGCGCCCAGCGCCTGAGCGATCTGCTTGGCGATGTGCACGGCGCGCGGCCACTCCAGCGGCCCCCTCTGGAGCAGCTTGAAGAGCTCTTCTCCCTCCACGAGCTCCATCGCGACGTACACGGTGCCGTCCGGCGTGCGACCGAAGTCCCGCACGTCGACGATGTGCTGGTTGCCGATCGCGCTTGCGCTCTGGGCCTCGCGCTTGAGCCGCTCGAGGGACTCCTCGTCGTCGGCGTGTTTGAGGAGCTTGATGGCGACGTGGGTCTTGAGGAACCGGTGCCGGGCCTCGTAGACGGTGCCCATCCCGCCCTCGCCGAGCTGCTTCAGGACCTCGTAGCGGTTGTCCAATACGGAGCCCACGAGCGTCGTGCGCTTCGGCTCCACGTCCGTCATCGGTCCGGTCTGTTTGGGTTCTGGGGTGCTCACGGGGTCCCCGAGTGTTTGCCACCTCGGCCGTGTTCACAAGGCCCGCCATCACGCCGCCCGCTTGACCCGAGGCGTTCGCCCGCGAAGGGTGCCGCGCCTCATGTCCTCCGCGAAGCCCCTCACCGGCGCCCAGAAGCGCCAGCTCCGTTCGCTCGCGCATCACTTCGACCCGGTGGTGCGGGTCGGAAAAGAAGGCGTGTCGGAGTCGGTGGTCGCGGCAGCCGATCAGGCGCTGACCGACCACGAGCTGATCAAGGTGCGTGTGCCCGCCGGGGACAAGGCGAGCCGCCAGGGCGCCGCAGACGCCCTCGCCACGGGTACCCGTGCGTCGCTGGTGGGGCTCACCGGCCGCATCGCGATTCTCTACCGACGTCACCCCGAGAAGCCCAAGGTCCGGCTCTCCGGGCGCTGAAGGTTCGGCAAAGAACCTGCGGCAGCGAAGCTGCGCGCCAGCAAACATCGTCAGTCTTCGAGTGTGCAATCTGACGCGCGGAGCGCGGCGCACACTCGAATGCTGAGTACGCCGCGCGCTGCCCTTCTGGGCGACGCTGCTACGATGCGCGCCGTCATGGGCGGACACACGGGATGGGAGGACTGAACCCGTGGCCTGGTCGGCTCTGCGAGCGCAGTCCGGACTCGGTCGCGTCACGCTCGGGTTGACCGCCCTGGCGGGGCTCGCGCTCGTGTTCTCCGTGGGTCTGAACGCGTGGGTTTGCGACGACGCCTACATCACGCTGCGCACGGTCGACGCATGGCTCGATGGGCGCGGCCTCGTCTGGAACCCCGGCGAGCGTGTGCAGGCGTACACCCACCCGCTCTGGATGGGGCTGCTCGCGATTGCGCTTCAGCTCACGCGCGACGCCTACCTCGCGGCCCTGCTTCTGGGCGCGGGCTTTACCCTCATGGCGACGCTGTGGCTGTGCCGCATCGCGACGCGTCCGCGCATCCTGGTGCTCGCGCTACTCGGGCTCGCGCTCTCGCCGAGCTTCGTGCACTACTCCACGTCCGGTCTGGAGAACCCCGCGTCGCACTTCCTCCTGGCGGTGTTCATGGGCGGCCTGCTCGCGCCCATGTCCAAGCGCCGGTCGCTGGGCCTCTACGCGGTGGTCGCGCTGCTCTTGCTGAACCGTGCCGACATGCTCTTCCTGGTGGTGCTCCCGTGCCTCACCGTGTTCTACGAGGACGGTCGGGCGCGGGGCTGGGCAAGGGCCGTCGGGGCGGCCGCGCTCGGTGCCTCGCCGCTCATCCTCTGGGAGCTGTTCACGCTCGTCTACTACGGCAGCCTCGTTCCCAACACCGCGTACGCCAAGCTCGCGCACGGTCTGCCGCGGAGTGAAGTGGCGACGCAGGGTGTCGACTTCCTTCACAACTTCGTGACCTTCGACCCCGTCGGCGCCGTCGTGTTGCTCGTGTCGCTCGCGGCGTTGTTCGTCCCCGGCCGAGGCCTGCGCCACAAGGCCATCGGTGCGGGCATCCTGCTCGCGCTCGGGTATGTCGTGTGGATCGGCGGCGACTTCATGTCGGGCCGCATGCTGACCCCCATGCTGATGTTCGCGGTGTGCGGCTTCGCGACCTTGCCGCGTTTGCCGTCCACGGCGGTGCGCGCGTCCAGCGCGCCGGCGGTGCGGCCTGAGGTGGTGCGCGCGCTCGCCGCGACCGGGTTCACGGCGGCGCTCGCCGGTCTGCTTTGGCTCGGCGGCTACTCGGGGGAGCACGTCTTGATGCCGCTCGCCGAGTCGTTCGACATGGACGTCTCGCCCGGCTCGCTCGAGCGGCACGCCACGCACTGGCTCGGCTCGGAGCGTCACCGCTACGCCGCCGCCACCGGGCTCTGGGAGGTGCGGCGCGGCGAGGGGTTTCGGCCGCAGCACCCCTGGTATGCGCGCGGCGAGGTGCTCCGCGGGCGAGGCGGCGTGCACCGGGTGCGCAACATCGGCTTCGCCGGCTACACGGCGCGTGACGGCGCGACGCTCGTCGACCCGTACGCCTTGTCGAGCGCGTTCCTCGCGCGGCTGCCCGCGTTCCGAAACCTCTCGTGGCACGTCGGCCACTACCAGCGCGTCCTCCCGCCCGGCTACCTCCGCTCCGTCACCGACGGCACCTGCCACATGGACGACGAGGAGCTCTGCGAGCTGTTCGACAACGTCCAGCGCGTGACCCGCGCGCCGCTCTTCTCAGAGGGGCGCCTCGACGCGATCGTCGCCCTCTACGGATACCGACCCTCGGCGGCCCTCGCGCACCGCATGCGCTTCGGCGAGGTCGTGCGTGCCCGCGCCTCGCCGTCCGGGCCGATTCGTTTCGTCGACTCCGGGGTGCGGTTTCCGGTCCCCCCCGTCGAGCGCCATGCGTTGACGGCGCAGCTCACGCCTTGCCTCCTTTGGCGTGCGGACTTCTATGCTGACGGTGACCGGGTCGCCTCTCGCGACGCGACGACGTGTGACTTCCCCTTGTCCGCGGCGCAGCCGTTCGACGAAGTGCACCTCTACCCGCTCGAGCGCGGCCCGCGCGACTCGAACCAGTACCGGTTCATGGGCGTGGGAGGTGAGGGAGCCCAGCGAGACTAGCCATCGTTCACTGGAAACGCGGGCTCCGAACAGCCAGCCATCGGCTGGGCGACGGAGATGAGCTGGCTGGTCGAGCGTTCCCACGCGGTCCCGGAGCCGGGCGTGAAGATCTGCCAGCCACGCTCGAGGCGGGTGAGCGCAGCGCGTTGCGGCTGGGAGAACACCGTCTCGAAGAATGCGGGGGTCGCCGGCGGCGCCGTGTTGGGCATCGGAAGCGCGACGGAGGTGGTGGAGACGGCGACGACCGCCTCTGCGGTGCTGCAGGCGCTGTCGTCGTCGGCGTCCTCGAGCTCCATCGCGAACACGCCGTGGCACGCCGGGTCCTCGAAGGTCGTGGCTTCCTCACAGGCGAGCTCCCCCGAGGCCACAAAGCGCTCGAAGAGGGACTCCATCCCCGGGTTGGGCAGAGTGCCGACGGTCGAGAAGCCGCGGCTGTAGGCAACGGTGTACCGCACCGTTTCGCCGGGCCCATCCGGCTGGTGGTGCAGAGGCGTGAACCTCACGCGCAGCGCGTCGTTGTCTTCCATGCCGAGCGCCGGGGGCATTCCTCCCACGGCGAGGCGGAGTCGATGATCGGGCGCACAGTAGCGGGGGCGAATGTCCGGCAGGCACTCGAAGTCGGTGCAGACTTGGGTGACCCCACAGCGACCACACGTCTCGTTCCGTCTCATGCCGCATCGCAGGTTGCCGGGGTCGAATGCGTCGCGGCATTCCGGCCCGCTGGGGGTGGGGCACTCGCGCACGTCGTAGGCGCCGTCGCCGTCTGAGTCGAGATCGAGGTGGTTGCAGATCCCGTCTGCGTCGCAGTCCATGCCGGCGCACCCCGCCGCGCTTGAGAGCATCTCCTCGCGCGCGTCCGGCAGCGTGTCGTCGTCGGAATCGAGGTCCACGTCGGCCGGGCAGCCGTCTCCGTCCGGGTCGCAGCCGTCCGCGCTGGCGCCGCAGCACTCGAGCCCGTCTTCGATTCCGTCCCCGTCGGTGTCCGCGGTCACGCGCGGCTCGCCGTCAACCACGTCGCAGTCGTCAATGCACTCGCCTCGGCATTCGTCCACGTCGAGCAGGCCGTCGTTGTCCGAGTCCGTGTCGCAGGCGTCCCAGGTGCCGTCTCCATCCGAGTCCATCCGGTCCGCGAGACCCTCCTCGTCGTTCGTGAATCCGTCGCCGTCGCAGTCGTCCGACGTCTCCGCGGCGCAGCATGCGTTGCCGGGGTTCGTGCACCGGCCCTCGGTGCATTCAGGAGCACACGCGAGTGAAGTCTCGATCAGCAAGAGCGTGTCCTCGCCGGGTTGCGCCGCGGCACAGGCCATTCCGATCACGGCGCACCCGTCGCGCGCGACCGCGATCAGCGTCAGCGGGGTCTTGGGAAAGTCCGCGCTCGTGAAGGGGGCGCCGTCGCACGTGGTGAGCGCGCGTACAGGGGTGTCGCTCGGGAGCTCCGGCGCCCCGGCGGAGGGGCACGCCACACTGGCAGGGTACGCGAGCAGCTCCACGCACTCGGTGCCGGCGGGGGGCGACACTGCGATCACGCCGTCTCTCGCGCATCCGGTCAGCGCGGCGGAGAGGAGAAGGCTCGACGACAGAAGTGCAAGGCGGCACGGCACGGCACGGAACATACCTCGTTAGACATGTGATCCAGGACGAAAGCCGCCCCGCGGGGCCTCCCGTGGTGTGGCCTCAGCACGTTCTCCCGCCGCCGCGGGAGCGGTCCGCCCGAGGTGCTATGACCCTGAAGTGAAGCCTCCCTCCCGCGCGCGCCTGGCTGAGATGTGGGCGCCGGCTCAGCCGGTCGCCGTCCGTGCGCATGAGCTGGCCAACGAGCAGGGGAGCCGAGCCGTGTCCGTGCCTCATCTGGCGGCCACGCTGCTCGAGCTGGAGTCGATCCTCGAGGTGACAGAGCGGTGCGGCGCCGACGCCGAGCTCGCGCACTACGTGGCGCTGGCCACGATCGACGAGCTGCCGCGACGACGGTGGTGGCAGGGCCGGCCGACGGAAGACCGCGTGCTCAACCACATCTACAGCGGTGCGCTCGGCCACGCCGTCGCGGCCGAGCTGCCGGCCGTCTCGGCGGAGCTCCTCCTGGTGCGCATGCTGGCCCACGATCCGTCGGCCCCGATCGTCGAGCGGCTGGACGCGCTCGGCCTGGAGGTGCTGTTGGTGCGCCGCGTGGTGGCGCACGGGACGACCGAGGAGCCACCGCTGGAGGACGGCTTCGGCGCCGGACGCGTCCGCGTGATGAACGACCCCTTCACCACGTTCGAACTCGTCGTCGAAGTCTTCGAGACCTGCTTTGGGTTTTCCGCCGACCGCGCCGAGCGGCTCATGCGACGGGTTCACGAGCGGGGCGCGGCCACCTTCCAGATCGACGAGTGGGAGCGCGCGCGGCGCGCCGTGCTCGAAGCGCGGAGGATGAGCCAGTCACGGGGCTACCCGCTTCGCCTGCGGCTCGAGCGGCGCGCGTAGCGAAATCAGGCGCTCGCCTCCTCCCGCGGCCGGTTGCGCACGCACGCGTGGATCGCGTTGACGTGGAGAAGAGCGATGAACAGATGCAAGGGCCACAGCCGGGACATGCTCACGATCGCAAACCCCTGCATCAAGACGATCACGACAGACCACAACACGAGCGTCGATTGAGCCCACATCCTTCGCCGCTTCGCTGCCCCGGCGATGAAGAGCCAGACGAGCACGCCGGGCGAAGCCAGCGAGACCTGCGCCACCAGGTGGCTCGCCGCGTCGAGTCGATCCCGGTATTCGCGGATCTGTTCGGCGCTGACGCGCTCGACCACGGGAACCGCGACGGGTCCTCGGGCGCATCGCAGTCCTCGGGCACGCCGCAGGATCGTCGGCGCGAGAGGCCAGCGCAATCGCCGACGTCAGCGCGTGTGGACCGTCCGTCCACGCCGGCGGCGCCACACGCACGCGACCGCAAACATCGCGACGCCCATCCCGAAGGAGCGCTGACCACCGGGGCTCGCGCTGCACGTCCCGACGAGCGTCATGCTGCGACGGTCGTCCATCGTCGGCTCGATTGGGTCGTCGTCGAGCCGCGGGTCGCCGCCCGTCAGCGGGCTCGCGGGGGCGTAGTGCGCGATGTCCATGTCGAGCACGCGGGTGCCCGGCGTGGGTTCGGGCGTCGGACCGGGGGGCGTGGGCGTCGTGCCGTCGACGCGGGTCCAACGGACGGCGTCCGCGGGGATGTGCTGGTCTGCGTCGACGGGCGTGGCGCTGTTGTCGTAGACGCTCACGTGCTCGGCGCCGTCCCCGGTGAACCGGAACGTGCCCAGCGCCACCCAGCCGGACGCGCCCGACAGATCGAGCGTCAGCTCCCGGTCGACGCCGCCGTGCCGGACCTGGTAGCGCGCGGTGCGGTGGACGGCGTGGCCCGCGGGCAGGTGCACCTCCACGCGGTAGTCTCCGGCAGAAGCGACGCTCGCGTGCCAACGCGCCCAGTTGCTCGGCTCGTCGCCCTGGTAGGCGTTGGTCCAGAGGTAGCCGCCCTCGTGCCCGCCGGACTCGCTGCGCCAGTACCGCGCCGGGCCGTACGCCGAGAAGCAGTCGGAGGTGTCGTCGATCACGCCGCCCTCGGACCCGAGCGGTGCGCACTCGACCTCCGGCACGGGCATCGAACCACGGAAGAACGGCGTCTCGAGGCGGGACGCTTCGACCGAGATCTCCACGTGCAGGTGGTCGTGGTGCGGGTGCGCGCCGCCGTACGAGCGCTCCTTCGCGCCCGCGCGCCGATGCGGTCCCCAGCTCCACCGGTCCCAGATGATGAGCTGGATGCCGATCTCCTCGGCGTGCTCGATCAGGTAGTTGGCGACCGGGTCGCCGAGGTCGTTGTCGGCGTCGCCCGTGTGGAGCGGGATGAAGACATCGAGCGCGCGCCCCGTTGCGTGCACGCTCATCGTGCTGGAGTCGCCGTTGATGTGCCGGCAGGAGTAGCCACCGATGCTGCTGATCTGGGGGAACGCCTCCAGCATCCAGCCACGGAGCGCTTCCCCGCCATCGGTCAGGCCTCCGGGGTGGCATCCGCTCTCGCCGCGCCATGCGCCCGCGCCTGTGTACTCGACCGACATCGACTCCCCGACGGCCAACGTGTCCGCGGGGATGTCCCACGGCCCGGCCACCGAGAGCGCCTCCGTCGAGGCCCCGAGGTCTCCGTCGGCGACACAGGCGACGAGGGGGAGCGCGAGCAGCGGGACGAGCAGGCGGCGATGCATGCCTTTGTGCGATGCAGATCTCAGGCCATCGACGCGGCCTCTCTTCGGTGCGGACTCGAGGACGCAATCCATCCCGCCGAGGGGCCTTTCCCGACTCGAGTCGAGACACCCTGGCGCGATCGAAACGTCCAATAGCTGGACGCCGCCGCGCCAGGTGGGGTCGTCGCGCCCCGCGCTCCGGAACGCGGCGCGTAGAAGGTTCCGTTGTCCGTGAACGGGTGCGCAAACACGCGTATGGTGAGGCATGCCCTCTCTTCGTCTGTGGTCTTGTTTCGCGTTGGTCTTGCTCGCAGCTGGCTGCGACTGCACCGGCGATATCACTCCGACCTGCACGCAGGACGACGAGTGCGCGGCCAACGAGCTCTGCCGCGACGAGATGTGCGTAGCCCGCCCCGACGCGGGCCCCATGGAAGACGCCTTCGTGCCCATGGTGGACGCGTTTGTTCCCCCCGGCGACGCGGGCCCCATGGACTGTGACCCCGCCTGCGAGGCCGGTGAGCGCTGCGAGGCCGGCGCGTGTGTGCCCGAAGGCCCCCTGTGCGAAGACGGCGACGGGTGCGCGTCCGACAGCCGCTGCGTCGATGGCCGCTGCCGCCCCTTCGAAGACGGCGAGTCCGAGCCGATGTGCAACCGCTTGATCGTCGCCGGCACATTTGCGCCGACCGTGCAGTGCGACTTCGTCGAGGCCCCGGAGGGCGACGCGTTCCCCACCAGCGTTCACGTGCTGTCGACCCCCATGGTCGTGGACTTCGCGATCGGGCGCGGTCCCGACGAGCCGCCTCGCCCCTCCATCGTGGTCGTGTTCGACGACGGCGTGGACGGCTCGAGCGAGCAGCCCACCGGCGTCATCCGGATCCTCGACGGCGCGACCTGCACCCAGTCGGCCGAGCTCGGCTCGCTCCAGCTCGTCAGCCACTCGTCCCCGCCCGCGGTGGGCGACCTGGACGGCGACGGGCGCGCGGAGATCGTCGCCTACAAGGCAGGCGGCGGGCTCGTGGCCTTCACGTACGACGAGACCGCCTCCTCCTGGACCGTGCTCTGGCGCTCGACGCTCGCCGACGGAACGACGCCCTACAACCCCACCGGCGGAGCCTGGGCGGGGCCCTCGATCGTCGACCTCGACGACGACGGAGTGCCGGAGGTGATGCGCGCCGGGATCGTGCTCAACGCGCTCGGGCAGCTCGTCGATGGAACCACCCTCGGCGCCGCGGGCTACAGCCAGGGGGTCTTCGCCGTGGTCGTCGACGTCGACGACGACGGCTTCGTCGAGTTCGTTCACGGCAACGGCGTGTGGCAGTGGAACAGCACGACGAACCAGTGGGAGGCGGAGGCCTACGCGGCAGGCGGAACCGCTGCGGGCCACGTGGCGGTTGCGGACTTCGGAGACTTCCCCGGCACCCAGAGCTGGCCTCCGAGCACACCGGAGGTGGCCGTTGTCACGTCCGGCCAGGTGCGGGTGCAGACCCTCGACGGGACCCTCGTTTTCGGTCCGGTCGCCATCCCCGGCGGGGGCATCGGCGGCCCGCCCACCGTCGCCGACTTCGACGGTGACGGCCGCCCCGAGGTCGCGAGCGCGGGCGCCAACGCGTACGCCGTCTTTGACCTCGACTGCGTGGGCACGCCAATCGGCACCTGCGGCTCGGGGCTGACGACCGGCGTGCTCTGGTCCCAGCCCTCGCAGGACGCGTCGAGCAACGTGACCGGGTCGAGCGTGTTCGACTTCGAGGGCGACGGACGCGCCGAGGTCGTCTACGGCGACGAGTGTTTCCTCCGGGTCTACAACGGCGAGACGGGCGAGGTCGTGTTCAGCCAGTCCCGCTCGAGCTGCACCTGGTATGAGAACCCCGTCGTCGCGGACCTCGACGGCGACTTCAACGCCGAGATCGTCATCGGCGACAACTTCAACTGCGGCGACGCCGACACCGGCCGCGACTGTTCCGGCATCGGCCTCGGCCCGCGCAACACCGACCCGCTCTTCGCCGGGCTGCGCTGCGCCGACGGCGCCGACTGCCTCTCGGGCAACTGCGTGGAGGGGCTCTGCCGCTGCACGATGGACGAAGAATGTTGCGCGGGTGACGGCTGCCTGGAGGCGGCGTTCGTCTGCGAGACGCCTCCCACTGGAACCGCCGGCGAAGGGAACACCTGCCGTGCCTCCCGCCCCCGCGGGACCCGGGGCATCCGTGTCTACCGCGACGCGGCCGACCGTTGGGTGAGCTCGCGTCGCATCTGGAACCAGCACGCGTACCACGTCACCAACGTCAACGAAGACGGCACCATCCCGCGGTCCTCCGCCGTGGCCGACAACTGGACCGACCCGGACCTGAACAACTTCCGGCAGAACGTGCAGGGCGACCTCTCTCCCGACGCCGCCCCCGACCTCACGTCGGGCGCCGAATCCCCGCTGGACTGCGCCCCGGACGCGCTCTCCGGCACGCTGTCGTCCCGCGTGTGCAACCGCGGCACGGAGCCCGTCGGCAGTGACATCTCCGTCGGCTTCTACGACGGCGACCCCGAGGCCGGCGGCACGCGGATCTGTCAGGCGCGCACGGCGGGTATCCTCGAGCCCGGCGACTGCGAAGACGTCTCGTGCGCCTGGGACAGCCCGCCCACCGAGGCGCCGGGCGTCACGATCTGGGTCGTGCCGGACGACGAGGAAGAGACGGGCGAGTGCTATGAAGAGAACAACGCCGCGGTGTTCGAAGAGAACTTCTGCTCCACGATCGGATGAGCCTCAGGCGTCGCTCTTGTCGGTGGGCGCCTGCTCCGGCTTCGCGCGGCCCAGCAGGCTGTGGCGCTTGCCGTAGCCGAAGTAGACGACGAAGCCGAGCACCAGCCAAACGACCATCCGGATCCACGTGTCGAGCGGCAAGCCGACCATCAGCAGCACGCAGGTGAGCGCGCCCGTCACGCCGGTGAACCACGGCCACTTCACGCGGAACGGCCGCGGCTGGTCCGGGTCCGTGCGACGCAGGATCGGCACCCCGAGGCACACGAGCACAAAGGCGAGCAGCGTGCCGATCGACACCATCTCCGCCACCAGGCCGATGGGCATGAACGCGGCCGCCGACGCCACCGTGACCCCGATGATCGCGGTCGCCCGGTGCGGCGTGTGAAAGCGCGGGTGCGTGTCGGCGAACCACGGCAACAGACCATCGCGCGCCATGGCGTAGAACACCCGGCTCTGCGCCATGAGCAGCACCAAGATCACGCTCGTCAGGCCGGCGATCGCGCCCAGCTTGATCGCGGTCGTGAAGAGCTTCTGCGCCGTCGGCGACCAGTGCCGGAGCTCTACGATCCGGTCGATGCCCACCGCGATCGGGTCGGCCACGCCGAGGTCTTGGTAGGGCACGACGCCGCTCAGCACGAGCGCCACGAGCACATACAGAATCGTGCAGACGACGAGCGAGCCGAGGATCCCGATGGGCAGGTCTCGGCTCGGGTTCTTCGCTTCCTGTGCGGTGGTGCTCACCGCGTCGAACCCGATGTACGCGAAGAACACGACGCCTGCGCCCGTGAGCACCCCGCCGACGCCCCAGCCGTAGTGCTCTACGCCCTCGATCGTCTGCACCGGCGGCACCAGCGCCGCGGGCCCGATCGCGCTCGGGTCGGCGATGAGGTTGGACATCTGGATGACCCCGATGCCGAGCGCCACGAAGATCAGCACGATGGCCACCTTCACGACCACGATGAGGTTGTTGATCCACGCGCTCTCCTGGATGCCGCGGTAGAGCACCGCCGCCAGAGACAGCGCGATGAATGCGGCCGGCAGATTCACGAGCCCGGTGACGGTCTCCCCGCTCGACATCGTCACCGTGTCGAACGGCCCGTGCGTGAGCCGCACCAGCCAGAGCGGCAGCTCGATGCCCAGGCTCCCGTGGATCAGCGAGCCCACGTATCCCGACCACGCGATCGAGACGGCGACCGCCCCGAACGTGTATTCGAGGATCAGATCCCAGCCGATGATCCACGCGATGATCTCGCCCATCGTCGTGTAGGAGTACGCGTAGGCCGAGCCCGCGACCGGGATCATCGACGCCAGCTCCGCGTAGCAGAGCCCTGCGAACGCGCAGAGGATCCCGGCGAGCACGAAGCTGTACACGATGCCCGGCCCGGCCCAGTCGGCGGCGGCTGTCCCCGTGAGGCTGAAGATGCCCGCCCCGATGATCGCGCCCACCCCCAGCGCGACCAGGTGGTACGCGCTCAGGTGCCGCTTGAGCCCCCCCGTGTCCGGCGCGTGCCCCTCTGCCAAGTGAGGATCGCCCGCATCCGCGATGACCTTCTTCAGGTCCTTCTTTCGGAACAGCTCCCGCATTCGCCCCTCCCGCGCCGGAGAGTGCCACGTGATCCTGGAGGGGCGTGAGTGTCCCCGCGCTTCCAGTGCCCACAGGGGTCTTGGTAGAACACACGGGCCAGCATGTCCGAGCCGACCCCCACCTTCTTCGCCGTCCCCGCCGACTTCCGAGCGTGGCTCGAAGCGCACCACGCGACGACCGACCACCTCTGGGTGGGCTACTACAAGTTGGCGACGAAGAAGCCGTCCGTCACGTGGGAAGAGACGGTCGACGAAGCGCTCTGCTACGGCTGGATCGACGGGATCCGAAAGTCGCGCGACGACGAGAGCTACGTGGTGCGCTTCACCCCTCGAAAGCCGCGGAGCGTGTGGAGCCGGCGAAACATCGACCTCGTCGAACGGCTCGTTTCGGAAGGGCGCATGAAACCGCCGGGGATGGCGGCGTTCGCCTTCAAGGACGTGCATCCGGACAGCGGCTACGCGACGGCGACGTTCGACGATGCGCTGGACGCCGAGATGGTCGCCCGCTTCAAACGCACCTCGGGCGCGTGGGAGTTCTACCAAGCGCAGCCTCCCGGCTACCGCAAGCAGGCGGCGCGCTGGGTGACGAGCGCGAAGCGCGAGGCGACGCGAGCACGGCGGCTGGCCACGCTGATCGAAGACTCGGCGAACCGGCTGCGCATCAAGCAGCTTCGCAGAGGGTGATGCACAAAGAGGGAGCGATGGTTCTCGCCGGCCGCAGAGCCCGAGAGCCTACCGCTCGAACTCCCGCCGGGCCGCCTGCTCCACCACCATCTCCATCTGCGCGCTCCGTCCCTCCGCCGCCGGCAGCTCGACCCGCACGTGCATCCGCATCTCCGTCGCCTCGGCGAGTCGGTGGATCTCCGTGTCCAAAGGCAGGGCCCCTATCATCACGATGTCCATCTGCGAAGTTGTCACCTCGGAGCCCTCCGGCAGGTTGCTCAGATCGAACCCTTCGGCGCGCATCTCCCCGCGCACGATCAGGCACCGCACCCCGCGAACCTCCTCGACCGACTGCAGCTGCGTCTGCCCCGTCACCTGCCCCTCCGCGATCGTGATCGACGGGATCTTATTCAGGTCCTGCGCCGCGCGCCCCGTGTCGATGGGCCACGAATCGCCGACCTGCCGCGGCGTATCCGTCCCGAACACGTCGTCGTCCCCCGTCGGCGAGACCGTCGTCGAGAACGCCATGTCCAGCACATCGAGCGCCTCCTCCGACAGCGTGCCGTCCACCAGCTCGATCGATCCCTCCTCGCCGGACCCGCTCCGCACCACCCGGCGCACCCGAATGACCGAACCCACCGGGACCACCTGCGACTCGCCGTTCGCGTCCCGCAGCACGGCGCGCTCCACCGTGTGTACGGTCACCATCGCCGCACCGCGCGCGTTCACCTCCATCACCTGGGTGGAGAGCGCCATCTCGAGCACCTGCTCCGTCGTCTCCTCCTCGACGGCTTGCCCATCGACCGTCACCCGCTGCTGGCGGCGCCGGGTGAACAGCCCGCGTTCCTGAAAACGGTCCCCGACCGCCGCCGGCCGCGTGAGCTGAATCGTGTGGCCGTCCTCGACCTCCATTGTCGGTGCCGCGGGCGTGGAGGAACTCGCCGCCGGCGCCCCACACGCGCTGAGCGCCCCACAGAACACGGCGGGGACGAGGAGAGTCTCGAGTGAGCGTCGCATGGCCGGCGTTGTAGCAGTGACCCCGCGTGTGCGTCCCCTGTGCGTGTGTCTCTGTGCGTGTGTATCCAGGGGGGTCTGTTTCGGTTCATGTCCGCTGATAGGCTGAGGCATGCGCCGACCCTTGCTCCTCGCCACCTGCCTTCTCGTCTGTCTTGGCTGCGATGACGCTGGCGGCGAGGACGCGGGCCCGGGAACCGACGCCGGGCCTCAACCGGACGCCGGAACAGCCACGGACGCGGGCCCGAGAACCGACGCGGGCCCGGGAACCGACGCGGGCGGCACCGACGCCGGCCCGCCCCCCGCACCCGAGGGCTGGGCGCCCCAACCCTGGGAGGACTGCGAAGGAGGCGGGCGCACCCTGGAAGCGGGCCCCAGCGACTACCGCGACGTCCTCTCGACCCTCGCGGCCGGAGACACCCTCCGCCTCCAGCCGGGCACCTACACCCGAGGCCTGCCCCTCCGAACGAGCGGCGCGGACGGACAGTGCATCGTCATCGAACCCCTCGACTTGAACGACCGCCCACGCTTCGAAGGCAGCGACGCCTTCAACATCGTGGCTGTGCACGGCGCGAGCTGGATCAAAGTACGCGGCCTCGACATCGACGGCCTCGGACGCGCCGGCTTCGGCGTCGCCTCGCAAGGCGGCACCGACCAGCCCACCCACCACATCGTCATCGAAGACCTCACCATGGTTGGCCTCGGCGCGAACCAACAGATCACCGGCGTGTCCACCAAGAGCCCCGCGTGGGACTGGGTCATCCGCGGCAACCGCATCACCGGCGCCGGCACCGGCATGTACCTCGGCAACTCCGACGGAAACCAACCCTTCATCCGCGGCGTCGTCGAGCTCAACACCGTGCGCGACACCATCGGATACAACCTCCAGATCAAACACCAGAACCCGCGCCCTGCCCTGGACGGCATCCCCGGCGACGGCTCCGAGACCCTCATTCGCTGGAACGTCTTCTCCAAACAGAGCGGCGCCTCCTCCGGCGGCAGCGCGCGCCCGAACCTCCTGCTCGGCCACTACCCCACCTCGGGCCCCGGCCAGAACGACCGCACCCTCGTCTACGGCAACTTCCTCTACGACAACCCGACCGAGAACCTCATGCAGGCCGAGGGCAACGTCGCCGTCTACAACAACGTCTTCGTGAACCCGAACGGCGGCGCCCTCAACATCCAGCCGCACAACGACGTCCCCCGCGTCACCGACGTCTTCTGGAACACCATCGTCGCCAACGGCCGCGGCATCCGCGTGACCGGAGGAGACAGCGCGTTCGCGCAGCGTGTCCGGTACAACGCAGTGTTTTCACCCATGCCCATCTCCGCCGACGACGAGAGCGGCAACGTCACCGGCGGCATCTCTGCGCCGGAGGTGGTCGACGCCACGAGTGCGCCCGGAGCGGGCCTGGACCTGCATCCTGCGGGGACCGCGCTCGAGATGAGCGTGGATGTCGGAGAGCTGCCCGACGTGCCGTTCCGGATGCGGGACTTTGAGGGGCGGGAGCGGATGGGCGCGTTTGTGGGTGCGTATGCGGGTGCCGGCGGCGGAGCGCTGGTGCTCGAGGCGCGTTTGTACGGGGAGTAGTTGCACGTGACCCGCCGGTGAGCGTGCGCCTTCGGGGGGGTCACAGAGCGGCTGGCTTATGGGCTTGGTGTCGCGAGAGCCCCGGCGGTTCGGTGCTCTCGCAACCGGTCTGCAACGTGCGCGGCCGGCGTAGAAGGAGGGGGGCACGGGCGACGCGGCCGAACACGACTCGTCGCGTCAGTGCGACCGGCACGACGTCGTGATGGATCTCGACGACAACCGAAACCTGCGTTCCGAACGCGGTTGGTGCGGAGTCGGACGACGGCGGAAGCGAGCCGCGACTAGGAAAGGGCGGCGAGAAGGAGGCGACTTGAAAAGTCGGGGGTGGCGACTTGAAGAGTCGGTGATAAAAGTGGGTGTCTTGTATTGCACGCGCGCCGCGATTCAAACAGCGGAGAGCCCACACCATTGGGGTCAATCGACTCGTTCGATCAGAGTGTCCGTTCTTGGAAACATACAAGGTGTTCGGATCGACCAGAGGGTTAGAGCTCAAGGGTTCGCAACGAGGGGTGGAGAGGAGCGCGGTTTCAGTGGAAGTTATTCAACTCGTGTCGGGATCGCACAAATTTGGTGCAATCAACATGCGTCCGTTTGGTCGATAGACAGCAACCGAAGCGAACCTGGATACC
>JBGCFC010000077.1:0-41976 GCA_045106715.1 Sandaracinaceae bacterium
CCCACACTCGAACACTCCAGGTTCGGCAGCGAACCTTCCGCGGCGGCGAAGCCGACGCCATCAACATCGTCAGTCTTCGAGTGTGCAATCGGACGCGCCGAGCGCGGCGCACACTCGAATACTGAGTCGCTTGCGTCGCGAGGCGAGAACCGATACCCGAACAAGCATGCAGTCTCCCTACCTGTTGGGTCCGTACCGGCCCGTCGACCGTGAGATCGAGGCCGAGCTGAAGGTGCTCGACGGCGCGGTCCCGCATGACCTCGCGGGCACGTACGTGCGCAACGGGCCCAACCCACGCCACGCGCCGCGCGGGCTGCACCACTGGTTCGATGGCGACGGCATGCTTCACGCGGCGCGCTTCGAGGACGGCCGCATCCGCTACCGAAACCGCTATGTCGCGACCGCCGGGTTCGAGGCCGAGACCACGTCGGGGGAGGCGCTCTGGACCGGGCTGATGGAGAGCACGAAGGGCAACCCCCAAGGCGCGCCGTACAAAGACACCGGCAATACCGACGTGCTCGGCTGGAACGGCGAGCTGCTCACCCTCTGGTACGTGTCCGGCGCCGCGCACCGCGTCGAACCCGAGACGCTCTCCACCCTCGGGCGACACACCCTGGGCGGCGAGGGGCCGCGGCGCATGTCTGCGCACGCCAAGGTGGACCCGAAGACCGACGAGCTCCTGTTCTTCGACTACGGACCCCGGCCTCCGTTCATGCGCTTCGGCGTCGCGAAGGAGGGCGAGCTGGTGCACGAGACGGCCATCGAGCTGCCCGCGCCGCGCCTGCCGCACGACATGGCCTTCACCGAGAACCATGCCGTCTTGATGGACCTGCCCGTCTGGTACCGCCCGGAGGCGCTGAAGGCGCGCAAGTGGATGGTCGATTTCCACCCCGACCAGCCCGCGCGTTTCGGGGTCCTGCCGCGGCGAGGGGACGGCGCCGCGATCCGCTGGTTCGAGGCCGAGCCCTGCTACGTCTACCACGTCGTCAACGCGTGGGAGGAGGACGGATCGGTGGTGATGATCGGCTGTCGTTGCGATGACCCGATCGGAACGCCCCGCCCCGAAGACGGCCCGTTCGCGCAGGCCATGGCGACCCTCCGCCTCCGCGCTCACCTCTACCGTTGGCGCTTCGACCTCACCACCGGGCAGACCCACGAGGCGCCGCTCGACGACCTCAACGCGGAGTTCCCGTCGATCGCGCCCCACGTCGCCGGTCAGCGTTCGCGCTTCAGCTATCACATGTGCATCCCCACCGACGCATCCACCCTGCTCTTCGATGGGATCGCCAAATACGACCTCGAGGGAGGCCGACAGCGGCACACGTTTGGCGACGGAGTGTACGGCTCCGAGGTCGGCTTCGCGCGGCGCGAGGGTGGACACGAGGAGGACGACGGCTACCTCGTGTCGTTTGTGCACGACCTGGCCGACGACCAGACCAGCCAGCTCTGGGTCTACGACGCAAAGGACATCGAACGTGGCCCGGTGTGTCGCGCCGAGGTTCCTCAGCGGGTGCCCCTCGGTTTCCACGCGACGTTCATGGAGGCAGCACGATGACGGTGTTCATGCTCGGCGGTTTCCAGACCGACTTCGCCCGCAACTACAGCCGGGAGGGACACGAGGTCAGCGCAATCCTTCGGGACGCCGTCGAGGGTGCGCTCGTCTCCACGAAGCTGGAGCCGAAGGACCTCGACACCGCGCACATCGGCAACTTCGTGGCCGAGCTGTTCAGCCGTCAGGGCCAGCTCGGCGGCCTGCTCGCGAGCCTGCACCCCGACCTCGCCGGGCTCCCGACCGCCCGCCACGAGGCCGCCTGCGCGAGCGGTTCGATCGCCGCGCTCGCCGCGTCGGCGGAGATCGAAGCCGGCCGCTACGACACGGCGCTCGTCGTGGGCGTCGAGCAGATGCGCAACGTCGACGGCGTGACCGCGGCGGACTACCTCGGCTGCGCGGCATGGACGGGCCATGAAGCGGAGGACGCGAAGTACGTCTGGCCGGCGCTCTTCAGCCGCGTCGCTGACGAGTACGCCGAGCGCTACGGGATCGATCGCGCGCATCTCAGCGCGCTGGCGCGGATCGACTTCGACAACGCGCGGCGAAACCCCGTGGCGCAGACCCGCGCGTGGGCGCTCACCGACGAGAGCTACGCGGAGAACGACGAACACAACGCCGTCGTCGAGGGGCGCCTTCGCCGTCAGGACTGCGGGCGCATCACCGACGGAGCGGCCGCCGTCGTCTTGGCCTCGGAGCGCGCGGCCACCGTGTGGGCAAAGCGCAACGGGATCCCGCTCGCTTCGGTCCCCCGCATCCTGGGCTGGGGGCACCGGACCGCGCCGATGGCGCTGGAAGACAAGCTCAGGAGCAGCCGGGAGACGGGTGGGCTCATGTTCCCGCACCTCCGGACGACCCTCGAAGATGCGTGGCGGCGCGCGGGGCTCTCGGGCGCGAACGACGTCGACCTGATGGAGGTGCACGACTGCTTCTCCATCACGGGCTACGCCATCGTCGATCACCTCGGGATCGCGCCCCCGGGCGAGCCCTTTCTCCCGATCGAAGAGGGGATGTTCGAAGCCGGCGGGGCCCTGCCCCTGAACCCGAGCGGCGGCCTGCTCGGGCTCGGCCACCCGGTCGGCGCCACGGGCGTGCGCATGCTGCACGACGCCGCCCGCCAGGTGTGGGGCGACGCCGGGGCAATTCAGGTCGAGGGCGCGAAGCGCGCGCAGACCCTCAACCTCGGTGGCAGCGCCACCACCACGGTCAGCTTCGTCGTCGGGACGTGACGACTCAACGCGCGCAGTTGAGGCCCACGGTCTCGGAGTCGCCGCACGATCCGAAGCTCGTCTCGCACTCGGAGAGGCGCACGTCGCCGGCGTCACACTCGAACTGCCGCTGGTGCAGGAGCGAGAAGGAAGGCGTCGAGTAGTCGGGGGTGCCGGAGCCACGTCCGAGCTGCCGACACGCCACGTTGGCGTCCAGGTCCGCGAAGCTGTCGTCACACACCGCCCGGAAGAGCGTGCCAATGCGGACCAAGAGAATGCCGTCCTCGTTGATTCGCAGCTCGCCGTCAGGGTCGTCGCACACACCGCCGGCGCAGCCGAGCCCGGCGGGGCACGCGTTGCCGCACGCCCCGCAGTTCTCGGCCGAGGGGAACTCACCGCACTCGCCGCCGCAGACCACTTCGCTGCTGCTGCAGAGCCCTGCCGCGCGAGACTCCTGGATGGACCAGTCGGCCGCGGTGTTGGTGTCGGCGGACCAGCGAGCCCGGACCAAGCTCTCGGGTGCACCGTCGTCCGGGGTCGACGCGGGCGCGCCGGTCCAGGTCGTTCCCGCCGGAGGAGACACGCTGGAGGCGCCGGTCCGGACGAAGTCCACCGCGTTTCCGGCGTCGTCCCGGAGCGTGACCGCAATGTCGGCCGTCCAGTTCACCGCCGTGGCCATCGGCACGAAGTTGGAGATCGCGCTTCCCGAGGTCTCCGACAGCGTGAGCTCGTCACCCGAGGCCAGCGAGGTGCCGGCCGGCAACGAGAAGCTCCCGGAGCCTCCGTCGGCCGCCCATTCCACGGACCATCCTTCCAGGTCCACGCTCGCCGCCGTGCCGTTGAAGATGTCGATGGTCTCCGCTCCGTTGTTGCGGAGCTCCGAGAGCACGACCGCACCCACGGTGGAGCAGCTCCCCGACAGACAGGTCTCGTTGTCGGAACACGACACGCCGCAGCCGCCGCAGTTCGTCGGGTCGATGGCCTGGTTCACGCACACGCCGTCGCAGGTTGACATGCCAGGCCAGCAAAGGAAGCCCGGCGTCGAAGGCGAGCCGATGACCCAGTCGGCCGGTCCATCGGTGTCCAACACCGCGAGGTTGCGGCGCGACGACAGGTCGGAGCCCCCCGGCTCGATGGCCCCTGCGCCAAACCATGCCGTGCCCGTCGGAGCGGGGGCCGCCGAGGAGCCGAACCGCACGAAGTCCACGCCCTGCCCCGCGTCGTCGAGCAGGGACACCGCGGCATCGGCCGCGAATCGCGTTTCGGCGATGCCGGTGAACACGGTCGTGCCGTCGTCCGTTCCGCTGCCCGCGTACAAGAACAGGAACGCGCCCGCCTCCGGTGCATCGTGGAGAGGCAGGGCTTCAAGGCCCTCATACGATGGCGCAACCTAGACCTTCCCCCGTGCCGTCTTCAAGGCGGCCGCGCGCGCGCAGTCCGGCGCGCCGAGGGAGATGCGGCAGGCTCGGTCGTACGCAGTGCATGCGGGCTCGTCTCTTCCTTGCCGTGTTTGCGATGGGCTGTGCGTCCACTCCGTCTCCCGCGCCCGCGCAGTCTCCCGCGCCCGCGCAGTCTCCCGCGGCTCCCGCTCCGGTCGCCCCGAGACCGGACGGGGGACCGTGGGCCGCGCTCTTCCGCGACGTGGCGGCGGGCTTTCCCGCACCCGCCGATCTTCGGCTTGTCGGAGACGCCAGCCCCGCGCACCCGGCCGGGGTGACCTTCGAGCTCGCGGACGGCGCCGGCGCCTGGGATCGTTGGATGGAGGCGATCGAAAGGGCGGGCTTCGAGGTGACACCAGACGAAACGGGGCCCGGCTTCCAGCTGGCGCTCGTTCGCGGCCCCGAGGGGCAGCGGGGCTTCGCCTCGCTCAACCCGTCGACACCGGCGACCGGCCATGCGCACCTCGTCTCCGCCGGCGCCACGCCGCGCCCGCTCCCCGGTTCGTGCGACGTCCCCCCGGTTCGGCAGTACTCCATCGAGGCCCTCGGCCGCGAGGCCCATCCGCGCGACGAGCGGCGGGCTCTGGACGAGCGGCACGACACGCTGCGGACCCGCACTCTTTCTCTGGACCTCGACGGCGACGGCCAGCCCGAACGCCTCGTTCCGTCGCTCTCGCCGGACGCATGTGTGCACGACGCGCGCTACGAGCTGTATGTCATGCGCGGCGCGTGCGGACACGCGGTCGGCTCGTTCGACAGCGTCCCCACGCCGACCAGCGCAGACCTTCTTTTCCCCGAGCTCATCACGCGCCGCCGCTGGACCGAGATCACCGACCCGCAGCAGCCCGTCGGCCCCCGCAACGTCGCGACTCTCTTTGAGCGAACCACCCGACACGCACGCGGTCCGACCGGGTTGTATGCAGCCCGTCCCCCGGACACGCGGGAAGGCATCTGCCACCACTGTCCGCTCTGGCGATGCCGGCACCTGACCCCGCCGTAGTGTGCCGCGAGGACCCCGTATCGCTCGCCTACAGACGCCCCTCGACCCGAACGGAGGCCGGCCGACGGCAACACACCCCGCTGCCTTCGGAAGACACGCACCGCCACGCCACGTCCGCCTCCGGACGATCACCAACCTCGCATATGTACACCCCATCTCGGAGGCCCGGCTCGCATGCGGCGAACAGGAAGAGACTCAGCAGACTCCAGCACCCACGCGCGCGAAGGTTCGACACGGGCAGAGCTGTCAGCCCTTTGGACAGCTCGCCCTGACGGGTCCGCGCACAGGCAATCCTGCCCCAGGCCTGAAGTCCGCCGCCCCCAGGTCTCCCAGCTGCCGTCCTACCAGGCGTTGCGAAGCTCCCTCAGCTTGAGGAACACGGCCTTCTCGTCGGGCTGCTCCGGCAGGTCCTCGAATCGCGCGCGCAACGCGGCGATGACGCTCGGGCTCTGAAGACGGAAGAACGTGTTCACCTCGCGCTCGAGGCCCAGCGTGGAGACGAAGGCATCGTCCGCGTCCTGGCCGTCCAGCTGCTCGAGCAACGTCGCCGCCCGCGCGTTGTCGGGTTCACGGTCGAGCGTGAAACGGAGGTTGTTCAAGAAGTACTCGTGCCCCGGGAACACCCGCGTCGTGTCCGGCAGCGCGTAGAGCTGCTGCGTGAACGTCTCGAA
This sequence comes from Sandaracinaceae bacterium, assembly GCA_045106715.1. GTDB lineage: Bacteria > Myxococcota_A > Polyangia > Polyangiales > Sandaracinaceae. The sequence continues at coordinate 5,868 of JBGCFC010000077.1, forward strand.
CAACACCTCGGGGTGGCCGCCGTTGTGGCAGTTGCCCGCGCCGGCGTTGAACAACGTGTCGCCGCAGAAGAGCGCCGGCGTGTCCGTCTTCGAGACCAAACAGACATGGCTCATCGTGTGGCCCGGCGTGTCGAGCACCTCGAGCTCCACGGTCTTGCCGACCTTCACGACGTCGCCGGCGGAAAGGCCCGTATCGACGCCCTGAATCTTGGCGCCCGCGTGCGCCATCAACGTCGCGCCGGTGGTGGCGCGAAGCGGCTCGTTGCCCCTCGTGTGGTCCGGATGCTCGTGCGTGTTGAGCATGCGCGTGATGGTCCAGCCGCGGGCCTTCGCCGTCGCCACACACTTTTGGTGGTCGAGCGGGTCGATGGCCAGCGCCTCGCCGCTCTCGGGGCAGACGATGAGGTAGTTGAAGTTGCGGTACGCGTTGGCGGTCCAGATCTGCTCGACGATCATGGACACGAGCCTGCCACGCGGGGCGTTTCGGGTCAGGCCAACGGTCAGGTCAGTGGCGCGAAGAGCTGCTCGACGTCGTCCTCGCCGAAGGCGAACCGCGCCGCCCCGCCGGAGAGCACGCCTTCGGCGAGCTTTCGCTTCTTGTCCTGCAGCGCGAGCATGCGCTCCTCGACGCTGCCCTGGACAAACAGGTTGTAGGCGACGACCGGGTTCTTCTGGCCGATCCGGTACGCCCGGTCCGTCGCCTGATCCTGCGCGGACGGATTCCACCACGGGTCGTAGTGGATGACCGTGTCGGCGCGCGTCAGCGTGAGACCCACGCCGCCCGCCTTGAGGCTGATCAGGAACACGTCCGCCTGCCCGCCCTCGAACGCGTCGACCAACCCCTGCCGGTCGCGGCTCTTTCCGGTCAGACACAGGTAGCCGATCTTCTTCTCGTCGAGCCCGCGCGCGATGAGGTCGAGCATGCGGGTGAACTGGCTGAAGATCAGGATCTTGTGACCGCGCCCGAGCTGGCCTTCGGTGAGCGCCATCAGCTGCTCGTACTTGGCGCTCCGGTTCACCCGACGCGCGGCGCGCATGGGAACGAGGCGCGGGTCGCAGCACACCTGGCGCAGCTTCGTGAGCGCGTCAAGGATCGGCACGGTGCTGGCGCTCAGGCCCTTCTTGGCGATGATGCGCCGCACCTCGCCGTGCGCGGCGACCCGGATGCTCTCGTAGAGTTCACGCTGCTCGCCGCTCAGCACCACCGGACGCAGAAGCTCGGTCTTCGGCGGTAGCTCCTTGGCGACGTCGCGCTTCAGCCTGCGCATCAGATAAGGGCCGACCTGCTGGCGGAGCGCGGCGAGGCGGTCCTCGTCGCCGTAGTGCTCGATCGGCACGCGGTACCAGCGACGGAAGTTGAGTTCGTCTCCGAGCAGGCCCGGGTTCAGGAAATCCATCAGCGCCCAGAGCTCACCGAGGTGGTTCTCGACCGGGGTGCCCGTGATGCAGAGGCGATGCCGAGCGTCGAGCCGCTTGGCCGCCTGGTGCGCGAGGCTCCGCGTGTTCTTGATGGTGTGCGCCTCGTCGAGAATCAGCATATGGAACGTGCGGTTCTCGAGCCGCTCTTCGTCACGCGTCATCACCGGGTAGCTCGTGATCACGACGTCGACCTTGTCGATGGTGTCGTAGAGCGCGTGCCGCTTGGGCCCCTGGATGACGACGGTGCGCAGGCCGGGCGCGAACTTCTGAATCTCGCGCGCCCAGTTCTGGCAGAGGCTCGTCGGCGACACGACGAGGGCGGGCACGTCGAGCCGGCCGGCTTCCTTCTCGATGACGAGGTGGGCGATGGTCTGCAGCGTCTTGCCGAGCCCCATGTCGTCGGCGAGGATGCCGCCGACGTCGCACGCCCGGAGGTGCTGAAGCCACTCGACGCCCTCCTCCTGGTAGCTGCGCAGGGTCGCCTTGAGTCCGTCCGGCGCATGGATCTTTGGCGGGGCGGTGAGGACTTCGCCGAGCTGGCGCGCGCGGCCGCCCTTGCCGTGCCATTTGAGCGTCTGCGCCGTGTCCGTGAAGACCTCGTCGAGCCGCGGCAGCGCCGCCGCCCCGAGCGCGGAGAACGACAGCGCGTCCGGCGCGACCTCTTCTCCGTCGTAGAGTTCGCTGATGACCCGGAGCAGCGGCTGGAGGCGCTCCGGCGGGACCGCCAGGTAGCGTCCGTCCGGCAGCGCCACCGCGACGCGCTTCTTGCGGCTGGCGATTTCCCCGATGCTCTCGCCCTCGTGGCTCCGGTCCAAGAGCGCAACGAGGGCCGGCAACAGGCTCACGCGCGCCCCGTCCATCTCGATGCCCAGCTCGAGGCCGAACCAGTCCGGGCGCTGCTCGTCCGGTTCCACCTTGGCGAACCAGTCCAGCTCGCCCTCGACGATGCGGTACGGGTAGCCGGGCGCGGTCTCGACCGTCCAGCCGAGTTCGCGGAGCTGCGGGACGGCCCACGCGCTGAAGCTGCAGTAATCGTGGACGTCGCCGTCGCACCGCAGCAGGTAGCTGGCGTGACTGTCGGGCGGCACAGCCCAGCCCTCGAGGCATTCGAGGTCGACCGCGCCGAAGCCCTCGAGCACACAGCGCGCCTGCGTCTCGCCCGCGACGTCGCGCAGCACGACCTGCATGAGGCCCTGGCTGGACTGGAAGAAGCGGTCGCGCGCGTCGTTGGCGAGGATGCGCTGGTTGCCGTACTCGAACGCGAGCTCGATGACCGGGGTCTCGACGGTCTCGAGCATGGCGCCGTAGCCCGCGCTGCGATCGATGGTGACCTGCTCGGTGGCGAGGCGAAGCACGGGGCGTGGCTTGACCCGGTGCGCGGCGACCTCGACGGATTCATCCGGCTCGTCCGACGGCGCGAAGGGGCTGCCCCCAGGCGCACCGGTGCCGTCGATGATCGCGTCGATCTCCTCCCAGGTGAGGTCGCGTTCGGCCGTCTCCACGGCGGGCTTTAGATCACACCCGGGTGAGGGCGTCCAACGAGAAAACCGAACGGATCCAAGGTGCTACGCGGGCCACCCCCATATCTGGGGGTACCGACCACACGACCCACGACAGGTCGACATGGGCCGGCGATCCGTCACCCGTCGAAGGCGAACGTCACGATCGCGAAGACGCCCGGCGTCCGCCACGAGGCTCGGGCTGGGTCGAAGTGCTCGGCAGGGAACACACCGAGGTGCACGGGCGTGACCCCGTCGTCGAGGGCGGCGGCGCGCAGGGTCGGCAGCAGCTCGCGTCGGGTCGTGGAGAGGAACGTGAGCAAGAGCGGCCTCGCCCCGTGCGTCGCGGCCCGGGCGCGAAGCCCGGGAGCGTCGAGCAGGAGGCCGCCGGAGCTGGACCACCACTTGGCCTCGAGCGCGAAACGGGCTCTCCAGTGTGCGTCGAACACGAGCAGGTCTGGCCGTCGGCGTCCGCCGGGTTCGGTCTCGTCCCACACGACAGGGCAGAGGCGCGCCCACTCTTTGAAGAGCACGTAGACGAGCACCTGCTCGAACACCCAGCCCCCCAGTCCTCGGGCCGCGCGCCGCTCCTGGGGCACGCCCGGGAGCGTCCAGCGCGGGTCCGAGAACGCCGCCCGAAGCGATGCGTCCTCCGCCGCGAGCGCGCTCGCCCCCGAATCGAGCAGTCGCCCCGCCAGCGCGCGGTCCGCGTCGTCGAACTCGGTGTTCGAGAGGCCCGACGCCGTCGCGAGGCCCTCGGCCTGGAGCGCCGCGTCCATCCACGCCCGATAGGCAGTCATGTTGATCCTCGCATGCGCTGTTTGTACCCTATCAACCGCGATGCCTCCCCGCTGGACACGCCGAGCTGTGTTTTACGCCTTCGTGGCGTGGGGTGCCGTGTTGGTGGCGAGCGTCGGAAACCCGGAGGCCTGCACCTCCGTCTGGACCTGGGAACACAAGGTCCACCGCTGCTGCGAGCTCGCCTCGCACACGCGCTGGACCGGCCCGGACGGCGACTGCTGCGACTACGGGTACGTCGAAGACCGCGACCCCAGCGGGACGGCGTCCGCGCTCTCGGTTCCGCCGTCGGCGTTCGTTCGGGTGGCCATCCGCCACCGTGTGCTGCCCTCCCCCGTGCAGCGTTGGCTGCGCGCGGACGCGTTGATTCCGGAGCGTCCGCCGGACCGGCCACGCGCGACCGACATCCTGCTGATCTGATCCCGAGGCGAGCCGCGCTCTTGCCCCGCGACGCACCGCTGCGTCGCCGGCGCGCGCTCCTCCGACGCCCCACGTGCGTCTGGCGCCGTCCCTCCCCGGCCGGCCCGCCTCGGAGAACTGATCATGTCTCGTCGTCTATCCGTCCTGGCGCTCCTCCTGGTGGGAGGCTGCGCCGCCCGCTACGAATCCGACACCCGACACGCGCTCCGCGCCGCAACGCGCGCGATGCAGCAGGAGTCCGTCGAACAGGCCGGCGCGCCCGGAACGCTCGCGTCCTACGTCACCCGCGCGCTGGCCGATCGCCCGCGTCTCCAGGCCGAGCTCGCTCGATGGCGCGCCGCAACCCTCCGGATCGAGGCGGCACGGAGGATCCCGGAACCCACCGTGACGTACGGCTTCTATGCGCTGCCCGTCCAGACGCGCGTCGGGCCACAGCGCCACCGCGTGTCCATTCGTCAGACGCTGCCCTGGCCCACGCAGATCGGCGCGGCGGCCGATGCCCAGTCGGCGCGCGCGCGAGCCAGCCAGCGGCGGTTCGAAGCGCGGGCGCTCGGCGTGCGGCGCGAGGTCGCGGACGCGTGGTGGAGCCTCTGGCTGGTTCGTCGATCGCGAATCGTGCTCGAGGAGCAGGCCTCGCTCGTCGCGGCGTTGGCCGAGAGCCAGCGCGGTCAGCTCGAGGTGGGGCGCGGTTCGCTGGCCGACGTGGCGCAAGTGGAGCTGGCCCAGACGCGACTGCAGGATCGGATCGCCGGCCTCGACCCGGAAGAGCACGCGGCGGAGGCCCGACTTCGCGCGGCGACCGGCCTTGGGCCCGACGTCCCCGTGCCCACGACAGGCAACCCGCCCCGCGCGCGGCGCCCGTCGATCGGCGAGGCGAGGCTGCGCGAGGCGGTGGCCACCCACCCGTTCGTCGCCGAGTTCGCGCTTCGTGCCGAGGCCGCCCGGGAGCAAGCCGGGGTCGAAGAGGCGGCGCGTTTTCCTCGGCTGATGCTGGGCGCAGACTGGATCGAGACGGGGGCGGCAGCGATGCCTGTCGACGGCTCGGGCCAGGACGCGCTCATCGTGAGCGTCGGCCTGTCGGTACCTCTCTATCAAGACAGCTACGGAGCCGCGCAGCGGGCGGCCGAGGCCGACGCCACCGCCTTCGAGGCGGACGGACAAGATGCCGTGACGCAAGCCCTCGGCGAGCTGGCTGCCGCGCTCAGCGCGCTGGAAGATGCACGCCGCCGATCCGAGACGTACACGAACACGATGCTGCCCCAGGCGACGGAGGTCTACGCCTCCGTGCTGGGTGCGGTCGCGGTCGGCGAGGCCCCCTTGGCCGCCGCACTCCTGGCGACGCGAGACCGACTGGAGATCGGCCTCATGACGCTCCGCGCGCGCGCCGACCACGGCCGGGCATGGGCCCGCCTCGAGGCCATCGTCGGCCACCCCGTGCCGGCGCGGGAAGCGGAGACGCCATGACGGCGCCAACCAACCCGGATTCCGAGGAGAAGACTCCATCGCCGGCGCCCTCCGCGACGCGCCTCCGATGGGTCGGTCGCGGGGTGCAGGTGCTCGCCGGGCTCGTGCTGTTTGGCCTCGGCTGGGCCCTCGCGCCCCACGCAGAACCATCCGGTGCGGCGACCCACGCCCAGGCGGATTGGACCTGCGCGATGCACCCCGAGATTCGGCTCCCGTCTCCAGGACCGTGTCCGATCTGCGCGATGGACTTGGTCCAGGCGGACGGAAGCGAGGCGCTTCGCCCCGATCGCATCGAACTCAGTGAGCGCGCGCGGGTGCTGGCGCGCCTCCGAACGGAGGCGGTGACAGCGGCGACCTCCGGCGCCGGGCTGCGCCTGTTGGGCCGCGTCGACTACGACGAGACCACCCTCGCCACCGTGACGAGCTGGGTGGGGGGACGCCTCGATCGGCTTCACGTGCGGACGACGGGCGCGACGCTGAGGCGTGGGCAACGGGTCGCCTCGGTCTACAGCCCCGAGGTGCACGCCGCTGCGAACGACCTGCGCGTCGCGCAGCGACAGCTGGAGCGGCTGGCCGACGCCACTCCACTCGCGCAGACCGCCGCGCGACGCACGCTGGAAGCCGCGCAGAGCCGCCTCTCGCTGCTCGGCGTGCCCGACGGGGAAGTGGAGCGCATGCGCCACGCGGACCGGCCCCCTGCGCGCATCGCCGTGCGCTCCCCGTTCTCGGGCACGGTCGTCGAGCGGCTGGTCGCCGAGGGCGAGACGTTGGCGCCGGGGGCCGGCCTGGTCCGCGTCGCAAACCTCCGGCGCCTCTGGGTGCAGCTCGACGCCTACGAGGCTGATCTCCTCCACGTCTCGGTGGGCCAGCCGGTCCGGCTGATCATCGACGCGCTCGGCGCGGAGACGTTCGAGGGGCGCGTCGCCTTCGTCGACCCGGTCCTCGACCCCGTGCGGCGGACGGCCCGCGTGCGGGTCGAAGTCGACAACCAGGAGGGTCGCCTCCGGCCGGGCATGGACGCGCGCGCCGAGCTCGCGCCGAACGCGGAGGGCGTCGTGCCGAGCATCCCGGTGAGCGCGCCGCTGTTCACCGGCACGCGCTCGCTCGTCTACGTGGAGGTTCCCGATGCGGAGCAGCCTACGTACGAGGCGCGAGAGGTCCGGCTGGGGGCCCGCGCGGGGGACCGGTACCCGGTGATCGCGGGCCTCGTAGCGGGGGAGCGGATCGTCGTACACGGCGCGTTTGTGCTCGACGCGGACCAGCAGCTGAGCGGACGTGCGAGCATGATGAACGGCCAGCTCGATGCGCTGTCCGAGGACGCCGCGGCCGTGCCCGAGGACTTCCGCGTCGGACTTCGCCCAGCGGTCGAGGCGGTGCTCCGGATGGCCAGCCACCTCGCCGCGGACGACTTCGAAGGCGCGAGACAGGACTGCGCCGCGCTGGTCGAGGCCCTCGATGGGTTCACGCCCACCGAACCGGCCGACGCAGCCGCGTCGTACCGCCCGCTCGCCGACGCGCTCCGTGCACACGCCGCACGCGCGCAGACCGCCGAGTCGATCGAGGTTCTCCGGGTCGGCCTCGAACCGATCGTCGCTGACACGTCCGCCCTGCTCGCCCGCTTCGGAAACCCTCTCGCACAGCCCATCCGGGTGGCGCACTGCCCGATGGCGTTCGACGGGCGCGGAGCCACGTGGCTGCAGCGCGGCGAGCGCATCGACAACGCGTACTTTGGCGCTGCGATGAGAACATGCGGAAGCATCCGCCAGACCGTGCGTGCAGGCGCGCATCTCCGGGAGGTCGCCCGATGAACCTCTGGGATCGCGTCGTCGGCTTCTTCGTGGACACCCCCGTCGTGGTGGCGCTCGGGGTCGGGCTGCTCGTCTTCGCCGGCCTGCGGGTGGCGCCGTTCGAGGAGCTCGAGGGGTGGGTCCCGCAAGATCCCGTGCCCGTCGACGCGTTTCCGGACGTCAGCGACAACCAGCAGATCGTCTACACGCCCTGGCCCGGCCGCTCGCCGCGCGACGTCGAGGACCAGATCACCCAGCCGCTGACCGCGCTCCTGCTGGGTCTGCCGCACGTCGAGACCGTGCGGAGCGCGAGCGCGTTCGGGACCTCCACCATCTACGTCATCTTCGACGACGACGCCGCGTTCTACGACACCCGTACGCGCGTGCTGGAGCGGCTCGCGGCGTTGCCCAGCGGTCTCTTGCCCGAGGGGGTGGCGCCCACGCTCGGCCCCGACGCGACCGCGCTCGGACAGGTCTACTGGTACACGCTCGAAGGGCGCTCCCCCGAGGGCGAGGTGGTCGGCGGCTGGGACCGCCATGAGCTCCGCGCCGTGCAGGACTGGACCGTCCGCAGCGCGCTGGCTGCTGTGGACGGCGTGAGCGAAGTCGCGTCCATCGGCGGGCCCGCACTCGAGTACCAGGTGGACATCGACCCCGACGCGCTGCGCGCCCACGACGTGCGTCTCACCGACGTCGCCAACGCCGTGCGGCAGTCGAACGTCGACATCGGCGCGCGCACCATGGAGATCAACCGCGTCGAGTATGTGGTGCGCGGCGTCGGGGCGGTCGAGAGCCTCTCCGACTTGGAGCAGGCCGTCGTCGCGGTGCGGGAAGGCGCGCCCGTGCGCGTGCGTGACGTCGCGCATGTGCACCACGGGCCGGCGCTGCAGCGCGGTGGGCTGGACGACGCAGGGGCCGCGGTGGTCGGAGGCGTCGTCGTCGCGCGTCACCGGGCAAACCCTCGCGAGGTCATCGACGGCGTCGAGGAGGCGCTCGCGCGGCTGGCCCCGTCGCTCCCGTCTCGCACGCTCGAGGACGGCACGGTCAGCCGCGTCACCGTCGCCCCGTTCTACGACCGCAGCGAGCTCGTCGACGAGACCGTCGACACCCTCTCGACGGCGCTCCTCCAGCAGATCCTCATCACGCTGCTCGTCGTGCTGGTGTTGCTGCGCGACGTGCGCAGCTCGCTCCTGATCAGCGCGATGCTCCCGCTCGGGGTCTTGTTCGCGCTGGTCGCCATGCGGCTCACGGGTGTGGACGCGAACATCATGGCGCTCGGCGGCATCGCGATCGCCATCGGAACGATGGTGGACATGGGCATCGTGTTCACCGAGAACATCGTGCAGCACCTCGAACGCGCCGAACGCGCGGGCGCTCCGTTCACCCGAGCCACGGTGGTCAAGCGCGCGGCGGCCGAGGTCGCGCCGGCGGTCGCCACCTCGAGCCTGACGACCGTGGTCGGCTTCCTTCCCGTGTTCGGGCTGACCGACGCCGAGGCCCGGCTCTTCACACCGCTCGCGTACACGAAGACCTTCGCGATGCTCGGCGCACTGGTGCTGTCGCTGACCGTCCTTCCGGCTGCCGCGCACGTGCTCCTGCGACGCGCTCCACGGCGGCGACCGGGATCGCACTGGCTGCACGCGCTCACCCGGCCCGGGCACCTGGGCGACGCCGTCCTGGTGGTGGCCGGCGTGACGCTCGCGTTCTGGTTCCCCGCACTCGGTGCCCTCCTCACCGTGTTCGGCCTCTCTCGCTGGGCTCGACCGCTCCTTCCTGCCGCCGCGGCTCGCTGGGCGGCCGTCGCAGAGAACGTCTTCGCGGTGATCGTCGTCGGCGCGCTGCTCTCGACAGAGTGGCACCCGCTCGACACGAACGCGCTGGGCAACGCCGCGTTCATCGCGCTGGTCGTGGGCGGAGTGCTCGGTGCGTTCCGCTTGTTCGAGTCGCTCTACCCTGCGCTGCTCACCTTGTTCATGCGCCACCGCGCCGCGTTCCTCGTCGCGCCGCTGAGTCTCGTGCTGTTCGGGGCGTCGGCCTGGCTCGGATTCGAGAACATCTTCGGCTGGCTCCCCGAGACCGCCATCACGGGGCGGCTCGCACAGGCGCTGCCCGGGCTCGACCGCGAGTACATGCCTGCTTTTGACGAGGGGGCGTTCCTCTACATGCCGAGCACCACGGCGCACGCGTCGACCGCAGTCGTCCGACGGGACGTCTCCGAGATGGACGCCGCCATCGCGCAGATCCCGGAGGTGGATCGTGTGGTCGGGAAGTGGGGCCGCGCCGACTCCGCCCTCGACCCCGCGCCCGCGTCGATGCTCGAGACCATCATCACGCTGCGGCCGGAGTTCCGCGAGGCGTCCGACGGTACTCGTGTCCGTCAGTGGCGGGAGCACATCGAGACCGAAGACGACATCTGGCGCGAGATCACGGCCGCCGCCCAGCGGCCCGGCTGGACGGACGCGCCCCGGCTCATGCCCATCAACACGCGCATCCTGATGCTTCAGACGGGCATGCGCGCGCCACTCGGGCTGCGGGTCAGCGGGCCCGATCTGGAGAGTATCGAAACGTACGGGAGGCAGCTCGAGGCGGCGCTTCGCCACGCTCCGGCGGTGCGCGCGGAGACGGTCTTCGCCGAGCGGACCGTCGGCAAGCCCTACCTGGAGATCGAGATCGACAGAGTGGCCATCGGGCGACACGGGCTGAGCGTGGCCGCCGTGCAGGAGACCTTGAGTCTCGTGCTCTCGGGCGTGCCGCTGAGTCAGGTCGTATCGGGCCGCGAGCGCTACCCGATCCGGGTGCGCGCCATGCGGGAGACACGCGATGACATCGAATCGCTGATGCGCCTGCCGGTCGACGTGCCGGGCGGTACCGTCCCACTCGGCACCCTCGCGCAGCTTCGCTACCGACAGGGCCCTCAGGTCATCCGGAGCGAGAACAGCTACCCCACCGCATACGTGCTGTTCGACCGCGACGGCGGTCACTCCGACGCCGGAGCCATCGAGGCGGTGACGGCCTACCTCACCGAGCTCGAGCGAGACGGGCGCCTGCCTCGTCCCCCCGGAGTGAGGTGGGCACCTGCGGGCACCTACGAGGCCCAGCTCCGGAGTGAAGCGCAGCTCGTGATGCTCGTCCCCATCGCGCTGGCCATGGTGCTGGCGCTCCTCTACCTCGCGTTTCGCCGACTCTCGACGACCCTGATTCTGTACAGCAGCGTGGCCGTGGCCGTGGCGGGCGCGTTCGTGTTCCTGTGGTTGTACGCCCAGCCGTGGTTCCTGGACGTCGACGGGTTCGGCGTGCCGCTTCGCGAGGTGTTTGGCGTCGGGCCGGTGCACTTGTCGATGGCCGTGTGGGTGGGGATGCTCGCCCTGGTCGGCGTGGCGACGGACGACGGCGTCGTGATGAGCACGTATCTGTCCCAGCGGTTCCGAGCGGCGCCGCCCACGACGATCGCCGAGGTCCGGGAGCGTGTGCGCGAGGCCGGCGCGCGGCGCGTTCGACCCTGCCTCATGACCACCGCCACCACGCTGCTCGCCCTCGTCCCGGTGCTGACGTCCGACGGACGCGGCGCCGATGTCATGATCCCCATGGCGCTCCCCGCGGTCGGCGGGATGGCGTTTGCGCTCGTCACGCTCTTCGTCGTGCCCGTGCTCTACGGGGCTCGTGAGGAGCTCACTCTTCGAGCGGCGAGACTGTCGGATGGAGCGGGCATCGGTGCCCGGCTCGCCGTATGGTTCGGCGCTGCGACCACAAAGGAACCCTGATGCTGCGTCTTCGATCGTGTCTCGCCCTCGTTCTCTCTTCGCTCGTGCTGCTCTCCGCCTGCGGTGGCGACGACGCTCCCGCTGAGGACGGCGTCGTTCGCGTGGAGGTCGGCGCGTCCGGCTACGAGCCCGGCGAGATCCAAGCCACGGCGGGCCAGCCGCTGACCATCGAGTTCACGCGGGTCACGGACGAAGGCTGCGGCCAAGAGCTCGTCATCGCGTCGCAAGACATCCGCCGGAACCTCCCGCTCGACGAAGCCGTGCGCGTGACCTTCACCCCGGAGGAGTCGGGGCGCCTGCGCTTCACCTGCGGGATGGACATGTACGACGGCGTCATCGTCGTGCAGTAGTCGCCATTCCCGTGCAGCCGTCCCCATTCCCGAAGGCGCGCTGCCGTGGTTGAATCACGGGGATGTCTCTCTCCGAGAAGGTGCGCGCCGCGGCCACGGGCTGGATGGCGGACGATCCCGACCCCGACACGGTCGCTGAGCTCGAGGCGCTGGTCCAATCCGGCGACGAGGAGGCCGTGGCCGGGCGGTTCGCCGGGCCGCTGCGGTTCGGCACCGCGGGACTGCGCGGGCTGCTCGGAGCGGGCGAGAGCCGGATGAACCGCAAGGTCGTGCTGCGCGCGACCGCGGGGCTCTGCACGTACTTGCTGGAGACGGACCCGAACGCGCGCGAGCGCGGACTCTGCGTGGCGTTCGACGGACGGCGGAAGAGCCGTCAGTTCGCCGATGACGTCGCGAGCGTGGCGCTCGGCATGGGCATCCCGGTGCGCGGCTTTTCCGGTGTGGTCCCGACCCCCGTGCTCGCGTACGCGTGCCTCGAATCGAACGCCGCCGCCGGGGTGATGGTCACAGCGAGCCACAACCCGCCCGACTACAACGGCTACAAGGTCTACTGGGGCAACGGCGCGCAGATCGTGCCTCCGGTTGACGCCGGCATCGCCGCCGCCATCGACGCGGTCGGGGATGTGGCATCCATCCCTCGCGGCGACGTGGACGCCGTCACCCTCTTCGACGACGCGTTCGAGCGTCGCTACCTCGACGGCGTGCGGGCGCTTCAAATCCACCCCGGCCTGCCGCGGGACCTGCGCATCGCCTACACCGCCATGCACGGCGTGGGCAACCGATTCGCGCTGGCCGCGCTCGCGGACGCCGGGTTCTCCGAGGTCGACAGTGTCGCCGCCCAGGCCGAACCGGACGGCGCGTTCCCCACGGTCGCGTTTCCAAACCCCGAGGAGGCGGGCGCGATGGACCTCGTGCTCGCGCTCGCTGGGGAGAAGGACGCGGACATCGTGTTCGCCAACGATCCGGACGCCGACCGGCTCGCTGTCGCGGTGCGGGACGGCGACGGATATCGCCAGCTCTCCGGCAACGAAGTGGGCTGCCTGCTCGGCCACTATCTGCTGGACCAGGGACCCGCGGGCGACAAGCGGCTCGTCGTGAACACCATCGTCAGCTCGCCGATGCTCGGCGCCATCGCCGACGCGCACGCCGCCAAGTGGGAGCCCACGCTCACGGGATTCAAGTGGATCGCGAACCGTGCGATGGCGCTCGAAGCGGACGGGGACGCGCGCTTCGTGTTCGGCTATGAAGAGGCACTCGGTTACACCGTCGGCACCCACGTACGCGACAAGGACGGGGTGAGCACCGCGGTCGTCGTCGCGGACATGGCCGCCTGGTGCAAGAGCCGAGGCGGCACGCTCCTCACCGAGCTTGAGGTCGCGTGGCGACGCTACGGGATGTACCTCAGTCGCCAGATTTCACAGGTCCTCCCAGGCGCCGATGGCAAGGCGCAGATCGACGGGATGATGCAGGCCGTCCGGGACGCGGCGCCCAGCGAGATCGCCGGCCGTACGGTGACCTCGTTCGCCGATCTCGCCTCCCAGTCGCGCCGCCTCGCCGACGGCACGACCGAGGCCCTTTCGTTTCCGCCTGGCAACGTGCTCGCGATGGACCTCGACGGAGGGCACCGCGTGATGTTGCGTCCGAGCGGCACGGAGCCGAAGCTCAAGCGCTACTTCGACGTGTGCGTCAGCGTCGGCGAAGGCGAGAGCGTCGCGGATGCGAAGGCGCGCGGCGAGGGCGTGCTCGAGGAACTGACCGCGGGCCTCTTGGCCATCACCGGGTGAGGATGCCGGAGAAGCGATCCGCGTCGGCCCGGAGCGGCGCCAAGTCGGGGTCTCCTTCCGCCATCTGAACGTAGTGGTCCCGCGTGCGCCCCGCGCCCTCGAGGAACGCGGGCTCGGCTTCCGCCCTTTCGGACAAGACCCGCTCGAGTTCGCCGGCGCAGCCGTCGACGTCCCCGGTCTGGCACCGAACGCACGCCAAGTTGTAGCGGGTCGCGCGCGAGCGCGGCCATCGCGCGAGGGAGGCCAGCAGCATCGGTTCCGCGGAGGCGTACTCGCCCTGCATCATGCCGCTCAACGCCGCGCCCTCCAGCGTCGCCCAGTGGTCTCGCTCACCAAGTGTGCAGCCCTCTTCGTGCAGCGACAGCGCCCGCGCGAACCACGTCGCCGCGCGGCGGGTCGAAGGCGGGCGCGTGCGCAGCAGCTGCTCTCCCAGTCGCGTCCGGGTGGTGGCGGAGTTCGGGTGCGCGCCCGCGAGCGCCTCGAGGGAGCGGATGCGGGCCGCGGTCTCCGCGGGCTCACTCAAGATCAGAGCCAGCTGTGCCGGGTCCTCCGAGGCGCCATCGCACGAAACCGGAGACTGCGTAGAAGGGCGAGGCGCGTCGGGCGTCTCGGCCTCCGAGGGCGTCTCCGCGACCGTCGGGGCGATCGTCGGGCCGGGGGGCTCTTCGGGGTCCCCGCACGCGGCCAACGCCAGGCCGACCAGCATCAGCGTGCCCACGGCACGAACACACGATGAACGACGACGGCTCAGAACTCGCCCAGGGTCAGGGTGGCGGAGCCGAGCGTGCCCTCTTGCGGGCTGGCGGCGGTGCCGAGCAAGACGCCGGTCACGACGCCGCCGACGACCACGGCCCCGATCAGCGTCCAGAACCACCACTCCTCCAGGACGGAGCCGCCGCTGCCTTCATCCGTCGTCTCGCCCTGCTGGCCCGCGTTCATCGTCGGGGGTCGCTCGTCCACCAGGTTGTTGCTCGTCGTGCTCGCCACGGGCGGGTTGGACGATGGCGCCACCACCGGAGGCCCGTTGGACGAACCCGCGGGCACGCGCACCTGGAGCGGCTCGGCCGCGGAACCGAAGCTGATCAGAGCGCGCAGCGACGGGGCCATGGCGAGGATGTGATACGCGATGTTCAAGGGCATGCTTGGGTCCCCGGCCACCGGAATCCGCGCGGCGTAGCTGCCGTCGGGCGCGCGGCTCATGACCACGCTCGCTTCGCCTTCGTTGCCCGCCCGGTACACCAGACGCATCTCCTGCACCGCGTCCCCGCCCTGAACCACGCGTGCGACGATGCGAGGCGGCTGCCGTGTGGCAACGGTGGGCGGCGTGTGTTCGAGACGGACGGGAACCGGAGCCGGCGAAGACTCCCGCGCGCGCGCGAACGCGCTGAGCACGGGCGGGCTGGCGTCCGGGTCGCTCAGGCGATGGCCGGGATCACGGCTGTAGAGCAGAGCCAGGGTCTCGCGCGCGTCGGCGTTGTCCCGGTTGGCGATCTGCGCAATCGCGAGAGACTCGAGCCCCGCGTTCCGGTCGGCCGCCGCGAGGTCACTCCGATCCAAGAACGCGCGCGCCGCGCCGATGGCCGCGGTGAACTGCGCCTGGAAGGTCATCTCCCGGATGGCCGAGAGGGCCGCCTCAGGGGAGTCCTGCGCCGAGGCGAAGGCGGGAACAGACAAGAGAGCCATCGCGAGAGCAAGCGCACGCATGGGCGCAGGCTACCCTTGCGCCGCGAGGCCGTCCACCGATGCCTCGGCGGGGCCGAGACGGAACGAGTCGGGTCAGCCGCCGGCGAGCAGCGCCTTCGAAAGCGCCGCCCAGCGCTCGGCTTCGAGACGATCCCGGTCCGCGCGATGCAACATGAAGCGGTGGTGCTTGCGAAGCGGCTCCGGGCCATCGGGATCGGGGACCGACAGCCACAACTTGTGGGCCCGGCTTCGGTGGTGCTCAGACAACGCGCGACCGACCACGACACACGCCGCTGTGTCGATCGGCTCGCCGAAATCCTTGGGGAGCTTCGTGTACTTGCCAACCCGACGGACGTCGCAGCCCGCGAGGAAGGAGAGCCGGCGAAGATCCGCCAGCGTCATCGAGGGGAGCAGCTCGCCGCGATCGAGGTCCACGCCAACGCGGCGCGCGTCGAGCACGACCTCGGTCTGGAGCTCGGTGTCCGGCAGATCGAGCACGATCTCGCGGACCGGCTCCTCCACCTTCATTCGGTCTCGACCCCGCAGGGAGCCGGCGACCTTGTTCACGCCAGCTACCGCCTGGCGCCACCGAAACTTCTCGGGTGAGCGGTTGCGAACGATCCGCACCGCACCCCGCAACTCTCCACGGCGCGCGTGGAAGCTGACCGCATCCGTGACTCGTGAGCCTTGGAACATGAGACCTCCGAAAGCTCTGCATCGCCCGAAGCGTGCGCGGAGGTCAAAAAACTGGAGACCGCGTCACGCATCCACCGACACGGGTCGGGGGCAACGGAGGAAGCAGCGGGGAGCTGACGCGTAGAGGAGACATGAGGTGCCTTCTCATGACTCTCAGTTTGGGCCTCACGGCGTGTGGCGGTTCGACGGGCGTCCCGGCCGCCCACACGGTCGAGGGGGCGTCGCAGTCATCACGATGTCCCGTGGGATGGGGCGAGCCGGAGCGAGCTCTCCGCGAAGCGGACCGATTGTATGCGGCGTCCCACCTCGAACGCGCCCTCAGCTGCTACACGCAGGTGCTCGCCATGATTCCAGAGGACGGCGACGCTCGGCTCCACGCACGGTTCTTCCGAGCCAAGGCGCGGACACATCTGCGGCGATGGGCGGAGGCCGCGGCGGACTTCGGCGAGTTGGCGCGGGCGCGTCGCCCTTACTACGCGTTCTTGACGCTCACGTGGCTGGAGGAGGTGATTCTGCACGTGCCCGAGGAGCCCGCGCTTCTCGAGGCCCTGCGCCTTGTGCCGCTGGGCCCTGAGGGCCCGCGAGCGTACGAGATGCTCGCTCGACCCGGCGGCAGCTGCTTGCTCGTCGCCTTCGGACGCGCCCACCTGCGCCATGGAAACGCGGGCACGGCACTCCGGTACCTGTCGCTCGTCCACGGCGGGCCTTGCGCTGAGTCCGCCTTCGAGCTCCGAGACTCCGCCGCCCGTCACCGTGGGCACAACTGACCGAGTCCTTTCTTCGAGCGCGGACTTGATGAGCCCGATCTCCGCTGCGCGACTCGGCTCAGCCGGGGTCCGGGACAACGGGGCGATGCCGTGCATCGTCGAGGAGGCAGGGGGCGGCAGGGTTGCCGTCCCGCCCGTGACGAGTCTTGGCAAGTGCGCCGAGCACATCTACTCGTCGAGGATGCCGTCGACGATGTGGTCGACGCTCGGCGCATCGGCCGCGGGGTTGGACTCCTCCGGCGGCGGGGCCGGCTCGCTCCCGGCAGGCGGGCCCTCGAGCTCGAAGGGGTACGAGATGCTGAGCGTCGGGCGCGTGAAGCGGGGGAAGCGCGCCGCGTTGAGGTGACCGGCCATGCAGTCGCCCTCGGGCGTGCCGGCGATGCTGCCGAGTGCTTCGACACTGGCGACCGCGCCGTCGACCCCGTTGATGATGATCCGGAAGCTGACGCGGCCGCTGATGTTCGGCCCGCAGGCCTCGATGCGCGCCTGGAAACGCCCCATCTCACGCACGATGTCCGCTCGCGCGGGTGACGCCGGAAGCGTCGGCCCCAGCTGAGACATGCCCTGCTGCGCCTGCGGGTGGTTCGGGTTGATTTGAAGCGCACGCCCAAACGCCGCGCGGGCGGCGTCGGCGTTGCCGCGCGCCGCCTCTGCCGCGCCCAGGGCCGCCGCGAAGTTGGGGTTGTTGGCGTCGAGCTGCGCCGCGATCTGGTAGGCCTCCGCCGCGCCGGCGGCGTTCCGCTGCGCGAAGTGAGAGGCCCCGAGACCCGCCCACGCCGCGGCGTCGGTCGGATTCATCTGGGTCAGCCGCGTGTAGTCGGCGGCTGCGCGGGCGAACTGACGCTGCTGGTAGTTGGCGCGCGCAGACTGCCGGAGCGCCACCGCCGGGTTGACCTGGGGCTGAGGCGGCTGACGCGGCTGGGCGTACTGCTGCGGCTGAGCGTACTGCTGCGGCTGGGCGTACTGCTGCTGCGGCTGGGCATACTGCTGCTGCGGCTGAGGCCTGGGCTGGGGGGACAACGCCGCGAGCTCGCGGCCGGCGGTCGGGTGGCTGGGCGAGAGGGCCAGCGCCATCTGGTAGGCGGCCGACGCGCCCTGGCGATCCCCGGTCTGCGTCAGAGCGCGCGCGAGGCCCACCTGAATCCCCGCGTTCCGAGGCTCGAGACGTGCGGCCGTGCGGTAGGCCTCCGCCGCGCCGCCCGGATCGCCCGAGCGCATGCGACTCACGGCCAGCCCCTGGTGAGCGGGCGAGAAGCCTGGCTCCATCGTCGTTACCTGGGCGTAGATGCGCGCGGCGTCCGCGTAGCGGCGCGCTTGGTACATCTGCTGGGCCTGCGCCATCAGCTGGTTCCGCGACGGCCCGGCGGGCGCCGCGGGCCCGTTGCCCACGCTCTGTCCGTGGGCCCACTGAAGGAAGGAGACCGCCGCCGGCTGGGAGATCTCGAAGACCTGGGAGATGGCGCGCGGCGCGTTTCGCCCCGCCCGGCCGAGCGCACGAACGATGCAGCGCGCCACCCCGACGGTGGGACCCGAATGCCAGATCCGGACCTGCGTCTCCCGGTCATCGAGTCCGCCTGGACACGCCCGCAGGAGGTTGCCCAGCGTGCGACCGGTCGACGATGAATCGACCGAGGAGGGGACCGCCAACATCACGTTGCGCATGCCCTCGACGATCTCGCGCGCCTGCCCGCCGCTGACACCGTGGGTGCTCATCTCGTTCCGGAGCTCCGAGCCGTCGTCGGGAGCGAGGTAGGGAAAATCGGAGGGCTGCTGCGAGGCCGCGGAAATCAGCGCGTCGCAACTGGGCATCGGCACGCGAAACAACGTCGCGCAGCGCAGCGCCACCCCGTTCCCGGGTGTAAAAAACGCGCGCAAGGTCGTGTCGGTCAGGCCGGAACGGAGCGCGTCGAGCACGCCCGCCATGCGCTGGTCGTACTCGGTGCGTGACGCGCCCGGCCCGCCGTACATGGCGGTGCCGAGGATCTGCCGAACCGGGTCGTATTCCGTCCCTCCGCGCTGCCCATTCGCGACGAGCACCTGGTGAACCGAGCGAGCGATTCGCTGCGCGGTGCGGCGGTTGGTCTGCCCGTAGCGCTGAATCGCGCGGACGGCGCTGCTGGACTGCGCCTCGACGGGCGAGGCGACGGCAACACACGCGAGCGCCAGAACGGCCAGCATGCCGCGAGTGAACAAGGGAAGGGGGTGCTTCAGGGTCATCGTCGGTTTCCTCGGGGGTCTTGGACCGGCGTCGGCGACGCGAGCCAAGACCCGCCGCATGGCGTGCAGCGACAGGTGTCGCTCACGCTCATACGCACGGAAGCCAGAAATCCCCCCACGCGGGCGGGTGGCCCCCGAGCACGCTCGTTTAGCATCTCAGGGACGTCGGTAAAGGCGCGCTTATTCGGGGGGGAGGCCCGCAATCAGCTGGAGGAGCAGGTCGGCGCGGACGGCCCAGGCGTACGGCGTCTCGCCTTCGACGGTGCGGCTGACCCGCGTTTGGCTGTCGCGCACACGCTGCCGCGTGCGGAAGTTCCCGGCGTTGATGGCCACCACCCGGCCCGCGCGGTCGAACAGAGGGCTGCCCGCCGTTCCCCCGTCGGTGAACGCGCTGTGCGAGACCAGATGACGCTGCGGCGGGGGTGCATCGGTGCCGTCGAACGCCGTGACCCGGCCGACGACGCCGCTCGTCATGCCCGCGACCGCCTCCCCGGTATCGGCGATGGCCTCCGGAAAACCGAGCATGAACACGTCGTCGCCTGGGCCGAGCTGCGTGAGCGGTCCCATCTCGGAGAGTGAGACCGCCTCGGGCATCGCGCCGCTCACGCGCACGAGCCCCACGTCCGGGCTCGCGGGCGCCGAGGCCTGGTAGAGCGGGTGACGCCAGAGCCGAACCACCGACAGCGGCACGCCCACGCCGTTCGGCAACACCTGCACCGTGTCAGCGCGCCCTAGGGCGCTCTCGAGCTCGCCCACGCAGCGCGCGCTCGTCGCCAAAAGCGTTGGCCGGACGGAAAATGCCGAGCACAACACCTCTCGACGGCCGTTGGATCGGGTCCGCACCAGGGCGTAGACGGCACGGCGGTTCGTGTTCGCGATCCGCGACCCCACCGCCTCCTGCTGCTCGGCGATCTGTTCGTTGAGCCCTTGCAGGCGCTCCTCGAGGCGCTCCCGCTCCGCCGTCTCGCCTTCGCCGAGCTCCGCCATCTCCTCTTGGAGCTGCACGTTCTCGTCCCGCAGCTGCTCTTCTTGCCAGCGCGCGTAGAAGAACACCGCGATGACCCCGGCCAGGGTGAGCAGGAGCAGGAACGCGAGCGCCCCCACGGCGACCTTCAAGCCGCGGCTGCTGTTCTGCGCGGCCTCGGTGGCCACCGCGCGCATGTAACCGGTCGAGTGCGCGGGGCTCTGCGACCGGGTCGCGTCCGCTTCCTTCAGCGCCTGCTGGATCATCATGCCCACAGTGCGCTGACCGAATTGCTTCGGGGAGCCCGGGTCACCGGTGATCGGGGGGCCCACACCTCCGGCCGATGGCGCCATCGCTCCCGGGTTCGAGCCCATCATGGGGGTGGGGGCCGGAGAACGCTGCCCCGGATACATCGGGCCCGCAGGATCGGCGAAGGGCGAGGGAGGTGGCGTGGGCTGTTGATAGGGGGACACGGGCGGCACCGAGCCGACGGGCGCGACGGATCCGGCCGCCGACAGCATCCCAGGAGAGGACCCGTCCCCCAGGGGGGTGGCCTGCGCGGTCTCGGCGGGCACGCGTCCGGGCATCTCGACGCGCACGCGGGGCCCGCCAACGCCGAACTCGACCTCGTCCCCGGAGCGAAGCACGTGGCGAGTGACCTTCTGGCCCGCCACCAGGGTGCCGTTGCGACTGCCGACATCGACCAAGACCCAGACGCCCTGCTCTCGTCGGATCTCCGCA
Organism: Sandaracinaceae bacterium; assembly: GCA_045106715.1. Classification (GTDB taxonomy): domain Bacteria; phylum Myxococcota_A; class Polyangia; order Polyangiales; family Sandaracinaceae. The sequence goes on from JBGCFC010000077.1 coordinate 26,218, forward strand.
TGCCGGCCAGACGCATCCAGATCCGCGTGCGGATCGAAGGCCAGGTCGTTGTCGGGCAGACGCCCGAAGCGGATCACCTCACGGTCGAGCTCGAGGACTCGACCCGAGTGCGCGCCGAAGGTCTGCGTGATCCGGATCATCCCTCAGAAGGGATCCCTCAGAAGGGATTGTCCGGGGTCCCACCGCCGCTCGGTGTCGGCGTCGTGCCACCCCCCAGCGGTCGAGGCGTGGGCGTACCGGCGCCGCCACCCAAGGGGCGCGGGTTGGGACGCGGTCGGGGGTCGCGCGGTGGACGGGGTCGCGGACGCGGACGCTCCGGCGGGGGCTCGGCGCCAGCCGGGATCTCGAGGGTCACCTGGACCGCCCCGTCGGCCTCGAGCGTCACGTCCTCTTGGTCGATGACGTTCTCGCCCTCACGGGCTTCCAAACGGTAGGTGCCTGGCTCGAGGGACAGCTCTTGGCCATCGGTCAGCGCGCCACGGTCTTCACCGTTGACGAACAGCGTCGCATCCTCGATCTCGGTCTGCAGCGTGATCGTTCCCTGAACCGCCTCGGGCTCCACCACGGGCTCTTCGATGGGCTCGGGATCGGGCAGGGGCTCCGGGTCGGGCATCGGATCGGGTTCGACATCGCTGGGAATCGGCGGGGGATCGTCCGGCGTTTCCGTGCTGCCGCCACCGAGGAAGCCCCCGAAGTAGAGCACCGCCACGCCGACGAGCAGCGCGAGCAGCACGACGGCGCCGATCACCATCGCGCGTGATCCGCCGCCCGCTGTGGGCAGCTCGATGGGCGCCGCGTAGTCGTCCCCGCGTTTGACGTCGGCCCCGGGCTTGGCACCGCCAGGCTTGATGGACGTCTCCCGCGGCGGTCCCGAGCGGCGCGAGGCCGACTCGTCGGGTGGAAGCGGGTACTGCTGGTAGGCGACTTTCGTCTTCGCGGGCGGGGCCAGGCCCTCGCCCGCGAAGTCGGCGAGGATCACCGTGATGTTGTCGTGCCCGCCGCCGGCGTTCGCCATCTGAATGAGCTTCTGCGCCGCCTCGGGAAGGTCCTGCGTCTCCTGCAGGACCTCCTTCATCATCTCCGCGTGAACCAGCCCGCTCAGCCCGTCGGAGCACATCAGCAGCCGGTCGCCCTTGCGCATCTCGAGGAACGTCAGGTCGACCGTCACGTCCTCGGTGGTGCCGAGCGCCTGAAGAATGATGTTCGAATGCTCGAACGCCTCCGCCTCATCTTCGGTGAGCTGCCCCGCCTCGATGAGCTGGTTGACGAGCGACTGGTCCTTCGTGACCTGGACGAACTGCTCGCCACGCAAGACATAGGCGCGGCTGTCGCCGACCTGACCCACGAACATGACGTTGTCGACGAGCCCGGCGAGGGTCGAAGTGGTGCCCATGCCCCGGCGCGTGCGGTCCATCTTCGCGGCGCTGAAGATCCGGTGGCCGGCCTCCTCGATGGCGTGCACCACGCGGCGCGCGAACTCGTCGCGATCGTCGGCTGGGTCGGCCTCGCACATCGTCTCGTAGATCGTGTCGACGGCCATCTGGCTGGCGACTTCACCGGCCGCGGCGCCGCCCATCCCATCGCAGACCGCCAAGATCAGACCGCGATCGCTGAGCAGGGCGGACCGGGGCGCCTTGCTGTCGCGGAGCTTCGCCCCGAGGTCGGCCACGGTGAAGTTGTCTTCGTTGTGCTCCCGGATCAGCCCGACATCGGTGCACCCGTAGTAGGTGATCTCGATCGGCTCGCGGGCCTCGCTGGGTGCGGACTTCGGCTCGGCGCCTTCGGCGGCCGACTCCGGAGGCTGGGACTTGCCCGACTCCGAATCGGCGGCGGAATCAGCGTCCGCAGAATCCGCTTCGGCGGAATCCGCGCTCGCAGCGGAACCCTCGTCAGCCTCTGGATCGGAGGCCGAGTCCTCGTCCGCCTTCGCGGCTTCGGGCGGCGTGGACACCGCGGGCGCCGTCTGGCCGGACTCCCATCGGCGGAGAAGATCAGAGAACGAGCCTGGGCCCGCCCGGAACCCGGTTCCGTTCGTGCCGTTCGTCACCGTCGGGCCGTTGGCCGGGGCCGCCATCGCCGGAGCGGGGGCGCCCGAAACGCGCGGAGGGGGCGCCGAGCCCACCACCGGCGGCTCGACCGACTTGCCCTCGTCCGACTTGGTCTCTGCGCCGTCGCCGCCGTCCACCGTAGCCAACGCGGCCGCGACAGCGTCGGTCAGGGAGGAGCCCGCACGCGGCGGCTTGGCGCCCTTGTCTTCCTGCTCGCTGCCGCTCATCGTCCGTTCCCTCCGGCGTCCCCTCGGCCGATCTCAAAGCGGAAAAGGTGCCGCCCCACGCGGAACTGGTCGCCCGGCTTCAGCGTGCGCTCGCCCCGGAACCGCACCGCAGTGCCATTCGAAGAGCCGAGATCCCGCAGCACGAACCGGCGGCTCGCGCGGTCCACCGTCACCGCGGCATGCCGTCGCGACATGAACGGATCGTCCGTAAAGACGAGGTCTCCTTGCTCGCGGCCGATCACGGTCTCGTCACGATACAGGTAATGAACGTCGCGGCCCACCCCTTCGGTCGTGTACTGCACCAGCCGGGCGATGCGCTGCACCTCCGGGGTGCCGAAGACCATCACGCCGTGCTGGGTCGCGGGGCCGAGCGGCAGCTCCATCTCCGAGAGCTGCTCGAAGCGCAGTACCTGCTGTCCGAGCAGGACCATATCGCCGTCCGCGAGGTCCACGGGCTCCCGAAGCCGGATGTAGATCCCGTTGACGCTGTCCAGGTCGCGCAGCATGGCCACGCCGTTCCGCGTGGTGAGGCGTGCGTGCCGGGGAGACAGGTAGGGGTCGTCCCTGAGGACAACCTGTCCCTCTTCGCGACCGATGTCCGTGACCTCGTCGTGGATCGTGTAGGAGCGGCCATCGGTGCCGTCCTTGAGGATCGAGATGAGCAGGCCGAGCTGGCGCGCATCTCCTCCGCGGGGGCGCGGGTCCTCGAGCGGACGGCGAGCCGCTTCGACCACGGCCCGCTCGACGGGCGCTCCGGTCGCGGGGATCGGGGCCGCCATGGGCGTTTCGACGCGAGGCGGAGAAGGCTCGGCTGCGCGTGCGCTCGGCGCATCGGAGTAGCGTGCCCCACAGAACTTGCAGAACTCGGCGCCGGCGTCGCCCACGCCGTAGCAGCGCCAACAGACCGTGCCCTGACCCCCGGCGGAGCCGTCAGACGAGGCCTTGAGGTCCGAGGCGGACGCGCTGTCCCGCGTCTCCGGAGGGCGGTTCGCGGCCGCCGCCGATTCGTTGCGCAGCTGGTATCCGCAGCTGTTGCAGAAACGCATGTGGGGCGCGTTCACCGCATTGCAGCGGGGGCACGGGCCCGTTTCGTCCGATCCGCCGCTGGACGCAGCTGCGCCACCGGCGCTTTGATCGGAGCGCGACAGACCCGTCGGCGGCGTGGCCATCCGGCTGGGTCCTTCCGGAGGCTTCCAGTCACCCATCCGCGAGCCACAATCCTGACAGTAGAGGCTCGAACCGGGGTTCTGTGCGCCGCAGTTCTTGCAGACCGCCATTCCCAGCGGAGTTCAACCCGCGAAGGGACCCGCCGTCAAGCAGTGAAGTTCAATGGAGGCCAATGGACCTCAGGTCGGAGGCCCGGACGCGGCCACCACTTGGATGCCCAGGTGCACCTGCAGAGCCGCGTTCAGGCCGATGCCGGGAGACCGGAGGGTGCGGTCTCGACCCGTCGTGAACGGGGTCGTGGTGAAGAACCACCCCTCGACGCCACCGGTGATCGACACGGTCTCGGTCAGCTCGACTTCGGCTCCGACGCCCGCCTCGATGGCGCCACCGACCGTCGACACCAGGAACGTGTCACCGAACACCAACGCGCCCGCGCCGAGGTGGATCTCGGGGTGGATGATCTCGTCATACAAGAATGCGTACCGCACTGCCGCGCGGACCGTCTGCACCACGCCGAGCTCGAACACGCCGTCCGCCTCGACGAACCACGCGTCGTACGCGACCACGATCCCGATGCCCATGGGCCATCGGCGCTCGATCTCGATCCCGAAGGTGCCGCCGCCGCCGAGCACGCAGAGCGAGTCCCCGGGGCAGATGTCCGCGCGCTCGATGGGCAACAGCCCACCGAGGTGCACCCCCACGAGCAGCTCCGGCTCACGGTTGTCGGGCGTGGGCGGCGGCTCGACGTGCGCTTCGCGTTGCGCGGCGGCCGGCACCGACCACAACAGCACCGGCAGCAGGCACACAGCCACCATGACGCCCCCGCGGACAACGCGGCGGGCGCCAGGGCGGATCGGCGGGTCGGTGTCGAGACGCACGGGGAGAGGGTAGCAGTCGAAAACCCGATGGCGGCGTCATTCGCGCGCGCACGCGCATTGACAGGCCCGTGTCGCTCCCCTACCTCCCCGGACGATTCACCATTCGCCGCCCGAGGGTTCATGGACATCCAACTCCAGAAGAGTGCCGTACGGCAGATCAAGCTCTCCGCACAGGACGCGATCGAAGAAGGGGACACCGACACCCTTCGCGAGGACATCCTCGAAGCGTTCACCGACGAGCACATCGAAGAGATCGAGCTCCGCATCGAGAGCGGGGATTTCTACGAGTTCATCTCGAACATCCTCGAGGAGTGGGGCGGCGACGACGTCGATGACCTCTTGGAGCTGCTCGGCCAAGAGCTCTCCGACGCGGGGGTCGTGCTCAACTACGAGGACCCGAAGGACGGGGACGACGGGGACGACGAGGACGACGACTTCGACCTCGACGACGACGATCTGTGAGCGTTCGTTGTCGTGCGGTCGCGCTCGACGGCTCAGAGCGTTCCGCCGAGCGATTCGAACGCCGTCACCGCCTCGTCGATCTGATCGGAGGACACATCGAGGTGCGTCACCGCGCGGATGCGCGTCGGTGAAATCGCGCTGACCAGGACGTCGCGCTCCCGGGCGCGTTCGGCGAAGCGGGGCGCATCGGCCACGTCGAAGTTCACGATGTTGGTCTCGACTGCCGGCAGATCCACCTCGAACGACGGATGCGCGGCCAGTGCCTCGGCCAGCCGGCGGGCGTGCGCGTGGTCGTCCACCATCCGTTCTCGGTGATGCTCCAGTCCGTGCAGCGCGCCCGCGCAGAGGATGCCCACCTGCCGCATCGCCCCGCCGAGCATCTTCCGGAGACGCCTCGCCTCCTCGATCGCCTCTCGGGACCCCGCCAGGGCCGAGCCCACCGGCGCGCCCAGCCCCTTGGAGAAACACACCGTCACCGTGTCGAAGGGCGCCGCCAGCGCGGCCACGGAGCGCCCAGTCGCGACCGACGCGTTCCAGAGCCGCGCCCCATCGAGATGCGTCGCCAGCCCACGCTCCTTCGCCTTCGCGGCCACCGCCTCGGCCTGCCCCTCTGGCCAGACCGCGCCGCCGCCTCGGTTGTGCGTGTTCTCGAACGTCACCAGCCGCGTGCGCGGCATGTAATACGCGTGTGTCGGATAGAGCGCCGCCTCGAGGTCCGCGACATCGAACATGCCGCCCGACCCCGCCACCGAGAACTGCACCCCCGCGATCGCGCCCGCGCCCCCCGACTCGTAGAGCATCACGTGCGCGTGCTCCCCGATGACCACGTCCTCCCCCGGCCGGCAGTGCACCGCCAGCGCGATCTGGTTCCCCATCGTGCCCGACGACACAAACAGCGCCGCCTCCTTGCCGAGCACCTCCGCGACCTTGGCCTCCAGCGCGAGCGCGGTCGGGTCCTCGCCATAGATGTCGTCCCCCACCGGCGCGTTGGCCATGGCGGCGCGCATCGCGGGGGTCGGCTGGGTCACGGTGTCGGAGCGCAAATCGATGGGCATGCGGCCGGAGTGTAGAGGACACCCCGGCTCGCTTGACACCCCCCGACGTGCGGGCTAGCACTGCGCCCGCCTCGCCGCTTTAGCTCAGATGGTAGAGCAACGGTTTCGTAAACCGTAGGTCAGCAGTTCGATTCTGCTAAGCGGCTCTCAGGGCCCGGAGACTCGGTCTCCGGGCCTTCTTCGTTTCGGAAAGCCACGGCGTTGGCCCCTGCGTTCGTTGGCCCCTGTGGTCGAACGCCCCGGCGAGAGGCCGCGATTCGTCACATGTTCCAGGGCAACGGGATCCCCGGGTTCGGGTTGACGTCGCGATCTCCGCGCAGAAGGCGGCCGATCGTGACGGCGCGGCCGTTGTTGGGGGGCGACGCCGTGTAGGGGTATGGCCCGTCTTCGACCGGCTCGCCGTACTGCTCACGCCAGCGAAGGTATTCCTGCGAGAGCAGGTCGCGCATGGCCAGGCCGTTGTACGGGGCCTGAGAGGCGGCGTAAGAGCTGTTGTCCCCGCTGTAGATGTTCCCATCGGCCCCGGCGAAGCTGAATGGGACCGGCCGCGCAACTTGGACCGCCTGCTCGAGTGTTCGGTGGCCCGTGTACGGCGAGCTCGCGACCTCGTTGAGCTCGATGCCGGGCATGCTGAGCGGGTCGTGATAGACGTCGGCGTCGATGTTCTGCATCCATGCTTGGTAGTCGGGGTCGGCCTGCATCGCGTCCCACATGTCCTGGAGGTCCTGCACGTGCTGCACCGGATCCTCCGGACGCCCCGTGGCGGCCTCTTGCAGGCGCGCGAGGTACTCCTCCCCCGACTCGCCTTCCCGTCGTGCCCACGGATTCTCTTCGGGCTCCGCTTCGGCGTCGACGACCAGCATGGCGCCGCCGTTGGCGGTCTCGGCGCTCTCGTTGGTGCCGGGTTCGAGCTCGCGCGACTCGAGGTACTCCTCGATCTCAGACGCCATGTGCTCCCAGGAATCCTCGCCGCCGCGGCCTTCGATGCGCTCCCTCACCATCTCGTAGTAGTGGGTGCGCGGCATCCAGGGCTCGGTGGCGCCCCCGTCCGGACGGTTGATGAACGCCGGGTCGCGGTGGCGCGTTCCAGCCCAACCATCGGTGAACACAGTCGGCGACGCGTTCTGCACGAACGCCTGTCCCTGGTAGCCGGGCACCACGATTCCGGCGCCCGTGCCGGCCTCGTGCCCCGTCGATGTGCACGTCCGCGAGTTGAGGTTGAAGTCCGGGTGACCATTGTCGAGCACCGTCGACGAGAGGCGCTCGGACTCCCCGAGGAAAGCAACCGACGAGTAGGGGACCGGGACCATCGAGCCACCCACCGGGGTCAGGCACACGTCCGGCCCCGTCGACACGATGACGTTCGTACTGCACTCACGACCGGCGACCATTTCCGCCATCGACAGGGCTCCTTCCTTCGCGCCGTCTGCGTCAGGTCGACGCGACGGCGGCGGGCGTTCGCCCGAGACCGTTCGCGGGCGTGCAGACAAGAAGCAAGGACCAGTCCATGGTGCCTGGAAGCGAATCGACGGCGCTCTCTGGAGTCACGCGTCCCCATCGGAGGGACGGCGCGCCGCCTCACGCAGAGAAGATCTTCCCGGACCGGCTGCGGTTCCTGCGACCTGTCCCGGATGGATCCGTTGCGCCGGGCCCAGGCCATGGTCCGTGCCGTGCAAGTCGGCGAAGCCGCGACCGCGCCGCTCGGAGGCGTGCGCAAGGGCATCCCGCTCACCCTTGTCGTCGCCCTCTGTGCTGCTGGTGAGGCTCTCGCCGCGTCCACTCGACGGTGGCAAGCCGCGCCGGCCGTCCCGGAAACGTCCTCGCGGCGCCGGCCGCACGCTCGCAACCCAGCTGCCGGCTCCGGAGCGGTTTCGGCAAGAGGCTCACCTCGGAGCCGCCTACGGCGGGAGCAACGGAAGTCCGAGCCCGACGTGGACCGAGTCCGAAAGCGCCGTCGCCGGTGACTCGTTTCCTGCGGCTGCCCTAGCGAGCATCGCGTCGATGTCCGCTTGGTCCATGCCCGCTGTGGACTTCATGGCGTTCTGCCTTTCCAGGTTCGACATCGTGTCGGACGGCTGCACTTCACCGCTGCGCTCCGGGTCGCCGACTACCACCGCCCACCAGTTCTCGGTCTGCAGGTGATTGTGCCGCGCAAGGCGCCTCAGCCACGGCTCCGCGTGCCAAGGCCGAGGGGTGTCTCCCGCGGCCATGATGTCGGAGCCGTCCACCCCGGCTACGCCACCACAATACGCTCTGCCCTCCACACCGAAGCACCGGTGGCGGAGGCCCAAATAGTGGCCGAACTCGTGCACGACCCCGTACTGGAAGACCCCGGTTCGCTTCTCCACGCGGATGATGTCCCCGTAGTCCAACCACATGTCGATATTGCGCTCGTCTCGGGTGTATTGCCTCACTCGTGCGCTCGACACCGCGAACTGCGTGTCGCTGAAGTAGTCCACCCGCGCGACGCAGTGAGGGGGGCTCTCGTAGGCATCGTCGATCCCCGACACGTTGAGCTCGAGGTGACACTCGAGGCGCTCCAACTGAAGCCCCTCATGGTCCTCGGGCGTGCATTGAAGCTCAAACCGGTTGTGCCATGCGTCATGCACGATTTGCTTGAACTGCCCTGGCCACGCCGCCCAGTGCTCGGCGGGCCACTCCACGGTCGGGATCTCGTTGTCGTTTCGACGCACATCTCTCAGCTCGCCGGCGTCGGTCTTGTTGATGAGGACGTTGACGATGATCGTGAGAACGTTCCCGGATAGCCGGGAGTCGAAGTCGTTTCCCCTGACGAATGCGCGCATACGATCAGCCCTTTTTCTTGCTCGCCTCGCGACGATGCATCCAACACTTCATTTCGTGGGAAGCTCGAGCCCCTGATTGACGGAGTCTCGGATCTCGTCGTTCATCAGGTCAGTTCCTTGCCGTTCGCCGTGATCGAACCGGCGCTCACGCGGAGGGTGGTGCCCCCGACTGTGATCTCGACGGCGTCCGGGCCCACCGAGACGGCCGACGCCCCGAGCGCCACGTCCACCGCGCCGCCCCGGACCGCGACGGTGGCCCCGCCCGCCGCCACCTCAACGGCACCTCCGCCCACACCGACGGACGCATCGCCCGACTCGAGCCCCACCTTCGTCGGGGACGACACCGCCACGCCCTTTGCGTCCATGCCCATGTAGTTCTGCTGGTTGTGGTGGAGAACGACCCGCCGCTGGGCACGCAACACCACATCGCCCTGAAGCGCCTGGAGCAGGTAGCCGCCGCGCTCGCTGGTCGACGTGACCCCCAGCTCGACCCGCTGATTGACCGCGCCCTCGATGACCTCGTGTGCGCTCCCGAGCACGTGGTCGAAACGCTGGCCGTGCACCGTCAACCGGTGGTCACGGCCCACGCTGACTCGCGCGTGGCCCCCCACCGTCTCCTGGTGGTCTCCGTCCACGTCGATGGCCTGGCTGCCCTCGACCCGCATCGTGTGACGATTGAGCACCAGCTCATCGAGGTCGCGCTGCGCGCGCAGATGGACGCGCTCGTGGCCCGCCGCGTCCTCGAAGGACAGCTCGTTGTAGCCCACCCCATGCGGGATCGACCGGGTGCGGATCACGCTCTTGGTCGCCTGCAGCGGAAGCATCGTCGCCGTCGGCGCGCCACCGTTGTAGACGGTGCCCGTCGCCAGCGGGCGGTCAGGGTCGCCGTCGACGAACGTCACGATGACCTCCATCCCGACGCGCGGAAGAAACTGAATCCCGGGCCCGCCGCTGCCCGCCCACGGCTGGCTGACGCGGAGCCAGCAACTCGAGTCACCACGGAAGTCGTCCTCGCGCCGATCCCAAGGGAAGCGCACCCGGATGCGGCCGTGCGGGTCGGTGTGGACGTCGAGCCCGTCCGGGCCGGTGACGGTCGCTGTCTGAACGCCATAGATGCGCGGCTTTCGGGTCACGCGGTCAGGGCGCCATGGCGTGGTCCGCGGCAAGCACACGAAGCGGTTCACATAGGGCTCGTTGGCCGAAGCCCCGACCCGCTCGGGCGAGCCGTGCTCGACCTCGACCACGTAGAACTCGCCGTCGGCGGTCGGGTGTCCTTCCAGCTCGAGCAGACATCCCACGTGCAAGCCCGTGACCTGGCTTACCCCGAGCCAACGCGTGCGGTCCCGGCGCGTCTGTTCGGTGCGCAGCGACACTTTGCGCTTCGCGTCATCCTGCGTGAACCGAGGCAGCGGGATGCCTCGGAGGTCCTGAAACACGGCGCCAATCTCACGAATGACGCCCGGCAGGAGCTGCACGAGCTCGGCCGCCTGCGCCAGATTGCGCAGACCGTCGTCGTCTTCGTGGATGGTGACGCCGTCGCCCAGGCCATGTTCGTAATGGTCACCGGCCTCGCCGTCGGCCGCGTCCACCACCGCGCGCCCGCGTGTCCAGTCCCAGTCGCGGAGCGCCACCCCCCGCGGCACCATGCGTTCGGCCCGCTCGAACCGCCGAACGTGCTCGCGGTCGACGCGGCCTTCGTCCGGGAAGAACGGCACCGCCCGCCCATCGTGGGTCGGCACTGGCAGGAGGCTGGCGACGGTGTCGAACAACGTCAGCTCTTCGACGTCATCGCCGACTTCGAAGTAGTAGCCGATGCCCTCCTCCTCCATCAGCCGGTGAAGGAAGTCGAGCGTGGTCTCCCGGTACTGTACGCAGTAGTTCCGCCTGGTGTAGCGGTCATCCAGGCCGTCCAGACGGACCGTTCGCCCGCGTTCGCGCAGCGCAGGCTCGAGCACCTCGCCGAGGATTTCGGGAACCGTCCGCTCCTGGAAGATCCGTGTGTTCTTCTCCAGCGAGAGCAGCTGCAGCGCAGGCACGATCGTGAGCGTGACGGTGCTCTCCTGGTCGTGCTCGACTTCAACGCTTTCGATGATTCCAGGGAACCGCCGCGCGAGGCCATCCCGCGACAAGATCACGCACGCGGCCGATCCGAGCAGCGCGTCGATGTCGACCGCCGTGCTGTGGGTCTCGAAGGTCGCGTCGTAGCGGTACGGGCGGTTGAGGGCCTCGCGCCCATAGAACGTCCGGAGCGGGTAGCGAACCCCGGGCTCGGCGAGCTCGAGCTCGTACTGCGCGTCGTTCACTGCGAGGCCCCGAGCTGCATGCTCGACAGGAACGTTTCGAACAGCGGCCAGGCCTCCCTCTCGGCGTGCACGAGCGTCGAGCACGTCACCGACAAGACCGTCCGGTCGGAGCCGGGCAGGTACACCTGGCGGTGCATCGCGCGGCCGCGAGGACTGTCCCAGCGAAACCGAAACGCAGGGGCGACCTGGGTGTCGACGTGCGCCGGATCCCGGTCGAGCAGCTCGAAGCCCTCGAACTGGTCGGCTCCGGAGCGCACCGCCGCTTCGGCGAACTCCTCGACGGTCTGGTCTTCCGCCAGCGCCATGCGGTTGACCACGACGCTGGGGGGGAAGCCCTCACCGGGAGGGCCCGTCAGGATCACCATCGACTTGTCGAGCCAGCCGTCCGGCTTGCGCATCGCCAGGTCTCCCGACGTCGTGATCGTGTTGACCGCGGGGGGTGGAGCGGAGGTCGACTGAGTCACGCGACCTCCGGAACCGGAGAGGACACGGGCCGGAGCACGCACACGAAGCAGAGTGGCATGGCGTGACTTGCAGCAGGGAGTGTGCCGGGACGTGTGCACACATCCACGCGGACCAATGTCAGCTACGGTTCACACTTCGGGGTCAGTCGACCCCGGCACTTCAGACCCCAGCGAGACGCACCCGACGAACGCCAGAGAGGCGCTTCAGTCCGATGGCGGGCCACGGACCTCCACGACGTGAGGCGCGCTCTCCGCCAGGGCCGCATTGGTGGCCGTCACGGAGAGGACGAGGTCCTGGCCGGGAACGAACGCCCACACGCCGCTGCACATGCCGTGGCCGAGGTCGGCTCGGCCGTTGTCGACGGGGACGACGACGTCGCCGAGCAGCTCACCGTTCGCGAGCGCAGCGGCGCTCGCAGCAATGCGGATGCGTGCGAAAGCCGGAGGGGTGGCGCCGCGAAGGGAGAGCCGAAGTGGGACCGACCGTGCGGGACCGCAGCCGAAACGCACCACTTCGAGCGGCTCCGCTTCGACGCCGTCGAGGGTCGGGGTCGCGGTGAGGGTTTGTGTGCCCGTCCGAAACCGCACCCGAACGCGCCGTCCGGGCACGAGCTGGCCCTGCATTCGGTAGTCGCGGTTGGGCCGCAGCGGGCGCTCAGGGACCAGAACCCAGCTGCGGCTACTGAAGCCCACCTGGTCGACGACCACCCGGAGCAGCACTTGGTCGGCCCCAGACACGAGGCGAACCACGCCCGGCTCACCGGTGAGACCCCGGATGTCCGACTGCACGATGCGGATCGCGGTGTTGAGCGGGACATCGCGTGCGTTGAGCGCGGGAAAACGCTCGACGTGGCTCCGTCCACACCGCGCCGCGGCGAGTCGAGGGGACAGCAGGAGCGCCAGCCCGAAGGCGGCCAGGGCTGGGACGGCGACGTGCAACGATCGAAGCGGCATCGGGCCTTGGAAACCCGCGTCGCTCGATCCTTGGAAGCGCCGGTCCGTTCGGCGCATCGGGCCTGACCGAATGTCACCGATTCAACACAACCGCGCGCGGCGCGTGCCGACTCTCCGGATCGTGCTCACGCTGAATGCATGGCCACCGACGCGGGATCCATCCCGCCCCTCGCATGGCCCGCCGAATCCAAACTCGCCGGGCCTCTCACTCGCCCCCGGGCTGCTCCTTCGACGTCGCACGAACAGCGTGACGTCACCGTGCAAGGCCTGCGCCTTCGCTACGTCGACATCGCCCCGTCGGGCCACGAGAACGACGAGCCGCTGCTGTTGATTCACGGCCACAGCTCACGTCTCGAGGAGTACGAGGACCTCATCCCCCACCTCGCGGCGCGACGCCGCGTGCTCGTTCCCGATCTGCCCGGCAGCGGGTACTCGGACAAGCCCGATCGCGACTACGATCTAACGCTTCTCGAGGACTCCCTGCTCGGGTTTCTCGATGCGCTGGGCGTGCAGCGTGCGCACCTCGGCGGCGGCAGTCTGGGGGGCAACCTGGTCCTGCGGCTGGCCCACCGTGAGCCGGAGCGGTTCGATCGGCTGGCCGCGTGGGCTCCGGCCGGCGCCTGGGAACCCTATTCCTCGGTCCGTGTGCTCTCCGGAGTCATGAAGCGCATGCGCTTCCTCTTCTGGCCGGCACTGTGGCTTCAGTCGCGTTTCTGGTACCGGAGAGACTGGGTCGGGCGCGACGCCGCGCTGCGCGACGCGTGGACCTACTACCGTGAGGTCTATGGCGGCGGGTTCCATCGCATGTACTGGGACATCTTGGCCGACCAGGCGCGGCAGTCGCTCTTTCACACGGCCCCCGAGATCGAGCACGCGACTTACGTGGCCTACGGGGACCAAGACAAGGCGCTCAACATGGACGTCGGCGTGCAGCGCCTCGCGCGACTCCTTCCCCGCGCGACGCTCCGGGTCTTCGAGGGTGCGCGCCACTCGCTCGCCAACGAGGTCGCGGCGGAGCTCGGCGCCGACGTGGACGCGTTCCTGGCCGCCCGCGAGTAGCCACTCTCGTCAGGGCACCCCGAGCGCGCCATCGATCCACGCGACCTCGAGCGGCTCGCGGCCGTCGTGCGCGATGACGATCGGGAGCCAGCGGTCTTCGTCCCGCTGGCCAACGCGGACTTCGTCACCCGGGGTCAGCGCATGCTCCCACGTGGGCTCGGGCTGGCCATACACGTGCACCTGAACGCGCTCCGGGCCGACGGACACGACGAGGGGGTCACCTCCGCGGCGCTGCGTGCGGGTGGTGTCGAGACGGGTGACTGGACCGGGCTGGGCGAAGCGGACGAGGGCGCGGTCGACCTGGCAGCCGGACTCGAGGCGGCGCATCTCGACCGTGGTGTTCTCCTCGCGCGCGCTGAGGAAGTCGGCGCGGCCCCAGCTCCCGGAGGAGAGCGTGCGGCGGTGGGTCGCGAGGCGGCGGGCGCGGCGCTCGCCTTCGGGGAAGCCGGCGAGGAAAGGCGCAAGGTCGGGCACGCATACGTCTTCCGTCGACAGGCGGCGGACGTCGACGAAGCCAGCGAGGCCGCGGTGGACGATGACGCGCGGGAAGCGCGCGACGTCCTCGTCGAGCGGCGCGAGCGCCACCCCAACGACGCCCCGTGAAAGGCGGCGGACGACCTCGGCGTCGCGATCGGGAGCGGCCAACAGATCGGAGTCGCGCGCGACCTCCACCACCGTGAGCGCGAGAGCGGTGTCGCCAACGGGGATGTGCTGCGCTTGGTGCCCGAGGCGCGTCGCGGCGCGGAGCGCGAGCGCTTCGTTCTCGGCCACGAGGTGCGAACCGAGCGCACGCAGCTCGCCGCGCTCGGACTCCGGCAGGCTCAACCACGCCGAGGCCAGGTCATCGGCCGACATCATCGGGCTCGCGACCCATCGCGGAGGGCCGCTAACCAACTCAGACGGATCCGTGGTCACGGTGATCGACCGCGTGGTGACGTTGTGGCGCTCGAAGGACTCGGCGAGCGGGCCCGTCGCGCGGATCTGGTCGGCGACCTCGATGTAGGCGATCTCGATGTCGATCGGCTCCATCGCATTCACGTAGGTCGCGCGGATGCCATCCTCCTCCAGCGTGATGCCTGGCGGGTCCCGCTCGTCGTTGCAGACGCCCGTCTCCTCCGCGTCCTCGAGGCAGGCATCGCGCACGCGACCGGGGAGGTCCGCGTCCGGTAGGAATAAGCTGGCCAGCTCGATCTCGCGCACTCCGCGGGCGTCGGCCGCGAGCAGCAGCGTGCGCAGCGCCCGGGTGTCGGCGAAGTCGCGGTCGTCGTAGACGGACTTTTCGCATGCCAGGGAGACCAAGGTGGGCGTGGCCAGCCGGGCAGTGCAATTGACACCCACCTCGAGGCCGCCCTCCCCGGTCGCCTGCCGCATCGCGAACGCCTCGACGCGCTCGTTAATGAGCCCGCCGAGGCGTGGATCCGGGTGGGTGAAACGGGGAAAGGCGAGCGTCACTTCGTCGGGTAGCTCGCGGTCCACCCTCTGGGTCTCGAGCGCCTGGTCTTCGCTGTAGATCGCCAAATCGCCGTCCTCGCCGACGACGAACACATGCACCACGTCGGGGCGCGGCTCGGGCAGCGGAGGGGCCTCCGTTTCCGGGCTGGGGGCCTCATGCTCCGCCGTGAGCGACTCCTCTTCAGGCGCCGGCGACTCTGTCTCGGGCTCCGAGGGCGATGCGACGCTCGGCTGGCTCTCGTCGTCGACGATCGGTTCGGGGGCGGGCTCCGACTCACCGCATCCCAAGACGAGGACGGTGGCCAGGAGTCCCAAGAGAGGAGCGGTTCGCATCGGTGGACCCTACACGAGCCAACGCCCGGCCGAGTCCTGATAGGCTGATTGAATGCTCCCATTCTCCACCCGCGTCCGTCGGCGCGCGCACGTCCTCTGCACCGCTGCGGTGCTGCTCGTCGCCTGCGGCAGCTCCAGCGATCTGTGCCCCGACGACCCGGACAAGGACGAGGCCGGCGCGTGCGGGTGCGGCGTGTCGGACGCGGACAACGACGGCAACGGCGTGCCGGACTGCCTCGACGAGGGGATCGATCTCTGCCCCGACGACGCCGACAAGACCGTGCCCGGCACCTGCGGATGCGGCGTATCCGACGCAGACGCGAACGAAAACGGTGTGCCGGACTGCCTGGACGATGGCCTCGACCTCTGCCCCGACGACGAAAGCAAGACCGTGCCCGGCACGTGCGGATGTGGAGTCGCGGACGACGACACCAACCTCAATGGCGCGCCCGACTGCCTCGATGACGGCCTCGACCTCTGCCCCGACGACGACAGCAAGACCGTGCCCGGCACGTGCGGATGCGGGGTCACGGACGACGACGCCAACAACAAC
>JBGCFC010000078.1:0-11500 GCA_045106715.1 Sandaracinaceae bacterium
CCGCCGCGCGCCCGGCCGCGAAGGCAGACCTCCCGCCGCCGTGGGCGGCCCCGGGCGCGGCCGGCCCGGCTTCACCGATGGCGGGCGCGGCTCCCGCTCGACCGGTAGCTTCACCCGGAGCAGCCCCGTCCCCTGGAGCCCCGCCGTCCCCCGGAGCCCCAGTGTCACCCGGAGCCCCAGTGTCACCCGGAGCAGCCCCGTCGCCCGGAGCCCCAGTGTCACCTGGAGCCCCACCGTCGCCCGGAGCCCCACCGTCGCCCGGAGCCCCAGTGTCGCCTGCTGCGCCCGTCGCGGGGCAGCCCGGCGGGGCTGCAGGCGATGTTCCACTGCCCAAGACGATGATGCTCAACGCCGAGGACTGGGGGGGCGTCGTCCCCCCGCCGGCCGGCGCCCCCGCGGGTGCGGCCCCGGGGTTCGGCTCGCCGCCTGCCGGTCCGCTCGCAGCCTCGCCGGGCGCCCCCGGCTTCGTCGCGGCTCCCGCCGCCGCCGCACCGGCTGCGGGTGCGCGCTTCAATCCGATGGTCCTCTTCTTTGCCGGCCTGGCCATCACGTTCGTGGTCGGGAGCTGCCTCGTCGGCATCGTGCTCGCGCTCGTTCTCTGAGTGTCGAGGAGCGGGCT
This sequence comes from Sandaracinaceae bacterium, assembly GCA_045106715.1. GTDB lineage: Bacteria > Myxococcota_A > Polyangia > Polyangiales > Sandaracinaceae. The sequence goes on from JBGCFC010000078.1 coordinate 620, forward strand.
TCATCCCCCCAGGCTGTCGCGCTAAGATGTCCGCATGCGTGGACTGCCCCCTTCCCTCGTTGCCCTCTCGCTCCTCCTCCTGGCCACCGGATGTGACTGCAGCGCCCCTCCTGAAGTGACGCCCTGCACTGGCGACTCGGAGTGTGCCGCGGACGAAGCGTGCGTCGACGAGGTCTGCGTCCCGCGCACGACGACCGACTCGGGACCGACCCCGGACACGGGACCGATGGGCTGCGAGGCGGGCGAAGTCACCTGCGGCGCCACGTGTTGTTCCGGCGGCATGGTCTGCCTCGCCGGCACCTGCGCGATGGATTGCGGCTCCAGCGAACGATGCGGCGACGCGTGCTGCGGCGACGGTCAGGAGTGCCTCGACAATGCGTGCGTTGCGGAGTGCGAAGACGAGGCGAACCGCTGCGGCGACGCGTGCTGCGGGAGCGCGCAAGCCTGTCTGAGCAACGCGTGTGTCGACCTCGGCGTGGAGTGCACGGTGACCGAGGAGTGCGACATCGAGGACATCTGCCTCCCCTCGCTCGGCCGATGCGTGCCGCGGGATGCCGTGGAGGTGTGTGAGTTCCGCCCGCCGGTGGGCGAGCTCGACCCCGTGCTCGGCTGCCGCTGGATCCCGCCGGCCGGAGAGTGGTCCAGCTACGACGATGTGGTCATGACCCCCGCCGTGGTCAACCTGACCGATGACAACGGAGATGGAGTCACCGACGCGCAGGACGTCCCGGACATCGTCTTTGTCAGCAGCGACCATCAGGCCAACAGCTGCTGCTCCTTCAAGGGCGTGATCCGCATCGTGAGCGGGGCGTGCAACGCCGACGGAACGATGAACACCATCGCCACCTTGCCCACACCGCACACCGACGTCTCCGGCGGTGTCGCGGTCGGCAACCTGCACCCCGACTCGATGGACGGGGAACGCACGCCGGAGATCGTGGCGTTCCTCGGCGGAGGAGGCACCACCGGCGGGGAGTCGCGACCGTTCATCGGGCTCGTTGCGTTCCGCCGCACCGCCGACGACGGATCGGCGTGGGAGGAGATGTGGCGCAACGTGGCTGTACCGAACCTCGATCACGCGCTCGCTGCCGCCAAGCCCTCGATCGCCGACCTCAACGGGGACGGTCAGCCCGAGGTCGTCCTCGGCAATGTCGCCCTGAACGGGATTGACGGAACCGTCCTGTGGGACGGCCGGGTCACCGTCGGCCCCAGCGCGGGCATGGGCCACAACGCCTTCCTCGGTCCGACGTCCACCATCGCCGACATCGACCTCGATGGCGTCGTCGAGGTCATCGCCGGCAACACCGTCTACGACGGGCGTGATGGCATGGAGGAGTGGACCTTCGACTACATGGGCTCGTCCGCTTCGGTGTGCTCGAGCCGCTACTCCTGCGACGGCTACAACGCGGTCGGCAACTTCGACGACGACCCCGAAGGCGAGATCGTCGCGGTCCGAGTGGGCGAGGTCTACGTACTGAACCACGACGGCACGCTGCTTCATCAGGTGGACATCCCCTGGGACGACTGCGGCGCATCCCTGGACCCGCCGCAGATCCGCAACGAGAGTGGCCCTCCCACGGTGGCCGACTTCGACGGTGACGGGCGCCCCGAGATCGGGACCGCCAGCGCCGACTTCTACGTGGTCATCGACTTCGACTGCACCGGCGACCCGCTTCCCACGGAGTGCGAGTCGGAGAACATCCTCTGGACGGTTGCCAACCAGGACTGCTCGAGCCGAGCCACGGGATCCAGTGTCTTCGACTTCGAAGGCGACGGACGGGCGGAGGTCGTTTACGCCGACGAGCGCACCTTCCGCATCTTCGACGGCCAGAACGGCGACATCCTCTACGAGGATGACACCCACCGCTCCAACACCCGCATGGAGATGCCCATCGTCGTCGACGTCGACAACGACGGCCAGGCCGAGGTGGTCATCCCGGAGCCCAACTCGAACGCCGAGCTCGGTGGCATCGAAGTGCTCGACGACGCGGCCAACAACTGGGTGCGCACACGCCGCATCTGGAACCAGCACACCTATCACGTCACCAACGTGACCGAGGACGGGCAGATCCCCCGCGACGAAGAGGAGAACTGGCGAAACAGCCGGCTCAACAACTTCCGACAGAACGTGCAGCCCGGCGGCCTCTTCGACGCCACCGACCTCGTCGTTCAGAGCATCGAACTCGGGGCATGCGACTTGGTCGAGGGCGCGCGCATCGAAGTCACCGTGCGAAACGACGGCGCCATCGGGGCCGCGCCCGGCGTCCCGGTCCACGCCGTGGTGACTCCCGGCGGCGGCGGGGCGACCATCGACCTCGGCGTGCAGCTGACCACGACCAACCTGCTCCCCGGACGGACTGAGACGCTGGTGTTCCTGCTCCCGGTGGGCGACGTCCCGAGCGACTTGGTCGAGTACGACGTGACGGCGACGGTGGACTCGGACGGCGCCGGGGGCAGCCGCTACAACGAGTGCAACGAAGACAACAACGTCGGCATGACGGAGACCGCCTTCCGCTGGTGCAGCATCGCGTGAAGCGCGGCCCGGTACCGTGACCCTACGATGGCGGGCAGACATGCCCGTCCCCCCGCCCGCAACTCTCCTTGCCCACATCGCAGTGCTCGCGTGTGCCGTGCTCCTCGGCGGCTGCGGTGTGTCGGAGAGACAAGCGACGAGGAACGGCCCGCGCCCGCCGCGAACTTCAGCCCCTTCGGGCGCCCCGTCGATCCCCGAACGTGTGCCCACACGTACGCTGAGGGCCACCCCCATCCGCATCGACCTCGACGACCTGCCGGCACCCTTCGCGACCGAGTCCGCGCGCCGCGCGCCCGAGTGGATCGAGCCCCCGGAGGGTGCATCGCTGGAGGTTCCCGCCGGCTTTGTCGTGCAACGATTCGCACGCAACATCCCGATGGCGCGTTGGCTTGCCGTGACGCCCGACGGCCGTGTCTTGGTCGCGCAGTCGCGCGAGGACCACATCACTGTGCTCGAAGACGCGGACGGCGACGGAGTGGCCGAGCGGCGCGGCACGTTCGCAAACCTGGACAACGGCCTGAACATCCCGTTTGGGATGGCGTTCGCGAGTGGGGGTTTCTTTCTGGGAAACCAGGACGAGGTTCGGCGCTATCCGTTTCAGCGAGGCCAACCTCGGCTCGTAGGACGCGGCGAGCGCGTCACCACGCTCCCCGGCGGGGGCTATCACCAGCACTGGACCCGAAACGTCATCCTCGACGCCGACGGTCAGCACCTCTTCGTGTCGGTCGGCAGCCGTACCAACGTCGAGCCCGAAGCACCGCCTCGCGCGGCCATCCTCCGGATGCGGCTCGACGGGTCGGAGCGCGAGGTGTTCGCCACGGGTCTGCGCAACCCGGTGGGCCTCGCCGTGCATCCGGAGACCGGCGTGCTGCACGCCAGCGTCAACGAACGAGATCTGCTCGGTGACGGCCTCGTCCCGGACTACTTCACGCGGGTGCAGCGTGGGGAGTTCTACGGGTGGCCGTACGCATACCTGCATCCCTCGAACCTCGACCCGCGACGAAGCGAGGACGGCCGAAGCGAGCGCCCGGAGCTGGCACGTCGCACCCGGACGCCCGATGTGCTCTTCGAGGCCCACTCCGCCGCACTGGGCACCACATTCCTGAGACAAGACGCGTTTCCCGAGCCCTACCGTTCCGGCGCATTCGTCGCGATGCGGGGCTCCTGGAACCGATCGCGCGGGACGGGCTACCAGATCGTATTCATCCCGTTCGAGGACGGACGGCCGCTGGGACACTATCGGCCCTTCGTGACAGGCTTTCTCGTCGACCCTCAGGGCCCCACGACGTGGGGCCGTCCGGTCGGGGTCGTCGAGACGCCCGACGGTGCGCTGCTCTTCACGGACGAACCAGGGGGCGTCCTCTATCGTGTCTCCTGGGGAGGTGAGCGTGGTTGAGACTCCATCGAACGCACAGCTCGTCGCCAGACGGGCCGCGTCTTTGTACGGCTCGCCGTTGGGGAGCGCGGAGGGAGTCCTGCACGTCACGGCGGTTGCGCGCACCGACGACGGTCTTCGCGTCATGCGCATCGGGCCGGCGCCGAGAAGCCCGACCGACTTCTTCGCCCTTTCGCTGACCCGCGCCCGTGTCGACGCCGTCGTCGTTACCGGCGGCGTGCTGCGCGCCGAGCCCGAGCTCCGCTACGATCTCGCGCCATCCCTCCGCACCTGGAGGGGAGCCGACGGACCGCTCCTCTTGGTGATGACACGCGGCGCCAACCTGCCGTCGCAACACCCCGTGTGGGAGAGCGAGGCACAGCCCTTGGTGCTCACCGGCGCCCGCGCTGCTGCCGAACTTCGGCGTGCCCTACCATCCCGGGTGGAGGTCGTGGGCGTCGAGGCCCCGAGCGGCCGCGCGGCGCTCGACTACTTGCAGCGGGAGCGCGGGTGCCGCTCGGTCTCCATCGAGGCGGGCCCCTCCGTGGCCGTTCCGCTGTACGACGCCCCCAACCGCATCGACGAAGTCGTGCTGAGTGTGTACGAAGGCGCTCTCCCGGACGTCGCGCGCGGCGGTGCATACATCGAGGAGAGCCGACTTCACGCCGAGTTCGAGCGAGTCGGCGGCCCCACGAGGGTGGACGAGCCCAGCGGCCCGTGGGTGTTCAGCCGCTGGCTGCGACGGTGAGCGAGATGTCTCCGCTGTGTTCGTCGAAGAGCTGTGCTCGTCGAAGTCAGCTGTGATCGTCGAAGTCAGCTGTGATCGTCGAAGTCAGCTGTGTTCGTCGAAGTCAGCTGTGTTCGTCGAAGGTCAGCTGTGCTCGTCGAAGTCGGCTGTGTTCGTCGAAGGTCAGCTGTGTTCGTCGAGGAACTGCTGAAGGCTCGAGTTCACCTTCTTCAGGTTCGGCGTGATCATCGAGACGATGAACTTCTCGAGCTTGGGCTTCATCCCGCCAGCCAACATGCGCGGCACGCCCTTGATGTTCTTCAGGTCGATGTCGAGGTCACCGTCCAGCACGACCTTCGTCTCGTTGTCGCCGTTCGCGAGGAACGTGTTCGTCCCCCCGCAAGTGACCTGATCGGTGAAGACCCGGAGCTTGAGGGTCCAGTGGACGCGGTGCTCCGCGTCTTTCCAGACCGCGTGGTCGTCCCAGCGCAGCATCTCGGGCTTGAGGAAGGCGCGCGCGAAGATGGGGATCTCGCTCTTCGCAATCCACACGTTGTGCAGCTTGACCTCGCCCTCGCCGTCTTCGCGTGACTCGACGCGGATCTCTTCGACGTCAGGGATGTACGGGGCGATTTCCGGCAACCGATCCCGGTAGGCTTCGTACACTAGGGCCTGCGGGTGGTGGATCAACGACTCACTGTGAATGCGCATCGCGCGAGAACCTAGCAGGCGCCCGGTCCACACGCATGACGAGTTCAACATGACCCACGACGGTATCGAACACGCGCGGCACGCCGTCCACGCCGCCACTCAGATCCCCGCTGCCGCCGCACATGCGTGGGCGACGCGGGCAGACGACTTCTCTCACACGACCCTCCGGTATGTCCGCGCCCGAGGTGCGCTCGTCGGGGCTCCGCTCGGCCCATCGCCGCTGCGGCTCGCGGTGCGGTTCTCGGACGTGTCGGTCCTTTTGCTCGACGAGCGGGACACCGTTCTGTCGTCGCACCCGTTCGCCGGCAGAACCCTCGACGCGCTGCGTTCAGACGTCGCCCAAGCGCTTTCACGCCGGGGCCTCGAGGGCGAGGTGCCGTGGCTCGAGCACGACTTGCCCGCCCATCCGCTGTACGAGGGCGCGGCCTTCGGAGAGCCGCTTCGGGAGGGCAACGATGCACTCGAGGCGTGGTTTCAGAGGGCGGACGAAGCCCTCGCACGCGTGCGGGACGCGCACCCCACGGCGAGCCCGGTGCGCTGCTGGCCGCATCACTTCGACACCGCCTCCCTCATCGCGCTCGATGTCGTCGGCGGAGATCGCAGCGGGAGTGAAGACGCACGCAGCGTCGGGGTGGGCATGTCGCCCGGAGACGCACACCTCGCTGCGCCCTATTGGTACGTGAGCCCGTGGCCGGCGCCGGAGAGCGCGCCGCCTGCCCTGGAGCGCGGACGGTGGCATCGGGACGGGTTCACGGCCGCGGTCCTCGACTCTCGCGGGCCGGAGGTCGACGCGTTCCTGACCGAGGCGATCGCCGCGTCCCTCGCGCTGTTGTCCTGACCGCGCCAGACGAGGACATCTACCCGAGCGCGGCGAAGTCCACGCCGGTGCGGGCCACGCTCGTCTCCCAAAGGCGCGCGGCCGCCTCAGCGTCCTCCGCCCGTCGATGCCGCCGGCAGGGCGCCACCGATCCGATGAGCGAGAACAAGCCGTCCGGGCCGTAGTAGCCGCCGGCCTCCACGTCTTCGCCAGTCGCGGCGTAGACCGTCGGGAGCGCGCCCATATGGGTGCTCTGTGCGAGGTAGAGGTTGGCGCTCCCCATGAACCGCTCGGTGAACGATGCGCCCTTCATCGCCGCAGCCGCGCGGTTGATGTTCGTGTTCGCGTAGCCCGGGTGGCATCCCGCCGGCAGGAGCGATGCGCCGGCGGCCTTCACGCGCCTCGTCAGCTCGTAGAGGAAGAGCATGTTGGCGAGCTTGCTCGACGCGTAGCGCCCCCACGGGGAGTAGCTCTTGTCGGCGTCGAGGTCGTCGAACGGGATCTTGCCGAAGAAGTGCGCGACGGATCCGACGGTCACGACCCTTCCGTGGGGCGAGTTCAGAAGGTGCGGCAAGAGCAGCCCGGTGAGGGCGAAGTGGCCCATGTGGTTGGTGCCGAGTTGGATCTCGAACCCGTCCGCCGTCTTCTGTTCGGGCAGCGCCATGACGCCGGCGTTGTTGACCAAGACGTCGACTCCATCGGCCCCGACCGTCTCCGCGCACCGTCGCACGCTGTCCAGCGACGCGAGGTCGAGCTGTGTGATCTCCAGCGTCGCGTCCGGCGCAAAGGCGCGCACCCGGTCGGCCGCCTTCTCTGCCTTGCTGGGGGTGCGGCACGCCATGAGGATCGTGGCGCCCTTCGAGGCGAGCAGCTCCACCGCACCGAGCCCGATCCCGCTGTTGGCGCCGGTGACCAGAATCCGCCGACCACGAAGGTCTGGGACGTGAGAGAGACTCCAACCCATCGGCCGCCTTGTAGCACCCGTCGCGCTTGCCGGCCGCCGTGACGTTGGTAGACCACGCGCATGCCGCGTGAGCCGTTCGCCGACGGAGGCTGGGTCGAGTTCGACGCAGCCTTCGTTGAGGACCACGCCAGGGCGATGACCGCGCTGCTGTCGTCGCTTCCGCTCCGCCAGGAGACGATTCGCATGTTCGGCAAGGAGCACCTGACGCCGCGGAGGACGAGCTGGCACGGCGACCCCGGCTGCCACTACCGCTACTCCGGCCGGCGCTTCGAGCCCTCCCCGTGGACGGCCGAGCTGGACATGCTGCGCGACGCGCTCACCGCGCGCGCAGGACTGCGGTTCAACTCCGTCCTCGTGAACCACTACCGCGACGGTCACGACGCGATGGGCGAACACGCCGACGACGAGCCGGAGCTCGGGCCGCACGCCGACGACGTCCGCATCGCCAGCGTGTCGCTCGGCGCCGCCCGACGCTTCGTGCTCAAGCACCGCAAGAGCAAGGAGAAGCGCGAGTGGTCCCTCGGCGGAGGAAGCTTGCTGCTCATGGGCGGCACCCTGCAACGGCACTGGGTACACCGCGTCCCGCGCACAAAACGTCCCGTCGGGCCGCGACTGAACCTGACGTTTCGATACATCCGGCCTTAGAGTGCTGCCATGTTCTTCACGAAGAAGGCCGCGATGCCCGCACCCTCCGATGCCCTCCCCGGTCGCGACACGCCGATTCAGGTTGCCGAACGCCACGCGGTCCTCGGCAATCCGATGAGGGGCCCGGTCGAACCACCGCTCGCCGAGGCGATGTTCGGGCTGGGCTGTTTCTGGGGCGCCGAGCGGATCTTCTGGCAGCAGGCGGGGGTCGTCACGACCGCGGCCGGTTACGCGGCGGGCTTCACGCCGAACCCCACCTACGAAGAAGTCTGCTCCGGGCGCACCGGCCACAACGAGGTCGTCCGGGTGGTGTTCGACACCGAGCGCATCTCCTACGCGTCCCTGCTGAAGCTCTTCTGGGAGAGCCACGATCCCACGCAGGGCATGCGGCAGGGCAACGACCGCGGCACGCAGTACCGCTCCGGTGTCTACACCTTCGGCGACGCGCAGAAAGCGGCCGCGAAGACGTCGCGAGAGGCCTACCAAGCGCAGCTGACGGCGGCGGGTCACGGGTCGATCACGACCGAGGTATTGGATGCGCCTTCGTTCTACTTCGCCGAGGACTACCACCAGCAGTACCTAGCCAAGAACCCCAACGGCTACTGCGGCATCGGTGGCGTCGGTGTGACCTGCCCGATCGGGATTCAGGACGCGACGTGAAGAAGCCGAAGCCAGCGAAGCCTGCGTTGCCTGAGCACGCACGCACCGAGACGCCGAGCACGAAGCCAAAGGACGTGGCGCTCGTGCTCGGAGCGTCAGACGACGGCTCGAAGGTGGCGGCGCTTCGCCAGCGGGGAGACCAGGTCGAGGCCGCCGTGCTGAGCCGGGTCAACGAGGGCGAAGCCCTGCATGGTGAGGTGGTGCAGCTTCGCCCACGCGACGAGGCGAACCTCTACGACGTGGAGACCCTGGTGCTGCCCCCCAAGGTCCCGCGAAAGACCACAGGCCGCCCCGCACAGGTCGCGAGCAAGGGATACCGGAGCGGCTGGGGCCGCGTCTTCGGGCGAAAGAAGAAACCCACCCTCCACTGATTCGTGGGTCGCGTGGGCGCGCGCCGTGGTGGTGAGAGTCCTGCCGGTGCGCCTCGCCGCGACGGAGGTCAGCTCACAGCCCCACGCGCACCCCACCCTGAATCATGAAGGGACGACTCGGCCGCGCGCCAAAGGGGCGCCTCGAGGCGATGCTCTGTCCGTAGGTCAGGTTCTCGCCGCGCACGTAGAGCCGCACCTGGTCGACGAGCTGCACGTAGGCCGCTGCGTCCAAGAGGAACAGCGCGTCGGTCCGCGCGACCGGGTCGTCTCCCTGACCCACGCCCTCCCACATCTCGCTGACGAAGCTGCCGGAGACGTTGAGCCCGAACTGAGGCATCTCGATGCCCGCCTGTGCGGAGACTTGGTGCTCGGGAACGTACGGGAGGTGGTCTCCAGGCTCGCCGCCAATGAACTGCGGGTTGCCGCTGTCGACCTCGGAACGCAGCTCGGTGTAGGTGAAGGTGTAGGCCGCACGAAGCGGGATGCGCGCGTCGTCGAACGCGAGGGTGGTCGAGACGCGAGCGTCGACGCCCCCGACGATGGGCGCGCCTCCGTTGGTCTGCATGTCCACGCTCTCGTCGGCGCAGCCCGAGGCGAAGGAGCACTGCTGGAGGAACACCTGGTAGTCGGTGATGAACCCCGTCAGCTGGGCCGACGTCCGGCTGGGCGTGTGCTGGAACTGCACGCCGGCCTCCCAGTTGATGCTGTCTTCCGGGCGCACGTTCTCGGCCTGGCCGGGGGACACCGGCGCGAAGCCGCGCATGACCCCGCCGAACAGCGCGAGCTCGTCGATGATCGCCCAGCGCACCGACGCGCCCGGCAGCACGGCCGCCCGGAACGCCCGCGAGCGCGCGTCGGTGACCTGGTCCTCGTAGCGCGTCCAGATCATCTCCGCGCGCACGCCGGGGGTGATCGTCACCGCGTCGAACAGCTCGACCGCCCACGACACGTACGCGCTCAGCGCCAAGGCCTCGACGTGCGTTCGCAGCGTCGTGTAGCTGTCCTCCGTGGCGCGGCGGAGTTCTCCGCCGATGACGGCGTAGGCGTCTTCGGTGTGGTGGCGGTCGACCGCGTCGTGGTGCAGGCGCGCGCCGCCGCGGATGGTGTGCGAGAGCGGGCCGGTCTCGAACTCGCCGGTCGCGTTGGACTGGATCCCCGTCACCCCGAAGACACGCGCGTTCGGGCCGATGAGCAGGTAGTCGTTGCTCACCGCGCTGCCCTCGGAGTCCCGGCTGCCACGCAGGATCGAGGCGAGCACGCCGTTTCGCCCCGTGGGGTTGTTCAGCACGTCGTAGAGGTCGAGCCGGGGCTGGCGGTCGCCCGGAAGGCCGCCGAGCGCGTTGACCTTGTTCCAGCTGCGGTCGATGTCGTGTCGGTACGCCACCGTCGCGAGGTGGAAGTCCTCGCCCACCTCGAGTCGGTGGCGGAGCTGCACCTGCGTCCGCCACCAACGCATGTCATCGAGCTGGCTCGTGAGATAGCGGCGGTTCGGATCCGCGCGGAAGTCCTCGTCCGTGAGGCCGAGATACGTCTCGTTCGACTGCTCCGCGGCCAGGCCGAAGCGGAGCTCGAGCCGCTGGTAGACATCGGGCCCGAGCGCGTGACGGAGTTCGCCTCGGATCAACAGCTCGCCGCGATCGAACCCGGTATCCGAGTCGTCCTGGCCATCGATCGTCTTGAACCCGTCCGAGCGCAGATACACGCCCTCGGCCAGCAGGCCGCCCCAGTCGTTGCTCAGCCCACCCCACGCGTGCACCCGCCCCGACAGATAGCTCCCGAGGCCCAGGTCGAGGCCGCCGCGCGCTTCGCGCGGAATGTCGCGGCCGCGCATGTTGATGGCCCCGCCCACGGTGGTCGGTCCGTAGGGCACGGTAGCGGCGCCCATGTAGACGTCAACGCCCGTCATGCGGGTCATCATTGGGAAGTAGTAGGCGGCCGGCGCGGCGTACGGAGCGGGCCCGAAGAGCACGCCGTCCTCCATGAGCGTCACCCGCGACGAGCGCTCGCTGCTCACCCCGCGCACGTTGATGTTGGGGCGCAGACCAAAGCCGTCTTCGGACCGCAGGTAGGCGCCCGGT
>JBGCFC010000079.1:0-32398 GCA_045106715.1 Sandaracinaceae bacterium
CGTGCTCACAGACACGCCATCGGCCCCCTCGCCGAGGGCTTCGCAGGCGTTCAGAACCAGGTTGAACACGACCTGAGTGAGCTGCGTGGGGTCTCCCTCGACCGAGGAGAGGTCCGGCTCCAGGTCGTAGCGAACGGTGGCGTGCGAGGGCGCTGACGCTGCGATCATGGGGGCCAGCTCCTCGATGAGCGCGCTCAGGTCGATCGGGACCGCGGTGAACGCCGCCCCGCCGCTGTAGGCCAGGAGCTGCCGGCTGAGGCCCGCCGCGCGCTGCGCTGCGTCGACCACCTCATCGAGCATCTCGCACAGCTCCGTGTCGTGCCGGCGCCTCATCCGCGCGAGATCGGCGTTCGCGAGGACCCCCACGAGCAGGTTGTTGAAGTCGTGTGCGACGCCGCCGGCCATCAGTCCGAGGCTCTCCAGCTTCTGCTTCTGACGGGCCTGCTCTTCCAACTCCCGCTGCTCGGTAGTGTCGTAGCCGACCGAGATCTGCTCGCCGGAAGGCAGGCGAAGGTCGGCCCACATCTGGGTTCGCGACTGCCCGTCCTTGGCGAGCACGCTGTACTCGCGGAACGCACCGTCCCGCTCTTGGATGGCGGCGATCACGCGCAGGCGTTCAGCCTCGTCCGGGTAAAACAAGGTGAGCGGGTCTGCATGGGCCCGGACCTCCTCGAGCGTCCAACCCAAGCGGCGCTCGCACTCGTGGTTCCAGAGGACGCATTTCCCGTCCGCATCGAACTGGTCGATCATGACGGGGGCGTGCTCGCAGATCGCCCGGAACCGGTCTTCGCTCGCACGCAGGCGGTCCTCCGTCTTCACGTGGTCGGTGCGGTCGATCGTCGCGACGATCGCGCGGCTCCAGTCGCTCGGATCCGGCAGCGACAGATGAAGCTCGATGACGATTCGCCGGTCGGGTTGGTCGACTTCGATCGCCTCCTCGCGAAAGGGCGTGCGGCCGCCGAGAACCGCGGCGATTTGGCCGGCGAGCGCGTCCATGGCGGTGTCGGGGAGCATGGTCCCGAGGGGGCCGTGCATCGTGTCGCCGTTCTCGAACCCCATGAGCGCGGCCGCGGCGGCGTTGGCCGTGACGACGCGCACCGCCTGACCACACGCGGCCAGCAGGTCCGGGTCAGCGCGAAGCGCGGCCAAGATCGCGTCGTGGCCGTCGTCCGAGACGTGGGCGAGCAGGGCCGCGGCCGCCGTGAAGTCGGCGACCCACAGGGGCACGGGCGCTTGGGCGAAGAGGGAGTCCACGCGAGACGATACCCCGAAGTCCCCGGCAGCCGTCCGGAGGGCCGAACGCGAAGAGCGTTAGAACACGCGAGCGACGACGCGGTTCCGACCGCCGCGTTTGGCGTCGTACAGCGCCTTGTCGGCCATCGCGATCAGGGCCGCGGGCGCCGGCGGCGTGCCTTTCCCATCCCAGGTGGCGAAGCCGATGCTGATCGTCACGCCTGGCACGCCCGTGTCCGCGGGAAACGTGAGGCGCTCGACCTTGCCGCGCAGCCGCTCGCCGAGCTGAGGCGCCACGTGCGCTGGCATCCCGGGGGCGATGAGCGCGAACTCTTCGCCCCCGAAACGGGCCACGACGTCGGTCGGGCGAACGGTGCCCTCGAGCGCGCCGGCGACCTGAACCAGGACCTTGTCGCCAGCCGGGTGACCGTAGGTGTCATTGACCGACTTGAAGTGGTCGATGTCCATCATGCCAAACGACACAGGCTGCCCCTCTGCCAGCGTGGCCTCGAGCGCGTCTTCGCCCGCACGCCGGTTGGCAATGCCGGTCAGCGCGTCGCGGCGGGACTCTTCCTTGTACTGCTTGCGCTGTTCGAAGGCCCAGCTGAGCAGCTCACGGTCGCGCCGGTTGCGGAGCTGGACGCGAATGCGCGCCTTCAGTTCGCCGTGACTGACGGGGGTCACGACATAGTCGTCCGCACCGCACGCCAGACCGCGCACGATGCTGTCCTCGTCGTCGAGGGCGGCGGTGACCAGGATGATCGGGGTGGTCTTCAGATCGGGGTCGACCCGCACCATCCCCGTGAGCTCGATGCCGGTCTTCCCGGGCAGCATGATGTCCAGCAGGATGAGGTCCGGCCGGTTCTTCCGCGCGGTGTCGAGCAGCTCCTTGCCGTGCGGGAGCTCGTCCACCGCGTAGCCGTCCTTGCTCAGGATGATCGCGAACATTCGCCGCCGCGCGTCGTCGTCGTCGACGATGAGAACGCGGGAAGGGCCGCGGTCCTCGGGCGGAATGCTCGTCTCGGTCATCTGTGGCTCACACCCACTGACGGCGCTTGAAGAAGAAGTACATGGTGATCGCGATGGCGGTCATGAGCCCCATGGCCGCTTCGAAACCGTACTCGAAGTGGAGGTACGGCATGTAGTCGAAGTTCATGCCGTAGAGGCCCGTGATGAACGTGAGGGGCAGCATCACGGTGCTGAAGACCGTCAAGACGCGCATGACCTCGTTGAGCTTGTGGCTCTGCACGCTGAGGTACGCGTCGAGCGAGCTGGACAGGAGCTCTCGGTACGCGTCGTTGAGGTCAATGACACGGACCATGTGGTCGTAGACGTCGCGAAAGAACGGCCGGACGTCCTCGGGGACCAGCGCGTAGCGGCCCTCCGCGATCGCCCGAAGGAGGTTCTTCTGGTGCAGTCCCACCCGCCGGATGCGCTGTGTGGAGTGCTTCATGCGGAAGATGCGCTCGAGCAGCGCAGGGGAGGAGTTGGCGAGGATCATCTCCTCGATGGCATCGACCTCGTGATCGAGCTTCTCCATAACGGGCAGGAACTCGTCCACGAGGCGGTCGATGATGCGGTGCGCGAGCTGCGGCGTGCCCTCTGCGAGCAGCGAGAGGTTCCGTCTCACCTCGTCCCGGACCTGCCCGACCGCGGTGAACGGGACGCGGTAGTGCGTGATGAGGAAGCGCTCGCCCAGGAACAGGTCGAGGTCGGCGGTGTGCACCTCCCCGTCGTCCTTCGGGTCGGCGTCGGTGAGGCCGTGCACGATGACGTAGAGGTAGTCGCCGAAGTCCTCGACCTTCGGCGTGGACGCGTCGGCGAAGGCGTCCTCGATGAGCAGCGGATGGAACGAGAACACGTCCTGCAACACGCGCTGGGAGGCGGCGTCTTGGCTGTCGAGGTCGACCCACACGCGGACGTCGGGATCGTCGAGGAGGTCCGGGAGCGTCTCGAGCGTGGCGTGGATGGGCTCGATGCCATCGTCCTCCACGCGCACGGCGATGATCCGGGTCGACACGGCCTACGAGGGTAAAGGGCGTGCGCCGGGGCGGGCCAGTTATCTGGCCGTTGAAGAACCGACGTCGATGGATCGGGCCCGCGACGTCTCGAGGATTTGGGAGGAGCGGCAGGCGGCGAGGGCGGTGCGTCCCGGGTTTGAGGTGCGGCACAACGGTTCTTCAACGGACAGTTGTCCGCGGCGCTCAGCGCCGCTCGTAGATAACGAACTCGAACGGGTAAGCGTGTCGCTCGTCCTTGGTGTGAGCGGTGCGGTCGAGTTCCTTCCATGCCGCCCAGTCCACGTCTGGGAAGTGCACGTCACCTTCGACATCCGCGCGGACGTGCGTGACCAGGAGTGCATCGGCGGTGGAGAGAGCTTCGGCGTAGAGGCGCGCCCCTCCGATGACCATGATTCCGCGGACGGGTTCCCCGGCGAGTGTTCCGCTCTCCGCGAGAGAGCACGCTTCTTCGAACGACTGGGCCACGAGCGCGCCCTCCGCTTCGAACCCGCTTCGCTGGCTGATGACGATGTTCAGTCGCTTCTTCAGCGCACCGTTGGGGAGCGACTCCCAGGTTCGGCGTCCCATGACTACGGCATGGCCCAGCGTGCACTTGCGGAAGCGTTTGAGGTCGTCCGGCAGCCGCCAGGGAAGGTCACCGCCGAGGCCAATGACTCCGTTGTCGGCCACGGCCACGATCAGCGAGCGCTTCATACCGCCACCTTAGCCTTGATGCGGGGGTGCGGCTCGTAGCCCTCGAGCTGGATGTGCGACGCGTCGAACGCAAACAGATCGGTGACCGACGGATCGAGGGCGAGCGTCGGCAGGACGCGTGGGGTGCGCTCGAGCTGGGTGGCGACCTGTGCTTGGTGGTTGAGGTAGATGTGCGCGTCGCCGAACGTGTGCACGAAGTCGCCGACGTCGAGGCCGACGACCTGCGCGACCAGATGCGTGAGCAGCGCGTAGCTGGCGATGTTGAAGGGGACCCCGAGGAACAGGTCGGCGCTGCGTTGGTAGAGCTGGCAAGAGAGTCGGCCGTCCGCGACGTAGAACTGAAACAGCGTGTGGCAGGGGGCCAGCGCCATCTCGGGGAGGGCGGCCACGTTCCAGGCGCTGACCAGGATGCGCCGGGAGTGCGGGGTCTCGCGAAGCTGGCGGAGCACCTCGCTCATCTGGTCGATGGTGCCGCCGTCCGGCGTCGGCCAGCTGCGCCACTGGTGCCCGTAGATGGGGCCGAGCTCCCCGTCTGCGTCGGCCCACTCGTTCCAGATGCGCACCCCGCGCTCCTGCAGCCACGCCACGTTGGTGTCGCCCCGCAAGAACCAGAGCAGCTCCATCACGACCGACTTGAAGTGCACCTTCTTGGTGGTGACGAGCGGGAAGCCGGCCTGCAGGTCGAAGCGCAGCTGACGGCCGAACACGCTCCGCGTGCCCGTCCCGGTGCGGTCCGCCTTGAGGGTGCCCTGCTCCGTGACCTCCCGGAGCAGCTCGAGGTAGCTGTTCATGCCGCGTTCATGGCACGCGAAGAAGCGAACGCACAGCGCGTTCGACCTGGTCGAGCGTGAAGGGCTTCTTCAGGTGCGGACGCCCCTCCGCCGCGAGGAACGCGCGGGCCCGCGGCGTGAACGTGCCGCCCGTCATGAACAGCATGCGGGCAGCCATGTCCGGTCGGTGCTCGGTGACCCACGCGTGCACATCGACGCCCGTGCCGTCGAGCATCATCATGTCGCAGAGCACGACGTCGAAGCTCTCCTCGGCGAGCCGCTGGCAGGCCTCCTCCCGGCCCTCCGCGACCTCGACCTCGAAGTTCTGGCCCAGGACCTGCGCGAGGATGCGGCGCACCATCGGCTCGTCGTCCACGAGCAGCATGCGGACCCCGTCCCCGGCAGCCGGGGCGGACGGGCGCACGGGGGGAGGCGCGGACGAGCGTCGCGCGCGCACCACCGGGAGCACGACCTCGAACCGGCAGCCTTGGTCGGGCGCGCTCTCCACCAAGATCCGCCCACCGTGGTCCTTGACCACCTTGTGGCAGATCGACAACCCCAGGCCGGAGCCCGAACCCTCGGCGCGCGTGCTGAAGAAGGGTTCAAAGAGTCGCGGGAGATGAGCCGGGTCGATGCCGCGGCCGGTGTCGGCGACCACGATGTGAATGTGCGCGTCGCGGTGGAACGTCTCCACCTTCACTTCGTTCTGCTCGGGGTCGCCCTCCTGGATGGCGCGGGCCGCGTTGAGGAGCAGGTTGAGGAAGACCTGGCTCAGGCGTCCGTCGTGGCCCTGGGTCGACGGAAGCTCGCCGAGATCACACACGAGACGCGCCCGGTACTTGATCTCGTGGTTGGCCATCTTGAGCGCGACTTTGAGCGTCCCGTTGACATCGACCGGACCGACCTCCTCTTCGGTCACCCGCGCGAAGGCCATCAGGTCCCGGACGATGTTGCGCACACGCTCCGCGCCCTCCGACG
This sequence comes from Sandaracinaceae bacterium, assembly GCA_045106715.1. Lineage (GTDB taxonomy): Bacteria > Myxococcota_A > Polyangia > Polyangiales > Sandaracinaceae. The sequence continues at coordinate 5,696 of JBGCFC010000079.1, forward strand.
CGTCGCGGCCCCGCTGAGCGAGCGACGCGAGCAGCCCTTCGGGTCCCAGGAGCGCGGCCGTGCCGTCGTCGTCGGGCAATCCCAATGTGCCGATGACCTCGGTGATCTCGCGTGACTGCCGTACGACGGCCTCGAGGTTGAGGAGCACGTACGAAAGGGGGTTGTTCACCTCGTGCGCCATGCCCGCCGCGAGCGTGCCCACACTCGCCAGTCGTTCGGTCTGAGCCAGTTGAGCCCGGAGTCGATCGCGCTCGTCCCGCTCGTCGAACGCGCGGATCAGATCCGCGCAGCCCTGCAGCAGCGGCGCGAGGGACTCGAGGGCGCGCGCGTCGTAGGACGGCGCGCTCGCCAAGCCCACGATGCCGACCCGCTCGTCGCCCGCGCGGAGGGGGAACAGGGCGACCCGCGAGGCCCGGTGTCCGCCAAACCCGCCGCCGAGCACGCCGGGGGCTTCGACCACGAGCGGGACTCCGCCGCGGACGGCGCGCTGGCTGAGCGCGCTGAGCGCCAGGCGGGTGGAGGTGGGCACATGCTCGGGTTCGGCCCGGTCGATGCGCACCTCGAGGCAGGCCTCGCGATCCGCGGGCGCGCCCCGGTCGAGGCGCACGACGAAGCCGCAGGTCGAGTCGGTCAACTCGAGCAGCGCCGCAAGCGGCTCCTCGAACGCGTTGTTCTCGTCCCCCGCGCGGTCGCGCAGCCGCACCACTTGCACCCGGTCGACGAGACGCGTCTGGGCCCGCCAGCGAACCTCCTCGCGCCGACGCTCGGTGATGTCGACGAAGGTGACGACGGCGCCCGCGCCCCCGTTTCCCGGCTCGAGAGGCAGTGCTGTGAAGATGGCCCATCGGAGCTCGCCGTTGGGTTGCCGGACGCCCAGGGTCATCGGGGGCTGCGCTTGGCCCGTGCCGATGCAGCGTGAGACCGGGTAGTCCTCTACGGGGCAGGGCCGGCCGTCCTCGTAGTAGGTGTCGGCCGCGAAGTCGGCCACGTAGCGGTCGCCGAGTTCGTCCCAGCTGAGCCCCAGGAAGGACTGCGCCTGCGCGTTGGCAGTGAGGAACGTGCCGTCCGCCGTCACCGTGACGATGCCCCCGGGCATGACCTCGAGCACCCGGCTCAGGAGGGACGCGGACGAGGACGAGCGCTCGGGAGGGGCAGCCAACGTGGGGCGAGTCTACTCTGCTTCGTCGGGGGTGTCGCCGCTCGAAGCGTTCGGTGGCGCGTCCGTGCCCTCCGGCTCAGAGCCGCGTGACTCGAAGGACGCGACGACCGCAGCGGCGGTCGAGTCAGACCAGACGTTGACCGTCGTCCGGCACATGTCGAGCACCCGGTCGACGGCGAGGATGAGCCCGACGGCGGTCGTCGGAAGGCCCACCGCTTCGAGCACAACGACCATCATCACGGTGCCGGCGTGGGGGATCCCCGCCGCCCCCACGCTCGCGAGCAGCGCGGTCATGGCGACCACGACCTGTTGCCCGAGGCTGAGGTCGCTGCCGTAGACCTGGGCGATGAACAGAACGGCGACCGCTTCGTAGAGCGCCGTGCCGTCCATGTTGATGGTGGCGCCGAGCGGAAGGACAAACGAGGTGACTCGGTTGTCGATGCCCGCCCGCTCCTCCACGCACGTCATGGTCAGCGGGAGCGTGGCGTTGCTGCTCGCCGTGCTGAACGCGGTCAGCAGCGCGGGGCCCATCGCTTTGGCGTACGCGAGCGGCGAGGTCCCGGCGACGAAGCGGAGCAGCAAGGGCAGGGTCACAAACGCATGCACACCGAGCGCGATGGCGACCGTGCCCATGTACTTGAGCAAGGCGTAGAACGCGGACAAACCAGACCCGGCGGCGGCGTACAACATGAAGCCGAACACCCCGATCGGCGCCAGCCAGATGATGAACATCGTCATGCGCATCATCACCTCGAAGACCGAGTTGAAGAAGCTCGACAGGCGCTCCTTGTGCTCGCCCCCGGTGGTGGTGATGAACATCCCGAACATCAGCGAGAAGAAGATGACGGGGAGCATGTCCCCTTCCGCCGTCGCCTGGACGGGGTTGGTCGGGATCATGGACGTGAGCTGACGCCAGAGGATGGCGCCGAGGGACGACTCGCCGGCCACCACGTCCGGCATGGTGTGGGCGCTGCTGTGCTCCTCGAGCATCGTCAGCTCGACGCCGTCGCCGGGGCGGATGACGTCGACCGCGACGATGCCCACGACGATCGCCAGGAAGCTCGTCAGGAGGTAGTAGCCGAAGGTGCGGCCGCCCATCCGCCCGAGGTCCCGCGGGTGCCCGATGCCGGTGACGCCGACGATCAGGCTGCTCACGATGAGCGGGACGACCACCATCTTCAGCAGCCGGAGGAAGAGCGAGCCGACCGCCTCGCCGACGTTCGCCACCTCGCGCACCGTGGCGAGGTCCACCGCGCCCTGCTCGCCAAGTACGTTGAGAGGGATGCCGATGCCCGCTCCCAACGCCATGCCGATCGCGATCCAGTGGTGCAGTCGCAGTCGCTTCACGGGCTCGCCTCTTCCTCACCCTCGGCCGCCTGGGGCGTGCGCAAGTGGACGTCGCGTTGGGGGTACGGGATCTCGATGCCGTGTTCGTCCAGCGCGCGGTAGACGCGCTCGGCGAGCCGCGACTTGAGCCGGACGCCCTCGACGTATTCGGTGGTCCAGAAGCGGAGGACGAAGTCGATGGAGCTGTCTCCGAAGCCGGTGCAGAGCACCTCGGGGGGCGGGTCGGAGAGGATGCCGGGCTGGCGGTAGAGGACGCGCTGGAGGATGCGCTTCACCTCGCCCGGATCGTGCTGGTATCCGGTGCCGATCGCCATGTCGACGCGGCGCCGCGCGTCCGTGAGCGTCCAGTTGATGAGCTGGCCGCTGATGAGCTCGGCGTTGGGCACGATCACCTCGGCGCCCGCGAGGGAGCGGACGGTGCTGGAGCGGATGCCGATGCGCTGGACTTCGCCGACCAGGTCGCCTCCGATCTCGATCACGTCGCCCACCTTGATGGGGCGCTCCGCCACGAGAATGAGGCCCGAGACGAAGTTGCTCACGACGTTCTGGAGCCCGAAGCCGATGCCGACGCCGAGCGCGCCACCGAGCAGCGCGAGTTGCTCCGGGTCGACCCCTGCGAGGCCAAACGCGAGGATGACGCCGAGGGCCACCAACAGGTAGCTGACGGTCAGCGAGATGGCTGCCTCCGTGCCGGTCCCGAGGTCCAGCCGGGGCAGCACCTCGTGGCTCAGCAGGAAGTGCACGAGCCGCACGACGCCGAACGTCGCGGCGATGACAAACGCGAAGGCGAGGATGTCCCCGACCGACATCTCGATGGAGCCGAACTCATGTGACTCACGGAGCGTGGCGCGAACCGAGACGAGCAGCGGGTCGAGCACGTCGAAGGCGACGAGAGCCACGTAGAGGAAGGCGATCATGCCCGCCGCGCGCACGGCCTTCTGGAGGGTGCGGACCGCGTCCAAGCGGCGCGTGCGGAAGATGCGGAACACACGGGCGCGCGGGTGTCGGGCGCCCGCGGCGATCAACGTGGTGGCGATGGCGGTTGCGCAATAGAGCGCCACCGCGGTCGACAGGACGATGAAGGTGCCGTCGACCGCGACCGCGGCCGCCTCGACCGAACCGACGCCGTTCCAGTACGCGGCCACGCCGAGCGGGAGTGAGACCAGGGGCGCGGCGAGTTGGATGCGCCCGAGGCGCTGGCCGCGGTCTTGTCGCCTTCGCACCTCGCGGACGAGTCGAGCGGCGGTGACGATGCCGGCGAGCGACAGGAGCAGGAGACCCAGCCGACGCACCGGAGCGGGTGCGTACCCGAGGCCGAGCGGCACCGAGAGGGCGGCGAGCGCGAGCAGCTCGAGCAGGCGTCGCCGGGGCGGAAACAGAAGAAACGGAGAAAGCCGGACGAGCAGCGGGAACAGGGCGAGCAGCATCAGCGATCGGACCACCGATGGCAGGTACGGGTAGACGAGCGGGGCGGACACCACGGCGAGCAAGCCGGCGCTCGCGAGCGGCCGCCCCGCCAGCGCTCGGAGCGGCGCGGCGTGCAAGCGAGGAGGGCTGGGGCGGCGGCCGCGAAGGCCGAGCAGCAGGCCCAGCCCGAGGCACAGAAACACCAGCCCGTGCAGGAGCATCATGCCGCCTTCGCGCGACACGAACGTCGACACCGAGTCGAGGTGCTCTTCCACCAGGGTGCCCACGGTCGCCGGTGTGCGCGCCTCTTCCAGCGCATTCCCGCCCAGCCAGAGTGGCTCGTGGTCCCGGCGCTCGCGGTCTTCGCGCGCCTTTTGACGTGCGGACGCGATGCGCGCTTCGATGGCGGCCACACGCAAGCCGAGGTCGGACAGCTCACCGCTGACCTCGAGGACCTCGGTCAGCCGCTGGTCCAGTCGGCGAACCACGCGGCCGATGCTCCGGAGCAGCGCGGTGATGCGCTCCTCCAGCGACGGCGGCAGCGCCTCTTCTCGCTCCGCGTCCCGACTGAGCTCCCAGGTGCTCTGGGCCTCGCGCATCTCGGTCTTCGCCTCCGACAGCGCCGCGAGGCGGTTCTCCAGAAGCCGCTGCCAGCGGTCCACGTGCTCCGAGACGCGCGCCCACTCCTGCTCGAGATCCAGCAAGCGACGCGGCGAGAGCGCATCGAGCTCTGCGAGCGCCGGCTCCTGGCGCATGCGCTCGACCTTGCGCACGAACTTCGGCATGCGGGTGCGCAGCGCCCGGATGCGGCGCTGGCGTCGGAGGTTCGGGCTCATGTCCTGGAGGTGGTGGAACGTCTCCTCGATGCGCCGGCCGATGTCAGGCGTGGCGATGATCTCCGGCTCGTTCGAGACCGTCTCGTCTGCTGGCGCGGCCGGCGTCTCCTGCGCACTTGCAGAGACGGGGTCGACGGCACCGAGCACCACCACGGTGACCACCGCGAGGGAGACCGCGGACAACCACCGCCTGACGTCGCGCATGTGCCCGCTGTCCAGAAGGACCATGTCCCCGGTCTCGCACGAGGGCCCCCGTTCCGACAAGCGCTCTGCCAGGTTGCGGGGGAACTGGCGAGCCGCCTGATAGGCTGGCGCGGTGGACGACTCGACCCTCGCTCCCCGCCCTTTGGCTGTCCTGCGTGCCCTGATCGACGCGGTCGACCGCGACGTCCTGCAGCTGCTGTCGCGCCGCATGGCCATCGTGGCCGAGGTCGCCGCGTTCAAGCGGGGGCAACGGCGCAAGATTCGTGACTTTCAGCGTGAGAGGGAGGTCCTGGACGACCGCCGCGAGCGTGCGTCACGGCTCGGTCTGCCGGCCGGCGCGATCGAGTCGATGTGGCGGCTCGTGCTGAAGGCCAGCCGGGATGCGCAGGCGTCGCTCCGCGCGGAGGTGCCGCTGGATGTGGAGCCCAAGACGATCGCCATCATCGGTGGTCAGGGCGGGATGGGGCGCTGTCTGGCGCGCATGTTCGGGGACCTTGGCCACGTGGTGATGGTGGCGGACCTCGACACGGACCTGACGCCGAAGGAAGCGGCGCGCCACGCGGACGTGGTGGTGATCAGTGTGCCCATCGCCAAGACCGAGGAGGTGATCCGCGGGCTCGGTCCCCATGTGCGACCCGACGCGTTGCTGATGGACGTGACCTCGGTCAAGGGCCCGCCGCTTCGCGCGATGCTCGAGAGCACCGAGGCGTCCGTGCTCGGCACCCACCCCATGTTCGGGCCGAACGTGCACTCCCTCCAGGGCCAACGCGTGGTCCTGTGCTCTGGGCGAGGCGAGGCCTGGGAGGCGTGGGCCCGCACCATGTTCGAGGCGCGCGGCCTGACGGTGACCGAGGCCGATGCGGAGCAGCACGACCGCGCGATGGCGGTGGTCCAGGTGCTCAATCACTACCAGACGCAGGTCTACGGGCTCACGCTCGCGAGGCTCGGCGTGCCCGTCGAGGAGAGCCTGCGTTTCGCGTCGCCGGCCTACCTCATGGAGCTGTATGTCGCTGGGCGTCACTTCGTGCAGTCGCCGGGCTTGTACGGGCCCATCGAGATGCTCAACCCGCGCACCGCCGAGGTGACCGACGCGTTCAAGGCGTCCGCGGCGGAGCTGGCCGACGTGCTGGCGCGCAGCGACCAGTCGGCGTTCGAAGGCTTGTTCGACGAGGTGCGCTCGTACTACGGCGAGGCGTTCGGCCAAGAGGCCAAGGAGCAGAGCTCGTTCCTGATCGATCGGCTCGTCGAGCGGAGTTGAGGTCGTCTACCCGACGACACGTGTCTCTCCGCCCTCGAGGTCGGCGAGCGCGTCGTCCGTGGCGGGCGTTCCACGACGCTTGGCTCACCGAATCGGGCGAGGCACCCTCGAGAGCCCATGTGCGCGCGCTATACGATGGCCACCCCGTCCGACGAGCTCATCGCCGAGTTCGAGGCGACGCTCGTCGCGGACGCGGCCCGGCCTCGGTACAACATCGCGCCGACCGACGGGGCGCCGATCGTGGCCTTGGGGAAAGCGGGCGAGCGGCAGATCGGGCTGGCGCGATTCGGGTTCATCCCGCACTGGGCCAAGGACCGGAAGATCGGCGTGCGCATGCTGAACGCGCGCGTCGAGACCGTGGCGGACAAGCCGGCGTTTCGCACCGCGTACCACCGACATCGCTGCCTCGTGGTCGCCGACGGATTCTACGAGTGGCGCAAGGACCCCGAGGCGGCCGACAAGAAGAAGCGCAAGACACCGATGCGGTTTGTGCTCCCGGACGGCCCGGCGTTCGGCATGGCGGGGCTGTTCAGCGTGTGGCGGGATCCCGAAGGCGAGAAGGTCAGCAGCTTCACGGTGCTCACGCGTGAGGCGCTGGGCGCGGTAGCCACCATCCACCACCGAATGCCCGTGGTGCTTCGCCAGGACGACTACGCCGCGTGGCTCTCGCGCGACACTGAGGGTCCGGCTTTGTCGGCGATCCTCGAGCGCCATCGCGGCGCTTTGCTGGGCGGCTACGAGGTCGACAGGAGGGTGGGTTCGGTGCGAAACGACGACGCTTCGCTCATCGAGCCCGTCGAACCCGCGTGAGTCGCCTATGATGACCGCGTGAGCGGAACCCCGCACGAAGCCGATCCCCTGATCGGCCACGTCATCGACAGCCGCTACCGCGTGACGGAGCGCCTCGGCGAGGGCGGCATGGGCTTCGTCTACCTCGCCACCCACGAGCAGCTCGGGCACACCCTCGTGATCAAGCGTCTGCGGCCGGAGCTGGTGGACAGCGGTTCGACCAGCGAGCGGTTCACGCGCGAAGCCCAGGCGGCCAGCCGGATCCAGCACCCGCACGTCATCGGCGTCACCGACTTCGGCGTGCTGCCCGATTTTGGTGCGTACTACGTGATGGAGCGGCTCGAGGGCGCGGACCTCGGCGCGGAGCTGGCGGCCACGGGCGCGATGAGCCTCGAGCGGGCGGTCGGCATCATCGAGCAGGCGGCCGAGGCCCTCGCGGCGGCGCACGCGGTGTCGATCGTGCACCGGGACCTCAAGCCGGAGAACGTGTTCCTGACCACGCGGGACGGGCAGCCCGACTTCGTGAAGGTGCTCGACTTCGGGCTGGCGCGGGTGATGGACGCCAATCGCAAGCTCACCGAGACGGGGCAGGTCATCGGCACGCCCCGGTACATGGCGCCCGAGCAGTGCCGCGGGGAGAAGGTCGACGCCCGGGCGGACGTGTACTCGCTGGGGCTGATCCTCTACGAGATGCTCACGGGCCATCAGCCGTACCGTGGGCTGAGCACGTACGAGATCCTCGGCAAGAAGATGTTCGAGCACATCGAGCCGCCGGGTCAGCTCTCCCCGCCCGTGGTGCTCCCGCCGCCGCTCGAGGCATTCCTGATGCGTTGCCTCGAGCGAGAGGCGCCGCTTCGACCGAGCCACGGGGCCATGATGGCCGATGAGCTGCACGCGGTGCGGATCGCGCTCGGACTGCCCCCCAACCCCTACGCCAACCTGGCGGAGGGCGCGCGGCAGAGCCTGCCGCAGATCTTCGAGCCGCCGGTCTCCTCGGTCGCGTCGGCGGAGCCTCCTTTGCTGGCGTCCTCGCCGAGCACGGCACCGCCGATGGCTGCGCCCTCAGCACCGCCTCCGAGGGCCGACGCGCCGTCCTCCCGACTGCCGCTGTTGCTGGGCATCGGCGCGGGCGGGCTGCTCGTCATGGCGCTCGCCTCGGCCACCGCGGCCTGGTTCCTCTTCGCGCGCACCGACGTCCCGCCCGCCGCGGTCACCGCGCCTGAGCCCTCCGTTCCCGCGGCTGCCGAACCCGCCCCAACGCCTCCCCCCGCGCAGAGCGAAGTGCGCGTCGAGACCGAACCGCCGGGCGCGGAGCTCGTCTACCAAGGTGTGCTGGTCGGCACGACGCCGCTCTCCGTCGCGGTCCCCGGCGCGATCCCGAGCGGCTCGTCCGTGGAGCTCCGTCTGGACGGCTACCAGACCCGCGAGATCGCGCTCATCTCCGGCGTGCCGATGGCGCACATCGAGCTGCACCCGGTCAACGGCGCCGAGTAGCGTGGCGCCGGTCGTGAATCACCGCACCCGCTCCAGCCAGCGGTGCAAGACATCGGGGGCGGGCAGGGAAGGCAGCTCGAGTTCGAGCCAGCGCCCATCGCCTGCGAGCTCGAAGCGGGTCAGCGTGGCGTCGAGCATGTCGGCCAAGGTTTCGGCGTGCGCGCGCTCCTGTTCGTAGCGCTGTCGCGCTTCACTGGACAGCCGGTGGCGGATCCATCGGGCCAGCCGAAGGACGGAGCCGGGTGGGTCTGCCAAGGAAGGCTCTTCCGCGCCTGCTTTCGAGACGCGCAGGATCCAGCTCGCCTCGTGAGCGGCGAGCGCCACCGTGAGTGCGCCGGTCTCCTCGGTGAGGCGAAGCTCGGCCGTCTCATCGTCCAGCGACGCGCGCTGGCCGGTTCCGCGATAGCCCGCGGTGCGTCCGTACTGAAGGCTGAGCCCCCGCAACACCCCGCGTGCCTCGAGGCATTGGCGCCGCGCGAGGGCTTCCGGCACGACGATGAGGTCGCGCCGCTGCTGCGGGCTTCGACCCATCGCGTCACAGCGCCAAAGACGCATCTCGGCGTCGTCGGCGTCGTGCATGACCTCGAGCACGTGCACGTGCGAGCGGTAGTAGGCGGCGGAGAAGGGCCCTTGGACCTCGGGCAGCGTGAAGCCGCGCGACCCGTCGCTGGAGATCGCGACGAGTGCGCCGGTCTGGGTCCGGCGTGCGAGCACCCAGAACCGGCGCTCGATCCAGACGACCTGCGGGTGGGCGAGCGGGCCCTCTGAGCGATCGAACACGGGGTGGGGGCGTTCGACGACCTTGCCTTCGGGTCCCAGCAGGGCGAACCGCACCGCGCCGCCCTCGAGCTCAAGCCCGACGCCGGCGCGGGTGCCCGCCGCGGCGATGCCGAGATCGCGGATGGGCCGCGGCGTGCGATGGCGGACCGCGGTGGTGGTCCCTCTGTGGCGAGTCACCGCGCCCCAGCTCGGATCGCCGTCGTAGCTGTAGATGAGGATCGACTCCTCACGGAGTGAGCAGGCGGCCATCTGCACACCGGCCCGCCGCTCCGCCACCACGCGGTCGGGTTCGGCGTCCCGGGTCAGGTCGAGCGCGACGATGCCGTCCTCGTCCGCGGCGAACAGCGTGCCCCCGCCCATCGCGACCGAGGTGGCGCCGGGAAGGACGCAGCGCGGCGGCGTGTCACCGGTGATCGTGCCGAGCCACGCGCCGTCGTCCTCACACCACGCCACGCGGGTTTCGCTTTCGGCCCGCCCCAGCACCGGGGGCGCGGGGAGATCGCGATCGGGGCGTCCGAGCACGCGCGCGAGATCGGGGGTGGCCCGCGACCAGCGATCGTATTGCGCGACGAGGGGGCCGAGCGGGCCGTGCCATCCCAAGAGCAGACCGTGGCCGCCGAGCAGCAGCGACGGACGCACGCCCAAGCTCACTCGCGGACCCGGCGGACGTGCTCGATCAGCGCGGTGGTGGACGCGTCGTGCGCGCCTCGGACGTCACCGCCCAGCTCGTCGACGATGCGGGAGGCGAGCACCTTGCCGAGCTCCACACCCCATTGATCGAAGCTGTTGAGTCCCCAGATCAAACCCTGCACGAAGATGCGGTGCTCGTACATCGCGAGCAGCCGACCGAGCGCGTGCGCGTCCAGGGTGTCGAACACGATTGTGGTGCTCGGGCGGTTGCCGGGGAACACCTTGTGCGGCGCCAACGCGTCTACCTGCTCGGGCGTCATGCCGCTCGCCTCGAGGGTCGCGCGCGCCTCGGCTTCGGTCTGACCGACCATCAACGCCTCGGCCTGCGCGATCAGGTTGGCCAGCAGCATGGTGTGATGCGGGCCGCGCTCGTGCTGGCTGCGGAGGGGCGCGATGAAGTCGCAGGGGACGAGCCGCGTTCCCTGGTGAAGGAGCTGGAAGAACGCGTGCTGCGCGTTGGTGCCGGGCTCCCCCCACACGATCGGTCCGGTCTGGTAGCCCTCGACGCGGTCGCCATCGAGCCGCGTGCCCTTGCCATTGCTCTCCATGTCGCCCTGCTGAAGCCAGGCCGGCAAGCGGTGGAGCATTTGATCGTACGGCAGCACGGCCCAGCTTTCGGCGCCGAAGAAGTTCGTGTACCAGACGCCGAGCAGCGCGCTGAGCACGGGGATGTTCTGTGCCAGCGGCGTGTCTCGGAAGTGCACGTCCATCTCGTGCGCGCCCGCGAGCAGCGCTTCGAACCGGTCCATGCCCACCGTCAGGGCGATCGGAAGCCCGATAGCGCTCCAGAGGGAGTAGCGGCCGCCGACCCAGTCCCACATCTCGAAGATGTTCGCTCGGTCGATCCCGAACTCGACCACCGCGTCCGGGTTGCTCGAGACCGCGACGAAGTGCGCGGAGACGGCCGCGTCCCCGAGCTGCTCCACCAGCCACGCCCGCGCGCTCCGTGCGTTGGTCAGCGTCTCGATGGTCCGAAAGCTCTTGGAGGCGACGATGAAGAGGGTCCTGGCCGGGTCCAGATGCCGGAGCGTCTCGCCGAGGTGCGCGCCGTCCACGTTCGAGACGAAGTGGGCACGGAGATCGTCCCGCCAGAACGGCCGCAACGCCTCGCACACCATCATCGGGCCCAGATCGCTGCCGCCGATCCCGATGTTGACGATGTCGGTGATGCGTTCGCCGGTGTGGCCGAGGTGCTGACCGCTTCGCACCCGGTCGGTGAGCGTGCGCATGCGCGCGAGCACGGCGCTGACCATCGGCGCGACGTTTCGCCCCTCGGCGCGAATGGGGTGATGGTCTCGGTCGCGGAGCGCGACGTGAAGGACGGCGCGGCCCTCGGTGGCGTTGATGGGCTCGCCGGCGAACATGCGCGCGATGCCCTCCTTCACGCCGCGGGCGTCGGCGAGGGCGACGAGCAGGCGCATCGTCTCTTCGGTCGCGAGGTGCTTCGAGAAGTCGATCCGCAAGTCCTTCAGCATGTGCACCATGCGGCTCACGCGATCGGGGTCGTCGTTGAAGAGGGCGCGAAGAGGGGTGGAGTTCAGCTCCGCCGCGTGGGCGGAGAGGGCCTGCCAGGCCGCGGATTCGGTGGGTGCGCTCACGGGGCGAGAGTGTACCCGGGACCGCTTCGAGCCCGGCCGCAAACCGGATTCGCTCCGGTCCCCGTCTGAGGCGCGCGGCACACCGGCGAAATATCCGGGCGCGTCTCCGAGTATGGTTGTGCGATGGGTCCCATACCGAGCTCCCTCGTCGCCGCTGTGGCCTGCAGCGCGGCGGCAGGAAAGAACCCGTGGCTGCCGCTCGCGATGATCTTCCTGCTCGCCGCCCCCGAGTCCGTCCCCGACTTCGTGATGGCGTCCGAGCTGCACGGCCCGCTGCATGGGTTGATGCCGGTGGAGGCGCTGTGGTCGTTCGGCGCGGTGTTCGGCGTCTTGGCGGTCGCCGACTCGCTCGCCGACAAGATCGGCTTCATCGAGAAGTGGCTCGTGCCGGTGTCCACGGCGTGGCGTCCGTTCGCGGGCATCGCCTGCTCTACGCTGCTGGGCGTCGCGGCTGCCCAGGGCACCGACGTCGAGGTCGCGGGGGAGGTCGCCTCGCAGCTTCGGATGGCGGTGAGCCAGCCCGCCGAGGCCAGTGTGCTCGTCGGCAGCGCCGTGGTGGTGCTCACTGTGGCGGTCTCGGCCGTCTACACCTGGATCGCGACGGTCTCGAAGACTGGCATCCGCTTGGCGCTGAGCTTCGTGCCGGTGCCCGGGCTCAAGTTCGCGCACTCCTTGCTAGACGATTTTTTCGCGGTCGGGGCGACCATCGCGGGCCTGGCGTTTGGAGACACCGTCTTCGTGACGGTGCTCGTCGTGCTCTACCTCGTGGTCGGCTTGATGACCGCGCCTGTCCTGACGCGGCTCGCCATCATCCACCTCCGCATCGGCCTCGGGTTGCTTCGCAAGGCCCGCAACAAGGTCGCCGAGGCGGGCACCGGCGTGCCTGCACCGCCCGCGTGGGTGCAGGCGTGGTTGGGCGCCCAGGGCATCGAAGGCGCGACCGTGTTGCCCGGCTACGTGTACCGTGCGCCCGAGCTGGGCTGGTGCCGCGGTGGACATCTCGTGCTGGCCGACGGCAAGACCGCGTTCCTCACCCGGATTTGGTGGCGCCCGCGCGCCTGGGTGGTCGACGAGGCGGCGCTGGCGCGCATCGGATTGGCGGAGACCCCGACCGCCCGTGTGGTCTCTCCGGTCGAGCGCATCGCCTCGGGCGCGCTCCGCAGCGTCGCGGTGTACCTCTACCCCGCGGTCGAGGACGAGGTGCTGCCGGCGATCGAGGGCGGCGCACGAGAGGCCGGACTCTTGCGCGTGAGCCGGGACAGCGAGTCGGCGCGGAACGGTCTCCCTGGCTACGCCGACCGCGCGCAGTCGGTCCGCTTTGCTCCGGCCTCGGACGCGGGCAGCTTGCGTCTGCAAGGTCTCCTCACGATCGCGGGCGCCATCGGCGTCGGCGTGCTGACGGGCGGCGTGTTCGTCCCCATCGGGCTCGGCTACCTCGTGTCGCCGTTCAAGCGCCGGGCCGTGCTCGGCCTTCTGGTTAGCGGCTACTTCGCGCTCTGCGTGCTGGGCAGCATGGGCCTCGGTTGGCCGCTGGCCGTGCTGTACGCAAGCATCCTCAACGCGGTGGCCCTCCGGGACCTGACCCGGAACGCGCTCAAGGCGCGGGTCGAGGGGTACGTGGACCGCCGCGCGTGGCTGCCGCTGACGGCGACGCGGGTCTGGGTGCCGCGTGACGGCATGGTGTCCTCCGCCGACCGCCACGTGGAGAGCACGCCCGACCCGACCGCCGACGGAGGTTGGCGCGCGGTGATGGACCTGCTCGCTACCGCGCCGGCCAGCTGACTCCGGCGGTTGACCGCAGAAACGGCGGCTTCTACGTTCGCGGCGACATGTTGATTCGAGGAACCCTCCCTGCCCTCGTCACTCCCTTTCGCGACGGAGCGGTCGACGAAGAGGCCCTCCGCGGCCTGGTCGAGCGGTGCATCGAAGGCGGCGTCGACGGCCTCGTGCCGTGCGGGACGACCGGCGAGAGCGTCACGCTGAGCGCGGCCGAGGCACGCGAGGTCGTCCGGATCTGCGTCGCCCAGTCCAACGGGCGCGTGCCCGTGATCGCGGGGGTCGGCACGGTGTCCACCGCGCACACCATCGAGCTCGCCGAGGCGGCGAAGGAGGCCGGCGCGGACGGTCTGTTGGTGGTCTGCCCGTACTACAACCGGCCGACCCAAGCGGGCTTGGCGGCGCACTTCCGTGCGGTGGCCGCGGCCGTTCCGATGCCCACCGTGCTCTACAACATCCCCGGCCGCACCGGCGTCGACCTGAGCGTCGACACGCTCGCGTCCCTGTCGGACGTATCCGCCCTCGTCGCCATCAAGGAGGCGACCGGCAACGTCGCCCGCGCCCAGCGCATCCTCGCCGGCTGTGGGGACCGGTTCGCGGTGTTGAGCGGGGACGACTCGCTGACGCTGCCTTTCTTGGCGGTCGGCGGCACCGGGGTGATCAGCGTGACCGCCAACGTGTTCCCGAAGCCGACCTCGGATGTCGTGCGCCTCTTCGAGGCCGGTGAGCTCGCCGCCGCGCGCGCGCTTCACCTCCGGCTCCTCCCGGTGCATGACGCGATGTTCGTCGAGAGCAACCCCGGGCCGGCCAAGGCGCTGCTCGCGGCGCAAGGCCACATGAGCGATGCCGTGCGCCTGCCGCTCGTGGTGCCGACGGACGCGTCGCGACAGACCGTGCTCGCGGCGGTGAAGGCGGCTGGGCTCGCGTGAGAGTGGCCCTCATCGGCGCGACGGGGCGGATGGGCGCGGCGATTCGGGCCGTGCTCGACGCGGACCCCGAGGCCACGCTTGCGCAGGTGTTCACGCACGATGGCGACAGCGCGGTCGGGGGGAGCTTGGGCGGACTCGCCATCGAGGTGTTGAAGCCGGACTCCGTGGTGGACGCCGATGTCGCCATCGAGTTCTCGAGCCCAGCCGGGTTGGTGCTCGCCGCTGCGCGGTGCGGGAGCGCGGGCGTGCCGCTCGTGAGCGGGACGACCGGCGTCAATGCGGCGGGGTTCGCAGCGCTCGATGCGCTCGCAGAGCGGACACCGTGTGTGTGGGCGCCGAACATGAGCGTCGGCGTCAACCTGCTGTTCCATCTGGCGGAGCTCGCCACGCGCCTCGCCGGCCCCGGGTTCGACCCCGAGATCGTCGAGATGCACCATCGGCACAAGGTCGACGCCCCGAGCGGCACCGCCGTTCGCTTGGCTGAGCGCGTCGCAGAAGCCCGAGACCAGGTCGCCAGTGAGGTCGTCAAGCACGGCCGGAGCGGCGCGGCTGGCCCGCGCACGGATGACGAGATCGGCGTGATGACCCTGCGCGGGGGGAGCGTCGTCGGCGATCACACGCTCATCCTCGCCGGTGAAGGAGAGCGGCTCGAGCTCTCTCACCGCGCACAGGACCGTGGGATCTTCGCCCAGGGTGCGGTTCGGGCGGCGCACTGGGTCGTCGGTCGCCCACCCGGGCGTTACGGGATGCCGGACGTGCTCGGGCTGAGCGCGTAAAGGCTCAGGGCGCCGCGGCGCCGCTGTCCACGCCACCATCGACGGCGCCGTCCACGGCGCCATCGACCGAGCCGTCGACGGATCCGTCGGGCATGGATCCGTCGACCGAGCCATCGACGGCGGCGTCCGAGCCCGCATCGGCACCGGCGTCCATCCGCCCCGCGTCCATCGTCCCCGCGTCTCGTGACGTTCCCGCGTCGCGCCCTGCATCAGGCGGGTTGCCCGCGTCGCGCGCGCCGGCGTCGCCGACGTCCCCCGGCGCCCGGCAGCGCCCCTCCAGACAGACCTGGCCGAAGTCCGCACAGTCGCTGTCCAGCAGACAGGCCTGGCCTTCGCCGTCCTCGCAGGAGACGAGCAGCCCGAGGGCGAACAGGGCCACCAACCAAGAGACATGCCGGGTGCGCATGACGAGGAGCGTACCGCTGACGTCGCGCGCTGTCAGTTCAAGACGTCAGTTCAACAGGGCAGGGTGCTGCTGGCGATCGGCTTGGAGCACCAGCGCCACCGATGTGCACGAATCAATCGAAGATGGCCATCAGCTGTTCGGTCCACGCGACGAGTCGACCGTCTGGACCGTGCAACTCGCCCATCACCGTATGAAAGCCGTCGTGTCCGGCGATCGTGCGATACGAAAACGCGTACCAGTCGGCCATGGCCTCCGGAATCTCGAGGAGGTGCGCGCTCCACGTGACCGTGCTCGCGGGGGCGGGAGTCGTCACCAGAGAGAGCGTCGGACTCGGCCAGACGTCCAGCAGGGCCAGCAGCCCTTCCGCGTCGCCGCTCGGCCCGCGGAACCGGCAGTATCCCTCGAATCGCGCGTCCGAGGCCCCGCTGAACGGGGGGGCGCCGCTGGCCCACCGCATGTCGACCCGCTGGACGAACTCGGGCATCAGACCCGGGAGGTAGGGCAGCTCAGGGAGACTGTCAGGGTCCGGTCCTCTCCAGCGTGGTGGACCTTCGACGCGCACCGACGGACGGCGGAGCGCGACGAAGGTGAGGCTCGCGGTGGCCACGGTCTCGCCGTTCTGACGCAGCCGCACCTCCACGAAGTGCACGCCCTTGCCCTGCCGAAGGGTGGCGACCTGACCCGAGAGGGCGCCCGCGGAGACCGGTCGTGCGAGCGACATCGACTGGCCGCGAAGCACACGTCCATCCCCCACATGCCGACGCCCCAACGCGGCCATGAGCGCGGCGGTCAGCCCGCCGAAGACGGACCGGCCCTGCATCCAGCCCTCGGGCACGTCGCACACAAATCCGTCGCCGTCGGGTTGCCACCGCGCGCGGAGGGTTCGGTCGATCGCCAGGTCGTTCATGGCCCCGTCGTCGTGTCGATGGGACCGCCTGTCAAGCCAGCAGCCTGCGCGACGTGCCGTCCGCGTCGCATGACGCGACGAGGGCGGTGCGTCCCGGTTCTGAGGTGCGGCGAGAGGTTCTTCAACGGACAGTTAGTTCACCTCGCTACAGGTTGTCCTGCCAGAGGAACTGCAGGGAGCCGAAGCGCGCGTCGTCCTCGCCGCTGAGCCCGAGCACCCCCGTGATGAAGAGGGTCGCGATGTCTCCGTCGACCAACTGCGGGCGGATGTTGGGGGAGGGCGGCGCGTCGGGGAACGCGGCGAGGATCGGCAAGCAGCGCGTGCCGCTGGGGAGCGCGGCGAAGGGCGGGCAGCCGGTGGCCCCGGTCGTCTCGGGCACCAGATAGATCCCGCCGCCGAAGCCCGCGCCCGTGGGGGTGAGCGGCGCACGCTCGATCGGATCGGTGACCGTGCCGGGGGTCACGTTGGCGAACAGCATCGTGGGGCTGTCGTCGGGGACCGTGTCGATGCACGCGCCCGCCGGTCCGCTCGCGTCGGGGGCCAGGCTGGGCTCGTAGCAGACGTTGAAGCCGACGGGAGCGAGGTTCTGGATCTGGTTGCTGGCCCGGAGCCGAATGCCGCTCGCCACCGGGCTGAGGTCATCCTCCGCCACCAAGAGCCGCGGGCCGAGCGCCCCCGGACAGGCTTCGTCGAAGGGCACCGGGTTCGGCGTCGGGTTGCAGAGCGCGGGCGACTCGCCCTCCTCGGCGCCGAGCGCGCCGGGCAAGAGGCCGATGGCCAGGATCGTGGAGACGGACTCGACGGGGACGTCGTCGGGCTGGAGTCGCTCGAGCAGCACCGGGGCTGGGCCCAGTTCCGGATCGGACGGGCATCCCGTCGTGACGTCGCCGGGCTCGTACAGCCCCACCTGGTAGTCGAGCGGGGCGACCGACTCGAGCGGAAGGTACGGGCTCACGCCTCGGAAGGGGATGGGCCCGGTCGCCTGCGTGAGGAAGCGGGGCGGGATGGGCAACAGGGCGTCGCCGTTCACCAGCCACACGCAGACGTGTGCGCTCCCTGGGGCCTCCTCGGTGCCGGCCATGCCCGCGATCTGATGAGCCAAGCGCACACGGAACTGCGCCGGGGCTCCCGCGTCGACGTTGGCGTCCACAAATACAGGCGGGCCGGCATCGAACGGCGTGAACAGCCCCGTGTCGACGGACGCGTCTGGGTCGCCGCCGCCGCCGCACGCGCTCACGCACGCGCAGAACAAGCCCATCACGACCGCCCGGGCTCCCGGTTGCTGCCCCCTCCGCATCATGTTCTCAGCGTATCAGGCCGGCCGCACCGAGGACATGAAGCGGGTACCGGACAGGGCCTCGATCGTTTGCGTTCCGCTCCGGAAAAGCCTGCTAAGCTCCGCGCCATGAGCGCCGGCATCCGTGACTGCACCTCGTGCGGCCATCCGAACACCGGCGACGCGATGTTCTGCAGCAAGTGCGGCGCGCGTCTCCCGAAGTTCGCTGCGTCGTCTCCGGAGGAGCGCGAACAGAAAGCCGGGGCTGCATTCGAGACGGTGGTGGACGTGCCCGGGGCATCCGATGCCGAGCCGTCGAAGCCCGAGTCGTCGAAGCCCGAGGCGGCCGGGGCTGGGTCGTCCGGGGCTGGGTCGTCCGATGCCAACTCGTCCACAGAAGCGTCGTCCGTGGTGTCGTCGGGCGAGGTGGCCGGGCAGGGAACGCGGCGCCCCGGGGTCGCCCGGACGATGCTCGGAATGCCGTCGCCCGAGCAAGCGGAGGCGATGAAGGAAGCGCGCAAGCGCATGGCGGAGGCCAAGGCGGAGAAGGCCAAGAAGAAGGCTGCCGAAGCCGAGAATGACCCGCCGAGCAAACCGGAACGCCGCATCGCGGGAAGCGCACGCACCATGCTCGGCATGCCGGCTCCCGACCGAGACAAGGTCGACGAGGCGGTGGCGGAGGCCAAGCGCAAGCGGGCGGAGAAGAAGGACGCGGCGGCCGACGAAGCCGTCCCCGACGGGGTTTCCCGAGCTCGACCTCGCAAGGACACCGCGCCCGAGAACGCGCTCGATCCGAACACCAACCGGACGATGCTGGGACAGCCCGCGCCGGTGGCGCCGAAGAAGGAGCCGCCGCCCTCCTCCGAGTCGAAGACCGAAGGGCGCCCGCGAGGCGAGCAGGAGTCGCAACGCGGACGCGCGGAGGTGCTCTACCCGACGAACACCGACGAAAACGACGCTCTCTCGCTGCCCCAGCGCCGTGCGCCCAAGGGGGTCGCGATCGCCGTGCTCGTGGCGGGGGTGCTCATTCTGCTGGCCGGCGTCGGAGCGCTCATCTACAGCCTGGCGGGCGGGGGGCCCGACGTGCAGGCGAGCGTCGTGCAGGGCGAGGACGGCGAGGTGCTCTCGCTGACCGTTGCGGGGGCCGAAGATGGCGCGCGGGTCCGTTTCTCCGGGACCGAGCTTCCGCTGGAGGCGGGTACGGCGCGGTTCCCCCTGTCTGCCAATGACCTGTCGCTCGGCGAGAACGTGCTGTCGGTCGACGTCATCCATGCGGATGGCTCGGTCGAGACCGCGACGGTCGCGCTGAACCTCGGGAGCCGCGTGCGGGCCGACGTGGGGCCTCTGCAGGCGTCGCCTCCCGCCATCGACATCGTCGTGGAGGCCCCCGCGGGCTCGGAGGTCACGCTGGATGGCGAGGCGCTCGCTCTCGACGGCCAGGGCCGCGGCACGCGTCGCTTTGTGATCGACGGCGGCGAAGCGAACGCCGAGGGCGTCGTGGAGCATGTTGTCCGCTACCGGGTGCAGCCGCCGGAGGGCGAGACCGCACAGGGCGAGCTGCGCACGCGAGTGCCGCTGACGACGCTCACGCTGGACCGGCCGGGGGAGAACGTCGTGACCGAGGCCGAGTCGATCGAGGTCGCCGGCGCGGTGGGTCCGGAGACGGCCGTGACCGTGGCGGGTGCCGAGGTCGAGGTGAACGAAGGCCGGTTCCTGCACCGCGTGCCGCTCGAGATGGGCGAACAGACCGTCGAGGTCGTCGCGCGGGCTCCGGGCAAGGCCCCACGGCACCTGTCGATCGCGCTCCGCCGGGTGGAGGACCTCGCGGCCGAGGCGGCGACCTTCGAGCCCGATGCGTCCCTGACCTACGCGCGGATCGCGCAGAGCCCGGATACCTACCGCACGCAGCGGGTGGCGCTCGAAGGGGTGGTCTACAACGTGAACGTCACGCGGGGGCAGAGCGTGCTGCAGATCCTGGTCGACGACTGCCCGTCCGGAGAGCGATGTCCCATCTGGGTCACGTACTCGCAGGCGACCGAGGCGGAGCTCAGTGACCGCGTGCGCGTGCTTGGCACCGTCGCAGGCCAGCAGCAGTTCCGCTCTCAAAGCGGCGCGGTTCGAACGGTTCCGCGCGTCGATGCAACCTACGTCCTGCCGGCGCCCGCAGGTCGCCGGCGCTGAGACGCGGGAGCCCGTGAGCGCATCCAAAGAACCGGCGCATGACCCGAACGCGGTGACCGCGGAGTCCGAGAACGCGCTCCGGCCACGTCCGTTGGAGTGCCCGGCGTGCGAGCGGAAGGCACCGCCCGATGCGCGCTATTGCGCGGGGTGCGGGCGGCGATTCGGAGAGGAATCGCACAGCGAGCACGAGGCCGGCGCCGACCCGCTGATCGGGCGCACCATCGCGGATCGCTATCGCATCGAGAGCCTGCTCGGCCGGGGCGGCATGGGAGTCGTCTACCGCGTCGAGCACGTTCGCATGGGCAAGATCATGGCCATGAAGCTGCTGTCGGGCGCCCTCGCGCGCGACAAGGAGGTCCGCAAACGCTTCAAGCGGGAGGCCGAGGCGGTCTCGCGACTGGATCACACCAACACCGTCCAGGTCTTCGACTTCGGCGAGAGCCAGGGCATGACCTATCTGATCATGGAGTATCTGGCCGGGCGTGACCTCGGCCAGCTGGTGAAAGACGACGGGCCCCAGCCGTTTGCGCGGGTGGCGCGGTTCGCGAGCCAGATCTGCGGCTCGGTCCAGCAGGCGCACGAGCTCGGCATCGTGCACCGGGACCTCAAGCCCGAGAACGTGATGGTCATCGAGGACCGCGCGGCGCCCGACTACGTCAAGGTGCTGGACTTCGGTTTGGCCAAGCTCCGGGAGACCGAGGAGGCGGCGGAGAAGAGCATCACGCGGGCCGGATCGATCCTCGGCACGCCGTACTACATGGCGCCGGAGCACATCCGCGGCGAGGAGGTGGACCCGCGAAGCGACGTCTACGCGGTGGGTGCGCTCATGTACAAGGTGCTCGTCGGGGTGCCTCCGTTTTGGGCATCGAGTCCGGTCGGCGTTCTCACCCAACATCTGACTGAAGAGGTGCTCCCCCCGTCGGTCAAGGCACCCGAGCTGGATGTCCCCGAGGAGGCTGACCGCATCTTGGTGCGGACCATGAGCAAGAACCCCGACGACCGATACCAGAGCATGGACGCGCTCCGTGCCGACCTCATGGCCTACCTCGAGTCGGTCGGACAGAGCGGCGGTCTCGAGTCGGCGAGCTTGCCCGGGTTGTCGCCGGTCTCGAGCACCTCGGGCCGCCAACGCAAGGTCGCGACGCGCGGAGACGTCGACCAATTCGAGCGCAGCCTGCGTCGCCGAAGCGTGCTCTATTCGGCCTTTGGCTTCCTCTTGGTCGTGGGCCTCATCGGTGCGGGCGTCTGGGCCTGGACGAGCCGCACGCCACCCGTGGTGGTGACGGAGACCGAGCCCAACGACGACCTGGTGGACGCCGACGAACTCCCGATGGACACCACGTTCACGGCGTATCTGGGGGCGCGTTTCGATCGCTCGCGAAGTGACGCGGACGTGTACGTGTTGAGGTCCAGCCAGCGCGACCGCCGGATCCTTCGGCTGGAGGTCAGCTCGATCCCGAACATGGACCTCGTCGTGGAGATTTTTCGAGAGGGGGTGCGTACCCCGCTGTTGGTGGCGGACAGCGGCGGCGTGGGTCAGGCGGAGATCATCCCGAACTTCCCCATCGAAGGCCCGACCCACTACGTCCGTGTGCGCGAGCTGTGGGAGTCGGGGCAGTTCCCGACGGAAAACGTGACGGACGCCTACACCATCCGGGCTTCACTGGTGAGTCGCGCGGACGACGAGGAACACGAGATCAACGACTCGCCGGAGCGCGCCGAGACGCTTACGCTCGAAGCGCCGCGGCGCGGGTACATCGGCTGGGGTGGGGACGAAGACGTCTACTGCGTGAGCGAGCCGGTCGAGGGCGTGCACTTCGAGGTCAGCGGGCTGCCGATGGTCAATCTCGTGCTCGAGCAGATCGATCGCCGGACCGGACGCGTGCGGCGCATCGACGACGGCGGCGTCGGTGAATCGGAGCGTGGACCGGCCGTCGACCGCGCCGCCGCCGACGGGCTCTGCTGGCGTGTCGCGGCCCAACGCGGCGAAGGGGCGAGCGGCGGTCTCGGCAACCAGGGCCAGGAGCGCTACACCGCCCGGCTTGCGCCCAACGAGCCCGTCGATGAGTGACCCGCGAGGTCGGCGCGAGCTGCTTCGCGCGTTTGGGACGTGGTCCATCGGGGCCTGGTCGATCGGGGTGCTGCCATGGTTCCCGCGGACGGCCCGGGCGCATCCCGTTCGCATCGGACGCTACACGGAGATCCCGTACGGCATTCGGCCGGACCATCCTATGCCCACCGAGGGCGCGGGCCCGCGTCGGACGCATCGACTGGCGGGGCCGGTGCCCGTCGCCGAGCCCGATCGGGCGTGGGAGGTGGTTCTGGGCTCGCGGCGTGCGCGTGGGCCCACAGTGTCGGCGGACGGCGCGCTCTATGTCGGGTCGATGGGCGGGTTGCACGCGCTCTCGCCGGACGGCACGCAGCGCTGGCTCGCGGAGGTGGGGGCGGTGCATTCGGCGCCGAGCCTGTCTCCCTCGAGCGACGTGATCGCCGTCACCCGGGGCGGTGAAGTGCTGCGCGTTTCACCCGGCGGTCAGGTGGTGCGCCGGTCCGACTTGGGCGCCCCCGCGCGCGGCTCACCGCTGGTGTTGGACGATGGCTCGGTGCTCATCGCGACCATCGACCGCCGCGTGCACCGCCTCGACGCCAACCTGCGGCCTGTGTTCCAGGCGGAGCTGTCGGACGGGACCGCCGGGACGCTGTCGCGGACACGGCGCGGTCTTCTCGCCGTGACGTCTGGACGCACCGTCACGTTGCTCACGGCCGAGGGGGCGCGGGTGCGGGAGGTCGGTCTGCCCGGACGGGTGACGACGGCGCTCGCCGTGGCCGACGACGGCACCTCGTGGGTGAGCACCACGGAGGGGCTGCTCACGCAGCTCGACCCCCGCGGGCGCGTGCGCGCTCAGCTCGACGTGGGCAGCCGGCACTTCGATGGCGCCAGCCTCGCCATCGCGCCCGACGGCTCCGTTCGCGTCCCGACCATGACCGAGGGCATCGTGTGTGTCGGGCCCGGCGGCACCGAACGCTGGCGCTTCCCCAACCCGCCTGGGTTCAGCGGGCCGGCATCCGTCGGCACCGACGGCACCACGCTCGCGGTGGATCGAACGGGGAGGATGATCGCGGTGGACCCCCAAGGCGCGGAGCGTTGGCGCGTCGTGCTGGGCACCTATTCGTTCTCGCCGCCCGTGCTCGGCGCGGACGGCACGATCTACATCGCGCTCGAGCGTGGTCAGCTGCAAGCCTGGCACTGAGTCGTTCGAGCGAACCGACTCACGCGACCTGCGTTTGTGCTGCCGGCTGGCCGACCATGACGGCGGCGCGGGGCGAGGACCTGGGTCCTTGGGGAACCGCCTCCGCGAGCAGCCGGCCGATCTCCTGCGGGTCTGCTTGCGCGAGGGTGCCGCCGAGCGGGTCGATCGCCATATCGTGCACAAACTGCTTGAGCTCCGCCCAACCCGCGGCGGACGCCAGCACACCCGAGGTGGTCATCGCCACCAGCCCCCCGCTGTGGAGCCGAATGACCTCGCTCGAGAGCTGCGCCGTGCAGGCCGCGAGGCTCGGGTGGCACGGCTCGTACGGCGATAGCCCCTCATTGGGGTGCCAGACCAAGACCGTCGCCAGGCTCACATTCAGGAGCTCGAGCAGTCCGCCGTGGGGGGAAATTCGCGCGAGCGCGAAGCCCACGTGATCCGCCCGATCCCCTAGAGCCTCTCGCACGTCCAGCGCCGTCTGAGACGGCTCGGCGCTCCGGCTGGCGGACAGCTGCAACACCGGGCGGAGGTCCGGGAGCGGAGCGCCGGTCTCGTCGCTCACCAACACCACGGTCGACCACCCGAAGCGGTCTTGCGTGACGTACCACTGCGCTCCTTCATCGAGGGCGCTGCCGGTGACGCGCACCCCGCCCTTGGCGAGAGAGGTTTCCGGCAGGCCGGCGTCGCCGCGCCAGCTTCGGACTCGAGGGTCACTCGTACGGTCGTCCATGCCGTAACGCTCTGCAAGGACCGTGCGCAGTCGGGCTCAGACGCCCAGGCGCCCCATTTTGCATCGTTTCGAGTCAACCGCCTCTCGTACCCCCGAAACTGGGTGTCCTCGCCGAGTGATGCTCCGCGGAACCTGGATTGCGAGAACGAACTCGCCACTTTCGATTCTGAACGCGCCGCCATCTTCGCTGGACGCTGCTACGGTCCGCGCGTGAACGTCTCCGAGCTCGACTACGACCTGCCCGACGCGCTGATCGCGCAGGAACCGGTGGAACCCCGCTCGAGCGCGCGGCTGCTGCGGTTGAGCGAAGAAACGCCCCAGCATCATCGGGTGCACGACCTCCCCTCGCTGCTCCCGCCCTCGCTGCTGGTCGTCAACGACACCCGCGTGCTGCCCGCGCGGCTGTTCGGTCGTAAAACGGAGTCCGGGGGCAAGGTCGAGCTGTTGCTGCTCGAGCGCCTGGGCGCGGCGGGCGAGGTGGAGCGGTGGGAGGCAATGGGGCGCGCGAGCAAGCCGATCCGGGAAGGGGCGACGCTGACACTCGCAGGCGGGCTCGAGGCGATCGTGCTCGAGAAGCGCGCCGGGACCTTGGTGGTGGAGGTTCGCGCCGAGGGCGGGGTCGAAGCGGCGATGGGGCGCGGCGGGCACGTGCCGCTTCCCCCGTACATCCGGCGTGAAGCGCGCGCGAGCGACGAGGCGCGTTACCAAACGGTGTTCGCCGAACATGCGGGCGCGGTCGCCGCGCCGACGGCGGGGCTTCACTTCGACGAACCCTTGATGGAGGCGCTCGCGGCGGCGGGCCACCAGCTGGCGCGTGTCACCCTGCACGTCGGCCCCGGCACGTTCCGGCCCGTCAGCGTGGCTGACCTCGACGAGCACCCGATGCACTCGGAACGATACGCGGTGTCGAAGGCGGCCGCCGAGTCCATCAACGACGCCAAACGCGCAGGACGTCCGGTCGTCGCCATCGGGACGACCGTCGTCAGAACCCTCGAGTCGGCGCACATCGACGGCGTGGTCCAAGCGTCTGAGGGTCGTACGGATCTGTTCATCCAGCCCGGGTTTCGCTTCCGCGTGATCGATGGGCTGATGACGAACTTTCATCTGCCGCGCTCCACGCTGCTCGCCTTGGTGATGGCGCTCGCCGGGGAGGAGCGGACCCGGGCGGCGTACCGTGAGGCGGTGGCGTCGGAGTACCGCTTCTACAGCTACGGAGACGCGATGTTGATCCCGCCGCCCAGGAGCGAGGTGCGCTCGTGACGCTTCCCACCGAAGGCTTCTCGTTCACCGAACACGCCCGGGACGGGCACGCGCGGAGGGGCACGTTCGTCACGCCGCGCGCGGTTGTCGAGACGCCGGTGTTCATGCCCGTCGGCACGCTGGGCACGGTCAAGTCGCTCGTGCCCTCCGAGGTCGAGGCGACGGGCGCGCGCCTGATCCTCGCCAACACCTATCACCTCTGGCTGCGGCCGGGCGCCGAGCGCGTAGCGCGTTTCGGGGGCGTCCCGAAGTTCATGGGGTGGCCGCACGCGATGCTGACCGACAGCGGCGGCTTTCAGGTGTTCTCCCTCAGCCATCGGAACAAGGTCGACGACGACGGGGTGACGTTCAAGAGCCACCTCGATGGTTCGAAGCTGCGCCTGACGCCGGAGGAGTCGATGCGCGTTCAGGGCTTGCTCGGGGCCGACGTCGCGATGCTGTTCGACGAATGCCCGCCCGGCGGCGCGTCGCGGGCGGTCGTCGAGGCGGCCGTGCGTCGGACGACGGCGTGGGCCAAGCGCTGCCTCGCCGCCCCCAAGACGGACGGGCAGGCCCGCTTCGGCATCGCGCAGGGGGCGACGTTCACCGACCTCCGAAAGGCGCACCTCGAGGAGATCGCGGCGCTCGACGTGGACGGCGTCGCGCTCGGCGGCTTCTCTGTTGGCGAGCCCATCCCGGAGATGTACCGGCAGCTCAGAGAGCTCGCGCCGCACCTGCCCGACGACCGCCCGCGCTATCTCATGGGCGTCGGCACCCCGTTCGACCTCATCGAGGCCATCGGCTCGGGGGTGGACCTGTTCGACTGCGTCCTGCCGACCCGCAACGCGCGCAACGGCGGGGCGCTGACCTGGTTCGGCCGCGTCAACCTCAAGCAGGCGCGCCACAAAGACGACGCGCGCCCGCTCGACGCGCGCTGTGCCTGCCCGACCTGCGCGACCTTCAGCCGCGGCTACCTCCACCACCTCATCCGCGCCAAGGAGATGCTCGGCGCCCGTCTGGTCACCGCGCACAACCTGTTCTTCTACGGTGCGCTGTGCCGCGAGGCGCGGGGCGCGATCGAGGCCGGACGCTACGCCGCCTGGGCCAACGAGACCAAGACGCGGCTGGTCGACGGGGACGAGATCGGCGCGCCAGACCACCCCAAGCCGTAGCGCGTTGCCGCGCGAGGGGACGCCCCTATAGTCGCCCCATGGACTCCATGGAGCTTCTGGAGACGCGGTCCTCGAACGGGAAGCTGGGAGAGCCCGCGCCGAGCGCCGCCGTCCTCGACCGGATCCTGACGGCGGCGCTGCGCGCGCCCGATCACGGCGCGGTTCGTCCGTGGCGGATCCTGCTCGTCCGCGGTGAGGCCCGCAACGCGCTCGGAGAGGTGTTTGCCGACGCCTTGTCCAGGAGCGGCGCCGAGGAGAGCAAGGTGGAGCGCGCGCGAAAGAAGCCGCTGCGCGCGCCGCTGATCATCGTGGTCGCCGCCACCCCGTGCGCGCACCCCAAGGCCCCCGAATGCGAGCAGGTGCTCAGCGCGGGCGCCGTGGCGCACACGGTGTTGCTCGGCCTTCACGCGGCCGGGTTCGCGGGCATGTGGCGAACGGGCGCGCTGGCTTACGATGACGGGGTGAAGGAAGCGCTCGGGCTGTCGGCCAGCGATCACC
>JBGCFC010000008.1:0-107527 GCA_045106715.1 Sandaracinaceae bacterium
TCTCCTTGTCGCCAAGCTGCGCATCCGGGTCGTCGCTGCCCTCCACGTACGCCCGGAGGAAGCCGGGGAACAGAATCGTGCGGCCCGAAGCGCTGAGCTCCGCCACACGACCGCTCGCCGTGCCTTGGATCCTGACGGAGAGCGTCTCGCCGCGCGCGTCGGACATCTGCGACGCCACGGTGCGCTTCCAGATCAGCTCGTAAAGCCGGCCTTCGTCCTTGCCGACCTCCTTGGCCACGGCCTCGGGCTTGCGCCACGAATCGCCCGACGGACGGATCGCTTCGTGAGCCTCCTGCGCGTTCTTCACCTTGTTGGCGTACTTGCGCGGCGCGGCGGGCCGGTAGTCTGTCCCGTACAGCTCGTCGATCAGCGTCCGGGCGGCCGTGAGCGCGGCGTCGCTCAAGGTCGTGGAATCCGTACGCATGTAGGTGATGTAGCCGCTCTCGTAGAGCCGCTGGGCGGCGCGCATCGTGCGCTTGGCGGCGAAGCCGATCTTGCGGGACGCCTCCTGCTGGAGCGTCGACGTCATAAACGGAGCGGCGGGCTTGCGGGTGTAGGGCTTGCGCTCGACGGAGCTGACGCGGAACGGCGTCGTCTCCATCGTCTTGGCGAGCGCCTTGGCCTCGTCCTCGCTCAGCACCGCCACGTCGTCGCGGGTGATCTTGCCCGATTCCCCAAAGTCCTTGCCGGATGCGAGCCGCTTGCCGTCGAGCCGCGTCAGCTTGGCGGTCATCTCCTGCTTGCTGCCCTCCTTCTTGGCGAAGGTGGCTTCCACGTCCCAGTAGCTGGCGACGTTGAACCGGATGCGGGCGCGCTCGCGCTCGACGATCATGCGGGTCGCGACGCTCTGCACGCGTCCGGCGCTGAGGCGCGGCATGACCTTTTTCCACAGGACGGGCGAAACCTCGTAGCCGTAGAGGCGGTCGAGGATGCGGCGCGCCTCCTGGGCGTCGACCAGCCGGCGATCGATCTCGCGCGGGTTGTCGATGGCGTGCTGGATCGCCTTCTTGGTGATCTCGTGGAACACCATGCGCTTGACCGGCACCTTGGGGCTCAGGACCTCCAAGAGGTGCCACGCGATGGACTCCCCCTCGCGGTCTTCATCTGTCGCGAGGTAGAGAACGTCGGCGTCCTTCAGCAGCTTCTTCAGCTTGCTGATGTGCGCCTTCTTCTCGGGGTCGACCACGTACAGCGGCCGGAAGTCGTTGTCGACATCCACCCCCAAGCGAGCCCACGGCTCCTTCTTGTACTGGGCGGGAACGTCTTTGGCGCTCCGCGGGAGGTCGCGGATGTGTCCGATGGACGACTCCACAACATAGGAGTTCCCGAGGTAACCGGCGATGGTCCGGGCCTTGGCGGGAGACTCGACGATGACGAGCGATTTGGTCACGGGTGGGCCGTTTTTTTGTCACCGAGCGGGGTTTGTCAACACGGAAGGCATCGACGAGCTGCCTCAGGAGGGCACTCGAGGGGCCACTCGAGCCCCGTGGCACTAGACTATTGTCATGGCGCGACCAACCTCGGAACTGATTGAAGCTCTTCGCACCACTGCGGCCCGTCTGGAGTCCGGCGGGGACTATCGGTGGACTCACATGGGCGCCTGCAACTGCGGACACCTGGCCCAGACGGTGACCCATTTGGACCGGGCGACGATCCACCGCATCGCTCTGCAGCGGGCTGGTGACTGGGGCGAGCAAGCGGTCGAGCATTGCCCGGCGAGCGGCCTGCCGATCGACCACGTCATCGACCGCATGCTCGACATCGGCCTCGAACTGTCAGACATCCCACGTCTGGAACGCCTTCAGGACCCACGTGTGATACGCCGGTTGCCGTTCGGGCAGCGTGAGCTGGCGTTCCGGAAGCGGGAGGACGTCACGCTGTATATGCGGACCTGGGCCGACCTGCTGGACGAGCAGCGCGCGCTCGAGATCTCGGGCGTGCATCGCCGTGCGGATGTCCACGGGCAGGAAGAGGCGGCGGAGGCGGCCAAGACCGGGTAAGCAGTCGGGGCGCATGTCTCGACGATCCATCATGCTGGCGGCCCCGTGGCTGGTGGCCGCGTTGGGCCTCTCAGCGGGGTGTGAAGCCCACGACGAGTCCGCCATCGCGCCTCCAGCGGCCGACGCCCCGCCAGCACGCGCGTTCTTTCCGACGGCGGTGGGGGACCGCTGGCGGGAGCAGGTCGGCCCGGCGTCGCGCACGGTGGGCGTGACCGGTCAGACGGCCAGCGGGCTGCTCGTGACGTTCGGCAGCCGTGACCGCCGTCCGTCGTTCTATCGCGTGGACGACGAGGGCGTGACGATGGTCCGGCCGGACGGCGCCGACCTCGAGCCGCTGCTGCGGGGCCCCGTCCGCGAGGGCGCGTCGTTCCGGTACACATCCGGCGAGGGACCGCTGTCGGCGCCCTGCACCGCCGAGTTCACGGAGACGGGGGTCATCTACCCGGTCGGCAACGTCGCGGACTGCGTGGTGCTCGAGCGCACCTGCCGGCACCCGCGCGGAGGGCTGTTCCGGGCGCCCACGACCCGACGGTCGACCGAGACCTGGTGTCCCTCGCTCGGCCGGGTGCGTACCGCGATGGAGCTCGAGCCACCCATCGAGGACGCGTCTCCCCCGCCGACGACCGAGGTGGTCCACTACGTGGTCGCCGGACATCGGGTGACGCCGGACACGTTCGGCTGCGCGCAGATGCTGCTTCTCGAGAGCGACATCGCCGCGGCGTGCGGCCCGGGCTGGGGGCTTCAGGCGGAGACCGCGGGCCGCGAGGCCTGCACCGCCCGGTTCACGCGGCAGGACGACGCGCTCGAAGTGCGCGTGAGCCGACGCCAGAGTGAACATGCCGCCACGATCGCCCGGGACCGCTCGCTCGAAGCGGCGCCGGAGGGAACCGAGGCGCGCGGGGACACCGAGGGACGCCACACCCTCTTCGTCTCCGCCACCGCCGGCTGCGAGGGAGACCGTCTGGCACGCCTGCTTCCTCTCTTGGCGTCGATGGTGCGCGCCCCGTGACCGCGCTTGACAGGAAGCGCCAACACCCGCAGAGCCCCAAGGCGATGCCCGCGTTTCGGCCCTGCATCCTGATTCCCACCTACGACAACCCGGACACGATTCGGGACGTGGTCGTGGCGGTGCGCGCGCTGCTGCCCGAGGTCGTCATCGTCGACGACGCGAGCGCCGAACCCAACCGCCGCGAGGTGGAGAAGCTCGGGCAAGAGGGCCTCGCTCAGGTCACGCACCGGGCGAAGAACGGGGGCAAGGGCGCCGCGGTGAAGACCGGCTTCGCGTTCGCACGGGAGCTCGGCTACACCCATGCCCTTCAGGTCGACGCGGACGGCCAGCACGCGCTGGACGACATCGCGACGTTCCTCGAGATCGCGGAAGCGAACCCCGAAGCCGTCATTCTCGGGCAGCCCATCTTCGACGAGACGGCGCCGACGCACCGCATGCTGCTGCGCCGAGTCACGATCTTTTGGACCCGACGCGAGGTGGGCGACGACCGCGTGGGCGACCCGCTGTGCGGCTTTCGGCTCTATCCCCTCGACCCCGCCATCGCCACACGAACGGTGGGCAACCGGATGGACTTCGACCCCGAGATCGTGGTGCGGCTGGCGTGGATGAACCTGCCGATCGTACACGTGCCGACCCGGGTTCGGTACATCGAGGGGGGCGTGACGCACTGGCTGCCGCTCGAGGACAACTGGCTGATCTTCAAGATGCACACGCGGCTGATGTGGCGTCGGATGATGCATCTCTTGTTCCGACGGCCGCTCACCCTCCCCGCTTGAGTCGCATGAGTGAGGGCCCCACGACCGAGACCGAGCCGAGCGCAGGATGGCTCGACGCCAAGGAGCGCGGCGGCGTCTTCGCCATCCGCTTCACGGTGTTCCTGACCACACTGTTTGGCCGCCGCTTCATGCGCTTCATCGCGCGCTTCGTCACCGGCTACTACACCCTCACGTCCCCCACCGCGCGGCGCGCCATCGGCGAATACCACCTCCGCATGCACGGCCGCCGGGCCAGCCGCAGCGACGTCTATCGGCACATGCTCCGGTTCGTCCGGTGCACGCTCGACGCGTTCTTCTTCGTCTCCGGCAAGGACGACGACATCGAGGTCAACCGGACGGGGAGCCACCACCTCGCCGCGCTCCGCGACGACAAGCGGGGGGCCGTGCTGCTCGGCGCGCATCTCGGCAGCTTCTACGCCATGCGCACCCAGAGCACGAACGAGCGGATCCCGATCTACGCGCTGATGTACACGGCGAACGCGCGCATGCTGAACGAAGCGCTGGCGCAGCTGGATCCGGAGGGCGCGGCCCGGGTTCTCCCGCTCGAGACCGACGGCGGAATGACCACCATGCTGCGCTGCCGCGAGCTCATCGACGAGGGCGCGCTGCTCGCGATCATGGGCGACCGGGTTCCGAAGAACGCGGCTGAGGACCGCATCGTGTGGGTTCCGTTCCTCGGCAAGAAGGCGCCGTTCTCGACGGGGCCCTTCCTCTTGGCGTCGATGCTCAAGGCCCCCGTCTACCTGACCTTTGGGGTGCATCAGGACCCGGATGCGTACGAACTCAACTGCGAGCCGTTCGCCGACCGCATCGTGCTGCCGCGCGGCAAGCGCCAAGAAGCGCTCGAAGAATACGTACGGCAGTACGCCGGGCGGCTCGAGCACTACGCCCGCAGCGCACCCGACAACTGGTTCAACTTCTACGACTTCTGGGCCGCCCCGAAGACGCGGTAGCACGTCCGGCGCCTATCTCTGCGGCGGCGCGGCCTCTCGAACGACGGCTCCGTGGGCTTCGGTCTGGACGAGGATGGCGAAGCGCTCGACGTGGTCGAGCTCGTCGGTGCTCAGGCTCGCGTAGTCGAAGAGCCCGCGCACGTCGGTGTAGCCGTCCTTGTAGAACGCCACGTCCCCGTTGCGCCGCCGGGCGTAGACCTTGACGTAGGTGGCGGGAAGCGGTCGAGCGCCGCTCCGCGACGCCACCCGGACCTGGCCGTAGCGCGGCGTGAGCTGCACGCGGAGGTCGTTCGCGTAACTCGCGCGGGACTTGCGCTCCGAGCCGGCCGCGACCTCGACGATGGTGTTGGCGCTCCGGTACTCCTCGGGAAGCTCGAAGCGCACCTCGTTGGAGTCCGTGGGCAGGTCGACCGCATCTCGTCGCGCCGGCTCGATGATGGAGAAGCGGTCCGCCGCGTCGCGTAGGAACGGCTCGCGCGAGAACAGCAGCTCGAGGTCCATCGGGTAATACCGGACGTCGCATCGCGCGAGGTTCTGGTAGCTCACGCGGACCGTCGTGCCCTCCACCTCGAGCTCGAAGCCCGGCTCGGTGCCCGCGAGCCGCGTGTGCGCCTGCTCCCGGTCGTCGGGGTCCAGCACACGCCCGCTCGCCCCCTCCGCCTCGTCCAGCACGGCGAGCACGGCCCGAAAGCGCGTCTGCCATCGGTCGACGGGGTGCGTCGCGTGGGCCTCCGCCAGCGCACGCGCGGTGGCCGGATCTCCTTCGAGCAACGCGAGGTAGGCGCGCAGATAGTCCAGCTGAAGTCGCGCCTCGATGCTCGCCGGATCGACCCGCGCCAGCTGCGCCCGAGCGGCTTCGACGCGGTCCATCAAGAGCAGGTACGTGGCGGCCGAGAGCCGGTCCGCGTCCGTCGTCTCGGGGAGGTGCGCGAGCACATCGAGGAAGCGGCGGTACTGCTCCGCAAACGCCTGGTTGAGGATCTCGAGCTCGCCCCCGAGGCGATGCGCGCGTGCGTTGATGAGCGGCGCGTACTCGAGGTGCTCGACCTCGCGACGGGCGACCGGGTCCCGCGTGACGAGCGGGCAAGCGAGCGCGGCACCGCAGTTCGCCAGAAATCGACCCTCGAGCTGCAGGAAGGCGCCGATCCGCGCGCTGTCGTCGTGAAACACGGAGTAGGCCCACACGGTCGGATCCCAGACGTGGCGTCGCTCGAGGACCGCGAGCGCTCGCTCGTAGAACGCACGCTCCCGCATCCGCCACGCGACCTTCGGGAGCTCGACACGGCCGAGGTTCTCCTCCGCGAGATACCGGAGCACTTCGTCCTCGGCGCCGTGCTGCGAGACGTGCGCCCATGAGGTCGAGTCCACCTCACTCGGCTCCGCCACGACGGTCAGCGTCGCCGGCTCCGCGTGCGCGATGAGCAGCTCGTTCCGGGCGACGTGCACCGGGAAGTGCGAGTACTGCCCGGTCGCCGGGAAATAGAAGGCGTACTCGATGGATTGCGCGCCGTGGGCCTCCAGCCGCACGCGTGTGCCGCGCGTGACGAATCCGTCCGCCACCGGCACCGCGCCTTCGGGGATCTGCAGGAGGAGGTCGAGCTCGTGGGACGAGGCGGTGGGGTTCGTCAGTACGACCTGACACACGTAGGTCACGTGCGTGAGCAGCTCCCCCAGAACGTACTTCTCGACCCGCTCGCTGCCCTCCCAACGGTACCGGTCGTCCGGCCGCACGTAGTGTTGACTCACGAGGATCGGAAGCCGACCCGCCGCCGGCTCGGCCGGTTGAATCTCCTGGTGGAACGCCACGCGAACCGAGCGCGTCGCGAGGGTCATCGCGCTGCCCTGGTAGTCCACGTCGGGCGCGTCGGCCTCGAACGGCAGGTCCAGCACCGCGAGCGCACACATCGGCTCGGCAAAGCTGCCCGCCGCGCGCACAAAGGCGCCCGTGACGAAGGGACCCGGACGGCCCGCGGCGACGTGGCGCGCGAAGGCCCGCCAGAACGCGTTGACCCGGATCAGCGTCGCGCCCTGCTCGGAAATCCGCCGCCGATGGTACTGGTTCTCCGCCCACTCTTTGGTCCTGTCGACCGCGCGGAAGCTCCGGCGAACCTCCTCCCGGTCCGCGACGTCGTCGTCAAAGTCACCGCCGTAGCCCCCGAGCCCATCCACAGCCGCCTCGGCGGCCGGAGCGGC
Source organism: Sandaracinaceae bacterium (assembly GCA_045106715.1). GTDB lineage: Bacteria > Myxococcota_A > Polyangia > Polyangiales > Sandaracinaceae. The sequence goes on from JBGCFC010000008.1 coordinate 6,932, forward strand.
CGGCGCCGGGGCGGAGACCGACATCAGAATGCCGCCTGGCGGCGGACCTGCTGATGAGGCTGGCGGCGCTTGTGGAATGGGGGGCGGACCACCGCCTCCGCGGCCCCCCATGGCGCGCTTCTTCTTGGGCTTCGAGGCCCGCTCGCGAGCCGCCGCCATCCCGAGGCGGTCGCCCTCCAACGCGCCTCCTCCGAGGGCCGCACGGAACAGGTGCGCGTCTCGTTCCACGTCCGGCGGGGTCAGATCGTGCTCCTGCTCGAGGCCCCTCCGCCCCAGCTCCCGCTCCTCCGGGATCCGGTCCATCAACAGGCATCGCTCGAGCGCGTTGAGCTGCGCAAACGCCCACGGCGTGCGGAAGCGGGACAGGTCGTCTCCGAGCAGGTAACGGTCGAGGAACGTCTTCTGGAGCTTGTTCCGGAGGTACGGGTGCACGACGGCGTCGAAGAACCCGCGGTCCTTGAAATACAGGAACAGATGAAGCTCGTGGCAGGCATGTTTCGCGTAGAGCTCGCGTTGCTCGGCGGCCGGGAGGCTCGGCCAGCGCGTCACGAACGCCATCTCGCGCAGCGCGTCGTCCCCGCTCAGCGTCGAAAGCAGAGCGTGCGCATCGCCCACAGTGCCGAACGTCCGAAGCTGCGCAGTGGTGATGTCCGCCAGCGCGAGCTGCCCGTCCGCGGCGACGACCGTCGTCTGTCGACGCTCGACGAAGTGCGCCTCCGGGTCGAGCACCTCCGAGAGGGACAGGTCGCGGCACCGGAGCGCCGGCGCATCGAGCGGGACCAGCCGCGTCAACGCGTGATCGCCGTCGAGCAAGAGGATGCGCACGAGTCCTGCGTCCCCGAGCGCCTCCCGCGGCACCGTGACCAGACCGCCCTCGTCCGGGCTCAAGTTGCAAAGGACCGGCGACGCGCCTCTGAGGAAGTCCAGGTTGGCCATGCTGGCCGCCCCCCCATGGGCCTCCTTGGCCCCGTCCGCGCGTGCGTTCGAGCGTCTTCGGGCACGGTCCTGAGAGCTCCCGTAGGCGCCCCCCGCCGCCGCCTCGCTGAGGTTCGTCGAGGTGCTCCGCGTCGCCCACGGGTTGAGCAACAGGCTGGGGCGCGCGAGCAGGCTTCCGGGCCGGGCCGGCAGCTGTCGACGCTCGAGCACGTAGCGGGCCTCGTCGCCGATCTCGCGGCCCGACACGTAGTGCGACACGGGGCGCCCGACCGAGACAGTCTCCGGGGAAGGCCGCCGCCCGCGATCGAGCGCCGACATCAAGCTCCACTCCGGGACGAAGCGCGTGGCGACCACATGCACGCGTGTCCGGGGCGTGGCGTGCAGAACCCGGACGCGCACCGAATCGGACTGCACTTCGATCTGGGACACCGTCGGGGGCGTGGTGCTGCGCGTCTCGAGCAGCCTGCACCGCGAGCAAAGCCAGCCCCCGACCACCGCACCCTCGGCGACCCGGATCTCGATCCGGCGCCGGTCTCCCTCGAGACGAAGCGCGTGGTCCCCGGCCGGCAGCCCCGTGATGCAAACGTAGCCGTCCCGGATCTCGACCCGCCCGCCATGGTCAGCGCGGTACCCGTCGCCGACGCGCTCGAGGAGCGAGGCCGCGCCGTGGACGACGTCCGATCCGGCGTGTGGGATGCGAATCGTCTCTCCGACCGCCGCGTGCACCGAAGCGTCCGAGCGCGCCGCATCGACGTGCAGCGGGAAGCGAACGCTGCGCCCACCCGTGGGGAACGCGTCGAGGGCGGAGAGGCCCTCGAGCGGGCCGAGCGAGACCACCCCGTTCTCGTCGGTCTGGCAGACGAGCCGGACGGGCACCTGCGTGTGCAGGTGCCAGAAGTCGAACGTCACGGGGACGTCGGCGCGGGGCTCGCCGCCCTTGCCGATCACGTGCAGCGCATAGCCCGCCGTGCCCGGGCGAAGGTGCGCCCAGAGGAGGACGTCTTCGCGGTCGACCTGGTTGAGCGTGCGCGACGTGCTCTCAGTCAGCTCGATGTCGCGCTGCTCCGTCACGCTTCGCACCCGCGCCCGCACGGTGAGCGAGAGCTGCTGGAGGTCCGCCGGCACACGGAACGTGTGCGTCGCCTCCCGGCCCGCCCTCAGGGTGAGGGACGTCTGGGTGCTCGAGGCCGTGCCGCGCCGATCGGTGGTCGTGATCTCGAGCGTGAGGTCCTCCAGCAGCTCGGGGCTGACGGGTACGCCCGCGACGCGCAGCACAGGGCGGACGATCACCTCAGCGTCCCCGCGCGACAGGAGCTGCTCACGCGCCACGTAGAGGCCGGCTTCGAAGCGGTACGCCTCTGCGCGGTGCTCGAAGTCCTCCAGGGTCGTCAGCGCGCCGTGCTGGAGGAGGACCTTGGTGCGCCCAGGCTGTGTGCTGAACGGGATGAGCACCGTGCCGTCTTCGCGCGCATCGCGGACTTGGCCGCCGATCCAGACCCGCGCGTCGGGAAGCGGCGTGCTGTTGTCGTCGAGCACCGTCATCACATGCCCGGCCGCGCCGATCCGCTCGACGTAGCGCAGCACGCCCTTCTGGATGAGCGCGCGGCTGCTCTTGCCGTTGCCGATCAGTTCGATCACGAACGCGCCCGCGCGGCGGAGCGACTCGAAGGCGAACCGTCGGCGGACGCGCCGGTCGGCCGGGGCCTCGATCGTGTGCAGCTGCTCCTCCGAAGCGACCAGCCCGTCCAAGTCCACCGACGTGTCGACCTCGCGTCCGTGCACTTGGAAGTAGCTCAGGGCGTTGATTTCGAAGACGCGCACGACGAGCGAAGGCACGTTCTTGAGATCCACCTCGAGCTCGACCGGATCGTCCACGCGATGGGAGCGCGGGTTGTTCGGCGTGAGCTCGATCTCGACGCGCTCGCGCAGCGCCTCGTAGGCGGTGGGGCCTCCCAGCGCCGAGACATGCCGCTCCGCATCGCCTCGACCGGCGAGGATCTGGGCCTCGGCGAAGAGCCGGGTCACGTAGTCCTCACGCAGGTACGGGAGGTACGCCTCCGTCCCTTCGTTACGCAGCAGCGTGAGCAGGTAGTCGCGCACGAGCCTCTGATCGTCGCGGACAGCCACCAGGAGGGTGGCCCGCCGGTGGTCCTGATTCAGCCGGGCGACATGCCCACGGTGCGCCTGGAGATGGGTTCGCGAAGCGTAGGAGACCTGACGCGGCAGAGAGAGGTACATCAGGAAGCGGCCGCGGTCGTAGACGCCCTCCGCGCGGTCATGGGCGAGCCGCGCATGGAGCACAGTGACCTTCAGCGAGTTGAACGCCGGCGGCAGGTTCGCGACGTACGCCCACAGGCGCTCGAGGTACGCCCGCCGCACCACCGGCTCGTGCTGCCAGTCGTCGTCCGGACGGGGCTGGAGCTGCACGAGGCGCGCGTCCACATACGCCGGGTGGGTGGCGATCGGAGGGTGCAGGCGCTGCAGTTCCGTGAGCTGCGCGGTCGTGAGGAGCCCGTGAATCGGCAGGCTCCCGAAGCCGCCCGACGTCTTCTCGCGAAGGTCGGCCAAGACCTGCGAGACCAGCCCTGGCCGGTCCGGCCGATCCAGCTGACTGAGAAGCGCCCGGCGACGGTCCGCCTCGAGGGGCTGCTGCAGCAGCCAGTCGTGCGCGGCCGGGGAGAACCCCTCCACCAGTCGGTGCCGTCGCAACGCCTCCTCATGAAACACGCGGGCGTCGAGAGCCGCCGGGTCCACCGACGTCGGGTGCTCGGTCCGCTGGCCTCGCGCCTCGCGCTGATGGTCGAAGCGGAGGCCCATCTTTTTCTGCAGCGCGCGGTTGGTCTCCTTGGGCGCTTCTGCGTGGCGCAGCAGCACCTGCCGGTTTCGGATCGACGTGACCCGAGCCGTCTCCCCGTAGCGCTCGGTCCACTTCATGAGGAGCGACTCGACCCGGCCCAGCTCCCCGCGGTGTTGGTGGTGCAGGCAGCTGAGGAAGTAGTGGTCCTCGGTCCCCGGAACGAGGCGCGAAAGGGCCGCCTCCCGGTCTTCGCTCAGTGCAAACTCCTCGAGCTGCTCGATGTGCATGCGCCCTCCCTGTCGCCGGCGGCGTGAGGCCGGCCCGCGCAGTGTAGGGGCTGCCTGCCTCCGGGCACGTGACCGCATTGACGGGCCGCAGGCCGACGTTCATGGCAGTGCCGTGGGGACGCTCTCGGACGACACGCGCGAAGCGTTGCTCGCGCACCTGAGCGAGAGCATCCAGACGCACGGGTGGGAGTCGTTCGTGGCGGGGCCGGTTCTCGAGCCGTCGGGCCGCTTCTTCCCTGATCCCTACCAAGACGGCCTTCACGGCGTGTACCAGGTGGCGCGTCGCCTGATGCTCTACGCGGGACTCTCCGATGTGCGCATCGACGTCGTCGGGACCGCGGCGCCCCAGGACCCGCTCGCCGCATGCACGATCTCCCTTGTCGAGGCGAGGCGCGATGGGCCTCTCCTACCTCAGCGGCAGAGCCTGGTGGCACACCGCGTTGTGCACCGTCTGCGAAGCCACGCTGGTCGATGACGCGGACCTCTGCCCCGGATGTGGCGGTGTCGTGGTGGGCGAGCTTCAGCCCGGCGAGACGCTGGACGAGGCCCAGGCCCGGCTCGGGTTCTCGATGTTCGGCACGCTCGCGCCCCCGCAGGAGGACGCGGCGCCACAGTACCGAGAGCTCGGCGTGAAGTGTCCGTCGTGCGCATGGATCCCGGACGGAGAGCCGCATTGGACCTGTGAGTCCTGCCCGCGCCGCCGTTCAACACGTTCGCCCACGGAGGCCGATGTCCCGCGTGCGACGAGGAGTTCGAGGAGACCTGGTGCCCCTCGTGTGAAGCCATCGCTCCGTACGAGTGGTGGTGGCCCGAGGAGTGAGGGCTCACCGATGTCCGTCAGCCCTCCGCGAGTGACTTCTGGAGCGCCCTTTGCTCCTCGAACCGCGCCCTGTACTGCGACACGAGGTGCTCGTGGATGCGGCGGCCGTCGTTGTCGTACTCGGCCGGCTCGACCACCTCGAACCAATCAAACGTGTACTCCGGCGACGGTGTCGGCGGATTCCAGATCGACACTTCCTTGGTGAGATACGGGCGGTCGATCCCGAGAAACAAAGGGACGAGCGGGACGTTCGCTTGTGCCGCCGCCTCGAACGCGCCGCGGCGGAACCGTCGGAGCTGGTCCTTCTGCGAGCGCTGGCCTTCGGGAAACACGAGGAGGCTGTGGCCCGCCTGGAGGTGGCGCACCATCGAGCCGAGCATGTCCTCGCTCTCCGGTCGCCCGCTTCCCGGCCCAGGCAGATACTCGGTCGAGCGGAGCAGGCGGCCGAGGGCCCAGTGACGCGACCAGCGGCCGCTGGTGACGCAGGTCAGCCGTGGGATCGAGCCGAGCAACACGATCATGTCGATGAAGGTGGGGTGGTTCGAGATCAGCACGTACGACTGGTCCGGGTCCACGCGTGGCGGGAGCACAGGATTCTGGAAGACCCAAATGCCCGCCCCGCGGCCGAGCCAGCAGATGAGCGCCATGCCGAGATACAGGAGCCGCGTGCAGCGTCGCCGGTACGCCTCCTTGCCCGAGACGAGCCGCAGCGTCGGGAAGACGACCAGCGCGATGAACGGGCTACCGCAGAAGAACATGAAGAACAGCACGCCCATGAAGGCGACCCGAACCGTACGCGGGAGCCGAGACGTCCAGGAACGCCTAACGCGCGTCGGCGTCGTCGCTGTGGCGGCGTGCGGCATGCGAACGCAATGTTCGGGCGGGGTCGAGGAGGGTCAAGCAGGCTCGCGCGCGGGGTCTACGGACCGCGGAGGTACTCGCCAGCGTCGAGCGTGCTCCATTCGGCCCAGGAGCCGTCGTAGAGACGGGCGTCCGCAACCCCGAGCCAGCGGAGGACGAGGTAGGCGACCGAGGCGCGCGAGCCGGTCTGGCAGTACGCGACGCCGGTCGTCGCTGCGAGGTCCAAGCCGGGGTAGAGCGCGAGCACCTCGGCTTCGGGGCGGAGCGCGCCGCTTTCGACGTTGTCGGTCCAGTTGACGTGCACCGCGTTGAGGACGTGACCGCCGTCGTATTCCCCTGAGGTGCGCGCGTCGACGAGCATGACGTCCGAGTCCGCAAGGTTGTCGCGGACCCAGTCCGCGTCGACCCGCCGATCCGCGTCGAGCGCGTCAATCGTGTACTCCGTTGGGTCTGCTGCGCTGGCGCCGGCCTCGACGGACCCGCCCGCGGCCATCCACGCCGACCATCCGCCATCCAGAAACAGCACGCGCGCGTGGCCCGCGTATTCGAGGGTCCAGAACACCCGCGCCGAGCCAGTGCCGGTGTCGTCGCCCATGACGACGATGGCATGGTCTCGGTCAAGACCAGCCGCCCGGAACGCGGCCTGCAAATCCGCCTGGGGCGCGACCTGCCCCCCCACGCCGTCCACCGTCGCCCGGAGCGCGCCGCCGTCGATCCAGCGGGCGCCCGGCACGTGGGACGCCGAGAACGCACTCTCCGAGCGGACGTCGAGCACGGTCAGATCGGTTACCGTCAGTCGATCGGCGAGCCACGCAGCGTCCACGATGACCGCGTCGCACGCCGCGCCGCACAGGACTCCGGCGCCCGCGTCGACCAAGGCCGCGTCCACCGCGCCGCCACCGGAATCAGAGGCGACGCCCGCATCGCACGCGACCTCGCAGGTGGACTCGTCGCAGCCGACGACCGCGAACAAGACGAGAAGAGATACCAGTGCGGGGCTTCGGCGCGTCATGGGACGGATCGTAGTTTCAGACGCGGACTCGCGCGAGGGTCTATCTTCCGTCCGTGGCCCGCTCGCCCCACTTCCGCAGCCGTCTCTTTGCGCTGATGTTCGTGATGCTCTCCGCCGGCGTGTTTGTCTCCGCGTGGCGCTCACGAGACGCGGAGTCGACCGCCTCGGCGCCGGCGCCGCCGTGCCCGTTCGGGGGGATCGATCAGACGAGCCGATCCGAGGGGCTCCTGCATGCGCTCCGGGCGACGTCGGAGGGCGCCGCCCTGCTCGACGAACTCGGCCACCGGGAGGTCCGCCTCTGCTTCTCGGAGGACGAGCACTTCGGCGTGGTCAGCGACGACCGGGTCTTGTTGCTCCCCAGCGGAGAGAGTGATCCGGTGCTCGCCTCCCGCGTCGGACACCTTCTCGATCACGTTGCACACGGCATGCCCTTCCCCGCCGAGCCCCGCCCGGACGCGAGCTGCGACGCGCTCATCGAGACAGCGCTCTCCCGGGAGGCTCGCGCCTACGGTCTCGAGGTTCGGCTGCGGCGCTCGCTCGGTGAGGTGGCCCCGCGCTACGAGTTCGAAGCCGACCTGCTGCAGGCGCCGGAGGACGAGCGCTCTGGGATCATCATGGCGTACCTGCGCGCGCACCCGGACGGGGCCCCCAACCTCGACGCCCTCGTCACCGGGTACCGTTCGCGGTGTCCCTGACCGTAGAGCCGGCGCGTGTTCACCGGCATCGCACCCTGGGCCGCGCTGGGACTTCGTCATCCTGCATGCCGTCGCGACGATCTCGCGGCGTCGGAAGATGACCGGCGCTACCTCATCGGAGAGCATTTCCTCATCGCGCCGCCCCTCGCTGCGGGGGATGGACGCGATGTGGCGTTGCTCGAAGGGGCGCGCGGGTACGACTGGTGGCCCCGGGCGCGCGCCGGCTTTCGATCAGGGTTCTGCCGAGCCCGGACGCGCTGACCGTGACCACGACACCCTGAGCCTGCTATCCCCCCAGGATGCTTCACGACGCGTTCGAGATTCGCCCCGGCTCCTCGGACGCCCCGATCCTGGTCACGTGCGAGCACGCGACGCAGCGCATGCCCGATGGATATGCGTGGCCCGCCGCGGACCGACGGCTCGTAGACACGCATTGGGCCTACGATCTGGGCGCGCTCGAGCTGGCCTCCGAGCTGGCTGGCTCGTTCTCGGCCAGGGAAGTCAGCTCGCGCTTCAGCCGCCTGCTGATCGATCCGAACCGCCCAGAAGACTCCCCGACCCTGTTCCGCGCGGACGCAGAAGGCGGGCCCGTCGCCCTCAACCAGGACGTCTCAAAGACCGAGCGCGCCCGCCGAATCGAAGGGCTGTGGCGGCCCTACCATGCGGCTGTCGATCGGCTCGTAGCAGACTCGCGCGCGCCCATCCTCGTGTCCATGCACACCTTCACCCGCTTCTACGAAGGGGCTTGGCGCGACCTGGAGATCGGCGTCCTGTTCGATCGAGACGAGGCATTGGCAGAGCAGATCGCCGAAGCCTTGAGCCGCGCCGGCCTACAGGTCGCGTTGAACGAGCCCTACTCCGGCAAAGGCGGGCTGATGTACGCCGTGGACCGCCACGCCCGCGTGCACGGACGGCGCTGCGTCGAGTTCGAGGTGCGCCAAGATCTGGCGACCTACCGTGGCTTCCGGGCGGAGCTTGGACCCCTCCTCCGCGATGTCCTGCTGACGGTGTCCAGCGATTGAAAAAGACATGTCTTTCTTCGCCTCCATGGCGCGGACGCTTCGCTGCGCCTATCCTTTGCGGAGGAAGCGGTATTGATGACTGAACCCCGACTGCGCTCTGTGCTCGTCGTCGACGACGACGAGGACGACCGCTTCATCGCTTCCCGTGCGCTCCGCAAGTCCGGCTGCGTGGACTACAGCTTCGCGGCGTGCGATGGCCAGGAAGCGCTCCAGCTCTTTGCAGACCGCGCGCACGCACGGGCTCTCCACGCCGACGCATTTCCGCCTACGCTAACGATCCTCGACATCAACATGCCACGCATGAACGGGATCGAGTTCCTGGAGGCGCTCGACGCGATGAAGCTGCCCATCGACGCTCAGACCGACGTGGTGGTTGTGCTTTCATCCTCCGACGCTCCCGAGGACCGCGCGACGGCGGCGGAGTTCGACCTCGTCAAGGGCTACCTGGTGAAGCCGCTCACGGTCACGAAGACGAGGGCTTTGGCGGCCCAATTTGGTCAGCCCGCGGGAGCGTAAACCAGAAGGTCGAGCCTCCTCCCGGGGTGGTGCTCACGCCGACCGTGCCTCTGTGCATCTCGACGATCCGCTTGCAAAGACTCAAGCCGAGACCCAACGGCTTCTCCCCGTTGAGGGAGGCCTTGTCTGCAGGCATATGTTCGCCTCGGACGAAGAGTTCGAACACGCGCGAAGGGTCTTGCATCTCGAAGCCGCGCCCGTTGTCGCTAACCGAGATCCGCCACAGACCGTGCCCCTCGACCGCCTCGATGCGGATCCGCGGCGGTCGTTCGGACCGGTAGCGAAGAGCATTGCTGATGAGGTTCTGAAACACACTCGTCAGCTGCGCTTCGTGCCCTTGCACCACCGGGAGGTCAGCCACGTGGAGCTCCGCGCCCTCCTCGCTGAGCTGGGCAGCGAACTGCTCGGATAGACTGGCGACGAGCGGTCCGAGGGGAACCGGCCCCGTCGAGCCATCTTTCTTCGCGCGCGCCACATCGAGCAAGCCGGTGATCCGACGCTGCATCCGGAGGCCCGCGCGGCTGATCCGCTGCAGCAGCTCCCGGCTCTCTCCCGCGTCAGAGGGAAGCTCGTCGTCGAGGAGTTCCAGCATCCCACGCATCGTGCGAAGAGGAGCCTGGAGGTCATGCGAAGCCGCGTACGCAAACGACTCCAGTTCCTCACGCGCACGCCGCTCCTCGGTGACGTCCCGGAAGATGCCAAAGACGCCCACGATGTGGCCGGACGCGTCCAGCTCGGCTCGACCATGCGCACGAATCGTCCGAACATCGCCGTCTGTGCGGATCACGCGTTTCTCGAAGTCGAACGGCACACCGTGCTCGATCGTCTTGCCGAGCACCGTGCTCACTGCCTCCCGATCATCGGGATGATAGGCCTCGATCCCCTCGGTCAGGTTGGGCGAGTAGACATCCGGATCGCGCCCGTGGATTCGATAGACCTGCGGCGACCAGAACACGGTCTGCGCTTTCAGGTCGACCCTCCAGTGGCCCACCTCCGCGAGCCTCTCGGCGAGCTGAAGAAGCTCGACTTGGCGTGCGCGCATCGCCTGGTGCTCGTGCTCTGTCGTCACGTCGCGGGCAGTGCAGTAGAACAAGCCCGCCTCCGGGTCGGGGACCGTGACCCAATCGAGCCAACGCCAGGATCCGTCGATGTGGGCGTAGCGGTTGGTGAACCGGACGGTCGGGATGCCGCGGGAAAGCGAAGCGATCTCCCGATGGGTTCGCTCCACGTCGTCGGGGTGGATGAAGGACACGAAGGGGCGCGAGAGAAGCTCCTCTTCGCTCCATCCCAGCAGCGCTGTCCATCGGGGGTTGAGCCACTTGAAGTAGCCCTCGGGGCTCGCGATGCAGTGCGCATCGAACGACATCGTCAGGAAGTGACGAAAGTCGAAGTCGGGGGTCGTGTCGTTGTCGGCCGTGGCGCTCATGACTTCTCGCGGTGCGTGCGCATCTCTTCCGACTCTACGGCACTGCGGCATCAACCTGGACACAAGCGACCCGAAAAAAGGGGCGGCGGCTCACCCCGTGGGGGTCAGCTCGTTCTGGCTCGCGGCCTCCGGCTAGCGCCCATCCAGGACGAGAGCAAGCCGGACCGGGCCGGGCGCTCATTTCGGTGGTCTCGGCGAGACCTTTGGGCGTACCAAGCCAACAAGACCGATCTCGTCGAGCTCTGATCGAGGGGTGCCGCGAACGCCTGAGGGCCGTTCGTATTTCGGCACAGGTGCACAGACGAACAACCGATACCGGCCTATGTCGCTGGCTAGTGACCGCGACCTCGCAAACGCGCATGTTGCACACTCGCACCGGCCCCTCAGAGGGCTTCAGCAAGACGCATCCGGCAACCGGCATTCAAACACAAGGGTCACCGTCCACCCTGGTCGCGTCGCGGCCCCCCTCGATCAGAGCTCTCCGTCGCCCGAACGCCTCGCCTCAGAAGAGCCGCGGCACGATGTTCTGGTCGCCGTAGGGCGTGCGCACGTAGCTCTGCGTCTCCGGGCGAGGCGGGAGTTCCACCTTCTTCCGGATGTGGTTCTCGTAGGGAAGCAGGCTCAGCAGGTGGGAGATGCAGTTGAGCCGCGCGCGGCGCTTGTCGTCGGACTCGACCACGTACCAGGGCGCCTGCTTGATGTCTGTGTAGGAGAACATTTCGTCCTTGGCGCGCGAGTAGTCGTCCCATCGGCCCCGTGACTCGATGTCCATCGGGCTGATCTTCCAGCGCTTCGTCGGGTGCTCGATCCGCGCCTGGAAGCGGCGCTCCTGCTCCTCGGCGCTCACGCTGAACCAGTACTTGATGAGCGTCACCCCGCTGCGAACGAGCATGCGTTCGAACTGCGGCACGCTGTAGAGGAACTCGCGGACATGCTCAGCGGTCGCGGACCCCATCACCCGCTCCACGCCCGCGCGGTTGTACCAGCTGCGGTCGAAGATGGTCATCTCGCCGGCGGCCGGCAGATGCGGCACGTACCGCTGGAAGTACCACTGTGTCTTCTCGCGGTCCGTGGGGGTGCCGAGCGCGACGACCTTCGCAACGCGGGGGTTCAGGGGCTCGGTGATCCGCTTGATCGTGCCGCCCTTGCCCGCCGCGTCGCGCCCCTCGAAGAGCACCACGATGCGCTGCCCGGTGGCGACGATCCACGACTGGAGCTTCGCCAGCTCGACGTGGAGCCGGTCGAGTTCCTTCTCGTAGAGCTTCTTGTTCAGACGGTCCCGCTTGCGGGGCGGAGGCGACGCTGGATGCAGCGAGGCCAGGTCGGTTGGCTTCTCTCTGCCGTTCGACTTCGACGAGGACTTGGACTTCGACTTGTCAGATTTCTTCGTACCCACGAGGCCTCCGGACGCCAGGGTGCCAAAGAAAGGGCGCCCCAGGGGAGGGAAGAAGTACGCACGGTTACCGGCGGAGCAACGCAGCCTCGAACTCGAGGCGCTGGACCGTCAGCGCGGGGTGCCGAGCCACGCCTCGAGCGGGTCGAAGACGTCCAGCTCGGCGTGGCGCCCGATGGCCAGGTCCCCGTGCCCGTAGTCCGCCGCGGCCCCGTAGTCGATGCCCACGCGGATCAGCTCCTTGTCCACACTTGGCAGTGACGCTCCCCACGCGTCGTACGCCAGCTCCACCGCGGCGTGGGGCGCGAGGTTGTCGGCCATGCCCGCGAAGAAGAGCACGGGCGTCGCGGCGTCCCGGAGCGAGTCGGTCACCTCGCGCTCGCCGTACCGGACGGCGCCCTCGTCACCGGCCCAGCGCACGAACTCGTTGGCCAGCCCAGACGGGATGTTCACAAACCCGTTCACCAGGCAGTACGCCGCGAGCCCGCGGTCCACGTTGTCGGGGTTGTAGAGCCAGTGGTGGAGCGGCGTCTTGACGATCTCGGAAGCGAACGCGACGAAACGCGACACGAGCCGCAGCCGCAAGGTGGGCACCAGCCAGCCGGGCACCACGCGGGCCACGCGGGACAGGAGCACGAGGGGCGGCACGATGGCCGCGGGCGAGCCGATGATGACGACCCGTCGGAGCTTGTCCGCGCGCACCGTCTGCCCGTGGCACGCGTACATCAGCATGCCTCCCATGGAGAAGCCGACGTAGTCGAGCGCATTCGCCCCCGTTCGCTCGAGCACCGCGTCGATGCCCGTTGGGACGTCGTTCTCGGCCATCTTTTCGAAGGTGACCGCCCGCTCCTCTGCCCAGACCAGATCCTCGCGCCCGCTCCGGAGCGTGAGTAGCCAGACGTCTCGGCCCGCCCGCGCGAGATGCCGTCCGAGGGACAGGTCCTCGGTCATGTCGTGGTTGCGGTGGTTCAGGGCCAAGCCGTGTACGAGCAAGACCGGCGCGCCGCAGACCTCGACCCCGTCCGGGGTCGGCATGCGCCGCAGCACCACGTGCACGCCATCGGCCGTGGGGATCACCTCTTCCGAGGCGTATTCGAGGTCCAGCGTGAAGCGCCGCGTCCAGTAAACGTAGTGCAGCCACGAGGCGAGGAGCGACAGCGCCACGAACCCGAGCCCAAGACCGATCCATGCGAGCACGCTCACTTCTGCCTCCGGTAGCGCGCCATCGTAGTCGCGCTGGGGTTCACGCGCACGACGCCTTCGTCCGCGTCGACGACCACCCGGTCTCCCGCGTGGGCCCAGGCGAAGAGTCCACCCACGCGATCCACGACCGGAAGCCCCGCGGCGCGGGCCACGCGGACCCCGAGCCCGTCTTCAGCGAGCGAGCCGGACACGGCCAACGCCGTCGCGCGATGCGCCACCGCCAGCAGCGCGGTCAGCCCAGACAGATGCTCGGTCAAGAGCAGTACCCCACCCTGATTGGGCACGCGCACGTCGACGAGCCGCGAGGCGAGGGTCAGGAGCAGCGACTCGATCTCGGAGGCCCGCGTCGTGCTGGAGGGGTCTGCCCCAACGTCGTAGGGCGCACGCGCGACGACCTTGGCCACGCTCGCCACCGCGGACACCGGGTTCGGCTCCTCGGCGGAGCGAAGAAGCGCGCGCAGCCGTTGGTCTTCGCCGGCGAGCAGCACCGTCTCGAGCGCGCCGGACACCTCCGGGGGCAGCGCCAGCTTGCTCGCGTAGCGACGCAGGTCCCGGGTCAGCCGGTCGAGCTCGCCGAGGAGCGCCTCCGGGTCCGCCGGCCCGAGCCCCTGTCGGCGCGCCAAGGCCGCGAGGCCCCGGAGATCGGGGAGGGTCTCCACACGTCCGAGCGCGGCGCCGGTCGTGCGCGGACGCGCCGTGAGCCACGCCTTCTTGGGCACGCGCGCCTCTTCCCGGGCACGGGCGCGCTCCAGCGCGTAGGCGAAGCTCGAAGCCAGCGCCGTGGCGAGCACGACCTCCGCGTCGGAGAAGACATCGCCTGCCCGCCGCTGCATGACCAACACCGCCTCGCTGCGACGACCGACGAGGATCGGCAGCGCGAGAAAGCTCGGGAAGGACTCCTCCCCCAACCCCGGGACGGGCTTGTAGTGCGCGTCGACCGGCGCGGCGTCGACGGTGACCGGCCGCATGCACTCAGCCGCGAACCCCGTGAGCCCCTCACCGACGCGCAGACGGGTGCCCACGGCCGCACTCGCGAGCCCGACGTTCGCCCGGATGACGAGCGCGCCGTCGTCCTCCTCATCCCGCACGTACAGGCTCGCCACGGGCGCGCGTACGATGCCGGCGACCTCCACGCAGAGGACCGCGAGCACCTCGTCGGCCGGGCGCGGACGCGACGCCTCGTCGATGAGGTCGAGGATGCGCGTGATCCGCGGGTCGTCACGCTCCTCCATCTCGGTAGGGGGCTGTGGGTCGGCCGCCATGCGCCCTCAGTATAGCGGGCTGAAGCCAGATGGCCGGTCTGCGCCCGCGCGGCCCCCGAGCCGTGTTAGAGCTGTCGAGTGGCGGAACGAAAGCGCAAGCGGAACCGCGAAGGGACCCGCGACCGGATGCTCGAAGCGGCAGCCGATCTGCTCCGGCAGGAGGGACTGACTTCGCTCACGACCGTCCGGATCACCAAAGAGGCGGGCATCGTGCAGTCCGGCTTCTACGCGCATTTCAAGAACCCCGAACACCTTCAACAGGAGCTCGCCGAGCGCGCCGGACGTGACCTTCGGGAGCGGATGGCGCTGTGGATGGCGGCGCTGCGCGCGGGCGAGTCCGATCTTGCGGCGCTCGCCAAAGGGTACCGCGAGGTGCTCGGTGTCTTCGACGCGGATCGGGCGCTGGTCGACCTGTTCCTCCGCTACCGCCGGAGCCCTTCTCCGCTGGGCATCGTCCTGGGCCACCTGCACACGCAGCTGCGCGCGGACTTCTTTCAGTTCGTGCGGGAGCGCGCGGGCGACCCGGATGTGGTCCGGCCGCACCTCGGCACCATCGGGCTGCACGCCGACGCGCTCGTGGCCGCGCTGTTGGGCATGGCCGAGGGCGTCGTGGATGGCCGGATCGGCGACCTGGACGGAGCGGCGGAAGAGCTGGCCCGGCTCACGCTCGCGCCGCTGTCGGGTCTGCTCGCGTAGAGCCGGCGGCTTCGACCTCAGGAGCGCGGGGGGAGCTCGGGGCTGGCGCTCGGAAGATCGTCTCGCTGGATCTGCCGCTCCTCCGTGCCCACGCTCGCGGGCAGATCTTCGCGGCGGATCGGTTCGTCGAAATGCGCGCCGCCGAACGCCTCGAGGCTTCCGATGCCGCTCTCTTCGAGTTCAAACAGCAGGATGCTGCGCTCGGAAGCCTGGTCGACGCCGAGCAGCGGACGAGGACCGGAGCCCAGGCACGCGGTCGAGACCAGCCGGAGCGGCCCCCGACGGCCCGGGTAGTACGCGTGGTGGTGCCCGCTGACGAACACGTCGACCCCGTAGCGAAGGAGCAGCGACTCCAGCCGAGTGTCGCCGAGCGTCTCGCGCTCCCGCCCCTGCGCAAACGGATGCAGGGGGAGGTGCCCGAAGACGACGACGGTCTCCCGAGGCGCGCGGCGCAGCTGCCGCTCGAGCCAGCGCATCTGCTCAGGCTGCATCTCGCCGATGACGGTCGCGTCGAGCGAGATGAAAAACGCCGGACCCGCGACGAAGCTGTAGCGCAGCGGGTACTCCGCCTCGTCGACCATCGCGACCTCGGGACGACGACCGCTCCACTGCTGAACGAACTCGGTCCGCTCCGCGGTCCACGCCGCGTAGCCGCTGCCATCGTGGTTGCCGGGCGTCACCGCAAACGGGATGGATGCGGACGCAAGACGGTCGCTGACGGCGGCGTGAAATCCCTGCCACATCGCCGCGTGGTCGACCCCCCGGCGCTGGCCGGCGACCATGTCGCCTGTCGAGAGCACGAGGTTCGGATGCAGGGAAAGCAGCTGATCCACGGCCGCGTGCACGGCCTCGCCGTATTCCGTCGAGCCGTAGGCCCCGTTGAGGTCGCTGATGACCGCCACTCGGTAGGGCGAGCGCACCGGGCGCTCGAGCGCGTCGGATGGCGTGACCGACGGCGGCACGCTCACGGGCTCTTCCGCGCGGCCACAACCCCAGACCAGGAGCGCGACGAGACATCCGAGCGCGGCTCTCATGTCTTCAGCCTAACGCCGCATGGTCACCGCGTCATATTCGGCCACCCTGCTTTACGTCACCAGCGGATTGTTTCATCCTTCGTGAGTGAGCACTCTGCTTCTCGTCGAGGACAACGAGCTGAACGCAGACATGCTGCGGCGTCGCCTCGAGCGTCGCGGCTACGACGTGGTCCTGGCGTCGGACGGCGAGCAGGCGCTCGCGCAGACCCGAACGCTCCGGCCGGACCTCGTGCTCATGGACATGAGCCTGCCGAAGATCGACGGTTGGACCGCCACCGGCATCCTCAAGGGCGACACCGAGACCGCTGGCATCCCGGTCATCGCCCTGACCGCGCACGCGCTCTCGAGCGACCGGGACAAGGCCCTCTCCGTCGGCTGCGACGAATACGACACCAAACCCATCGACCTCGACCGCCTCGTCGGCAAGATCGAGGCGCTGCTCACCCGCGCGCGCGGCGTTTGACGAGGGAGCGGACCGCGTCGAGGATCTCTTCCCGCGTCCGGTCCTGCTTCTGAATCGTCCGGACGACGTGACCGCTGAGTCGCTCGGCCGCAGCGCGATCCAGCTCCATCGCGGTCACGATCACGACCGGTAGCGCGGAAAGCCGGGCGTCGTCCCGCATGTGCTCGAGCAGCTCGAAGCCGTTCATCTCGGGCATCATGAGATCGAGCAAGAGCAAATCCGGCAGGGGGGCATCGAGCTGACGCAGCTGACTCAGCGCGTCTTGACCGTTGACCGCCTCGGCCACCCGGCAGCCCTCCCCCTCGAGCGTGCGCCGGGCCACTTCCCGCGCTGAGGGCTCGTCGTCCACGACCATCACCCGCGGCTGCTTGCTCTGGGCGAGCCGGCCCAAGACCGAGACCAGCCGAGCGCGGTCGATCGGCTTCTGCAGGTACTCGGACGCACCGACCGCAAGCCCCGCGCCCGGTGGATCGTCGAGCATCGACAGCATGACGACGGGGATCGACGCGCAGGCGGCGTCCGCCTTCAACGCGTGCAGGATGGACCACCCGTCGAGTCCAGGCATGATGACGTCCAGCGTGATCATCGCGGGCCTGTGTTGGCGCGCGAGCCGGATCCCCTCCTCCCCGCTCCGGGCGCCGATCACCTGGTAGCCCTCGGGCTCGAGGTACCTCCGGAGCAGCTCCTGCATGGTGGGGTCGTCGTCGATGGCGAGCACCAAGCCGGCCCCGCTGGGCGGCGGGACCGTGCCCCCGGCCGGAAGCTGGCGGCGGCGCATCGGCAGCGTCACCTGGAAAGTCGTTCCCGCGTCCGCTTCGCTCTCGACGCTGATGGCGCCGCCCATGAGCTCCACGAAGCGTTTGGTGATCGCCAGCCCGAGGCCCGTGCCGCCGTAGCGCCGCGTGGTGCTCCCGTCCGCCTGCGTAAACGGCTCGAACAGCTTGCCGACGGCGTCTTCGCTCATCCCGATCCCGGTGTCTGAGACCGCGATGCGCAGCCGGTCGTCGTGCGCGCCCGCCTCAACGCGCAAGCGCACCTCGATGCGCCCCCCCTCGGTGAACTTCCCGGCGTTGCCGAGCAAGTTCATCAGGATCTGACGAAGCTTCGTGTCATCGGCGAACATCCGGCCGAGCCGCCCCTCGACGGAGAGCGTCAGGGAGTTCTCGTTGGCCTCGACCGACTGCCGCACCGTGTCGAGCGTCTCGCTGGTCAAGCGAAGCACGTCGAAGTCGACGAACGAGAGCTCCATCTTGCCCGCCTCGACCTTCGACAGATCCAGGATGTCGTTGATCAAGGCGAGCAGGTGCTTTCCGGCCGACCGGATCTTGTCGAGGTCCGGGAGAAGGTCGTGCAGCGCCAGGTCCTCCGCCTCCTCCTTGAGCAGCTCGCTGTAACCGATGATGGCGTTGAGCGGCGTGCGCAGCTCGTGGCTCATGTTGGCGAGGAACGCACTCTTCGTACGGTTCGCGACCTCGGCCGACTCCTTGGCCGCCAGCAGCTCGCGTTCGGCCCGGCGCTGCTCGGTGACGTCACGGCCATACACGTACAGGTAGCTCGCCCCCACGATGGGCGTGAAGGTCATCTCGTAGACCTCGTCCCCCACATGGGCCTCGAGCCGATCGGGCACGCCCGCGGCGTCGACCCTGGGCAGGCGCGTCACCCACGCCTCCGGGAGCCCGTCCGTCTCCCCGAGTGCCGTCAGAAGCGTGCGGGCAGGCGCGTTGGCGTACTCGAGCGCGCCGTCGCGCGTGACCCGCAGCACGGGGTTCGGGTCCTCGCGAGGGACGCGCGCCAGCATCTCCAGCTCGTGCGCTTCGCGTCGCTGCTCGGTTCGGTCGCGCGCGAACAGCGCGTAGGCCCGCGCGTCGCCGTCCTGGAAGGCCTGCGGCGTCACTTCATAGACGCGGCCCTCCACCTCGACGTCGAAGTGCGCGGGCCCGTCGTGCGCGCGGAGGAGGTCGTGCGCGCGGAGAAGCGAGCCGGCGAGCGGCTCTTCGACCGCCGCCCCCACGGTGAGTTCGAGCGCGGCGAGCAACGGCCCCGCGGCGAGGTTGGCTTCCCGCACGACGAGCGCGCCTTCGTGTTCGACCACCGCCACCGCCGGCTGGTCGCTGAGCTCGAACAGCCTGGCGCCGAGGGACATCGCCTCTACTCCCCGTCCAGCGCGTGAAGGTCGGTGCTCGCCCCCTTCGCCGCGTCGAACGCGTCCGCCCAGCTGGCCCGCACCCCCTCGCTCGCGTACGGCAGCAGCGCCTGGCCGAGCTCGCTCGCCGAACCGTACCGGGACGCGGGGTCCAGCGAGAGCGCCGTCTCCATCACCGCACACAGCCCCACCGACACCCCCTCGAGCTCCGAGGGTTTGGGGATGTTGCCGTGCGCGACCGCGTGAATCACCTGAAAGAACGCCCGGCCCTTGAAGGGCGAGTGCCCGAGCAGCGCCTCGAAGAGCAGCATCGCGAGTGAGTATTGGTCGGCGCGCTCGTCCACCTGATCGGCGCCCAGCGCCTGCTCCGGGGCCATGTAGTGCGGCGTGCCCACAAACGCGCTCGGCATGGTGAGCTCGACCATCCCCCCCGGTTTGGCGATGCCAAAGTCCAGCACGATCGGGCGCACCGCCGCGCCCACCCCGCGCGCGAGGAAGATGTTCGCGGGCTTGAGATCGCGGTGCACCACCCGGTGCTCGTGGGCCGTGGCCACCGCGCTGACGACGGGCAGCATCAGGTCGACGGCCGAGCGCGCGTCATAGGCCCCCTCGTCGGACAGGTGGGTCTGAAGGGTCTTGCCCTCCAACAGCTCCATCACGAGGTACGGCACCGGGAACGCGTCGGCCTCGTGCTCCGGCTGATGGTTGGCCGGGAGCGCGCCGCGCGTCGCGCCGTCCCGCTGCACGGGCGGCGCCATCACGCTGGCGGTGCTCCGCACGTGTCCGTAGTCGATCAGCCGGACGACGTGCGGATGGCGAAGCGCGGCGATGATCTGCATCTCCCGCTCGAAGCGCTTGAGCTGGACTTCGTCGACCAGGTCTTCGTGCAGCATCTTCACCGCGACACGTTGTCCCGTCGATGTCTGGCGGGCCTCGTAGACCACCGCGAAGCCGCCTTGGCCGATGGCGCCCACCAGCTCGTAGCGTCCATGGAGCACCGTGCCGGGCCCGATCGCGTCGAGTGTGGACGTGTCCGGCGGCGCTGCGCTGGCCAGGTGGGCCTCGCGCATGGTCACCGCGGCGGCCAACCGAGCCAACAGGACCGGAAAATCGATCGGCTTGGTGACGTAGTCGTTCGCGCCTTTCGTGAGCGCCTCGACGACGTCCTCGCTCTCCGTCCGCGCAGTGGCCATGATCACGGGCAGCTGCAGACTGGACCAGCGCTGCCGAACCCGGTCGAGGACCTCGAGCCCGCTCATGCCGGGCATCATCACGTCCAGAAGGACCACGTCGTACCGGGTGTCCCCCTCGAGCATGGCCAGCGCGGTGGGCCCGTCCTCGGCAACATCGGCGTCGAACCCACGGCGGCGCAGGCGCCGGGAGAGCATGTTCCGGTTGTCCTCGTTGTCGTCGACGATGAGGAGGTGGGTCACGTGAGAACGAGGGTACTACGCGATGGGCAGAGATGGGCGGGCCGGCGCCGTACGCTGGTAGGATGCGTGCGAATCAAATCGCCCGCGCGGGCGTCGGAGAGGGCCATGAGGACGATTCGAACGCGATGGATGCTGGGGAGCGCGGTGGGCAGCGCCGTGCTCGCCGTGATGATCGGGGCTTCTTTCGCTCCGCCGACGGTTTCCGCCCAGCGTCAGCCGCCCGACGAGGCGGACATGCACTACGACCTCGCTCTCCGCCTCAAGCAGGCGGGGCGAAACGCGCAGGCGCTCGTCGAGGCGCGTCGGGTGGTCGAGCTTCGGCCGACCCACGCGGCGGCGCATTTCACCATTGGCTCGCTCGAACGACGCGCCGGCAACCTGGAGGCCGCGCTGACGGCGTTTCAGCGTGTCGTGGAGCTCGAACCCCGCCACGCCAATGGGCACGGGATGGTCGGGGCGACGCTGGCGCGCCTGCGCCGCTACGGGGACGCCGTGCCCGCCCTTCGCCGCGCTGTGGAGCTCGACCCGCGGGACGCGAGCAGCTGGATCAACCTCGGGTCGTGCTTGCGGAGAGAGCGGCAGCTCGATGCGGCGATCACGGCCTATCAGCAGGGGTTGCGGCACAGCCCCGAGGACGCCGACCTCCTCAATAACTACGCGGTCGCGCTCCGGCGCGCGAACCGGCCCGAAGAGGCCATGGGCATGCTGGAGACGGCCGTCGCCCGTGCGCCCGACAACGCCCTGTTCCACCTGAACCTCGCGACCATCTACCGCCGGCTGCAGCGCTGGTCGGACGCGGCGAATCATTTCGAGACGGGCCTGCGGCTCGCCCGGGACATGGAGCCCCGACCGGACCCGGGCGCACTGTTCGACCTGGCCTATTGCTACGAGCAGCTCGGTCGGAACGCGGAGGCCGTGGAGACCTACCAGCGCTACATCCCGCTCGCCCGCCGGTCGAACCCGGACGGCGCCGCGCAGGCCGAGGAGCGGCTCATCACGCTGCTCGAGGGCAACCCGTGACCCACTCGCTCGCGCGTTGGCAAGACCGCGTGGCGTTGGTCACCGGGGCGTCGAGCGGCATCGGTCGGGCGACCGCGCGGCGGTTGGCGGCGGGCGGCATGAAGCTGGTGCTCGCCGCCCGGCGCGAAGACCGTCTGAGGGCGCTCGCGGAAGAGCTGAGCGGGGCGGAGGTGCTCACCCACGTCACCGATCTGCGCGACCCGGCCAGCATCGATGCCCTCTTCCGCGCCACGCGCGCACGCTTCGGCGGCGTGGACGTGCTCATCAACAACGCGGGCCTCGGGCGGGCCGAGCCGCTCGTCTCCGGAGACACCGAGGCGTGGCGCGAGATGCTCGAGGTCAACGTGCTCGCGCTCTGCATCTGCACGCGCGAGGCCGTCACCGACATGCGGACACGAGGCGACGACGGTCACGTCATCCACATCTCGAGCATGGCCGCCCATCGCGTGCCCGGTGGCAGCGGGGTCTACTCGGCCACCAAGTACGCGGTGCGTTCGCTGACCGAGGGGCTCCGGCTCGAGCTCCGCGGCCTCGGGAGCGGCATTCGGGTCACCGCGCTCAGCCCGGGCTTCGTCGAGACCGAGTTCGCCGCCGTCTACCACCGCTCCGACGACGCCGCGGCGTCCACCTACGGCCGCTTCAAGGTGCTCGAGGATGTCGACGTGGCCGAGGCCGTCGCGTTCACGCTGTCCGCCCCCGCCCACATGCAGGTGCACGACATGCTCATTCGGCCCACCGACCAACCTTCGTGAGCCCTCCATCGACGGTGGCGATCGTCGAGCCGCACTACGACGACGCGTGGCTGAGCCTGGGCGGCACGATCCTCTCGCAGCCCGAGATCGGCTTCTTCATCGTGTCGGTCAGCCGAAGCCCAGAGAACCAACAGCACCGCACGCGAGCACTCGAGAGTGAGCTGCCCAACGTCCGCACCGCGGACCTCGCGCTGGAAGACCTCGGCTGGAACCGGCGCGAAGTCGGCCGCCGGCGCAAGGAAGCCGGCGTCGCGGACTGGCGCGCGCTGTTCGACCTCGACAACGGCCTCACCGCGGGCGAGCTGGAGGACCGCGTCGTGGCCGCGATGCCATCGAGCATCGAGGTGGTGTGCCTGCCGCTCGGCCTCGTGCACCCAATGCACGACGTGCTCTCTCGGCTCGCGCTGGACCGACCCACCGTGCGCTACTTCGAGTACCCCTACGGCTACTTCACAGGGTGGGAAGCTGCCCTGACGGAGCGCACCGATGGCCGGCCCGAGACCCGCGTGGACATCGGCGGCGTGATCGCCAAGAAGTGCGCGCTCTTCGATGCGCTCTATCCCGAGCAGCGCGGGGTCCTGTCCATCTCGCGCTGCACCACGCGACTCGACGCGATGCGCGAGGAGCGCGTCTACGGCGAGACCGGCTCTTGGCTCTCGCCCTGAGGCGGCTGCCACGCGGCGATCCGGGGAAGCAGGGCCTCGCCGACTTCAACCCCGATGTCCACGCCACGCTGAAGTTGCGCGGGGTCCCGCGTCAGCCGCGAGAGCGTCATCGCCGGGGGCGGGGTCACCAAGATCAGCCGCCCGGCGGCGTGCTCCTGCGTCAGCTTGGCCACGACGGCGTTGTACAACTCGTGCTGGCCGAGCGACGGCTGGCGGATCTCAGGGGGCACGACCAAGTGCAAGAGCGCGCGCTGCCACCAGCCCGGGCGGGTCTTCGCCTTGTTTGTCTTCCGCGTGAGGATGACGACGGTCGGCTCGTTCGTCGAAGTCTGCAGCGGCACGTCGAAGGGAACCGGCGCGCTCAGCCCGCCATCGACGAAGCGCCGCTCCGCCACCTGCACCACCCGGTTGTAGCCCACCGGCAGGGCGGTCGACGCGCGGAGCCACTCGAAGAGGTCACTCTCAGTCGGACGGACGACCACCGGCTCGCCGGAAGGCACCTCCGTCGCTGCGGCGTAGAAGACGGGCGCCTCATCGAGCACACGAGCGACGTCCAGCTTCGACCAGCCCTCGCGGAACACGTGGTCCACCATGCGGTCGACGTCGATCGCGGGGCGCCCCCACGGCGTGAGCAAGCGCCGGTAGCTCACGAATCCATCGGGCACGAACTCCGTCCACACCCGCACGCAGGTGTCCATCTGGCGTGCCGCGAAGTAGGCGGCATTCACCGCCGAGGTGGAGCTCCCGATGACGGCATCACAGCGCACGTTCGCCCGCTCCAAAGCGAGCAACACCCCTGCGCTGAACGCGGCTCGACAGCCGCCGCCTTCCAGGACGAGCTTCACCCCTGGGTTGTACGCGCGCACCCGCGACGCGGCAACGGGCATTGCGTCATCGTTTGGCCACAACCGCGACGCAGCGCGCCCTTCGCATCTTGCGCGTCGCGCCGCGGGGGATAGCTGCCTGAACATGAGCGACCTCGGCCCCATTGTTTGCGCTACCGATCTCGGCCCCACCGGGGCCCGCGCCGTTGCCCTCGCCGG
The DNA here is from genome assembly GCA_045106715.1 of Sandaracinaceae bacterium. Classification (GTDB taxonomy): domain Bacteria; phylum Myxococcota_A; class Polyangia; order Polyangiales; family Sandaracinaceae. The sequence goes on from JBGCFC010000008.1 coordinate 30,411, forward strand.
GCGCATCGCCGCCGCGACCGGACGCGCCCTCCGGATCGTGCACGTCACCGGCGCGACGGCAGACGGCCTGTCCGTGCTCGGCGAGGTCAGCGAAGCCGAACGGGTGTTTCGCGACCGGCTCGAGGCCCGTCGGGTCGCAGCGGAACGGGCCCTCAAAAAGGAGCGTGAGCGCGCCGAGGCCATGGGCCCGCACGCGGTGGCCGAGCTGCTCTCCGGTCGCCCCTGGGAGGAGGTGATTCAGTACGCGGAGCGCCACGAGGCGTCCATGCTCGTGGTCGGCCCGCACGCCGACGGCGCCGCCGAGACGACGCGTGGCTCGATTCGCGAGTGGATGCTCGGGAGCACGGCGGACCGGGTCGTGCGCTACGCCCACTGTCCGGTGCTGGTCGGCCCGCGCGGAGACGCCGAAGAGCACCCGCTCAGCCGGAGCAAGTGGTTGGTGGCCGTCGACTTCTCCGCCGCATCGCAGGCCGCGATGAAGTTCGCCCACGAGCTGGCGCGCGCGTGCGACGCAACGCCCATGCTACTGCACGTGGAGCCCGGCCTGACGGAGCGCAACGAGGGCGAACCCATGCGGTTCGCCGATGAAGCGCACGCACGGCAGTTGGAGCTCGAGGCGCTCTCCGAGGAGCTGCTTGGCGAAAAGCACACCGTGCACCTCGCCTTCGGAGAGCCGGCCGACTCGGTCGCCATGGCCGCCGACGAGCTGGGCACCCACATGATCGTGATGGGCACACGGGGTCGAACGGGGCTCGCGCATCTCCTTCTCGGAAGCACCGCGGAACGCACCCTGCGGCGCGCGCATGTCCCGGTCCTCTGCGTCCGCGGCTAAAGATCGGGCGGTCAGGATATCCCTGACGAATTGTCGGTATAGAATCGGAGATTGAGGCAAGCTGAACGCGGAGGTTCTATGACTCGTGTCGCCGGCTGGCTCTGTCTTGCGCTCGCGCTCTCTCTCTGCGGATGTGACGACAACTCCGATCCGGCGGACGGCGGCATGGACGCGGCCACCGACGTGGACTCCGGGGGCGGCGTAGACGCCGGGACTTCCGACGCAGGAACGCCCGACGGCGGTACTGACTCCGGCACGGACTCCGGGCCCCCGGAAGCGGATGCGGGCACGGACGGCGGACCCATCTGCGGGGCGCTCGACGACGCATGCGGCGGGGCGGCGGCGTGCTGCGAAGGGCTCGCCTGTGAAGCGGGCTCCTGCGTCTTCGTCTGCGCCGTCGATGGGGCCGACTGTGCGCTCGGCGCAGACTGCTGTTCGGAGACCTGCCGGGGCGGGACCTGCGAAGCCGGCGGGGGCTGCGTCGCCGAAGGCGCCACGTGCGCGGCAGACGGCGACTGCTGCTCGAACCGCTGCGACGGCACCACATGCGGCGCATTTGTTGGAGGATGCGACGCGTTCGGCGACCGCTGCGCGAACAACGGGGACTGCTGCAGCGAGTACTGCGCAAACGCAGCGGGCACGGGGCCGTGCGCCAGCGGCTCCGACTGCACGTGCCGAAACCCGGGTGCGTGCCGGCTGGACGGTGAGATCTGCAGCGCCGACCGCCAGTGCTGCGTCGGAGTCTGTGACCGCCCCGACGGCGCCGCAGTCGGGCAATGTGCCGCCGCCGGTTCGTGTGGGGTCGCCGGTGAACCCTGCGGGTCAGAAGGCCTCAACGGGTCCTGCTGCTCGACCGCGTGTTTGGACCCTGACGGCACCGGCGTACCGACGTGTCAGCGCCTCGGCGGATGTCGGGTTCAGGACGAGCCCTGCACCAGCAGCGCGCAGTGCTGCTCTGGGGCGTGCGAGTCGGCCGGCACCACGGTGGATGGCCGGCCGATCATGCGATGCGCAAACGCCGACAGCTGCCTGCCGCCCGGCGAGGTGTGTGGCGACGGCGGGGCGAGCGCCAACTGCTGCCCCAACGGTGGTGGCGACCTCGGCTGCGAGCCCGGGGCCGAGGGCGTCCGGCGCTGCTTTGGCGGCGACACCACCAGCTGCGTGCTGCCGGGCATGGCGTGCACCAGCACGGAGATGTGCTGCGTGGACGCGTTCCCGACGATCGCTTGCTCCCCCGGCCCCAGCGGAGAGAACGTCTGCTGCCTCGCCACCGGTGAGGAGTGTGCCTTTGGCAGTGTTTGCTGCAACGGGATCTGCGCCCCCGATGGCGAAGGCGTGCTGCGCTGCGGCGGGGGGACCACCCCGGACTGCACCGTGACCGGGACCTGCCCCGACGGCGGCTTGCCCGACGCCGGGACGCTGCCGGACGGCGGCACTCCCCCTCCGCCGCCAGCGTGCATCGCCGATGGGCTCGGCTGTACGACCGACGCGGACTGCTGCGGGTGCGGCTGCGTTGGTGACGTCTGCACCAGCGACACGTCGCTCTGCAACCCCTGCACGCTCGGCCAGCTGGGCGACTTCTGCGGGGCCGACGCGGAGTGCTGCAACACGGACGTCATCCGCTGCTCCACCGAGGTCGAGTTCTCGACCTGCGTTCTCCGGTAGCCCTCGGTCGCATTGGTCGACAGAACCGACTGAGCCGGCTTTCGGGGCCGCGCAAGCCTTGCGCGCGTACGCAGCGGGTGCGCATTTCGCGTCACCGCTCTCGATAGAAGACGACGCGGCCAACCTGGCGCGTCCTGTGCATCAGCCGGGTCGTCGTGCCCTCCCGCGTCGTCGAACCGTCCCGCTGCGATCACTGCGCAGCCCCCCTGCGCGGGGACGAGCCGGACGCGTTCTGTTGCGGCGGCTGCCGCCGGGTGCACGGCATGCTCCATGGGCTCGGTCTGGAGCGGTACTACGCGCTTCGTGACGGCGCTGGCGTGCCGGTCGGCGAGGCGAGCGAGCGGGACCAGAAGTGGCTCGAGCCCATGCTCGAACAGGTCGCAACGGGGGATGCCCTGTGCCGCTTGACCATGGACGTCCAGGGCATCCACTGCGCCGCGTGCGTCTGGCTCATCGAGGAACTGACCCGTCGGGAGCCCGCGGCCAAGCGCGTGGTGGTGAACCCGACGCGAGGGCGCATCGAGCTGGTCGTGGATCCCGGGTTCGACCTCTTCCGCTGGGTCGAAGGGGTCGAAGGGCTCGGATACCTGCTGGGGCCCGCGCTGAAGACCGCCGCCCGGGAGACCGACGACCTGACGCTGCGGATGGGCATCAGCATCGCGCTGGCCATGAACACGATGATGCTCGCCCTGGCGATGTATCTCGGTCTTTCCGAGGGCCCGGTGTACGAGCTGGCGCGCCAGATCACCTTCGCGCTGGGTTCGGCCACCGTGTTGGTGGGCGGAAGCTGGTTCGTGAAGAGCGCGTGGCGGGCCGCCCGGCAAGGTCTCGTTCATCTGGACTTGCCTATCGCGGTCGGCATCGTGCTCGCCTTCGCGGGTTCGGTCGTCAGCTTCTTCACGCGCGCGGGCGCCGACTACTTCGACACCGTCGCCATCTTCGTCGCGCTGATGCTCGTCGGTCGCTGGATCCAGGCGCGAATCGTGGCGCGCAACCGGGATCGGCTGCTCGCGAGCGACGGGGTGGAGGGGCTGCTCGCCCGCCGACGCGAGGGTGCCGAGGTCAAGCTCGTGCGGTGTGTCGACCTGGTGGAGGGCGATGAGCTCATGCTCGCACCCGGCGACCTCGTGCCGGTCGCGGCCGAACTCGGGACCGCCGCGCGCATGCGCCTCGACTGGATCGACGGCGAGAGCGCGCCCCGGGAGTTCGGCGCCGGCCAAACCGCCCCTGCCGGCGCCTTTCACGCCTCGGACAGCGCGATCGTCGCGCGCTGCCTCACGGACTTCGCCGAGTCCCCGTTGGTCGACCTCCTGACCCCGAACGACGCCCGCACCGATGGCCCGGGGCACCTCGGAGACGGGATCGCCCGGCTCTATGTCGGTGCGGTGCTCGGCCTTGCTGCTGCCGGCTTCCTGTACTGGTGGAGCGTCGGCACCCTCGGGGACGCGGTCTCGGTGAGCACCGCGGTGCTCGTCGTGACGTGCCCCTGCGCGTTCGGCATCGCCGCACCACTCGCCCACGAGCTGGTCCGCGCGCGCCTCCAGCAGGCGGGACTGTTCGCCCGGACGACCTCGCTGCTTTCCAACGCCGCCGCCGTGACGCGCGTGGTGTTCGACAAGACCGGCACCCTGACGACCGGAACCCCGCAGCTCGCATCGGTGGCGTCACTGGCAGCGCTCAACGACGGCGAGCGCGCCGCCCTGCTCAAGCTCGCGACCCAGAGCACGCACCCCAAGAGCCGCGCCGTGGTCGACGCGCTCGCCCAGGTGGGCGGGCGTGTGTTGGTCTCGAACGACGGTGACAGCGTCGTGCAGGAGGCGGCCGGATGCGGCGTGCAGACACGGGTCGACGGCCGCCTCCATCGTCTCGGACGGCCCGACTGGGCCGCGCCTGAGCACGAGCTGCCCGAGAGCGACCTGGTGTACGCCATCGACGGGCGGCCCGCCGCCGTCATGCAGACGCGGGAGACGGCTCGGCCCGACGCCGCGGAGGAGATCCGCAGGCTGGAGGCCGCTGGCTACGAGACGTGGATCCTCTCCGGAGACCAAACCGCCAAAGTCCGCGCCCTCGCCGCCTCGCTCGGCGTTCCGGCGGATCGCGCCATCGGCGACGCGAGCCCCGAGGGCAAGGCCAGCTGGCTCGCCGCCCATGGCCCGGAACAGACCCTGTTCGTCGGCGACGGGATCAACGACAGCCTCGCCGCAGACGTGGCGCTCGTCTCGGGCACCCCCGCCGTCGATCGCCCCTTCATGGCGGCGCGCAGCGACTTCTATTTCGTGACCGCGGGCCTGGAGCCCATCCGTGCCGTTCTTGCGGCGAGCCACCGCCTTCGGCGTGTGGTGCGTGCAGACCTCGCGTTCGCGCTTACGTACAACGCCGGCGCGGTGGCGCTCGCCCTGGTGGGGCTCGTCGAACCCTGGGTCGCCGCCATCCTGATGCCCTTGAGTTCGGTCGCCACGCTGGTGGGCACGAGCGCAGCGCTGGCCCGGAGACCCACATGAACGTCCTGATTCTCACGATGTTTGTCAGCCTGATCCTGGCCGTCGCAGGCGTCGGCTTCTTCATCTGGACGGTTCGCCAAGGTGCGCATGAGCACGGCGACCGACTGGCCCTTCTTCCACTCGAATCCGGTGAGACGATCACCAAGGACCCCGAGGAGAACTGATCCGTGCAAACGAAACGAATTGCCTACAACGACGCCATCATCCGGCATTTCATCGCGGCGTCGGTGATCTGGGGGATCGTCGGAATGCTGGTCGGGGTGATCATCGCCCTGCAGCTGGCGTTCTGGCCTTCCAACTTCGAGCCCTACCTGACCTTCGGACGGCTTCGTCCACTGCACACGAACGCCGTCATCTTCGCGTTCGTGGGCAACATGCTGTTCGCGGGTGTCTACCACTCAACGCAGCGACTCCTGAAGCAACGGCTCTTCAGTGACGTCCTCGGGAAAGTGCACTTCTGGGGCTGGCAGCTCATCATCATCGCCGCCGCCATCACGCTCCCGCTCGGCCTGACCCAAGGCAAGGAGTACGCGGAGCTCATTTGGCCCATCGACCTCGCGGTCGCCGTCATCTGGCTCGTTTTCGGCGCGAACTTCTTCATGACGCTGAAGAACCGAAACGAGAAGCACATCTACGTGGCCATCTGGTTCTACATCGCGACCATCGTGACCATCACGGTGCTCTACGTGGTGAACAACCTCCAGATCCCCACGAGCATGACGGACAGCTACGGCGTCTTCGCCGGCGTCCAGGATGCGCTCGTTCAGTGGTGGTACGGACACAACGCGGTCGCCTTCTTCCTCACCACGCCGATCCTCGGCATCATGTACTACTACCTCCCGAAGGCCGCCGAGCGGCCGGTGTTCAGCTACCGGCTCTCGATCGTGCACTTCTGGGGCCTGGTCTTTCTCTACATCTGGGCGGGACCGCACCACCTCCTGAACACCGCCCTCCCCGAGTGGGCGCAGACGCTCGGCATGGTCTTCAGCCTCGCGCTGTGGGCGCCCAGCTGGGGTGGCATGCTCAACGGGCTCCTGACCCTGCGCGGCGCGTGGGACCGGCTGCGCAAGGACCCGGTGCTCAAGTTCTTCGCCGCCGGCGTGACCTTCTACGGCATGGCGACCTTCGAGGGTCCGCTCCTGTCCATCCGCTCGGTCAGCTCGCTCGCCCACTACACGGACTGGATCATCGGTCACGTGCACGGTGGCGCGCTCGGCTGGAACGGCTTCATGGCCGCCGGGATGTTCTACTACCTCGTCCCTCGCCTCTTCGGCACCAAGCTGTACAGCCGCGGCGCGGCCAACGCGCACTTCTACATCGGCACCATCGGCATCCTGCTCTACATGGCAGCGATGTGGGCCGGCGGGATCACCCAGGGCCTCATGTGGCGCGCGGAGACCGAGGACGGCGGCTTGCTCTACCCGAACTTCGTGGAGACGGTCACCGCCATCCAGCCGATGTACTGGGCTCGCCTCATCGGCGGCACGCTGTACCTGGTCGGCTTCATCATGCTCGCGTGGAACCTGGCCATGACGGTCAAGGGCAAGAAGCCCGTCGAGACGTCGGTCGAGGTTGTCGTCGAGGATCTCAAGGACGGCGTCAACTGGAAGGAAATCCTGTTCGCCAAGCCGATGCTGCTCACCGTGGCCGTGCTCGTCGGTGGCGGCAGCATCGCCTGGATGAACGAGATTGCGTCGACGTTGGTCATCCTCGTCGTCTGTGTGATCGCGATCCTGGGAGCCGTCGGAATCGCCGTCAGCAACCAGGGCGACGGCGGCGGGTGGCACCGGCTGCTCGAGGGCCGCGCGCTCATCTTCACCGTGCTCACGACGGTGGCCGTGCTCATCGGTGGGGTCGCGGAGATCCTGCCCTCGGTCATCATGGGTGCGCACGAGCGCTCCAGCAGTGCGATGACGCCGTACACCCCGCTCGAGCTGCACGGCCGCGACATCTACGTGGCCGAGGGTTGCTACAACTGCCACTCGCAGATGATCCGCCCCTTCACGTGGGAGAGTTCGCGCTACGGCGCCATCTCCACCGCCGAGGAGAGCGTCTGGGACCACCCCTTCCAGTGGGGTAGCAAGCGCACCGGGCCCGACGTGGCGCGTGAGGGCGGCCGCTACCCGCACGTCTGGCACTACAACCACATGCTCGACCCGCGCTCCACGTCGCCGGGCTCGATCATGCCGGCCTACACCCATCTCCGCAGCACCGCCGTCGACTTCGACGAGACGCAGTCGATGCTCGGAGTGCAGCAGATGCTCGGCGTGCCGTACGACAACGTGTCGGTGCTCGAGGGCGAGTCGGACGCGCACGCTCAGGCGCGCCACATCGCCGACCAGCTCCGCGAAGAGGTGGAACTGGACGGACCGCCCGCGGGTGAATCGGTCGCGCTCGAAGACAGTGAGCTGGTGGCGCTGATCGCGTACCTCCAGCGGCTTGGACAGAACCGGTCGGATTGGCAGCCCGGCGAAGCCGAGGCGGTCGCCGCGGCAACCGAAGCGGAGGCAGGACATGAGTGAGCTCGCACGCGACTTCTTCAGTGACAACCCCGCCATCGCCGGCCCGCTCATCGCGATGCTCCTCTTCACGGTGGTGTTCGCCGCCGCCGTGGTGAGGGTGATCCGCGCCGAGAGCGGACACGTGGACCGGATGGCGCGCCTGCCCCTCGAGGGCGACGGAATGGAGGCCGATCATGGCTGAGCACAAAGCCAAGCGAACCGACCCGATTCAGGGCGAGATTCTCCACGAGTACGACGGCATCGAAGAGGCTGACAACGCCTTGCCGACCTGGTGGCTGATCACCTTCTACGCCGCCGTCGTGTTCGGCATCGGATACTGGTTCGTGTACGAGGAGTACGAGATGCTCCCCGGCACGCCCGAGGCCTACGCATCCGCCATGGCGGACCGCGCGGGCGCCGGGGAGGCCGACGAGGCGACGTTGCTCGTGCTGGCCACCAACCCGGACACCGTGGCCCAAGGTCAGGAGACCTTCGCGGGGACCTGCGCTGCGTGTCACGGGGACCAGGGTCAGGGCCAGATCGGCCCGAACCTGACCGACTCCGCCTGGCTGCACGGCGGCAGCCCCATGGACATCTACCGTTCGATCAAGGACGGCATCAGCGCCGACGACGCGCGGCTGACGGGCTCCGCCGGGATGCCGCCCTGGGGTCCGGCGCTCGGCGAGAGGCCTGTTCAAGCGGTCGTGGCGTACCTACTGTCCGTGCGGGACACCAACGTCGCGGGCCGGGAGGCGGAGGGCGAGCCCTACGACCCGAACGCGGCGCCGATCGAGGCGGCCCCCTCAGACGACGAGGGCGCGCCGACCGACGGCACCGAAGTGGAACCGAGCCAAGAGGGCACCGCGCCCGCGCAACCCGGTGAAGACGAGAGCGAGTCGGCTCAGATCGGGAGCGGCACTCCAGAGACCAGCGAAGGCTGACACCGCGCTGGAGAAGAAGAAGACCATGACGACCAGCGCCCCGAAAACGCGACTGCCCGTGGTGAAGGAGCAAGCCAGCTCGCTTCACTCCGACGGGCGCCGCAACCATGTGCATCCCGCTGACGTGAGCGGGCGGCACGTGAAGGGGCGCTACGTCGTGTTCTTCGTGCTCATCCTGATCTGGGCCGCCCTCCCCTGGGTGCAGGTCGGGGGGCATCCGGCGCTCTATCTCGACATCGCCAACCGCCACTTCTATCTGTTCGGGTCGACCTTCAACGCGCAGGACGCATGGCTCGTGTTTTTCCTGCTGAGCGGCGCGGGTCTCACGACGATGCTCGTCACGACGATCTGGGGCCGCATCTGGTGCGGCTGGGCCTGCCCGCAGACCGTCTTCATGGAGGGCGTCTTCCGGCGCATCGAGCGCTACGTCGAGGGCCCGCGGAACAAGCGTCTTCGTCGGAACGCGGGGCCCATGACGGGGGAAAAATTCGCGCGCAAGGTCGTCAAGCACGTCCTGTTCATCCTGGCGGCGTTGCTGATCTCGCACATCTTCCTGAGCTTCTTCGTGTCCATGCCGTCGCTCGTCGCGATGGTGCAGACCTCCCCGTCGGAGAACCCGGAGGCGTTCGCGTGGATGGGGGCGATGACCCTTCTGCTCTACGGCAACTTCGCGTGGTTCCGTGAGCAGCTCTGTCTCGTCATCTGCCCCTACGGGCGGCTCCAGTCGGTGCTCACCGACAAACACTCCATGGTCGTTGGCTACGACGTCGAGCGAGGGGAGCCTCGCGGCAAGGCGAAGGACCCGAACGCCGGGGACTGCGTCGACTGCAACCGCTGCGTGGCCGTGTGCCCGACGGGGATCGACATCCGCAATGGCCTTCAGCTGGACTGCATCGGCTGCACCGCTTGCATCGACGCCTGCGACAGCATCATGGACAAGCTGAAGCGGCCTCGTGGCCTGGTCCGCTACGACTCGCTCGCGGGGATCGAAGGCGAGCCGAAGCGCGTCTTCCGGCCGCGTCTGTTGCTCTACACCGGGCTCCTGCTCGCGTGGGGTGTCGGCGCTGCGTTCGCGTTCCAGGGCCACGACTCGTTCGAAGCGAACCTCCTCCGCCTGCGGGGCGCGCCGTACCACCTGATCGAAGTGGACGAGGTGCCCGTGGTGCGAAACCTCTTCCAGGTGCATTTGGTCAACAAGGGCGGCGACACCGCCACGTTCCACCTCCGCGCGCTCGACGCCGAGGGGCAGAGCGTGCGCATCGCCCACGAGGACGTCGAGCTCGGCTCGATGGATGGGCGAGAGATCCCCGTCTACGTCGACGTGCCCGCGGACAGCGTGGAGCCCGGACAGCGCTTGCTGATCGAAGTCCGCCGACACGGCGACCCCGCCGAGGACGCGGTCCGGACCGAGGCGCCCTTGCTCGCGCCGCGTCGCTGAGTTCTTCGTGGGCCACGTCGAGGCCGAGCCCCTCGAGCTCCCATCTCCGATCGTTCGACAGTCTTGGAGCGCGCGGCTGGGGCCGAGACGGCGGTCTGCTACGTTACGCGGGCCGATTGGGGGGTCGGTCCGCCGCCATGCACGAAGACCCTCTCCCCAACGTCGACTACGAAGCCTTCGCCGCCGACCTGGACGCACTGCGACGTGAGCTCCTGGAGTCGCTCGGCCCAGACGACGCCGCCCACCTGATCCGCATGGCGCGGATCGGGAGGGGGCTCTCCTTGCTCGGCTGGGCCACGTCCTGGATGGGCCCGAACCCCGTCTCCGCGCTGGCCCTCGCCGCCGGGCGTTCCACCCGATGGGCGGTGGTGATGCACCACGTCGCACATCGCGCGCTCGACCGCATCGATGGCGTGCCCGACGCGTTCACGAGCCGCGCGTTCGCGCGCGGGAACCGGCGATGGCGCGACTGGCTCGACTGGATCGCGCCGGACGCGTGGCGCTTCGAACACAACCGGCTGCACCACTACCACACGGGCGAGGTTCTCGACCCCGACCTCCTCGAGGACAATGTCGCCCCGCTGCGCGACGCCGATGTCCCACGCGCGCTCAAGGCCGCGGCGATCCTGTTCTACGTCTTCACATGGAAGGTCTCGTACTACGCCCCGAGCACATTTCAGACGACGCGGCGCGCCGAGCGGCTCAAGGCAGCGCACCGACCGGTGAACGCCGAGACGATGGCGTCTGACCAGGCGTACCTCGAGGCCTTCGACGTCCGCACGGAGGACGGACGCCGCTTCTGGCGGGAGTGCCTGCTGCCGTACGGCGTGTGGAACTTCGTCGCGGTCCCTTCCCTGTTCCTGCCCCTCGGACCATGGGCGGCGGGCAGCGCGGCGACGAATTCGGTCCTCGCCGAGCTCCTGACCAACTTGCACACCTTCCTCGTCATCGTGCCGAACCACGCGGGCGAGGACGTGCACCGATTCGAAGGCTCGAGCACCGGGCGGCCGGACTTCTACGTTCGACAGATCCTCGGCTCGACCAACTTCCGCGCTGGCGGGGACGTCAACGACCTCTTCCACGGCTTCCTGAACTACCAGATCGAACACCATCTCTGGCCCGACCTGCCGCCGCTGGCATACCGACGTGCGGCGCCGCGCGTGAAAGCGATTTGCGCCGCACACGGGGTCCCCTACCTGCAGGAGAGCGTGTTCACTCGCGCGCGAAAGACGTTCCAGATCATGCTCGGCGACACCTCGATGCGGCGGAGCCGACCTCGTCCTCGTCCGACTCGGGCCGCAGCCTCCGGGTGACCGTGAATGGGGGCATCACTCCGCGCACCGGAGGGTTCATGCGCTGGTTGCTGAAACTCCTCCCGAGCTCGCCTCCCCCGCTGCCCGTGCTCCTTCGGATCCGGAGCGCCGAGCCGCCCGACGTCGTCGAGATCGAAGCGCTCTGGTCGAGCGGGCGACGCACCCGACGCCAGCTTCGGACCGCCGCCGGGCTCTGCGTCATGCCCTGGATGGCCGACGAGCGCTCCGTACAACTCGACGTGCGCACCGACGCGGGCCGGACCCGTCTGGCCCTCCAGCGCGACCGCTCGGACGGTGGGCGCGTACACGACCTGTCACTCGACGGACCGCCGCTCCACTGACGGTCACTGCGTCATTGGACTGGCCGCCATTCGACCGGGCGCTGATGCCATCTGCTGGCCGCCACTGGACTTACCCAGAGCCGACTCACCCAGAGCCGACTCACCGCGATTCGACGAACAGAGCGTCGCGCGACGGCCTCAGGCGGACGGGCTCGGCACGGTGAGAACCGGAACCGGGCAGGTACGAACGACCCGCTCGGCGACGGAACCGATCAACAGATGCCGAAGGCCGGTACGGCCGTGGGTCCCCATGACGACGAGGTCGGAGTCGTGCTCCTCGGCCAGCCGCGCCACCTCCGCCGCGGGCGCCCCCTCGACGAGGAAAGTCTCGGCGCCGGGCGCCTCCTCCTCGGCCAGCGTGCGTAGCGCCTCGCCCAGATCGGTCGAGATCCGCGCGGTCATCTCGGGGGTCGCCATCAGCGCTCCGTCGGGCAGCGCGTACACCGGCAGCTGGAACGCGTGCATCACCTCGAGGCTGGCGCCGAGCGTCTTGGAGAGCTCCGTGGCGTAGCGCAGAGCGACCCGGGAGGGGTCGGAGAAGTCGACGGGGCAAAGAATGCGTTGAATCGAACTCATGGTGTCTCCTTCCGGCTCGCGCACGCCGCCTCTCTGCGATGCAGCGGCGCGCACGCAGCGTTTGCGCGAGCCTCGGTCCGCGCAGCGTTTGCGCCGATGCGCAGGCCTTGCGGCTCCTGTCCCTAGGTATGCACGCGCGCGTGATGCGCCAGTTCTGCTCCATAAACCTCAGATCGACCGCCACAAGCCCTCGCGCGACATCGCGCCGCCCGGTTCGCGGACGATGGATCGTTCCTTGCGTGCGGTATGTGCGTGCTGCCCGCGCTCACTGCCGCGGCCCTCCTCGGGCTCGCGTCGATCCCGCATTGCACCGCGATGTGCGGGCCGCTTGCCGTATACGCGAACTCGGGCCCCCGCGGCGCGTGGGGCTACCACCTCGGTCGCGCCGTCGCGTACCTGCTGCTCGGCTCCGTGGCGGGCGTCTTTGGAGCCACGTTGTCCGAGGCGCTCCCGACCCGGGTAGCGGGCGCGCTCTTCTCCTGGACACTCGCGGCTAGCCTCGCGTGGACCGCATATCGGCTGTGGCAGCGCAACGGCGCGGGCGGAGGCGAAGCCCCGCTCGTCGCCTTGGGGCGCAACAAACGCACTCCCGGACTCGCGGAGCGGGCGTTCCAGGTGCTTCCTCGTCACCCGGTCACCATCGGGCTGCTCACCGGCATCCTCCCGTGCGGGGCGCTGTATTCCGCGCTCCTCGTGGCCGCGAGCGCAGACGGCGTGGTGGGCGGTGCGGCCGCGATGGGGGTGTTCGGGGCCACGAGCGCTGTCGGTCTCATCGTCATGGGCGGCGTCGCGAGCCAGATCCGCAAGCGCATTCATGCCGGTCGCGACAGCCGAGTACTGGGTCGGGTGCTGGCCGCTGGCTTGCTGGTCGGCGCGCTCGTCCTGGCCGTCCGTCCCATCTCGACGCTTCAAGAACCCGAAGCGCCCCCCGTGTGCCACACCCCGAGCTGACGCCCGGCCCGAGGGCCTCAGTCGTCGGCCTTGGATCGCAGCGTCAACACGGGCACGTTCGCGTGGCGCACCACGCGCTCGGCCACGCTGCCGATCAACAGGTGCTTGAGTCCGGTCCGGCCATGGGTGGCGATGACGATCAGGTCAGCGCCGATGCGGTCGGCGTAGGCGGTGATCGCGTTGGCCGGAGACGGATCCCGGAGCACCACCGTCTCGAGAGCGGCGACCCCCTGCAACTCCTTGTCGCGGAGGGCATCGAGCTGTGTGGCCACCGTCTCCTTCACCTGCTTCTCGATGTCCTCCTGCCGCTCGGGGCTGTACCCGATCTGGGCCGGCGGCCGCAGCGCGCCAGGATCGTGCACGAAGACGGCCGTCACCTTGGCGTTGAGCTCCTTGGCCAACATCGCGGCGGCCTTGAGCGCGAGTTTCGAGGCATCAGAGAAGTCAGTGGGAACGAGGATGTGGGTCGCGAAGGGCATCGGTTCTCCTGAGCACACGAAATTGGGGCGCGGTAGGGGCGTCCCAGAGACGCATATCCTGCCGCCATCTACGCACGAACGAAAAAGATGCACGCCTCCGTGGGCGGATAATCCAGGAGTTGCCCCCAATCGCGTTGGCACGGCTGATGCTCAGTAGCGATGCGGAGGGATCATGCAAGACGAACACGGAGAGCTTCGCCGACGCGCCGCACGCGCACCCATGCTTGCGGCGGACACCGAGCGCACGCTACTCGCGCAGATCCGGGACCACGACGATCCCAAGGCGATGGCCGCTCTGCTGGACTCCCATCTGAGGCTCGTCCTGGCGATGGCGCACCGCTACACGCGTCACGGAGTGAGTCTCGAGGATCTCGTAGCGGAAGGAAACCTCGGTTTGGTGGAGGCGGCACGCCGCTTCGAGGCGGACCGAGGAACGCGGTTTTCAACGTATGCCGCGTGGTGGGTACGCGCACTGATTCGACGGTATGCGCTGGCCAACCGACGCATCGTGCCGGCGCCCTCGACGCGGAACGCCCGCAAGCTGATCGGCACCCTGCGCACCACCGAGCGCAAGCTCTCCGCGGAGCTCGGCCGAGCGCCCACCCCGACCGAGGTGGCGGAGGCGCTGGGCGTCGAGGTCAAAGACGTGGAGATGGTCGACACCGCCCTCCGGGCGCGCGACGTCTCCTTCGGCCCGCGGCCGGACGGCACCGACTTCGAGCTGGCCTCGCCCAAGGCGGGCCCCGAGGAGCAGGTCGCCGACCGCCAGGTGGCGACGCGCTCGAAGCAGTCGGTGCACCGCGCACTCGATCTGCTCGATGCGCGTGAGCGGGAGATCGTCGAGAAGCGCTTCCTCAAGGAAGATCGACAGACGCTGAGCAACATCGGTTCGACGATGGGTCTCTCGCGCGAGCGTGTTCGTCAGCTCGAGGTGCGGGCCCGCGAGAAGCTCCGCGTCGCGCTTCTGAACCAGGTCGCCTGAGCATCACGCGTCGAACCGGCGCTCGAGCAGCCTGCGCACCGCGTCCGTGGGGGCTCGGTCCAACGCGGCACGCCGATATGCGACGAATGATGCGGGGTGCTCCGCGCGTCGGTGCAAGTCGGCGAGCGCCGCCGCCCACGCCCCCGACCCCGTCACCTGAGGCGCGGGTGTCAGATCCGCCAACAGCGCGAGTCCCTCCTCCGGTCCGCGCAGCTCGGCCACGGCCAGTGCGCGGTTGAGCCGGTGCCACGGCGAAGGGGCGACCCGTTCGAGCAGCGCGTAGCAAGCGGCGATGCGTTCCCAGTCGGTCTCCGCAAACGTGGGCGCCATGGCGTGCGCCGCCGCGATTCCAGCCTCCGCGTGGTAGCGCGAGAGCGTGCCTCCCTCCGCGGACATGGCGAGCCAACGTAGCCCCGCCGCCCGATGCGAGCGGTCCCACCGTGAACGGTCCTGCTCTTCCAGGGTGACCAGCTCCCCCACTCCGTCGAAGCGGCTGCCGAGGCGCGACGCATGCAAATGCATCAACGCCATCAACGCCGCGACCTTCGGCTGACGTCCGACAGGGTGCTCCGCCAGCAGCCCGCCGAGCCGCAGCGCCTCTCTGCAGAGCTCGACACGAATCGCCTCGTCGCCGGCGCTCGCCAGGTGGCCCTCGGTGAAGACGAGGTAGATCACGAGGACCACCGCGTCGAGACGCCGCGGGTACTGTTCGGGTCCCAGGTCGAGCAACCCGCGGCGGCTTTTCAGCACATCTCGGGCCCGTGAGAGGCGTTTGTATACGTTGTCTGTCGAGACGAACAGATGCGCAGCGACCTCGCCGACCGAGAACCCTGACAGCACTTTGAGCGTGAACACCAGCTGCGACTCGATCGGGATCGCCGGATCGCAACAAACAAACATCATGCGAAGGACCTCGTCTCCGATCTCCCTACCCAGCACTCCACTCGAGAGGGGCTGGAGGGGCGGCTCCACGTCGTTTGGGACGACCGCAGCCTGGCGCCGGTGGGCATCGACCAACCGGCGATGAGCCACCGTCGCAACCCAGGCAGCGGGGTTCTCTGGCCGGCCGTCTCGCGGCCATCGCTCGACGGCCGTCATGAGCGCCGCCTGCACCGCGTCCTCGACCTCGGCGAGCCGATGGAGGCCCCATCGCCGCGAGAGCAGCGCGACCGACCGCGTGAACACACGGCGAAAGAGGGCGGGATCGTCCGCGTCCCTCATCCCGGTTTGTCGATGGCGATGACCTCCACGCCCGAGCCCGGCCGGACCAAGCCTGGGCAGGCCTCCGCAACCGCGATCGCTGCCTCCAGCGTCTCCGCCGACACGATCATGTAGCCGCCGACCAGCTCTTTGACCTCGACGAAGGGCCCATCGACCTGGCCCTCGGCGCGCACCAGACGGCCCTCACCGAGCTTGCCGCCGGTGTCGACGAGTTGGTCCGCGTAGGTCTCCATCCACGCGCCAAACTTGGCGTACATCGCCTGCATCTCGTCGGGGGAGGGCTTCTCGGACGGGGGATCGGCGGGCAGGCTGCGCTGAAGGCAAAGGTAGGTGGGCATTTTGGTCTCCTGAGTGGGCGCTCGGCCATCGCAGCCGACGTCATGCGTGTGACGCAGCGACGACGCGGGGTTGGACACTTTTCTCGCATCGAACGCGGTTTCAGCTGGAGAGGCCCTCTGTCGCCCACAGAGCGAGGAACACCCTCACGACTTCATCGTCGGGGGGCTCGCGCAACTGAATCGGCTCAGGTCGCGCGCGCTCGTGCGCGGCGAACCGGGTCAGCAGCGCGCGCTCCACTTCGAGCGCTTCGTTGGGGTCGTCGGTCCGGAAGATCTCGACCACGGCATCGGCGCCCATCGCATGGCAATCCCGCGCCGGGTCCACGCCACGCGCGATCGCGAACGACGCCAAGTCGGGCGTCGCCACCACCTCGGCGACCGTGCTCACGAGCCGGTCGAGAACATCCTTCGTCAGCGCATCGTGTTGGAGGGTCACCCGCGGGATGCTACCGGCCATCGAGTCGAATGTGCCGCGCGATCGCACCCCCGGTCCCTGCGAGGTACACGTGGCGGGAGTTCCGCCAGATGACCCGTATGGATGTGCCCGCGAGGTCGACCCCCGCGCTCTCCCAGCCCGTCTCCGTGCGCAGCAGCGCCAGGGCCTCATCGCCCGCGATCATCACGCGCCCGTCGGGCCCGTGGCCGACCGCGTGGAGGTCCGGCCCCTCGTTGCGGACCACCTCGCAGGCGTCGCCCTCGACCCGCACGACGACCCCGCCCTGCCCCACGGCCCAGACCACGCCATCGATGAGAGCCACGTCGCGCAAGCTCGCCTCGGTGTCGCACTCCACCCGCGAGAACCCGTTGGACAGCACCCGAAGGACCACCCCGTCGTCCCCGACCACGACCGCTTGCGCGGGCCGGCCGGCCGCGGCCCAGAGGTCACCCACGTCGGGCACGCGCGACTCGGTCATCAACCCGGGCGTCCCGCGCAGCATGGTGCCGCCAGCCCCTACGACGAGCAGCTCGTCCCCGTCCGACACGCCGTCTCGGAGCGAGAGCGGGCTGGGCGTGGAGATCAACGTCGCGCGGTCGTGGCGGATGTCGACCATCGCGCCGAAGTCGCCGACCGCCAGCAAGCGTCCCTCCGACATCTGAATCAGCCCGGCCAGCCCCGAGTCGGTCGGCGACTCGACGCGCTCGATGCCGCTCCGACGCTGACGAAGGATTCGCCCCCACTCGCCCACCGCGACGAGCGCGCCACCCATGGCGCCCATCGCACGCAGCGGCACGGTGGGGCCTGCGGTCCGCGTGCGGACATGGGCGCCCTCGATGGTGGCGAGGCGCCCGCCCGACCCCACCATCCAGGTCGGACCTCGCTCGCCCCCGCTGAGCCCATGCCAGGCCTCTTCGAAGCCGGTCGGCAGGCGCACGGTGTCCGGCCCGCTCACGAGCAGCACCTCTCCGTCCGCCCGCGCGGCGGCGACGCGGCCGTGGTCACACGACACCGCCGTGAACGCCTCGTTGCCCGATACGCGCAACCGCGACCAGGTGCCGGTGACCCGCCGCCGCAGAAGCACGCCCTGATCGCCGGCCGCGTAGATCTCGCCCCGCGGACAGCCGCCGATCGCGCGCAGGGTGCTCGAGACACCGACCGTTTCGTTGGCGACCTCGCGCCCCTCGATGCGGAGTACGGTGCCTCCGGACCCAACGGCGAAAACGACGCTCCCGGCGGCGTGCGCGTCCACCAGATCCGCGTCGATGCCCAGGTCGAGCCGAGTCACGCGCTCACCCACGACGCGGAGCACCGTGCCCGCATCGCCGACCACCAGCGCCTCGGTGGGGGACGGGGCGACCACCGCGCGGAGCGTGACGTCGGTGCCGCTGTCGAGGCGGGTGCGGGCGCCCTGCCGCAACCGGACGAGGGTGCCTTCCGCTCCCGCCGCGAGGGCCTCGTGCGCGCCTGTCCAGGCGACCCCACGGAGCTCGCGGTCGGTCCCGGTGGACCACGCGTACAGGGAGCCCGCTTCGAAGCGGACGGCCGCGCCACGCCAGCCGACGAACACGGCCCGGTCCCCGTCCGATGCCGAGTCGGTCGCGTACCACGTCGGCATCGCGCGCGGCCGCGGGTTGACCCATGTCCAGCCGACCCCGCCCCCCATCGCGACCATGGCGTTCGTCTGCGGCGGTTCCGGCTCGGGCAGCGTGGGCAGCGGCGGCTCGGTGACCGCCGCCGGGTCATCGAACTGCTCGGCCACGACCCAGCCGATCATCGCGATCAGCACGATGCCCATGCACGCCAGCGCGAGCTTCGCCGCGCCGCCGCTTCCGCCGGGAGGGGGAGCCGGCGGCTCGCTTCGGCGGTCCGCGATCGTTCGAGCGAGCTCCCCCTCGGAAGGCTGCCTCAAAGCCTCGCTCTGCTGCTCACGAGTGCTGACCCCGGCGATCAAGCGCGGCTCCGATCGGTTGCCCTCGAAGGGCGCGAGCGCCGCCCGAAACGCCTCCATCGACTGGAACCGGTCCTCCGGACGCTTCGCCATGGCGCGCTGAAGCACCGCGTCGAGCGGCCCCGGCACGTCTTCCCGAAAGCTCCGCAGCGACGGCGGCGGGTCCGCGCAGATCTTCACGATGAGCACGTGCAGGGCGTCGTCGTCGAACGGGTATTGCCCGGTGAGCACGCGGAACAGCACGACCCCCATCGCGTAGACGTCCACGCGATGGTCGATGCCCTTCTTGGCCTGCGCCTGCTCCGGGGCCATGTAGTGCGGCGTGCCCAGCGTCGTCCCGGTCTTGGTCGCCGCGGGTTGCTCGACGCCGTCGATCGCCTCGAGCAACTTGGAGATGCCGAAGTCGAGCACCTTGACGACGTCCGGGTCGCCGTCGCGCTCCGTGAGGAAGATGTTCTCAGGCTTGAGGTCCCGATGCACGATGCCCTTGTCGTGCGCGCCCGACAGCGCGCCCGCCACGTGCCGCACGATGGAAACGGCGCGGCCCACCCCGAGCGGCCCGTCCTCCTTGAGCACCTGGCCGAGATCGCGGCCCTCGAGCAGCTCCATGGCCATGAACACGCTGCCGTCGTCCGCCAGGTCCGCGAGGCTCAGCACGTCGATGATGCGCGGGTCTCCGATGGCGCTGGCGGCGAGCGCCTCCCGCCGGAACCGCTCCACCATGTCGGCGTCCTGCGCCAGGTGCGCGTGCAGGATCTTCAGCGCGACCGGGCGCCCCGTGCTGACGTCTTCGCCACGGTAGACCGAGCCCATCCCGCCATCCGCCAGCTTGTCCCCGACGCGGTAGCGCTCGCGGAGGACTCGGCCGGGCCAAGGGTCAGGGCGGGCGGCGACGCTCATGAGGCGAGTAGACCGGGGCAGCGCCCGGCGGTCAACGGACCACGTCGAGCGTCACGTCCGCCAGTCCGAGATGGGCGGCCAGCAAGTTGGCGTCCGGCCGCGCCTTCGACGCGTGCGCCTTGTGCCAACCCGACAGCGGCGAGACCGTCACGCGCAGCACGCCGCGCTTCGTCTCCTGCGCCCAGGTGCCCACGATTCTCCCGCCCGACCACACCGTCGGAGCGAGCATCGCCGCCTTCCTCCAGACCGCCTTCGACTCCTCCGGCTGGACGAGCGCCCACGACTTGTCGGCATGCGTCATCAGCTGGGCATCCCAAAGCGGCAGCAGGCGGAGCGGCCAGTCGGCACTGTCAGGTTTGGGCGCGGGCGTCTGGTACGCGTCGAGCTCCGACGCGAGCAGCAGCAGCCCTTTTCGCCCCTCACACTCCACCTCGATCAGCGCGTCTTCGAAACGGGCGAGCCAGCGCTTGGCGTCTTTGACGCGCGCCCCGAAAAAGTGCGCGATGTCGGCCGGCGTGGCCGGTCCGTACGTGTGCAGGTAGCGCCGCGCCAACGCGGCCGCCGCCTCATCAGGCTCTGGCACGTCGAACGGGAGCGAGGGGAACGCGACGGTCCGGGCGACGTAGAGGTTCTCGCTGCCCTCCTTGCCGTGGATGGACAGTGCGCCGCGGCGCGCGAGGCTCCACACCGCGCGGTTCGCCGCAAACCGCTCCGGCTTCTTCGCGCCCGCCGGATGCGCGGCCGCCTCCCGGACGAAGCGCGCCGGAAGCGCGTCAAACAGCTCCGCCTGCCGAAGCGGCCGGCCGGCGGCGACGAGCGCAGCGAGAACCGGCTCGCAGTCCTTTTCGGTGGGCATCGCGCCCTTTCGACCGCTCTTGGGCCAGGTCGGAAGCGCCCCGATCACCAGACGCCAGTCCGCCGGGTCGTACACATGCAGGGTGTCGCGCTGGCCCCAGACCCGGACGACCTGGCGCGTCTCCTGGAGTGCCTCCTGTACCTCGCTCGACTCCGGAGGACGGGCCATGCGCAGCGCCACCCCGTGCCGCGCCGGTTTCTCCTGCTGCGCCTGGATGCCCACGACGGCGCGCGCGACCTCGGCTGGACCGGACGCGCCCGGACCGGCCAGGTGGGCGCGGACGGCACGTTGGTACCGGACCGCCGACGCCTTCAGGACCGGCTTCATGTCGGCGGCGTCGATCCCTTGGCTGCGCTGCGGGCGACGAAGAAGCCAAGCGCACCGCCCACGACGAGGCCGAGCAAGACCGCGCCCAGCGTCAAGTTCATCGACGCCTCTACGTCACTGGATAGGTTCTGCGCGATCATCACCGTGCCGAGCGCACCGAACACGCTTCCGGCGAACGCGCCTTTGGCGGGCTCATCGGCTTCTTCTCGTTCTCTTCGTTGGCCACGCGGGGTTCGTACCACGGAGGCCGCCCCCGGTGGACGCGGAGAGCCGGCCCGATACACTCCGCGCGTGCGCGCCCTTCCCCTCGCGGTTTCCGACGACGACTGGCGCGCCCAGGTGCGGCACGCCGTCACCGATCTCGCTGGGCTCGAGCGGCACCTGAGCCTCACTGACGATGAGCGTGAGGGCGCACGCGCGGCCCTCGCCGGCGGATTCCCGATCTCCATCACGCCGTACTACCTTTCGCTGGCCGACGCCGACGACCCGAGCTGCCCCGTGCGGCGGCAGTGCGTGCCCAGTCAAAGAGAGACCCTCCGCGTCCCGGGCGATCTGCGTGACCCGCTCGGCGAGGAAGACCACGAGGTCGCTCCGCACCTCGTCCAACGCTATCCGGACCGCGCGCTCCTCCTCGTGAGCGACCGATGCAGCGTCTATTGCCGCTTCTGCACGCGGTCCCGCATGGTGGGCCAAGGCGGCGGCGCACGATCGGCCGAGCGCCTCGCCCCGGCGTTCGACTACCTCGCTCGCCACCCGGAGATCCGTGAGGTGATCGTCAGCGGCGGCGATCCCCTCGTGGCGTCGACATCCCGCGTCGAAGCGGTGCTGAAACGTCTGGCCGCGCTGGGCACGCTCGACACGGTGCGGGTGGCCAGCCGCGTGCCGGTGACGCTGCCGATGCGCATCGACGACGCCCTCTGTCGTGCGCTCCGCGCGTTCCCCGCCACATGGGTGATGACGCATTTCAACCACCCCAAGGAGCTGACTGCCGCGAGCTGCGGCGCGCTGGCGAGGTTGGTCGACCACGGCCTGCCCGTGATGAACCAGACCGTGCTCCTGCGGGGCATCAACGACGACGCGGACACGCTCGAGGCGTTGTTTCGCGGCCTGGTCCGGGCGCGCACGCGACCCTACTACTTGCTTCAGGCGGACCCGGTGGGCGGCACCGGCCACCTCCGAACTCCACTGCAGGTTGGCGAGCGAATCATGGAGAGACTGCAAGGCCGGCTCAGCGGCATCGCACTGCCCAAGTTCATCGTCGATACCCCCGGCGGGCTTGGGAAGGTGCCCCATGGACCCACCTGGGTTGCGAAACGCGGCCCGGGGATTACCACCTTCCGGACCTTCCGCGGCGAACACGTCGACTACGTCGCTCCACCCGACCACGTTTGAAAACGACCCCACAACGTGTATAGCTCGCGCCTCACCCCCGACCCCTTCCAGGACCATGTCCAGCGCGCTCACGCTTCATCGCTCCACCGTCGGTAAAAAGGCCCTCGTCGCCATCACAGGCCTCGTCCTGTTCGGCTTCGTCATCGGTCACCTCGCCGGCAACCTCATTCTCTTTGCGGGCTACGAAGCCTTCAACGGTTACGCGCACACGCTGAAGTCCACGCTGCCGCTCCTGTGGGGCACGCGGATCACGCTGCTCGTCTCGGTGATCGTGCACATCGCCCTGACGATGTCACTGGCGGGGCGAAACACCGCCGCCCGGGGCAGCCGCTACAAAAAGAAGAAGGACCAGGTCACCTCGTACGCGGCGCGCACCATGGTGCTCTCGGGGCCACTGCTCGCGGGCTTCATCTTGTTCCACCTGGCGCACTTCACCGTGCCTGGCCTGGACCTCGGCGGCGAGCACGAGGCGGTGAACGCGTACGGCAACCTCGTGCGCGGGTTCCGCGTCCCGTGGGTGGCGGGGATCTACATCTTCGCCAACGCGATGCTCGGCCTGCACCTCTTCCACGGGGCCTGGAGCGCGCTGCAGAGCGTCGGCGCGGGGCACCCCAAGTACAACCCGATGCGGAAGACCGCCGCGATGGGGCTCGCCCTCGCGATCAGCGCGGGCAACATCTTCATCCCCATCTCGGTGCTCACCGGCATCACCGGTTCGGACGAGCAGCTGCAGCTCTCGGACCAGCATCCCCTCGGGCCTGACGTCGCCGTCGAATCGGAAGCGGAGTGACCATGGAGCTGAACAGTAACGAGCCCACCGGGCCGATCGAGAAGCGCTGGGATCAGCACCGCTTCGACATGAAGCTGGTGAATCCCGCCAACAAGCGGAAGTTCAAGGTCATCGTCGTCGGCACGGGACTCGCCGGCGCGTCGGCCGCCGCCACGATGGCCGAGCTCGGCTACGACATCGAGGCCTTCTGCTACCAGGACAGCCCGCGCCGTGCACACAGCATTGCTGCGCAGGGTGGGATCAACGCCGCGAAGAACTACCAGAACGACGGCGACAGCGTGTACCGCCTGTTCTACGACACGGTGAAGGGAGGCGATTTCCGCTCGCGTGAGAGCAACGTCTACCGCCTCGCGCAGGTCAGCGTGAACATCATCGACCAGGCGGTGGCGCAGGGCGTGCCGTTCGCCCGTGAGTATGGCGGCCTCTTGGCCAACCGCTCGTTCGGCGGTGCGCAGGTGAGCCGAACGTTCTACGCCCGCGGTCAGACCGGCCAGCAGTTGCTGCTCGGCGCGTACTCGGCGCTCAGCAAGATGATCGCGGCCAACAAGGTCACGATGCACACGCGGCACGAGATGCTGGAGCTCATCAAGGTCGACGGTCGTGCCGTCGGAATCGTCGCGCGCGACCTGGACAGCGGAAAGGTCACCGCCCACATGGCGGACGCCGTGTGCCTGTGCACCGGCGGCTACGGCAACGTCTTCTACCTGTCGACGAACGCCAAGGGCTGCAACGTCACCGCGAGCTGGCGCGCACACAAGCAGGGCGCGCTCTTCTCGAACCCCTGTTACACGCAGATCCACCCGACCTGCATCCCGCCGAGCGGCGAGTACCAGTCGAAGCTCACCCTCATGAGCGAGTCGCTCCGGAACGACGGCCGCGTCTGGGTCCCGAAGGACCCGGCGGACGCCGACAAGGACCCGACCCGCATCGCGGAGTCCGACCGCGACTACTACCTCGAGCGTCGTTACCCCGCGTTTGGCAACCTCGTCCCGCGCGACATCGCCAGCCGCGCCGCCAAGAAGGCGTGCGACGAGGGCCAGGGCATCGGCCCCGCGCTCGATGGCGTGCGCCGCGGCGTCTACCTGGACTTCGCGGACGCCATCCAGCGGGAGGGCGAAGCCCGCATCATGGAGAAGTACGGCAACCTCTTCGAGATGTACGAGCGCATCACCGGCGACGACCCTCGCAAGACGCCGATGCGCATCTACCCCGCCAGCCACTACACGATGGGTGGCCTCTGGGTGGACTACAACCTCATGAGCAACGTGCCGGGGCTGTTTGTGCTCGGCGAGGCCAACTTCTCCGATCACGGCGCGAACCGGCTCGGCGCGAGCGCGCTCATGCAGGGGCTGGCCGACGGGTACTTCGTGGCTCCATACACGATGGGCAACTACCTGGCCCGGGCCGGGAACTCGAACATCTCCGAGGACCACAAGGCGGCGAAGTCCGCGGTCAAGGCCGTCGAGACCCGCATCTCGGACCTCATCACCATCGGCCAAAAGGGCTCGAAGAACCCCGACTGGTTCCACCGCAAGCTCGGCACGCTGATGTACGAGCACTGCGGAATGTCGCGCAACGAGACCGGCCTGAAGCAGGCGCTCGAAGAGATCCCGAAGTTGCGCGAGCAGTTCAACGAAGACGTGCGGATCCTCGGCAGCGGCGGCGAACTCAACATGATGCTCGAGAAGGCGGGCCGCGTGCGCGACTTCATCGAGCTGGCCGAGCTGATGTGCCACGACGCGCTCGATCGCGACGAGAGCTGCGGCGCGCACTTCCGTGAAGAGCACGTCCGCGAGGATGGCGAAGCCAAGCGGGACGACGAGAACTACACCTACGTGGCTGCGTGGGAACACAAGGGCGTGGGCGAGACCCCCGACCTGCACAAGGAGGCGCTGGAGTTCGAGTACGTCAAGCTCACCCAGCGCTCCTACAAGTAGCGGAGACGTTCCATGGCAGACACCATCAATCTTCGGCTCCACGTGTGGCGACAGGACGGTCCGGGCAGCGCCGGCCGGTTCGAGGACTACACCAAGCACGCCAAGGGCATCTCCACCCACGCCTCGTTCCTCGAGTTCCTCGACGTCGTGAACGAGCGACTCACCGACGAGGGCGTGCGGCCCATCGTGTTCGACCACGATTGCCGCGAGGGCATCTGCGGCTGCTGCGGTTCCGTGATCAACGGCATCCCGCACGGCCATCAGCGGCAGACGACCACGTGTCAGCTGCACATGCGGATGTTCAAGGACAACGACGAGGTCTGGGTCGAGCCCTTCCGGGCGGAGGCCTTCCCCGTCGTCAAAGACCTCATGGTCGACCGCAAGTCGTTCGACACCATCGTCCAGGCGGGCGGATACGTCTCTGTGCGGACCGGCAGCGCGCCGGACGCGAACGAGATCCCCATCCCGAAGTCGGTCAGCGACCGCGCCATGGACGCGGCCACCTGCATCGGTTGCGGCGCCTGCGTCGCGGCGTGCCCCAACGCCTCAGCGAGCTTGTTCCTCGCGGCCAAGGTCGCCCACATGAACATGCTCCCGCAGGGCCAGCCCGAGCGGTACCGCCGCGTCCGCGAGATGGTCAAAGCGCACGACGAGGCCGGGTTCGGCGGCTGCACGAACCATTACGAGTGTGAGGCCGCCTGCCCCAAGGGCATCAGCACGGACTTCATCGCGCGCATGAACCGCGAGTGGCTCGTCGCGTCCGTGACGGGCAAGGATGGCGACCTGATCTGATTGGCTTCGTTGCCCCCCGCGATTCGCCGCGTGGGCGGTACCCGCGATCGCCCTCGGGGCCCTGCAGCCACGGAGGACGACGTACCCGGCCCACGAGAGCGTGAGTGTGAATCGGGCCGCTCCCGTGCGGAGCTACTCGGTCGTCCCTGATCCCTGAGACGGCTCGTCGGTTTCCGACGACGCCCCCCGGCGCCGGCGCACCCACCAGCGCGCCGCGAACACCAGGCACGCCAGTCCGATGACCAGAAACGCCGCCTTCGAGTACGTCTGGCTCAACTCGAGCAGGCGCTCGAAGTTGTCCCCGACGGTCCAGCCCACGGCAAAGATCAGCGCGTTCCACAGCAGCGCCGACACCGCGCCGTAGAGCGCCACCTTCCACGCCGGGAGGCGCGCCAGCCCCGCGCCGATGAAGAAGAAAGCGCGCATGGCCGGAAGGAAGCGATTGAGCGCGAGGTACGCCGCGCCGTGGCGTTCGAACCGCGAGACGGCCGAGGCGAGGGCGCGCTGCGCACGCTCGGAGCGGAGAAAACGAGGCGGCTTCGTCTCTTGTCGCTCCGCCAACCAGCGTCCGAAGCCGTAGGCGAGCATGCCGCCGCCCACCGCGCCCACGTTGAGCACCGCATACACACCCACCGGCGACCAACCCGCGGTGGCGGCCAGAAACACCCCGAAGAGCGTGACCGTGTCGCCAGGGAACGGCGGAAAGACGTACTCCAGCAAGCTGGCCAGCCCGAGTACGACGTAGGGCAGCGGCCCGCCTGTCGACTGGAGCCACAGGAGCAGCCCGTCCATCATGCCGTGTGCCCAACCTTCCCGTGCGCGCGCTCCGCCCCGGCTCCCGCATCCGCGTCGTGGCCCCCTCGTCCCCGTTCTCCGAGGCGGACTTTCGCGCCGGTGTGGCCCGCCTCGAGGAGCGGTACGAAGTGAGCTGGGCGGACGGGTTGGATCGACGTCACGGCTTCCTCGCGGGAGACGATACACACCGCCTGGCGCAGATGCGGGACGCCCTCGAGAACGGGCGCTTCGACGCTGTGATTCCCGTCCGTGGCGGCTATGGCGCGACCCGGCTCCTCCGCGACCTCCACCCGGAGGACCTGGGCGACGCCCCTCCGCTGCTCATCGGCTTCTCGGACATCACGGCCCTTCACGCCCTCTACGCTCGCGCTGGCCGCTGCTCCATGCACGGCCCGATGGTAGCCGGATTGGGGCGCGCGACCCCGACGCAGTTCGACGCGTGGGTCCGCCTCATGGAGGGCGGCCCTCCGCCGGTGTTCGAAGGGCTCACCTCCGTGGCGTCCGGGCATGGCAGCGGCCCCTTGCTCGGAGGCAACCTGGCCGTTCTCACGGCGCTGGTCGGCACCCGTCACGCGCCCCCGCTCGACGGCGCCGTGCTGTTCCTCGAAGACGTCGGGGAGGCCCCGTATCGGGTCGACCGCATGCTCACCCAGCTGCGCGACGCCGGCTGGCTGGACCGCATCGCGGGAGTCGCGCTCGGCTCGTTCACGGCGTGTGCCCCGCGGGACGACGGGCGGCGCGTGGAGGACGTGCTCTCCGACCGCCTCGGTGACCTCGGCGTCCCGGTGGTGAGCGGCCTGCCGTGCGGCCACGCCAAGGGCGACCGGGCCATCCCGCTCGGGGTCCGCGTCACCGTTAACGGGCACCGCGGCGCGCTCGTCGTCGAAGAACGTGCTGTCCGGTAGGCGCGAACCGTCAACTCAGGTCGGGCTCAGCCCCGTCGATATGGAACGTCACTGGAGCGCTGCGTCGATCTGAGGCATTCTCCGCGCGCTAGGAAGCGGAGACGGACCGAACTCGGGTCCGGCGGCGTGCGCTCCCCTCACCTCTTCGATCGCGGCTGCTGCTGCGGTCCCAGGAACTCGGAAGGAATCGGTCATGGCAGAGGATCTCAACCTCGAGCAGTACGGCATCACGGTCAAGAACGTCATTCGCAACGCGTTCGCGAGCCGGCTGTACGAGCACGGCCTGCGCAACGAGGCGGGCACCGCGATCGCGTCTTCCGGCGCGATCATCGCCATGTCCGGGGAGAAGACCGGCCGGAGCCCGAGCGACAAGCGCATCGTGGAGGAGGAGACCTCCAAGGACGACGTCTGGTGGGGCCCGGTCAACATCGGGATCGACGAACACGTCTTCATGATCAACCGTGAGCGCGCGACCGACTACCTCAACACGCGTCCCCAGCTCTACGTCGTGGACGGCTTCGCCGGCTGGGATCCGAAGTACCGCATCAAGGTCCGCATCATCTGCTCGCGCGCGTACCACGCGCTCTTCATGCGGAACATGCTGATCCGGCCGACCCCGGAGGAGCTCGAGAGCTTCGGCGAGCCGGACTACGTGATCATCAACGCCGGCGCCTTCAGCGCCAACCGCTACACGTCCGGCATGACCAGCAAGACGTCGGTCGCCCTTCACTTCGGCCGCAAGGAGTTCGTGATCCTCGGCACCGAGTACGCCGGGGAGATGAAGAAGGGCGTCTTCACGATCATGCACTACCTGATGCCCCAGCAGAACGTGCTCAGCATGCACTGCTCGGCCAACGAGGGAGACGACGGCAGCGTGTCGATCTTCTTTGGCCTCAGCGGCACCGGAAAGACGACGCTCAGTGCCGACCCGAACCGCAAGCTCATCGGCGACGACGAACACTGCTGGAGTGACGACGGCGTCTTCAACATCGAGGGCGGCTGCTACGCCAAGGCCATCGACCTCTCGCCGGAGCAGGAGCCAGAGATCTACAACGCCATCCGCTTCGGCTCGGTGCTCGAGAACGTGATCTACGACCGCGCCACCCGCGAGGTGGACTTCACGTCGACCGAGATCACGCAGAACACGCGCTGCAGCTACCCGATCGAGTACATCCCGAACGCGAAGATCCCCTGCGTTACGACGCACCCGGATCACGTCATCCTGCTGACCGCAGACGCCTTCGGCGTGCTGCCGCCCGTCAGCAAGCTCACCCCCGAGCAGGCGATGTACCACTTCATCAGCGGCTACACCGCCAAGGTCGCGGGCACCGAGATGGGGGTCACCGAGCCGCAGGCCACGTTCAGCGCGTGCTTCGGCTCGCCGTTCCTGGTCTGGCACCCGACCAAGTACGCCGAGATGCTGGCCGAGAAGCTCGAGAAGCACGGAGCGCAGACCTGGTTGGTAAACACCGGCTGGACGGGCGGCGCCTACGGGACCGGGCACCGCATGAGCCTCCCTCACACCCGCGCGATCATCGACGCCATCCACTCGGGCGCGCTCGCCGACGCCCCGACGGTCGAGGATCCCATCTTCGGATTCTCCGTCCCCACCGAGGTGGCCGGCGTGCCGAGCGAGGTGCTCCAGCCGCGCGCGACCTGGGCCGACAAGGACGCGTTCGACGCCACCGCGCGCAAGCTTGCGAGCCTGTTCCAGGAGAACTTCAAGCAGTACGACGACAAGGCCAGCGACGCGATTCGCGGAGCCGGACCCCGGGTCTGAACGGGCATACCTGAGCGTCACGCACCTCGGACTTCGAGGGCGTGGCGCGACGCTTCGAAGGGCTTGATGCGCTCCCACTCCTCGGATCCGCTCGACCTGGTCCACGCCGTCCGCAACGAGGCCTGCTCTCCGGAGCGGGCCGCGCTGTTGCTGGCGCGAGACGCCCGTCCGTCCCTCAGCATCGAGGACGGCCTCGCCGCCCTGGACCGGCTCGCGGAACCGCTGGGCCGCATCCCGGAGGGCAGCTCAGCCTCCGAACAAGCCCATGTCCTGCGCGCGCACCTCGCCGACGGACTCGGGTTTCGAGGCGACGAAGAGGACTACTACGCGCCGCAGAACTCGTACCTCGACCGCGTTATGGCGAGGCGGCGAGGGCTGCCCATCCTGCTCGCCATCGTGTACGCCGCCGTCGGCCGACGGGCGGGTATCGAGGTCGAGGGCATCGCGTTTCCGGGCCACTTCTTGGCGCGCGTGGGCGGAGCGGACGGCGTCTACATCGACCCGTTCCGCTCCGGGCGATTGCTCTCGAGCGCGGACCTGAAGCAGCTCGCTACCCGCATGATGGGCTCGGCAGCCCGGGTCACACCCGCTCACCTGGCCCCGGTGGGGCTGCGACCGCTGGTCGTGCGCATGCTGCTGAACCTCAAGAACGCCCACGAGCGCCGCGGGGACCGGCCGTCGACCCTGCTCGTATGCGACCGCCTCGTGGACCTGACCGACTCGCCCGTCTTCCTTCGGGAGCGGGGCCTGTGCGCGCTCGCGCTCGGGGCCGTCGCACAGGCGGAGGCCGACCTCACCGCCTACCTCGAGCGCGCGCCCGATGCGTCAGACCGGAGAGCCATCCAACGGCAGCTGTCCGCGCTCTCCGGACGCTCCACTGCGCTAAGCTAGGACCGCGCTGAGCTAGGACCGCGCGGAGCCACAACGACGCGGAGCCACGACGGCGCGGAGCCACGACGGCGCGGGGCTAGTCGAGCGCGGCGAGCGCGGCGGGAAGACCGCGTGCCGCGGACACGATCGCGCCCGAGGCCGCACGGGCCGCGTCCTGGTCCGTCCCGCCCGGAGCGGTGGCCGCGCCCTGCAGAATCGCGCGCGTACGCTCGGGCGGCCCGACGGAGTGCACCGTGAGCAGGGCACGCGCGCGGACGGAGTTGACCTGCGCGTCGAGCTCCGCGATCTGCACATCGACCCGAACGCCGTCGACCTCGTCCGGCGTTAGCGCGTCCATGGCCTCGGCCACCGCGTCCACCGCCGCGCGACGTATCTCGGACCGCTGCGCGTCGGGGAGTTCTCCCTGCTCCACCGTGAGGTTTCGGAGCACCACCCGGTCGACTTGCGCCGCGTGACGGGGCCGGGCCTCGACGGCGGTCGGCGGCGGGGCGCTGGCCCCACACCCGAGGACCATAGACAGGAACACGGCGACGATACAGCTACGCACGCCGCCCTGGATACCAGGCCCTCCGCGCTCCTGCTACCGTCGGTCGCCATGCGCCTCGAATCGACTCTGCTCACCGCGACCGCGGTCCTCTCGTTGAGCCTCGCCGCCTGCGGCCCCTCACTGCCGAGGCGATTTGTGCTCGAGCGCGACGTCTCCGACTGGTCGTACCGCCGCTACCAAGAGGTCCTCGACGTCGAGGTGGCGGTCGAGGGCAACCCCGCGGTCGGCCACACGGCGACCTACGTCCGTCGACCCGGGCGCCGCGAACAAGACGTGCCGCACGCGAGCGTCTTCGTGAGCGTCTACGAACAGCCCGCGGGACTCGCCGCGGAGCTGCGCCGACAGGTGCGCGGGCTCGCGAGCTACGAGACGAGCGTGCGCGACATGGGTGGCCGCTTCTTCTATCTCGACGGCGGGCCGGGCGACCGCTGGGCGCTCTGGGTGTCGGGCCCGCACATCGTGAAGGTCGGTGCCTCGGACGCACTCGACGAGCCCCCCGAGGACCTCATCCGCGAATACATGGGCATGTACGGGAGCGACCTCGACGAGCACGGGCGCGCCCGCGAGGGCACCCCGTCCGCCGGCGAGCCGAGCGCCCGAGAACCAGACGGTGACGCACCCGACGACGACGAGGTGCCGGACTTCCTGCGCGAGAACGCCCCCCGATGAGCGCGCTCACGTCTTTGGTCGGAGCGCGGTTCGCGGAGCTCAGCGCCTACCGAACGCGGCCGGACCCCGCGCCCGTCAAGCTCGACGCCAACGAAAGCCCGTGGCCGCTTCCCGAACCGGTGCAGCGCGCGCTCGCCGAGGCGCTCGGTGCGGCTCCCCTGCATCGCTACCCCGACCTGCTTGCCCGCGACGTGCGGGCCGCGTTGGCGGCGCGGCTGGGCACCAGCCCCGACACGCTCGTCTGCGGGGTCGGCTCCGATGAAGTCATCGGACTCTTGCTCCGCGTCTTCGACCGCCCTCGCCCGGGTCGGCCGGCCGCGACCGTGCTCTACCCGACGCCCAGCTTCGTGATGTACCCCATCACCGCGAAGGTCCACGGCGTGACGCCGGTCGAAGTCCCGCTGCAGCCGGACTTCACCCTCGACGTGCCCGCCATGCGCGCTGCTCTGTCGGAGCACCGGCCGAACCTCGTGTTCCTCGCCACCCCGAACAACCCGACGGGCAACCCCTTCTCCGACGCCGCCCTGCGTGAGCTGATCGAGGCCGCACCCGACACCCTCTTTGTGCTCGACGAAGCCTACGCCCCCTTCGCCGGGCGCACGCTGCGCGGCTGGGTCGATGCGTTCCCCAACGTCGCCGTGATGGGGACGCTGTCCAAAGTCGGCCTCGCGGGCCTCCGCCTCGGCTGGGTGCAGCTGGCGCCATCACTCGCCCAGGAGCTCGAGAAGGCGCGTCCCCCGTACAACCTCGCGATGCCCACCCAACGGGCCGCCACGCTCCTCCTTCGAGACCACGCGGACGCGCTCGACCAACAGGTCGCCTCCATTGTCTCGGAACGGCAGCGCCTCCATGCGGCGCTCTCCGCCCTCCCCTCGGTGCGACCGCTTGCGTCTTCCGCGAACTTCATCCTCGTCGAGGTCGGCGACGCGGCCACGGTGCACACCCAGCTGCTCGAGCGCGGCGTCCAGGTGCGCCGGTTCGCCAAGGTGCCTCGTCTCGGCGCGCATCTGCGGATCACCGTCGGGTCTCCGGCGGAGAACACCGCGCTTCTCGAGGCGCTCCGCGCGGTCGTCGGCTGATCGACGCGAGCAGGGTCTGAGAGAGAGATGGGAAGACGTGTTTTCCGCGCAGCGGCAGGCGTTCCGTCGGACGCTGAGGTTATCTGAGTGACAGACACACGTCGCTGGGAGCTGGTAGACTATTCGCCTTCAGTCCGCGCATCGTTTGCCGAGTCTCCTTGTTCAGTGCGCCAGCTCATTGAATCCGTCTCTATTCCTGACCGCGACGTATTCGACTTTTCATTCCCGGAGGAACCTCGCATCGTTCCCGGACGCTCCCCGTACGTTGCCTTTGCGCTCTCACACGGTCAGAATCTCATATCTACGGCCGGAGTGGACAAGCCAGTGGAGTCATTCGTGTCCGATAGCTGGTCGGGATCGAGTCTTGTGGCAGCTGAGCCACAGTATGTAAACTCATCCATTGACGCGTTCCTCGCCTGCCTAGCGGAGTACTACGGCCTCTTCCTGCTAGCTCATGGAGGGAGGAGAGAGTCGGGCATGCATGGCCCGGCCTCGCGATTCATCGGCCGCATGATGGACCACGACGCGTCGGCGTTCTCATCGCGAGTCACCTTCTGGTCGGTCTACACCGAAGAGCTGCGCTGGCTCACGGGCGTACCGCATCCTCTAGGATAGCAGGCAACCTGAGAGAGCGTCGCGAACGCAACCAGAGGCAAGTTCGTGATAGGGCGTTTCTCCGCATCACGTCGGAGGGCACCATCCGCGGCAACGGAACACCGCGGCCCCACGCGCCGGTTGAGGTCGCGGGCGTTCCGATCCGCTGGGGCGCAGACGGCCGACACCAAGTGCAGACCGAGGTCTACCCACCCTCGGTGCTGGTGAGCGTGCCGGCCTCGGTGTGGCTGGACCGCCACATGCGGTGCGGGTTCGACAGCCAGGTGGTCGAGCAAGTCATCGAGCCACTGACCCTCGACTTCACGCTCCAGCTGGCGGGCCGCCTCGACGGTCGCTGAGAGTTCGCTGCGGTCAGCCGAAGTCGTCGGGCCTCCCCAATCGGTGGCATCGGTAAAATCTCATCGACCGAAGCGGCACCCCGGCCCAGTCTGCGCACGCGGCTCGTCGAGCGATGGGGACCTTCTTTCATGAGCACACACGCAACCGAGCTGGCCCAGCAGATCTGCAACAACATCTTCCGTCCCGAGTCCAAGACGCCGCCGTGGGCGCGGGAGGACGCGTCGCGTCGACTTCGGCGGCCGGGCCGCGGCTACCTCGGGATCCGAGAGGTCTTCGCGGTGTGCCTAGGCGTCCCCTCGGCCCGCTTGGCGGACCTGCGATCGCTCCCGCACGGCGAGGTGGGGCGTCGGCTCTTGGCCTTGCGCTACTTCATCGACAACGCGGACATCTGGTTGGAACAC
Source organism: Sandaracinaceae bacterium (assembly GCA_045106715.1). GTDB lineage: Bacteria > Myxococcota_A > Polyangia > Polyangiales > Sandaracinaceae. The sequence goes on from JBGCFC010000008.1 coordinate 63,892, forward strand.
TTCAACTGGCGCACGTCACTCGCGCGTCTGGGCGAAGAGGAGGATGAGGCCGTCGATCGCCCCGCGGAAGTCGAGGCGCTGGCAACACGTGTTCGGGCCTTCCAGGCGGACTCACCTAAGCTGGACCCGCAGGTGCTGTTCGAGGAGGGCAGCCCGCTGCTCGACGACCCGTCTTCCGACTCCTGCCTGGGGGCGCTCGTGGCGCTCGCGAAGGACGCCGGTCTTCGTGCCGAGCTGCGGGAGCGCTTGCGCGACTCAGCGGTGCAGCTCGCGGACCGTCCCGAGTTGCTCGACCGGCTCTACCTCGCGTCGTTGGAGCTCGACCGCTACCCGGCGACGACGGTATCCGCAGGCACCCTCGAGTTCGTGATCGTCGCCGACAAAGGCGAGATGGGCGTGCGCGCGGTACGAGAGGCCGCGGCGCTCGATCTCGTGCCCGTCGTGCTTCACAGCACCAAGGACGACAACAAGGCGTTGCAGGTGCGGCTGGCGCGTGAGCTCGGGGGCTTCACGATTGGTCTCAAGGGCTCGTTCCGCGAGTCCTACGCGAGCTACGCGCAAATCACCGAGCGGGTGGTCGCAGCGTTCCAGAAGCGCTTTGGCGACGAGGCGGAGGCCGCGCTCAGCCGCGCCGTGCTCTACCCGGGCTACGGTCCCCTCGCGGAGAACGCCGCCGCCATTCGCCACTTTCGGCGCCACGGCATCGTCTTCTGCGGGCCCATGGAGGACGTGGTCGAGCACGCAGGCGACAAGCGCCGCTTCCGCGCGATCGTGGAATCGATCGACGCCAAGGCCGTAACCCCGGGCATCGTGATCGCGGAGAACGCCCCGGCGGCGATCCGGGAGCGGGTGCTCGAGGCGCACACGCGCGGCGACTTCACCTTCCCGGGGCGGCTCAAGGCGGCGAACGGCGGGGGGGGACGGGGCCAGGCGATCGTGGAGGCGCTCCCCGAACTCGACGCGGCCATCAGCAAGGTGCTCGGCGAAATCGCGGCCAACGCGTGGGACCCGGGGGTCATGTTCGAGCAGAACATCGACCGCACCGTGCACCTCGAGGTGCAGGTCCTCCGCGACCGGTATGGCAATGCGCGGCACCTCGGGATGCGGGACTGCACGGAGCAGCGCGCAAGCCAGAAGGTCCAGGAGGAGGCGCCTCCGGCCATCCTCCAGAATCAGCCTGAACTGAGGCGCCGGGTGCAGGACATCGCCGTCGCCATCGCGGACCACGTGGGCTACGTCGGCGCGGGGACCGTCGAGCTGATGTACGCCGGCGGCGAGGTCTACTTCCTCGAGATGAACACGCGCATTCAGGTCGAGCACCCCGTCACGGAGGAGTCGAGCGCGATCCGCCGGGGCGACTCGCTCGACCCGCTGAACCTCGTGCAGTGGCAGCTTCGCGTCGCGAACGGCGAAGCGATCGACTTCCGCCAGGAGGACGTACTGGAGACCCATGTCGCGCGCGAGCTGCGGATCAACGCCGAGGTCTGGCGCCCGGATCTCAAGGACCCGCGGGACCGTCAGCGCGGGCTCTTCGTGCCAAACGGCGGCGTCTTCGACGTGATGGACCTGCCCGACGCCGAGACGCTGGCAACCGAGCTCGCAGATGCGGGCGTCGAGGGGCTGAAGATCCGCTTCGACGTCGGCTTCGAGGCCGGGGATACGCTCATCAACAAGGACCCGACGTTCGGCAAGCTCATCGTCGCGGTGAAAGCGCGCGGCGACGGAGAAGACTACGAACGGCTGCGCCTGGCGGTGCTCTTGGTGCTCGAGCGCATCCGCATCGAGGGGCGACAGATGAGGCCCGACGGAAAGGTGATCCGCGGCAGCCGGTTCGAGACCAACCTCGAGGCGCACCGCTGGATCCTCGAGCACCCGATGATGCAGCGGCACACCGCGGGCGAGTCCGAGGGGCGGCATGTTGGCTGGGTCGTTGATGCGCTCCGCGCGGAAGCCGCCGAACGGGCCGAGTCCGCCGGCTGACGCTCGAGCCCGGTGAGTCGGGGCGTGCGTCCCTCCAGGTCGGGAAGCCTGACCTCCAGTTCGGGAAGCGTCCGCGGTGAACACGCGGCTGCTCCGTCGTGGCGACCAGGTGCGGTGGCCGTTGAGAGCACCGGCTCGTCAGGAGGCGCTCGCGACAGTCCTCAGCTGACCGACGGCGGCGTGCACACCCACGAAGCGGCCAGCGCGTTCCATCGCGGTTCGACCCGATCTCCGTTCTGTAGTAGTCGACGCCGGTGCGCTCCGGGCCACGCCTTGTCCATCTGCTGGCGATCGGCTCAGGAGCCGCGGCGCTCATCTACGAGGTCGCCTGGACCAGGCTCTCCGCCGTGTTCGTGTCCGCGACGAGCTCGGCGGTTGCTGCCGTCCTCGCCTGCTTCATGGGAGGCCTGGGTCTCGGCGCGTACGTCGGCGGCCAGGTGGCGGAGCGGACGGAGCGTCCCCTCCGCGCCTACGCCCTCGTGGAGATCGCCGTGGGCGTCTGGGCGCTCGCGTTGTACGCGGTGCAGCGAGCCGTGGACCTCGATGGGATCGCGCTCTCGGGCGCCGTGAGGGCCTTGACCGCCGCGGCCCTCTTCGTGCCGCCGGCGTTCGCGATGGGCATGACGCTCCCGCTCCTCGTGCGATTCGTGGCCACGGTCCGCGGGGTGGCCTCCCTCTACGCGGCCAACACCCTCGGGGCGGTCCTCGGCTCGCTGTCCACCGCGTATGTGCTGCTCGAGCTCCTCGGGATCAGCGCAACACAGCTCGTCGCCGCCAGCGCCAACTTCGCCATCGCGGCAGTGGCCCTCGCCGCCGCCCGAAGGATGCGGGCGACGAAGCCGGCGCCGGAAGAGCGGCCCGAACCCGAGACGTCGGCGGCAAGGCTTCCGTCCTGGGGCCCGCTGGCGATCGCGGGCCTGGTCGGCGCGGCGTCTCTCGCCCTCGAGGTCCTCGCGACCCGCGCGCTCGCGCTTCTGACGCACAGCACGATCTACGCGTTTGCGGCGGTGCTCGCGACCTTCCTGGTCGGCATCGCGCTCGGAAGTCGCGGTGTGGAGCGCCGGGTTGCCCATGCCGAGTCGGTGCTTCCCACCCTGGGAACGTGCCTCTCTCTGTTCGCCGTCTTCTCCGCGAGCACGCCGCTGATCCTCCTCGCCATCGCGCAGACCTATGGGGAGCGGCTGCGGGGGGGCTCGGTGGTCTCGACGTCCGGTTGGCTCATGCTGTGCGCGGCTGGGGTGTGTCTCGTACCGACCCTGGCGAGCGGGGCCGCCTTTCCGCTGTTGAGCCGGCTCTACATGGAGCAGCGAGGGCGACTCGCGAGCGCGGTGGGCGCGATCTACATCGCCAACACCGCGGGCGCCGTCCTCGGTTCGCTGACGGCAGGGTTCTTGCTGCTGCCGCACGTCGGTTTGCAGCACAGCTTCACGGTCGTCGCGGCGGTCGCGCTCACCGCGCTGGTTCTCGTCACGCGAAGAAAGAAGACCCTCGCCTGGGCGGGCGGCGGCGCCCTGATCCCCATCCTCCTGTTGCCGACGTTCGGGGTGCAGATCCCCATCGACCTCTATCGAAGCGCACTCGGCGAGGGATGGCGAGTCGTCGCGATGCAGGACGCTCCGGGCGTGTCCATTCTGGTCGCGGATCGCGTGGACACGCCCGGTCGTCGCGGCCTGTGGCTCGATGGAAGCTACGTTGCGGGCACGGGCGGTGGCCATTTGCTGTTGGCGCACGCGCCGATGCTCCGCCATGGCGACGCGCGGCGCATCCTCGGCGCGTGCATGGGCACCGGCCAGACGCTGGGCGCGATCGCGGAGTACCCGATCGAGCGTCTCGACGGGGTCGAGCTGTTCGAGTCGGTCACCCATGTCACCCGCAGCCACTTCGCCGACTTCAACCGAGGCCTCTTCGACCGCCCTGAGGTCGAGGTCCACATCGATGACATCCGCGCCCACCTGCGGCGCTCGGACGAGACCTACGACATCGTGACCGCGGAACCCCTGCAGCCGTGGAGCCGCGGCGCCGTCGCCCTTTACACGCGGGAGTACTACCGCGCCCTGCGGCGCCACCTTCGCCCGTCGGGCATCGCGGTGCAGTGGATCCCGCTCTACGAAGTGTCGCCATCCGACCTGCGCGGGATCATCGCCACGTTCCGGGACACGTTCCCGGACGCGGAGCTGTGGCTCGACTACCAGGACGTGGTGCTCCTCGGCTCCGACTCCCTGCCGCCCATTGCGCCGGAGCGCCTGTCGGCCCAGCTGACCGACGCCCACGTCGCCAACGACCTCCACCGCATTCACATCGAGAACGCGTCCACGCTCCTGAGCAAGCGCGCACTCGGTCCCCGTGCGCTCGCCCGTTTCGCGCGCTCCGGCCGGGTCATCACCGACGACGCCCCCTATCTCGAGATGACCGCGCCGCGGTCCATCGGCCGCTCGACGGAGCACAGCAACCTTCAGAGCATTCTGGAGGCGTGGGACGGGGAGTTCGAGGGTGGCGAAGCAGGACCGCTCCCGCGCGCGTCACGCGCCGCCCGGGAGGCGCTTCGCCTGCGGCTCGCCGATCAGAGCGGTCGCCCCCCTTCGGTGACGGAGTACCTGTCCGCGCTCGCGATCGATCCGTCCCATTCCCAGCTCTTTGCTCGGGTCTCCGCGCGCGTCGCCCGAGCGGCGGAGGCGGGAAACCCACGCGCGCTGCGACAGTACGAGGAGCTCCTGCGGCTCCGACCCGACTTTGGGCAGGGCTGGGTGAACCTGGCACTGCTGGCTGAACGCAACGGCGACCGCGAGGCGGGCGCGCGCATCCTCACGGAGACCTTGCTCCGCAACCCGGAAGTGCGCCCCGCCGCCCTCCTCAACCTTGGGGTGCTTCGGGCGCGAGCCGGCGAGTTCGAGACGGCCCGGGGACACTTCGAAGAACTCGCGCGCCTTCAGCCCCGCAACGCGCAGGTGCGGGCCTACCTCGCGCGGCTGCCGTCGCCGCCGGAGCCGCCCCCTCCGGAGCCTGCTCCATAGCCGGATCGCTTGTTGGGGCCCCCTCCCCTCTGCGATACTCGCGCCCCGATGCTTGCACGTGTTGTGACGGATGGTCGCCGCCGGACCCTGCCTCCGAGGCGCGCGGGGATGCTCGCAGCCGCTCTCGTGGCGGCGGTGCTGACCTCAGCGGGGCTGGGTGCCGCGCCCGCGAGCGCGCAGCTGGAGTGCCAGCGCGTCGAATCCCAGCAAGAGGAGGCCCGCGCTCTGTTCGTGGCGGGTCTCGGCGCCGTCGAGGCGCTGCGGTGGTCGGACGCGGTCGATCGCCTCGAGCGCGCCTACGAGATCTCCTGCCAGTACGCCGCGCTCTACAACCTCGGCATCGCGCTCCGCGCGCTCGGTCGCCACCGTGAGGCGCGTGACACCTTTGCGCACCTTCTGAGCGAGTACGACGGACTCCCCGACGAGGTGCGCAGCCAGGCCGAGACATACCGGCGGGAGGAGACCGCCCGCGTGGCGACCGTCGAGCTCGGTGGCCTCACGCCCGACCAGCACCCGGAGATCTCGTTCGACGGCCGACCGGTCGACGACACGGGCGCGCGACCCCTCGCGATCGAGACCGACGCAGGCAGCCACTCGCTCGTCGCGCGGATCCCCGACTTCCAGCCGTTCCTCTGGGAGGGTGCGCTCGGAGACGGACAGCGCGAGAGCGTGATGGTGGACTTTGTCCCGGTCGCGGCCGCAGAGGGCTTCGATCCGACCTGGCTCATCGTCTCGATCGTGGGAGTGCTGCTCATCGGCGGCGGGATCGCGCTCGGCGTGGCGCTCTACGAGGACGGCCGGCTGCGACCGCTCTACCCCAGTCGTGTCGTTCAGCTCGGAACTTTGTAGGGCCGCTGAATTCACGCGGCGCTGTCGGCGCGCCGTCATCGTTGCTATGCTCCACGGGTCCGATGGGCGCTCCCCATCAAAAGCACGTTCCTACCGTCTACGGGCGATACCAGACCCTGTTCCGCATCGCGGCCGGGGGAATGGCCGAGGTGTATGCGGCGCGCGTGAGGGGCGAAGCGGGCTTCGAGAAGCTCGTCGCGCTCAAGCGCATGCTCCCGCACCTGACGGACGACGACCGCTTCGTCAGCATGTTCATGGACGAGGGCCAACTCGCCGCGAACATCACCAGCCCAAACGTCGTCTCGACCCTCGACCTGGGCCGCGCCGACGACGGATCCCTGTACCTGGTCATGGAGCTGGTCGTGGGCACCACGCTCAGCGGTCTGCTTCGCAACGCGGCGCGGAGTTCCGGCACGGTCTCCATCGACGTTGGCGTCGAATTGCTAGCCCAGGCTTCTCAGGGGCTGCACGACGCGCACGAGGCGATGACGCCCTCCGGCGAGCGCCTCGAGATCGTGCACCGGGACGTGTCCCCACAGAACATCCTGGTCGGCACCGACGGTCGCGTCCGGATCACCGACTTCGGCGTCGCGCGCGCCGTGCTTCGACGCACGAAGACCAGCACCGGCGAGTTCAAGGGCAAGCTCTCGTACTTCTCCCCGGAGCAGTGCGCGGACAAGGACCTCGACCGTCGCTCCGACATCTTCTCCCTCGGTGTGGTCGCATGGGAGACGCTGACAACACGTCGCCTCTTCCACGCGGAGAACCCGCTGGCGGTGCTCGAGCGCGTGACGCGCATGCAGATCCCGTCAGCCCACCTCGTTCGCCCGGAGATCCCCGAGGCGGTGGCGGCCGTGGTGGCCAAGGCGCTCGAACGCGACCGCGACCTCCGTTTCGGGACCGCCTCCGAGTTCGCCACTGCCCTCCGAGAGGCCGCGCAGCAGACCTGCGGCGTAGCCGACCGGCATGCCGTGTCCGCGCTGGTTCAAGAGTTCGGCGGCGATTCGCTCGAGCGGGTCCAGAGCAAGCTCAAGGAGAGCCTCGCCAACCCTCCCCCGTTCGAGCCGAGCGGCGTCCGCGAGCACATCCCGCTCGAAGATGCGAGCGGCATCATGGTGCGCGACGAGTCCGACTCCGCCATCAGCCGCGTCGTACCGCCGCCGCCCCCTCGGGGAGCCACGCCACGCCCGGGCACGTTCGTCGGCGATCCCGAAGCCGTTGTGCCGCCCCCTCAGAGCCGCATGCCTCTGGTCATCGCGACCTTCGTCGCAACCCTCGGTCTGGGTGGAGGTGCCGCCATCGCGATGATGGCCATGCAGGAGAACAACCCCGCGCCGACGGCCATCGGGGCCGAGAGCACGGTCGACCCCGTCCTCGAGGAGCCGCCACCGGAGGTCGTGGTTCCCGTCACGCCTGAGGAACCGGAAGAGCCACAGACTCCCGAGCCCGTCGTGGAAGAACCAACTCCGGAGGCAAGTCCGGAGCGTAGACGTCCGAATCGCCGACGCGGAACGCACCGGCGTGGGGGTGCAACGACGCGCCCCCCGGCGCCGGAGGTTCGACCGCTGCCTCCCGCGCCAGCGCCCACCCCTCCCCCGATGAGGCCGACCGGCACAGGGGGCATGGTCGGCTTGGAATCCTGGGACTGACCACCGCCGGGTGGAACGGGCTCCGTCGCCCGGTTCCGTAATCCGGCGAGCGCACGCCCCCGAATGGGGTACGATGCCGCCGTGGACGAGGTCGCCGGCTACCGCCTCGACGAGGTGATCGAGCAGGACAGGCTCGTCACGCGTTACCGTGCCTCGGAGCGCGACGAGCGTGGCTTCGAGCACGCATCGATTCTCCACGTGTTCTCGTGCATTTCGGGGCCCGAAGCCGAGGAAGCCCTCGAGGAAGACCTCGAGCGCGTCAAAGCGCTCCGCTCAGAGCGGCTCGTGATGCCGGAGCGCGTGCAGCGCACCACCAAGCGTGCGCCGGCCATCGAGACCAAGGCGCAGCGCGCGCGCTCGTTGCCCGACCTCATGTCGGACGCCTCCCTCAGCGCGGCCGTGGTCTTGCGTCTCGCCGCCGACATCGCGGAAGCGCTCGAGGCGCTGCACGGGGCCAAGCTCGCGCACGGGCTTCTGCGCCCGCTCGCCGTCTATGTCGACGACAGCGGCGTGGCGAGGCTCGCGGACCTCGGCGTGGGACGCGCCATCTTCACGACGGGCAGCGACTCTCCCGCCTATCTGGACGCGATGGGGCGCTTTCGGGCGCCCGAGCAGACGAGCGGCGAAGGCCCATCCGCCGCAGCGGATCGTTTTGCGCTTGCGTCGATGATCTACGAGCTGCTGCTCGGAAGGCCCGCGTTCCACGCCCCCACGACGCTGGCCACGACGCTGAAGATCTCGATGGCGAAGACCCCCGCGCTCGACGCCATCGAGAGCCTCTCGAAGCCCGCCGCCAAGCTCCTCAAGGACCTCTTCGCAAAAGACCCGAGCGCCCGGCCGGCGGCAACCGAGCTCACCCAACGGCTCCAGAAGATGGCGGGGCGAGAAGCCGACTCGAGGCGGTTCCTCGCGGAGAAGGTCTCGCCGCCCCCCGACGAGGACCCGAGCAACCTCGAGTTCGCCGCGTTCGACCTGCCGATGGAGGATCAGACATCGCTCCAGACGCAGCTGCCCAACCACATGCCCGACGGCGGGCCGCTCCCGCTCGGCGACCTCTCGCTGGACATGCCCGAGGCCGCGCCGCCCATGATGGACCGCGGCGAGCCAACGATGTTGGCCCGCGATCCGACGATGGACATGGAGGACACGACCTCCCGGTTCATCGGCGAGGAAGACGGCGACACCCGAAACGAGATCGCCCTGCCGTCGCGTCCCGATTCGACGCTGTTGCTCGAGAACGTCGGCGCCGATCAGAGCGTGGCGGCGTGGGGTGAAGCGACCCTCGCTCTGGACGCACCCGCCGAAGCCGATCGGTTCGCGCCACCCCAGCGGACGCGGATCGTCGCGCCGCCGCCACGCCCGGCGGCGGCTCCTGCACCCGACCTGGCCGCGGCGTTCGAAGAGCCCGAGCGCAAGCCGCCCCATCCCGCTCTGATCTGGGCGGGCATCGTGGCGGGCGCGGTGGTGGTCATGGGGCTCGTCGCGCTGATCACCGTGCTGATCGCGAGCTGAGAGTCCGGCGAACTCCGGGCAAGTCCAGCCGGCGAAGGACTCAAAGACTGTCGGTCCATCGGAGACGGGGAGCTCGAGGGGCTTGCCCCTCGTCCGTGGCGCGCAAGCGACACCAGAAAATGGTGAGTTTTCGAATGTGCAAAAATGCGCGAAGCGCGCACATTCGAAAACTCAGTTCAGGTCGGGCCCTTCGCCCATCCCGAGCCCGGGCGGCACGGCGTCGGAGGCGGTCACGTCTACCGCGCGCAGCGTGCCCGCACTGCTCGATGGCGGGATGGTCGCGTCGGCGGTCACCAGCTCGGACGAGATGCGTTCCGGCACACGGGGCAGACGGTCCCCGAACCATCCGAAGAACTCGAGCATCCGGCGCTTCCGCTTGGGAGGCAGATAGTCAAAGTTGACCCCGCGATCGCTGATCTCCCAGAACTCGCTCGACTTGATGGCGAGCAGCTCATTGCGGATCGACGCCAGCCGCTTGGGGGGCTCGTGGCTCATGTCGCGGAAGACCTCGCGGGCCAACTCCTCGTCCCCCTTGAGCAGATAGAACGTCGCGAGCTTGACCTGCGCTTTGCGCACACCTCGGAGGCTGGTCTCCTGGACCTCGGACTCGGACTCACGGTCGACCTGAAGGAAGATACGCAGCAGCTCGCGTGCGGCCGGGCTGTCGCGCTCGTACGCCAGCTCGTTGAGCGCGCAGAGGTCGTAGGCCGCCGTCTCGAGGATGAAGGGCAGCTTCACGTTGAACGAGACGCCCCCGTAGTATTTGAAGTAGCGCGCGATCTCGACCGCGTGCCGGCCGTCCTCGATGCTCAGGATGCTCTCCGCAAGGCGCCGGTATTGGTTGAGCACGTTGTACGCGGTGCGCACGTCCTTGGCGTTGATGGTCGCGCGAAGGTACGTGTTGAAGAACTTCACCGACGTCTCGAACAGCTGGTGATTCCCCGTCTCCAGAGCCGTCTGCGCGATGCGTCGCGTGTTGATCGCGATGAGGTAGTTCATGTCGCGCATGCGGTTGAGCGCTTCGTTGTAGAGCGTCTGGTACTGCCGCAGGATCTTCATCTCGAACCAGATGCGCCGCTCCGAAACCGAGGCCAGGACGGCCGGCGCCATCGAGACGAAATCGGGGTTCACCGCGAGCTCGCCTTCGACCGCGTACCAGTCGGCATGCAGGGTCGGGCGCATCCGCTGGTAGTCCATCAGGAGCTGCTTGAGCGCGTCGGCGCTCGCCATCGAGACGCCCTTGTCCTTGTGCTCCATGGCGTTGAACGCGACGTCGGCGAGCTGCTCGATCCCCCGGACCGCCTCCTCTTGCTTGCGCGTCACCGTCCACGCGGCGCGCTTCGAGCCGATGACATCGAGCGTGTGACGGCGGATTCGCTCGACGATCTCGATGGGGTTGAGGAACGAGAACACGAACGCGAAGTACGGCAGCAAGATCACGAGGCTCAGGCCCAGCATGACCATCGAGACCGCGGCCCCGAACAGCGGGATGAACAGCCACGGATCGTCGGCGGGTCCGCGCTGATCGAACAGGATGCTCACAGCCAAGCACTGCAGCGCGGTGACGACGAAGAAGCCCATCACACCGAAGTTGATCGGCTCGGCGACGAACAGCTCCGTGATGCGGTGCGTGTAGCGGTTGCTCGCCAGCTCCACGATGATGGCCACGACGGTGATCGCGATGCCCAACACCGCCGCGACCACCTCCGCCGCGTTCGACAGCGCGCCGAGCATCGCGCTCGGATCCGGATCCCGCACGAGGCGCCACATGTCGACGTGGCTCCCCCATGCGTCGATCGCAAAGGTGGATACGAACACCACCGTCGCGATGCCGAAGAGGAGCGAAAACGGCAGGAACCAGATGCGAAACGGACTCGCGCGGCGAGATTCATCCATCGGACCGGGCAAGCGTACCACCCGAGCCCGAGCGCGTTCCAAGTGGCGACGCCTCCGCCTCTCTGATCAAGAGCACAACTCTCGCGGTCGGCCGTCTCGCAGCCACGATTTGCTATGCTCCGCCCGTGCTGGTCGGAAGCGCGTCCCGCTCCTCTGCGAACCCTTCATCGCGCTCCCGTACGCGATGGGTCTGTGTCGGCGTGGGCCTCGCGCTCGCAATCGGGATCGGGGTCCCCACGCGGGTCGACGCGCAGACATCGGACGCGTCGAGCGCGGAAGAACCGGCGTCCCCGGAGACCGCTGACGCCAGCGACACCGAGGCTGCTGACACCGAGGCTGCTGACACCGAGGCCGCGGATACCGAGGCCGCGGACACCGCAGCGAACGACATCGAGACCGCGGACACCGGGCCCGACTCGACCGACATCGAGACCGCCGACACCGGGTCCGACTCGACCGACGCCGAGCCTGAGATCGCCACGATCGTCGCGCCGCCAGCCGGCCCGCTGACGCCACCCGGGGGGGTGCCGGAGATCCTCGACCCTCGCGCCGAAGAGCGCCGTCGCGAGACCGAGCGCCGACCGCCGCCGGAGCCCGAGACCCCCGCGGAACCGCTGCCGCTGTCCTCGATGCGAGTGGAGATTCAACCTCGCCTCACGCTGTTGACGGGCTCTTCGATGGACGACGCCCTGCGGGCGCACCGCTACGTTCCGAACGGCCCCTCGTCTGGGGGGCACGTTGGGGCGGAGTTCTCCGTCGTCGAGCCCTGGTTTTGGATCGGCGGACGGCTCGGCCTTCGGGGTCGAACGTGGCGCCACCCGGACCGCGATGGCCCCGTCGCGACCGCGGGCGATCTGCAGCTCACGGTGGGCGTGCGCGGGGATGTAGACCAAGTCGTCGAGTTCGGCGCGGTGATCCACGGCGGCGTCGGGGTGGTCGACCTCCGGGTCAACGGGGTGGCGGCCGGGCAACTCGTCGGTCGGTTCGGGCTCGAGGGGGTGCTGGCGTTTCGAGTCGGGCCCAACTTCTCATTCGGTCCGCGCATCGGTTGGGAATACTTCCAGTGGGACGGCGTGAACGCCGACGGCCACTGGCTCGAACTGGGCGGCCCCTTCCTCGGACTGAGCCTGGAGGGACGCCAATGACGTCGCGCTTCGCTCGCTGGCCGCTGCTCGTCGCGGCCGCGCTCGTGATCGGACTCGCGTGCCAGCCGGACGCCTACCCCACGCGCCTGTTCCTCGACGACTTCGAGACGCTCTGCGATGGCGTGCCGTGCGGGTGGGAGCAGACGGCGGGAGAGAGCGGCCGCGCGCGCTGGGTGGAGACCATTCACCCGGGCGAGCACGCGCTCGAACTCACGGACGATGTGGTTGTTCGCCGGACGGGGATCGTGCCGGCCGAGCGCCCGATGGTGACCACGACGCTCGATGTTCGAGTGGCTGCGACCTGCGACACCGGCTCCACCCTCGAGCTGTCGCTCGTGGTCGCGGACGCGACCGGAGCCACGCGCGACGAGACGCTGCCCCTCAGCTTCTTCTCGGGAGAATCGGACTGGACGAACCTGTCTCCCGCCATCGTGTTCGAGATGCCGCTCACCGACCCCGTCGTCCGCGCGGTCGTTCTCCGCAAGTCAGGCGCGGGCCGCTGCCGGATCGGAGAGTTGGCGATCGACGACGGCACGATCGACTCCGCTTCGTGCGGATGAGGCCGGCCTGGCTCTAAATCACGTTCGATACACTCTCGAGCCGTCGATTTGTGGTGCCGGGGTGCGCGTCCTATACGAGCGACATCCAGCCCTGCGGAACTCGGACCGCCTCCCTTCTTCGTGACCGCGCGGGTCGCGCCCGGCGGTCACCCGAACCAGGACATGACACACCCGGGCGCTGGACCTGCTTCACCGAGGTCGGCTTTGAGATCCAACGTTCCATCAACCCACGCGGCGCGGCTCTCCGTCGGCTTCGCCGCGACCGCTTTCATCCTCGCGACCACGGTCATCACGACCGCCCAGGCCCCCGAGGACGACCCCACCCTCTCCGCTCTCGCGCGCGCGCTGGACCGCCGAATGACTGTGTGGAGCGCAGGCGAGCGGGTCATCTATGTGAGCCACTGCCGTGCCGCCCGCGGGGGCTGCCGTCAGCGCGTCGCCACGTTCTCTCGCCTGATCGACCGGGCCTCGCGGGACAACGACCTCGACCCGTTCCTGCTGGCCGCGGTGGCCGTTCGGGAGAGCGGCATGGACCCACAGGCCACCGGCGCCGCCGGGGAACGGGGCATCGTTCAGCTCCACCCGCGAGGCACCGGCTCCTCCATTCGATTCGTCCAGAACGAATCGTACCGTCGCCGATGCGCGCGGCGGCCTGGCCACTGCCAGGCGGAGGTCCTCGAAGCAGGCGCGCGGCTCCTGGCGTCGAGCATCCGACGATGCGGCGGCGTGCGCGAAGGCCTCGGCGCGTACAACCGCGGCGAGTGTGGCGCGACGGATTACTCGCGCCGCGTGATGATCGAGCGGCAGCGTCTTCTTCGGCTCACGAAGAGCGAGGGCGCCCGCTCGATCCACGACATCGACTGAGCCGGCTCCCAAATGACGAACGCCCCGCTCTATCGAGCGGGGCATTCTTACCGTGTTCCGAGCTCAGGTTTGATCCGGGCGATTCATCCGTCCCAAGAGATGGGATTCGGTCCGGTTCACCCCCGCGGATCAATCGTGATCCGGGCGTGGATCAATCGTGCGCCGAGCCGCGGCGAAGGTAGGCCGGGATGTCGAGCACGGCTTCGTCGTGCAGCGCGCTGGCACCGAAGGCGCGTCCACCGGTGCTGGGCAGCGACACCTGCTCCGGCGCGACGCTGCTCCGACGAGGGCGGGCTTCGCGCTGCATGGGCGCCACCGAGGGGCGGCGGCTGACCTGCATGGGAATCGTGGTGCGGCTCGCTCGCGGCGCGGCGACGGCGGCCTGAACCACCTCTTCGACGTCCGCGGCGTGGTGATCGAAGCCGGTGGCGATGACGGTCACCTTGACGATGTCGCCCATGTCCATGTCGGTGACGAGGCCGAAGATGATGTTCGCGTCCTCGTGGGCCTCCTGCTGAACCAGGCTCGCCGCCTCGTTGATCTCGCGGAGCTTCACGTCGGGGCCGGCGGTGAAGTTGATGAGGATGCCGGTGGCTCCCTCCACGCTGACCTCGTCGAGAAGCGGCGAGTTGATGGCCATCTCCGCCGCGTCGAGCGCGCGTCGGTCACCCTTGCCGTAGCCGGTGCCCATAAGCGCGCGGCCCATGCTGCTCATGATGGTCTTCACGTCGGCGAAGTCCACGTTGATCATCCCGCTGTGCGTGATGAGGTCGCTGATGCCGCGAACGGCCTGCACCAGTACGTCATCCGCCCGCCGGAAGGCCTCGAGCAGCGACATGTCGTCGTCCTCGAAGTTGAGCAGCTTCTGGTTCGGGATGGTGATGATCGTGTCGACCGACGCGCCGAGCTCGTCGATGCCGTTGTCGGCGTTGCGCGAGCGGCGCTTGCCCTCGAACAAGAACGGCTTGGTCACGACGCCGACGGTCAGCGCGCCCATGTCACGCGCGATCTGCGCGATGATGGGGGCCCCACCGGTGCCCGTGCCGCCGCCCATCCCGGCGGTGATGAAGACCATGTCGGCGCCCTCGAGCGCCTCGCTCACCCGCTGCACGTCCTCGAGCGCGGCCTTGCGACCCACGTCCGGGTTCGCGCCGGCGCCCAGACCCTTGGTGAGGGCCGGTCCGAGCTGAATCTTGGTCGGGGCGTAGTTCGCCTCGAGCGCCTGCATGTCGGTGTTCGCCGCGATGAACTCGACCCCTTCGAGGCCGCTCTGAATCATCGTGTTGAGGGCGTTGCCGCCGCCACCGCCCACGCCCACCACTTTGATGCGCGCCGTCATGTCCGCGTCGTCCGCGAATTCGATCGAGATACCCATCTCACATTCCTCCCTGGCGCGTGCAGCTCGGGTTCGCCCTCCCGATGCTCACGCGATACATCTATTGAATCTCGTCTCGTCGGTGATCCGACAGGTCGGTCAGAAGACCTCGCGGAACCACTGCCCGAGCTTTCCGCCCCAGCTGGGTCCGGCCTGCATCGGGATCGTCTCTTCGATGATCACAGGCTCGTCCCGAAGGCGGGTCGCGCCGTACTTCACGAGGCCCACGCCGGTCGCGTAGGCGGGGCTCTTCACCACGTCCATCAAGCCACCGACGCCCGCCGGGGCGCCCTGGCGGACGGGCAGGCCGAGCAGCTGCTCGGCGAGCTCGCTCATGCCATCGAGCTGCGTGGTGCCACCGGTGATCACCGCGCCGCTCGCGAGCATGTCGGCGAAGCCGGTCTCTGCGATGACGTGGGCCACCGCCTGGAACATCTCCTCCACGCGGGGCTCGATGATCTGGCAGAGCACGTGCCGCGGCAGGACGCGCGGTGCGCGACCGCCGACCGAGGGGACCTCGATGGTCTCCTCCTCGTCGACCATCGAGGTCGACGCGCAGCCGTACTTGATCTTGATGCGCTCGGCCTCGGCCATCGGCGTCCGGAGACCGGTCGCGATGTCGTTGGTGAGGTTGATCCCGCCGATCGGGATCACGCTCGTGTGAACGACCGCGCCGTCCACGTAGATGATGAGGTCGGTGGTGCCACCGCCGATGTCGATCAGCGCGACGCCGATCTCCTTCTCGTCCTCGCTCAGCACCGCGTGCGAGCTGGCGAGCGGCTCGAGCACCATCTCGGCGACGTGAAGGTCGCAGCGCTCACAGCACTTGGTGATGTTCTGGGCCGCGGAGTTGGCCGCCGTGACCAGGTGCACTCGTGCCTCGAGCCGGACGCCGCTCATGCCCACGGGCTCGCGGATGCCGTCCTGGTCGTCGACGATGTACTCCTGCGGGAGCACGTGGATGACGTGGCGGTCGCCGGGGAGCGGGATCGCTTTGGCCTGCTCGAGCACGCGAGAGACGTCCTCGTTGGAGACCTCCCGGGTCGAGATGGCGGCGACGCCCTCCTGGTTCATGCCGCGAACGTGGCTGCCCGCGATGCCGGCGTACACGCTGGCGATCTCGACGCCCGCCATGGTCTCAGCCTGCTCGATGGCGGCCCGGATGGCCTGCACCGTCGACTCGATGTTGACGACGACGCCCTTGCGGAGGCCCTTCGACGGCACCGAGCCGATACCGATGATGTCCAGGCCCTCATCGGTGACCTCGGCCACGATGGCGCACACCTTCGTCGTCCCCAGGTCCAGTCCCGCGATGATCTCGTTGTCGGACATCTTCGTAGTGCTCCGCCGCTTCCGGTGACGACCCCGTCGGTCGCCTTCTCCAGCAGCACTACAGGAGCCTCCCCGCGGTCACCAAATTTGCTGCAAGGCGTTCTGCACGAACGCGGCAGAGGCGACCGAATCTCCGGGCGAGAGCGCGCCTCGGGAGCGGTGGTGGGAGGTTCTTCGGCGGCCTGGTAGGCTCCCTCCCGCATGGCCCGATGTCCGACATGCAACGTGGAAGCAGGAGACGCGCGCTTCTGTCCCGCCGACGGCACACCCTTGTCTCACCTGGGTCGTGGGCCGGCGTCGATGCCGCGTGTCGGCGACGTCGTGGACGGCGAGCGGTACGCGCTGACCGAGATGCTCGGCAAGGGCGGGATGGCGGCCGTGTTCCTCGCGCACTCGCGCGCGCTTCAGCAGGACGTGGCGCTCAAGGTCTTGTTCCCCCGATGGGCCGAGGACCGCAAGACAGTGACCCGCTTCGCCCGCGAGGCGCGGGCGGCGAGCCGCATCGACCACGACAACGTCGTGAAGGTCTACGACTTCGGCTACGCGAGCGAGGGGTTCTACTTCCTGGCGATGGAGCGGCTGCACGGCCAGTCGCTCGACAAGCTGATCGAGGGGCCCCGCCTGAGGGTGGGTCGCGCCGCCAACCTGCTCTTGGAGGTCGCCGAGGGCGTCGCCCGCGCGCACGAGCTGGGCGTGGTGCATCGAGACCTCAAGCCCGACAACATCATGGTCCGGTCCCAGGCGGGCGAAGAGCGCATCACCATCGTCGATTTCGGCCTGTCGAAGATCGAGAGCGGCGACGCGGCGGTCACCGGCAAAGGCGACATCATCGGCACGCCCGACTACATGGCGCCCGAGCAGTGGCAGGGGCGCGACATCGACCCGCGCGTGGACGTCTACTCCTTCGGCATCATGGCCTACCGCCTGTTCTCGGGGGAGCTCCCCTACCGCGGCGACACCCTTATCCAGAAGCTGCAGCAACACCTCTACGCCATGCCGCTCGCGCTCGGTGAACACCCCAAGGCCGTCGACCTGCCCGACGGGATGAGCGACCTGGTCATGCGCTGCATGGCCAAGGACCCGGCCGACCGGTTGCCCCACGTCGGCAAGGTGCGGGACGCGCTGCGCGCGCTCGTCGAGGCGAACCGGGGCGTCTCGGTTCAGATCACCGATGCGCCGATCACAACGCAGGTCGCCCCGGCGGGCGTCGCCGATCTCGGTCGGCTCGGGCTGCTGAGCGAGATTCGGCGCCTGTTTCGTGTGCGGCAGGCCCGCATCGCCGCGCTGATCCCAGAGGTCCTCGGCGCCAACACCCCGGCCGACGTGCGCGCGATGCTCGACAGCGTGGGTGAACTGGAGGCCGACCTCGAGCGCGCCGAAGAGGAAGTTGCGCTGGCCGAGGCCGGCCTCGAGGAGGCGCAGCGCGCGCACCGCGCGAAAGAGGCAGAGCTCCGGGCGCAGCTGGTCGAAGCCAACCTTCAACTCGCCGTCGCACGGCAGGCGCTGCCCAACGAGGTGACGAACATCGGCGCCCCGCTCGAGCCCGACACGATCGTGCTCGACAGCTCGGGCCCCGGCGACGCTCCCGAGGACGGAGCCCGCCTGGCCGACGCCGAGGCACGGCTCGCCGCCTTCATGCAGGCGGAGGACGAGACCATCCGAGATGCCGACCGGCGCTTCGACCGCGCGCTCTACCAATCGAAGGCCGCGGAGGGCCCGCTCGGCGGGCTCTACAAGGAGCTGGAGCAGCTTCTTCTGACCCACTCGGGCGGCGACCGGCGCGTGTTCACCGAACTGAACCAAATCGACCAGCTCGTCGCCGCCTGCCGCTCACGCCTCGAGATGCTCGAGCGCCGGCGACAGCGCGGCGACTGACACCGGGCGGCTTCGAAGAGCGTCAGTCGGGCGCGGTGACATTCGCGCGGTCGCCGCTGAGCGTGTTCAGGCGCATGACGTTGGCCTGGCTGCTGTCCGTCACGTAGGCCGCGTTCTCCGTGGCGAAGTAGAGCAGATCCGAGAGCCGGACAAACGCGGGGCCGGCGCCGCGATCGGCGCTGCTGACGACGAAGATCTCCCCCGTGGCCAGATCGAGAAACGAAAACGCGGCCGGACGATTCGAGATCATCGCGAGACGGTTTGATGCCGCGTCCACCTGCAGGCCGGAGTACGTGGGCGAGTCGGGCCCAAATGGCAGATCCGCGAGCGCGGTCTCCGCGTTCGTCGCGAGGTCGATGGCCGTGGGGTCGTTGTTCAAGAACGTCACCAAGCGGTCTCCAGCGGCGTCCAGCGTCAAGCCTGAGCAGCTCGCGCCACCGGCGGCCCGCCAAATCTCGACACGATCCCCCGTGCTGAGGTCGACACACAGAATGAAGCAGGCGCCCCCGAAGGGGCTGTTGGCAACGTAGGCCAAGGCGGAGCGGGCGTCGTACACCACGGAGTGGGGCTGGTCGAAGGCGGGCCCCGTGCCGACCGCGCCGCCACTGATGACCGTTCGGGCGCCGCCCCCATGGACGATCTCCAGGAGGGAGTTCGTACCCGAGTCAAGCATCAGACTCCGGTCACGATCGATACGGTCGCCGTCAGCGGGCTCCACCAACTCGGGGCCCGGACCGGTGATCGGGCCGCCCCCCCAGACCGGGCCGTGTGAGCCGCTGATCACGATCGGGGTGCTCAGCGGCTCTGCGGCGGTGGGAAACAGCACGCTGAAGAGGGCGAACGAGCGCTCGTCGACGATTCGGAGGGGCTCGTCGGGCACTCCGAAGAGCCCGACCGGCTTGACCAAACGGGGGGCGGCGCCCGCGTCCGCTCCACCATCGACCGGTGGTCCTCCGTCTATGCCGGTGGAGGCGTCGATGGGCATCGCGTCGGCTGGTCCAGCATCCGGGCCCCCGCTATCGCCCAGGCTCGTGCAGCGAACGCTGGCCTCCCGCTCGAACGTCAGCCGGCTCGCGCCTCCCTCGCCGTACGGCAGCACCGCGTCGAACACGATCGTCGTCGTGCCGACGCCCGCACACACGAAGTCGAAGGTGTAGCTGTCCTCGACGATGCCGACGTTGCCTCGGGGCCGCACCCAGCCGCTCTCCATGAACTGAGGATCGGTCGACGTCACCACCGAGGGATCGGTCATGCTGATGTCCCACCTCAGGCTCGCGGCCTCGGCCCCGAGCTCGAGTCCCTCGGGACTCACGATTCGCCAGGTCACCGTGAAGGGATCGGCGCCCACCGGGTGTTCGATGGCCCGTGGCATGACGGATACCCCCGTGTTTCGGGGCGGGTCGGGAGGCGTGCACGCGAAGACCGCGAGGGACGCGCCGAGGATGATGAGCCAACATCGTAGAGGCATGCAGGGGTAGTCGCGCGCCCCACCCGATCGATCGCAACCGAAGCGTTTTTTCTAATCGAGTCGGTTGGGAGACTGGCTTCTTGCCCACACATCGAAGTCCGCGTCGGAGGCAGGCAGCTCTCTCGCGTCCACCGCGAGCTCCTCGACCAGCTCTCGCAACCGCGCCCGTGCGCGGTGCAACCGGCCCCTGACCGTGCCTTCGGGAGTGGCGAGCACAGAGGCCAGGTCAGGCCCCGTCATGCCCTCGAAGTAGTGGAGCTCGACGGCGATCTGCTGGTCGAGCGGCAAGCGCCTGAGAGCCTCGAGCAGGAGGCGCTGTCGCTCGCCTGCGCGGAACACGCTGCTGGGCGACGGACCCAGGTCGAGCAGGCTCGAGACTCCGAAATCGACCACGGCCTGCTTGCTGCGCGCGCGCCAATAGTCGTGGAGCTTGTGGCGGGCGATCGCGAACAGGTAGGTGCGCACGCTGGAGTGTCCCTCGAAGCGTTGAAGGCCCTCGACGCAGGCGAGCAACGTGCGCTGAAGCAGGTCCATGGCGTCGTCGTCGACGTTCTTGTGGCGGAAGAAGCGATAGAGGGCATCGAAGTGCCGCTCGAAGAGCGTGTTCCCGGCATCCATGTCGCCATCGCGCCACGCGTCGAGAAGCGCGCGGTCCTCCAAACCCGCGCTCATGGGCCCGCTCCCGCGCTGGTCCCTTCCTCGGTGCCCGATGCACCGCGGTGCGAGATCACCCATAAGGCGGATCCGATCGGCACGATCGCAGCGGCGATCTCGAGGGCGTAGTCCGGCCACGCCGCGATGAGGGCGGCGCCAAGCGCGTTGCTCGGTGTCAACCACGCCGCCCTTCGGTCGTAGGCGAGGCCCGCGATGGCGTACCCCGTCGCGGCTTGGACATGCGCGAACAAGAGGGCGGTGGCGGTGCTGGCGCCGAGCACGGCGCATCCCAGCGTGGCAACCGCATGGCCCGTCGTCACGATGCACGCCACGAGGGTGAGGTCGTGGTTGACGCGATTGGCCGCGTATTTCGCGGGGAGCATGCGAAGTCCGAGCCACCCCAGGGCGGCGTAGACGACGAAGAACGGGGACAGCGCCAGAGGAGTCACCTCGATGACCGCCGCTCGAGCGAGAACGGCGTACACCACGTACGCGACCGTCCAGCCCGCCGCGCTCAGCGCGATCGAGCGCGCCTTGAAGCGCTCCTCGACGCGGGTGTCACGATCCCGCTCCAGGCGCGCGAGACGTCGGGCTGGCGCCTCGAGTTGCGCGCGTAGTGAGGCCAGCTGTCTCTCGCGGGCGCCGTCGGCATCGTCGAGCATGTGGAGAAGCGAGGAGGCGCGTTCCACCTCGCCTTGCTCGATGGCATCGTCGAACATCAAGCCCTGGAGTTCTGCGTGCGCGAACCGGGCGTCGGTGTTGTCGGGCCACACGGAGAGTGCCCGCTCGAGCGAGCGCCCCGCCACGACACCGAGCTCGATCCGCTGAGCCGAGTCCTCCTCGCGCCGAAACCGTGCAACGTCCGCCTGGGCGAGAGCGGTCGCGACGACGCTCTCGAGCCGGTTGCGCACGGCGTCCAACAACGCGCTGAGACTCGGGAACCGAGCGTCTGTGTCGGGTGAGAGCCCGCGTGCGAGGAGTTCCCCGAGCCATCGCGGTACGGCGCCGAGCGGAGGCGTCTCGCCGCCGTCGTTGGGAAGTCCAGCGCGGCCATTCGTGCCTACGGGCCGCCGTCCGTAGAGCGCCTCGTAGAGCGTGACGCAGTAGCCAAACTGGTCGGTCCTCTCGTCACAGTTCGCCCCGCCCCATTGCTCCGGGGCCATGTACTCGGGAGTCCCGGCGATGCTCGATGCCGCGGTGTCGGGGGCGAGGCGCGGCCCCGGCGGCGAGACCGCTTCGCTCCGCCCCGCCACGAGCGATCCGGAAAAGCCGAAGTCTGCGAGGCGAGGCACGCCCTCTCTGTCGAGCAGGACATTGGCCGGCTTTACGTCGCGATGAAGTAAGCCTGCACGATGCGCGGCCACGAGCGCATCCCCGACCGGCAGCAAGAGCTCCAGCACGGCGCGCCAGTCCCGACGCTCGCGCGCCAGCCAAGCGGCCAGGGTCTCACCTTCGACGATCTCGATGACGATGAAGGCGAGCCCCTCGTGCACGCCGACGTCGTAGACGCGGACGGTCCCGGGGTGGTCCAGGCGCGCGAGCGCCCTCCCCTCGCGCGTCAGGCAGGTGACGTGCGCGTCGTGTGTGAGCAGCTTGAGCGCCACCTGGCGGTCGAGTTGGTCGTCGTGCGCTCGGTAGACGATGCTCGTCCCGCCCGCCGCGATTCGGTCCACGACTCGATAGCGACCGAGCCACAGCGAGGTGGGCTCGCTTCCGAAGACCTTCGCTCGGAGCGCCAGACGCACGCGCTCCCGCTCGAACCGCTCCGGGGTGTGAACGGGTGCGTTCCTGAGTGAGCGGACGGCGCTGTCGGCGAGCGTCACAGTACAGAGCGTAGCGCGGGGACGCGATCACCGGCGGACAATGCCGCCGCTCGCACACCGCCCTCGAGACCCTTCGCCGCTCTACATGCCCTCGAGCCCGCGTTGGATCTCCTCCGCGGAAACGTCTTCGAGATGCTGGGAGAGGATCCAGAGATGTCCGAACGGGTCCTGGAGGCGTCCCTCTCGAAAGCCATAGAAGCGGTCCGCGATCGGGACGACGATCGTCGCCCCGTTTTCCACCATCTGCGCGCCGGCTGCATCCGCGTCGTCCACATGAAGCCGGAGGAGCACCGCCGAACCGCCGAGCGACGACGGCGCCACGTTCCCCCACTCGGGCTTCTCGTCCACGACCGACACGGCCGCCCCCCGTACCGAAATGAGGGCTTCGACGACCAAGCCGGACGGGGCGGTGTGGCGTTCTCGTTCGGACGCTCCGAGCGCGCGGGCGTACCAGTCGAGGGCGGCCGCCGCGTCAGGAACAACGAGGCGAGGAACGAGCATCTGGGGCGTCGGGGTCGTGGTCATGGCCCCATCCTGACGTGTTTCGCGCGCGCCGGATTGAACGTTTTTCGGGGCTTCGCGGCTTGCGTGCGTGACCGAACGCCGACGTCAGGCGACCACCAGATGGTTTGCCTGTCCAGGCCCGCGGGCTCGGTACGCGGTCGGCGTCACGCTCGCGAAGCGGCGGAACTCCCGGATCATGTGGGCTTGGTCAGCGTAGCCGTGCTCGATCGCGAGACCGGCCCATGTGCCCTCCCAGCCGGACTCGATGGCCGACAGCACACGCTATAAACGTCGCACTCGCGAGAAGCGCTTCGGGGTCAGGCCAACCTGCCGCTCGAAGCGCGCGATGAAGCGCCCGGCGGACCAGCCGAGCCGTTCACGCACCACCGACACCCGAGTCCCCGCCTCCAGCGCGGCGGTCGCGAAACCCACCGCGGGATCGACGCGGAACGAGCGCACGCGTTCCAATAGGATCACCTCGAGTTCATCCACCACGGAGGCCTCGGACAGCTCACCCAACCGGTCGCGCGCCGAGCGTGCGAAGCTCCCCCAGAGGTCCACGCCATCGACGTGCTGTCCACGCAGCGCTCCCATGGGCGCGTCGAAGAACGGCGCGGCTCCCCCCGGCCGGAACGCGACGCCCGCGACCCGACGCTGCATGGCCGTCTCGATGACGAAGCTCTCCGTGTACGGCCCGCTGACCCCCACACCACCGCAGCGGCGAACCGGTGTCGTCTCCACGGTGCGCAACGCGTCCTCAGCGAGGTTCACGAGCAGCTGCGCGGTGCCGCTCGGCATGATCCGCTCGAGCCGATGCGCGGGCTGCCCCTCGGCGTAGAAGATCCACGAGACGAAAGGAGCCAGCCCAGGATGGCGCGGCCGACGGCACCAGGACTGCGTGGGGGCCTTCACGAGGAACAGACTCCATCGAGACCCGCCCGAGCACAAGGGCGCGTCAGCCCGCGCTCACGCCTCGGTGTCGGACGCGGGCTCGGGCGCGGGTTCTTCCGGAATCTCGTCCTCTTCGCGCAGGCGGACTGTGACGCGGTCAGGACGGCGCTCGTTGTCGAGGTAGACGTAGGCTGCGCGGGCACCGCGCTCACCGAGCTCGTCGAGCACCGTACGCAGGCGTCGAAGCTTGGCGCGGAACGGGCCGTGTCCGAGACGGACGAAGGTGGCGTCGTCGCCCGTGTAGAGGCTCAGGCCGTCGTCGGACTCGACGTGAATCTCGCCGATGGGCTCACGCTGCCAGAGGCCCGCGCCGCGGTAGTCGTGAAGGAGCGCGACGACCTCCAGCAAGACCGACGTCCGGAAGCCACGGTCACGCGTGAACCGGCGACGGTCTACCCCCGTGATGACGGGAAGGTCGAGGGGGTCGTCCTCCTCCACGCGCTTGAACACGGCGCCGTCTTCCCCCACCAGGAACACGTCCCCGAGCGCGAGCAGCGCCACCGCCCTGCGCTCCCGGACCTCGACCGAATACGTACCGGGCAGCCGCCGCGTGACGTTGGCCTCCGCGATCCAGGGATGCTGCTCGAGCGCCTGCGCCGCTTCTTCGGGGGCCACATCGAACACGTTCTGCCCTTCCGCGAGGCCGGCCGCGCCGAGGACTTCGGCCTGCGTCAGACGCACGTGGCCTTCCAGCTGGATCTCGGTGACCGCGAAAGCCTCCGAGCTGCGCACGTGCCGCTCCACCAAGCGCCCCAGCGCCACCGCGCCGATGCCGACCGCCACCACGACAACCCCGCGCAGGAACAGCTCTGCGGGACGGCGCAGCTTGGCGCCCAACGCGCGGACCGCTCCGGCGCCCGCCTGGGCCCTCTCCTTGACCGACGGCTTCGGGGCCTCGGGCTCGACCGGCTCGGCCTTCTTGGGGCGCGTTCGCCGATTGCGGCGTGGTGCGGACTCGGGCGCCGGCGGCTTGCGCTTCGCACGGCGGCTCGGTTTCGTCGGCGGGACGGAGGTTCGAGAGGCGCGCGCCATCAGCCTTCGCTCGCGCGAGTCGACAGCGCTGTCAGCAGCTCGGGACCCACCTTCGTGATGTCACCGGCGCCAAGCGTGATGACCACGTCGCCCGGCTCGACCCTCTCGAGCAGCGCCTGAACCATCCCCTCGCGCGGGCCCGCATGGGTGACGTCCCGGTGCCCGTGCTCGCGGATCGCCTCGGCCAGAACGTCGCTGGTCGCCCCCTCGATGGGCTTTTCACCGGCGGCGTACACATCCGTCAGCAGCAACACGTCCGCGCGATTGAACGCTCGGGTCAGCTCGTCGAACAGGTGGTGCGTGCGGCTGTAGCGGTGCGGCTGGAACGCCACGACGATGCGACGCCCATAGGCCCGCTGCGCGGCCTCGAGGGTCACGTGGACCTCGGCCGGATGATGCGCGTAGTCGTCGACCACGGTCACGCCGCCCGCTTCGCCCAGCACGGTGAAGCGACGCTGCACGCCCTCGAACTGCTCGAGCGCCTTCTTCGTTTCCGCGAGCGGGACCTTCACCTCGTCGGCCAGTGCGATGACCGCAAGTGTGTTGAGCACGTTGTGAATGCCCGGCATGCGAACCCGCACCTCGCCGCGGTCCTCGCCGCGCACGAGGAGCGTGAAGCGCGTCGTGAGGCCCTCGACCGTCGGATCCTTGGCGCGGTAGTCGGCCTGCGCGCTCAGCCCGTAGGTCGCCGTGCGCTTTTCGATCTTCGGCAGGATGTCCTGCACGTGCGGGTGGTCCAGACACGCCACGACCAGCCCGTAGAACGGCACCCGGTTGGCGAACTCGGCGAACGCCTCCTTCACGTTGTCGTGGGAGCCGTAGTGGTCGAGGTGCTCGGCGTCGATGTTGGTGATGACGGCGATCACCGGCGTCAGGTGCAGGAACGAGCCGTCCGACTCGTCCGCCTCGGCGATGAGAAGATCGCCCTTGCCGCTCGTGGCGTTGCTGCCGAGCGCGTTGAGCTTGCCGCCGATGACCACCGTCGGGTCGAGCCCCGCCTCCACCAACACGGTCGCGGCCAGGCTCGTCGTCGTCGTCTTGCCATGGGAGCCCGCGATGGCGATCCCGTTCTTGAGACGCATCAGCTCAGCGAGCATCTCCGCCCGCCCGATGACCGGGATGGACGCCCGCCGCGCCGCGACGAGCTCGGGGTTCGTGCGCGGGATGGCCGAAGAGAAGACGACGACGTCCGCGCCTTCCACGTTCTCGGGTGCATGCCCCACGTTCAGCACCGCGCCCAGCTCGCCCAGACGGCGGGTGACGTCGCTGGCACGCATGTCCGAGCCGCTCACGCGGAACCCCTCGGACAGCAGCACCTCTGCGATGCCGCTCATGCCGATGCCGCCGATACCTACGAAGTGGATTGCCGTGACTCGTCCGCGAAACACCCGGGACCTCCTGGTAGGCCTCCCTTCTAGACCGGCGCGCTCGTGGGTCGCCAATTTCCGGCCGGGAACGCTGGAGGCGGATGGCCCGCGCCGCGTCACGCGGGCGTTGGCGCCGCTACTGCGAGCGCGCACTCAGTTGCTGTGATATCTTCGCGCGAGGCTGGTTCTATTCATGAGACTCTCACCGTGTATCTTCGTCGCATGCGTGTGCGCAATCACCCCGGGATGCTACGCGAGTACCGACATCCGACCCACCGATCTGCCAGCGCTCAACGGAAGTACCACGCAACGTTCAAGCGCCTACGTCGCGAACCCGGGGGGCGGCGGCACGACCTTCAACACCCTCGCACGGACCGTGCGACACGTTCGCGGCATCGATGGGCGCGTGGTGCAAGTCGAGGGCGAGATCAGCGCCGACATCGTGGCGCGCGACGGCCAGAGTCTTCACTTTGACGCGCCGGTGATGAGCCGCCTCACGGGCTCCGGCCTCCACGTAGCGGGTGGGAATCGACCGGAGCACGTGTTTCCGATCAGCGACGTCTCGCACGTCCAGGTGAACACGATCGATGAGGGACTGACGCAGCTGGCGATCACGTTGCCGATCTGCGTCGCCGCGGGACTCGGCGGCCTCGTGGCCGCGCTCGTGGTCCTGAACTGAGAGCTCCTCTCAGAGCCAGCCGCGGCGCTGGTAGTCCCGGTACGTCTCACGCGCAGAGTTCCCGAGCGTGTGCGCCGGTTCCCAGTCCAAGGCCGCCATGGCCGCGGCTGGGTCGCAGCTTTGGTGCGGGCAGGCGATGTCCCTCACTTTGTCCCGCCCGAGCATCACCGGTCGATCCCGCAGCGCGCCCACCCAGTCGGACGCGGTTCCGACCGCACGCAGCAGCGGGACCGGGATGCCGACAACGCGCACCCGTTTGCCGACCGCTTCGCCGATGAGTTCGGCCATCCGCCGCCGCGCGTACGGCGCGGGCTCGGCGACGTACAGCACACCGTGTCCGCGCTCGCTGTCCAGCGCCCGCGCACAGACCTCGGCGCAGTCCGCGCCGTGCAGCATCGAGGTTGTCCCTCTGGGATGCACCATCGGTACGAAGCCACGCTCCGCGGCGCGAAAGAGACCGACCATGCGGTGCTCCCCGGGCCCGTACAGCGCGGGGGGGCGCAGCACGCTGGTCGCCATTCGGTCGGCATGGCGCGCGAGTGCCCGCTCGGCGGCGAGCTTGCTCTTGCCGTAGTGGCTGCGCGGCGCGTCCGGGTCCGATTCTGTGGCGGGGCGCCCTTCCCTTGCGCCGCCGTGCGCGGCCAGCGAAGACACCAGCACGAAGCGCGTGACCCCCGCGCGAGATGCAGCCTCAGCGAGGTGTGCCGTGGAGTCGGCGTTGCTGCGGTACATGTCCGCCATCCGCTTGACGATCCCGCCTCCCGCCGCGTGCACCACCGCATCGATGCCGTCGACGGCGGGCTCCAACGTGTCCGGTCGGTCGAACGCCCCACGAACGACCTCGACGCCGCGCGCCTCGAGCGCCTCCGTCCGGCTCGTGGCGCGCGCGAAGGCGCGGATCGCATGCCCACGCCGCTCGAGCGCGTCGACCAGGTGAGCACCGAGGAAGCCGGTCGCGCCGGTCACGAGAACACGCATGCGCGAGGGGTAACACGCGAGGAACCGCTACAGGAACGTCGCTCGCGCGGATCGAATCACGGGTGCCGCCGGCACGCCCTCGCGCTTCGCCTCGGCCCGGGCGGCGCCCTCCAAGAGGCGCGACAGGACCACCGGCTGGAGCCACTGGCTGGCCAGCACTCCGAAGCCGCCCCCAAGCATCCCAAGGAACAGCAGCCCGGGCAGGACCGCGCTGCCGTTCAACCGCTCGAGCGCCAATGCCACCCCGCCGAGGAGGCCGAGCACCGCCAGCACCCCCGTCACGAGTCCATGCCCCCGGGCCGCGCGCTCGCCCGCCCGGCGCACCATCGCCTCGAGCTGTTCTGGGCCGATCTCGGCGGATTCGCGATAGCTGCGGTCTCGCTCGCTCACCCGCGCAGTGTGACCGAATCGGACGCTGTATGAAAAAGGATCCGCCTTTCGTGAGGAAGCCTTCGCCTCCCCCTGCGTATCCCGTTGCGAACCTCTGAGGTTGTCGAGCAATCGAATCAACGGGGCCGGGTGCGCGAGCACGAAGATGAGCGGCAGCGCCGCCCATGGCCCCAGTAGATTGAGCGCCGCCTCTCACTTACGGAGACAGTTATCATGGGAATCATCGCAACCTTGCTCCTCGGCGGCGCCATCGTCGCCCTCATCGTCGGCGGCTTTCTGAAGTACAAGGGCGGGCGACTCTCCAAGGCTCCGTTCGTGCCGACCGGCCAGGCCGGCAACGCGGCCAACGCCGACCCCAAGGGCACCATCAGCACGCAGGGCACCGTCGAGTGCCCCCAGCCCCTCATCAGCCCGGTCACCGGCACGCCGTGCCTCTACTACAAGCTCGAGGTCATCGGGCACTGGAAGGCCGGCGACACGAGCAAGAAGAAGACGTACGTCGAGGACAAGCAGGGCGCAGCCTTCAGCCTCAACGACGGCAGCGGCTCCGTGCCCGTCGACGTCCGTGAGGGCGGCGACCTGGACCTCCAGAAGACCTTCGACGAGACCA
Organism: Sandaracinaceae bacterium; assembly: GCA_045106715.1. Taxonomy (GTDB): domain Bacteria; phylum Myxococcota_A; class Polyangia; order Polyangiales; family Sandaracinaceae. The sequence continues at coordinate 92,396 of JBGCFC010000008.1, forward strand.
AGAAGGAAGGCTTCTTCGCCGACATCAAGTCCGCCGTGGGCAAGGGCGAGCCGATGATGTTCGGCAACTACGCGTTCGCCAACCCCCCCATGAGCAAGGCCAACAAGTTCCACTGCGTCGAGCGCATCATGCCCGTCCCCCCGAGCGCCTTTGTGCTCGGCAAGCTCCAGGAGGGCGTCATCGGCCGCGCCGGCATGTTCGGCATGATCCTCTCGCCCAAGACCCGCGACGATCTCCTCGGCTCGAGCGCCAAGAACGCCAAGCTCGCCTTCATCGGCGGCGCGGCCGCGGGTGGCCTCGGTGCGGTCCTCGCCGTCGTCTCGATGGTCGTCGGCTGAGGCTCTTTGCCCCGTTCGAGTGCGGCCCTCGCGGACGTCCGCGGGGGTCGTCTCCCGTTAAGGGGGCTCTGCTATCGTTCTGGCCATGCCTGTCCGCCGCTCTGTCACCCTGGCGTTGGCCGCACTCGTCCTCTCGGCGTGCGGCAGTCTCCAGATCGCGCCCCCCACCCCCGCACGCGCCATCGCCATCGCGGGCTTCGAGGTGGTGTACGCCAACGACCTCCCCTCCGATCGCCAGCGCATGCTGAACCGGCTGGGGGTCCCAGCGAAGATGTCGCTCGCTCTCCGGCAGGCCTACCCCGCGGGCCCCGGCCCTCGCGTTCGCGTGATGATCACCCAGTTCCGGTCCGGCCGATGGGGACCGACCCGCATGCACGCGGTCGTGTTCGTCTTGGGCGACAACGAGCAGGTGCTCGCGCAGCTGGACGTGGACAGCACATCGATGAGCGGCGCGAGCCGGGGTGGCCTCATCCAGAACGTGAGCCAGGACTGCGTCAATCAGATCGCGGCCCAGCTGTAGCCAGGCCTCACGAAAAGAGCAGCTTGAAGGCTACCGATCCACAGCAGATGAAGCAGACGAACAGAAGCACACCGCCCAAGATCGCGTAGTGCAGGATCTGCCCCTTCACTTTGTCGGCCGCTTGGTCGGCGAGGCTGTCGCCGTTGACCCCTTCGGCCCCGACCCCGACCTTAAATCCGCCGACGTTGACGTTGACCTGGCTCGGCGCCGAAGGCGCGACGTTCGCCGCGAAGCTGGACGCCACCGACTCCATCGGTGAGGGCGCGGCTGCGATCGCCGCTGCCGCCGGGGCCGTGGCCGATTCGGGCACCGACGCGTGCAGGGTCACGCTCGTGAGCTGGATCCCGGCCCCACCGAGCTGGGCGTTTGCCTGCTGCACGATCGCCGGGGTGAAATGCGCCATGCTCTGGTTGAGCGTGGGCATCGCGACCTGGTGCGCACGGAGCGCGCCGACGAGCACCTCCGCCACCCCGCGACTCAGCGCTTGGTGGACTCGGTTCGGCGCATGCGGGTCCGCTTGCCCGCCGAGCTGCTGCACCGTCCCGTAGAAGTGCGTCTGCACTGGCTGCCCCGTCACCGGGTCCGGCAGTGCCACTGTGAAGCCGACCTTGTTCTCCATCGCGATCCCCCGGGGGCGAGTGTGCCCTCGCAGGCAAGCAACACCAAGAGCCTCTGCATCAGCCAGACCGTTCTTCCCCCTCATGCGTCAAGACCGGCATGCGAAGACTGATTTCCTTGTGTGCCCTCCTGACCGCCTGCGGTGGCCCTCACGCACCCGCCCAGACCGCCGACGACGCCCACGTCGAGCAACGAGAGGAGCGTTCGGCTGAGCCCGATGCCGCGGCCCCTCCGCTCTCGAGTGAAGGCACTCAGGGCATCATGGGACGCGTCTCGATCCTGACCGGAGACCACATGCCGGGGATCTACGACCCCGACGATCCCATGGAGGGTCCAGATCACGACTCGCTCAGAGGGAGCCCCGCCGCGAGCGCCCCGGTTCACGTGCTGCGAGGTCGCCACACGCGCTTCGAGCGACTCGATCGCAGTGCCTCACACTACGTCGGTTCCACCACGACCGGCGCCGACGGCGGGTTTCGTGTCGCGCTCCCGCCTGGCGTCTACACGGTCCTGACCGAGCACGATGGCTTGCTCTACCTCAACCGTTCACAAGGCGATGGCACGTGGAGCACGCTGACGGTCGCCGAAGGCGAGTGGACCGAGACGGCGATTCAGGACTCCGCCGACGCCACGTTTTAAGGAGGGCTTCTACGACGACGGTCCGTACCGCGCTGACATGTACCCGTGAAGCTCGCGCCACGCTCTCTTCCTCGCTAGCAAGTCACTGCGTGGCGGTCGAGGGCACCAGCACTTCGAGGTAGGCGGGAGGGGGCGGGTAGGTGCTGCGCCGCTGGACGCGCATCTCACGCCGAGCCCGGAAGTCCACGCGCTGGAAACGACTCTGGCCGTCGTCTCCCCTACGCGACTGGGTGCCCGGCGAAGGGTCCGCCGGTGCGGTGGCCTCTCCACCGAGCCAGCCCACCAAGTCGTCGACGATCGCGGCCGCCGCGTCGGGCTTGCCGTGCTTGCGCGCCGACTCCGCCATCCGGCAGCGGACGGCGGCGGCGTCGAGCAGCGAACCGGCCGCCTCGCGGAGCGACTCCACCGTCAGCGCCGACTCCCGAATCGCCACGGCGGCACCCGCACGCTCGAGCGCCTCGGCGTTGCGCGCTTGGTGATCGTCGGCGGCGAAGGGGTACGGGACGAGAATGCTCGGGCGGCCGATCGCGCACACCTCGGCCAACGTCGTGGCGCCGGCGCGCGCGATGACGACCGACGCCGATGAGTAGGCCTTGGCCATGTCCTCGACAAAGGGCACGACCTCGGCCTCCACGCCGAGCTCCGCGTAGCGGGCGGCCACCGCGTCGCGCATCGCGGCGCCGGTCTGGTGCAGCACGGTGATGCCGCGCCCCGCCAGGTCGAGCTCCGCCAGCGCGGACGGCACCGTCTCGTTCAGCGCCTTGGCGCCCTGCGAGCCCCCGAGCACGAAGATGCGACGCGAACGGGCCTCGAAGCCCTCGGGGTCCAGCATGGCGGAACGCGCCGTCTCGACGAACGCGCGCCGCACCGGGTTGCCCAGCAGCTTTGCGCGGCTGCGTCCGATCTGCTCGGCCGCCTCGTCGAACGCGACGTATGCGCGGCCCGACACCGGTGCCAAGACGCGGTTGGTCATGCCCACGTGCGCGTTCTGCTCGAGCAGCGCGGTGGGGATTCCTCGGGCCGCCGCGGCGAGGAGCATTGGCCCCGACGCGTAGCCGCCCACCCCGATGACGAGATCCGGGCGGTGGCGCTTGAGCACGCCCATCGCCTGCGAGAACGCACCCGGCAACATCATGAGGCTGCGCATGAGCTGCCCTGCGGTCCGCCCCTTCAGTGGTGCCACGTCGATGAGTTCGAGACGCTCTCCCCGCTCGGGGATCACGCGTGCTTCGATGCCCTTGGCGGTCCCCACGAAGGTCACGTCGACCTCGGGGTTACGCCGCCGGAGCTCTTCCACGACCGCGATGCCGGGGAACAGATGTCCCCCGGTCCCGCCGCCCGCCACGATGACTCGTTCGATCATGCCGTTCCTCCCATCGCCACACGCAGGGGCTTCGCCCGGCTCCCGGTGGGACGCTCGACCGGCGCACTGGCGTTCGTCGCCTGCCGCGGTCGCGATACATTCAAGAGCACGCCCACCGCTGCCGAGTTCACGAGCAACGAAGAGCCGCCATAACTGATGAAGGGCAGTACGAGGCCCTTCGTGGGAAGCATGCCCATCGCTACCGCGAGGTTGGTGAAGGCCTGCATTCCCAAGAACATCGTGATGCCCACCGCGAGGTAGGCGCCGTACTCGTCCACCGACTTGAAAGCCGTCCGCATCCCGCGGACGAACACGATCAGGAACGCGACGATGAGGCACGCGATCCCGATGAAGCCGAGCTCCTCGCCGATGATGGCGCTGATGAAGTCGGTGTGCGCCTCGGGCAGATAGAAGAGCTTCTGCCGGCTGTCGCCGATGCCCACGCCCGAGAAGCCGCCTGACCCGAAACTCAGCAGCGACTCGGAGACCTGGTAACCGGCGCCCTGACGGTTCTCGAACGGCGCCATGAAGGCCTGAATCCGGCGCATGCGGTAGGGGGAGCTCGCGATCAGCGCATACACGACCGGCGCCGCGAGCAGGCCCGCTCCGAAGATGTAGCCGAGCTTCGCGCCCGCCGTGAACAGCAGCACGAACGTCAGCATCCCGATCATCACGGCGCTGCCGAAGTCCGGCTGCTTCAAGCACAGCAGCATGAACAGGCCCGAGACCAGCACGTGCGGCAAGAACCCGACGCTGAACGTCTTGATCTTCTCGCGCTTCTTGGAGAGCGAGTACGCGAGGTAGAAGATAATCGCGACCTTCGTCATCTCCGCGGGCTGGATGTGCACCGGCCCCACGGAGATCCAGCGCGCCGCACCGCCGGCGGAGTGACCGAAGCCGAGCGCCGTGTACATCAGCAAGCTGCCGACGACGGCGAGCAGCGGATACGTGAACGGCCGGTATCGGTGGTAGTCGATGCGCGCGATGGCGACGATCAGCGGGAACGCGATGAGCGAAAAGACGCCCTGGCGCATCAGGAAGAAGTACCCGTTGTCGTAGCGCTGCGACGCGAAGACCGAGCTCGCGCTGTAGACCATGACAACGCCGAACGCGATCAGCGCGATGACCGTTCCATACAGCACCGCGTCCGCGGGACCGATGACCTTCGGCCAGAGGGAAACGGTTTCCTTCTCGGGCGCCGGCCGCACAGGGGTCACGTCATCCACGGGCTTCTTCGTCCGGCCCAACAGAGCGCGCAGCTTGCTCATCGCGCTTCTCCTTCCGGGAGCGCCCGCACCGCGTCCTGGAACGCGTCGCCTCGGTGGGCGTACGAACGGAACATGTCGAAGCTCGAGCACGCGGGCGCGAGCAGCACCAGGTCGCCGGCCTGCGCGAGGCCTGCAGAGAGACTCACCGCCTCTTCGATGGATTCGGCGCGCGCGAGGGGCAGCCCGGCGCCGTCGAACGCGCGTGTGATGAGGTCGGACGCCTCGCCGAGAACCACCACCGCGCGGCCGACCTGGCTCATGCGGGAGACGACCGGCGCGTAGCTGCCGCCCTTGTCGACCCCGCCGAGGATCAAGACCGCGCGTCGCGCCGGCGAGGCGAGCCCGTCGAGGGCCGCGACCGCCGCGCCCACGTTGGTGGCTTTCGAGTCGTCGATGTACTGGACGCCGTTCAGCTCGCGCACGCGCTCCGCGCGGTGACTCAGCCCACGCGCCTCCACCAGCGCGTCGCGCATCGCGTCGACGCGCGCTCCCGCGAGACGCGCGATGAGCACCGCGGCCGCGGCGTTCGACTGGTTGTGCCGGCCGGCGAGACGAAGCTCGGCGACGGGCAGCGTGAACTCCGAGCCCTGATCGACGAGGCGGTCTCCCTCGACGCGAACCTCGCCCGCGTCGCCGCCGAACAGGTGCAGCTGAGGCCCGTCGGTGCGCTCGCCGAACAACGCGCGCACGTCGGCGTCCCCGTCGGGAAGGACCGCGTGGTCGTCGGGCCGCTGGGCATCGAAGATGCGCGCTTTGGTGCGCGCGTAGTGCGCGAGGTCGTCGTAGCGGTCGAGGTGGTCAGGGCTCACGTTGAGCAGGGCCGCGACCTTGGGCCGGAGCTGACTCACCTCTTCGAGTTGGAAGCTCGAGAGTTCGGCGACGACGCGCCCCTCGGCGACGTCCGCGTCGGAGTCGACCGCGTGCCCCAGCGCGAGGCCAAGGTTGCCCCCGACGAACGTCGGCACCCCGCTCCGCCGGAGCATGTCCCCGACGAGCGTCGTGACGGTGCTCTTGCCGTTGGTCCCGGTGATCCCGATGAGCGTGCCCGTCAAGAGGCGCGCCGCGAGCTCGACCTCCCCCATGACCTCCGCGCCGGCCGCTGCCGCGCGCCGCACGGCCTCGAGCGGGGGGACACCGGGCGAGAGCACGATGGTGTCCACGCCATCAAACGCCTCCTCCCGCTGCAGCGCCAAGTCGGCTCCGAGGGCGCGCACCTCGTTCGCTCGTTCTCCGAGCGTGGCCGCGTCGCGACGGTCGAGCACGGTGACCGCGGCGCCCTGAAGGCGAAGCAAACGCGCCGCTGAAAGCCCGCTGGCGCCGGCGCCCACCACGACGGCCCGAGAGCCTGCCTGGATGCGATGTACCCGTGCAGTCATCGCAACTTCAGGGTGGCGAGGCTGGCCAGCGCCAGCATCACACTGATGATCCAGAACCGCACAATCACACGTGGCTCTGGCCACCCCTTCTTTTCGAAGTGATGGTGAATCGGCGCCATCAAGAAAATGCGCTTCTTGAACAGCTTGTAGGACGCAACCTGACCGATGACGCTCACCGCCTCGACGACGAAGATGCCGCCGAGAAGGAGCGAAAGCAGCTCATTCTTCGTCATCACGGCGAGTGATCCGATGCCGCCGCCGAGCGCAAGCGAGCCGACATCACCCATGAAGACTTGGGCCGGATACGTGTTGTACCAGAGGAAGCCGAAGCCGGCGCCGATGAGTGCACCGCAGTAGATCGAAAGCTCGAGCGCGCTCGGGATGAACGGAATCCGAAGGTAGTCGGCCAGGTTCTGGCCGAAGAACGTGACGCCCGCGAGGTACGCGAGGACGAGGTAGGTTCCGGCGTTGATCATGACCGGTCCGATGGCCAACCCATCGAGTCCATCGGTGAGATTGACCGCGTTGCTGAACCCGACGATACAGACTGACGCGAAGGCGACGTATGCCCATCCGGGCATGCTCACAGGCCAGCGCTCGAACGCCACGAAAGGCACGTTCACGCGGTTGCGGATCTCGGTCCAGTCAGACGGCAGTCCGGCGTCGCCATACCAGAGGTACGTGCCGATGCCGATGGCCACCGTGAACTGGAGGATGAGTTTCCAGCGTCCGGCCAAGCCACCGGTGTCGTTCTTGCGCACCTTGGCGGCGTCGTCGATGTAGCCAACCACGCCGTAGGCGCTGGTGATGGCGGTGACGACCCACACGAGCGAGTTGCTGGGGTCGGCCCAGAGCACGGTCGACACGATCAACGCCAGGAGAATGAGCGCGCCGCCCATCGTCGGCGTGCCCGCCTTCGAGAGGTGTCCCTCGGGTCCGTCGTGACGCACGACCTGGCCGATCTGCCGCGTCTGAAGGCGCCGGATGAACCAGGGGTAGAGGCCCCACGTGACGCCGAGCGCGGTGAGCGCCGCGGCGATCGCGCGGAACGGCACGTAGCGGAGCACGTTGAACACGCCGACGCTCTCGTGCAGCGGGTAGAGGAAGTAGTAGATCATGCGTCCACCTCGTCCACGAGCGACGCGATCACGCGCTCCATCCGCATTCCTCGGGAGCCCTTTACCAGCACGACGTCGTGTTCGCGGAGCGACTCTGCAGCGCACGAGGCGGCGTCCTCGACCTTGCGGAGCAGCACGACTTGGGTACGCGGGCCCGAGCCCTCCATCGAAGCGGTCAACGCAGCGCGACCGGCGTGGGTCATGCGCTCTCCGCACGCGATGAAGCGCGCCGCGCCGTGCTTCACGACGTCGCGCCCGACGTCTTGATGCATGCGCTGCTCGTCGCGGCCGAGCTCCAACATGTCTCCGAGCACGACGATCAGCCGCCCGCCCCGCTGGGACGCCAAGGCGGCGGAGGCGTCGAGCGCGGAGCGGATCGAGGCAGGACTGGCGTTGTACGTGTCGTCGATCAGCAGAACTCCGTCGGCGCGGCGCTCGGCGACCATGCGATGCACCACCGGGCCCACCTCAGAGAGCGCGGAAGCTGCGGCGTCCAGCTGGTCGGGGGCGACCGCGTGCACGACCGCGAGCGCCGCCGTCGCGTTCTCCGCCGCCGCGTCACCGAGCCACGGGAGCACGAGCGACACCGGGTCGTCCCGTCCGGGAACCGCGACCGTCAGGCTCGTGCCGTCGCCGCTCAGCGTCGACTCCACCAACCGCACGTCGGCATCCTCGTTTCGGCCGTGACTGAGCGTGACACCGGCGTCCGTCGCGAAGCCCGCCATCTCGTCCCGGTGCCGGTAGATCGCGGTCGCTCCGTCGCCGAGCGCCTCGAGCAGCGCGCCCTTCTCGGCGCGAACGCCCGCGAGATTGCCGACGCCTTCCGTGTGCACGGCCTCGACCGCGGTCACCAGACCCACGGTAGGCTCGATGATCGCTGCGAGCTGACTGATCTCGCCCGGCATGTTCATGCCCGCCTCGACGACCGCAGCGTCGTGGGTCTCGTCGAGGGTGAAGAGCGTCATCGGTACGCCGATGCGGTTGTTCAAGTTGCCGCGGGTGCACATCGGCGAGAAGCCGGCCCCGGCGAGGGCCGCACGGCAGAGCTCCTTCGTAGACGTCTTGCCGACCGAGCCCGTGATGGCCACCACGGGAATGTCGCGTCGCCGACGGTGCGCGTTGGCGAGCGCGCCGAGTGCCACGAGCGTGTCATCGACCTGCAGGACCCCCACGCCCTCGGGCACGTCGACCTCGCGCTCCACGAGCACCGCGGTCGCGCCGGCGTCGACCGCCGCGGCCACGAAGCCGTGACCGTCGTGTGCGTCGCCGCTCAGCGCAACGAACAGGTCGCCGGCCTTGGCCGCGCGGCTGTCGGTGGTGACACCGCATGTCGCCGACGCCGGTCGAACGCGCACGGTCGCACCGCTGGCCGCGATCAGCTCGTCGACACCGAAGGGCGCTCGGTTCACCGGGATGGGCGTCGCGCTCATCCGCGGGCCTCCGTGAGCGTGGCGATCGCGCGCTGGGCATGCAGCCGGTCGTCAAAGTCGATGCGGTCAGTGCCGCGGATCTGATAGTCCTCGTGGCCCTTGCCCGCGATCAGCACGGTGTCGCCGGGCTCCGTGGTCGACAGGGCCGCTTGAATGGCGGCCTCGCGGTCCTCGATCACGCGGTAGGCGCTGTGCTTTTGGAGGTGCGCGGCGACGGACGGCTCGATCTCGGAGAGGATGGCAAACGGGTCTTCCGTGCGCGGGTTGTCGCTCGTCAAGACCACCTGGTCGCACCGCGTCGCCGCGGCCTCGCCCATCTTCGGACGCTTGTCACGGTCCCGATCTCCGCCGCAGCCGAACACGCATACGAGGCGCCCCGGCGTCAGGGGCCGCAGGGCGTCCAGTGCCCGGGCGAGCGCGTCAGGCGTGTGTGCGTAGTCGACGAGCACCACGACGTCGTCGAGGCCCTCGACCCGCTCCATTCGACCGGGCGCCCCGGGTGCGTGACCGAGCGCGCGGGCGACGTTGGCGAGCGGGTACCCGAGTGCGCGCAGGATCCCCGCGGCGACGACGAGGTTCTCGAGATTGTGTGGCCCGAGCAGCGGGCTCGACAGAGGGGCCTGCCCGCTGCCATCCATGAGCGTGGCGCGGATGCCCTCACGCTGGAAGGTGGCGTTGCGCGCAGACAGGTCGACGCCCCCGCCGTCGGCCGCGCCGTCCTCGCTCGAAACGCGCATCACGCCGGACTTCTCCGAGATCCCCGACGCCAATGCCGCGCCGTAGCGATCCCCCACATGCACCACGCTCGACACCGGGTCGAGGTCGGTGAAGAGGCGCGACTTCGCTTCGAAGTACGCGGCCATGCTCTCGTGAAAGTCGAGGTGGTCCTGGCTGAGGTTGGTGAATGCCGCGACCCGGAAGGGGACCGCCTCGACGCGCTGCATCGACAGCGCGTGGCTCGACACCTCCATCACGAGATGCGTGGCGCCGGCGTCGGCCGCCCGGCGTGCGAAGCGAGCCAGCGCGTCGCCCTCGGGCGTGGTGAACGGCGCCGCTTCTCGGAAGCCCGGGCCCCGGCTCTCGACGGTACCGAGAAGCGCGGGCTTCTGGTCGAGCGCAGAGAGCGCCTGCTCCAGAATCCACGCCGTCGTCGTCTTGCCGTTGGTCCCCGTGATCCCGATGACGTCGAGCGCGGCGAGCGGATCTCCGTACGCCAACGCGGCCAGCCCACCGAGCACCCCGCGCGCGTCGCCCACCAGAATCTGAGGCACCGAGAGCCCCTCGATGCGTGCTTCGGTCGCGATCGCCACCGCACCACGGTCGATGGCGGACTGCGCGAAGCGCGCCCCGTCGGACGTCTGGCCCGAGATGGCGACGAACAGGTCGCCCGGCTCCACGTCGCGCGAGTCGTGCCGCACGCCGGTGACCTCGATGTTCGGATCACCGACGAGGGCGTACGCCAGGCCCGCCGCGACAAACGCGTCCAGCTTGGTTCCGCTCACAGCGCACCTTCCCGTCGTCGGTCGGGCGCGGGCGCCGCGGCCAATGTGCCGGGGGTCTCGCCGCGCGGCTCCGGCACGTCGGCCGGCCGCAAGGCGGGGCGCTCGAGCAGGATGTGCACGGGCTCGCCACGGCGCACGACCGCGCCGGGCTCGGGCGACTGAGAGGCGACCTGGCCGCTGCCCTCCACCTGGAAGCGAAGACCCACTCGGCGAAGCGCCAGCAACGCACTCCGCACGGTCATGCCGCTGACGTCGGGAACGAGCACTTCGCCCTCCCCTGGCTCGCGCTCCGGGATGACCACGGGCGGCGCCTCGGGGGCCACGGTGGCGAGTTCGCCGCGCTGCCGACGGCGCGCCACACGCTGACGTCGCCGCTGCGCCGCCTCGAGCTCCGCCATGACCTCGCCGCCGGTCTGCGCCGGCACGCCCAGATGACGCAGCGACGCCTCGCCGATGCGACGGAATACGGGGCCGGCGACGCTGCCGCCGTAGTGGTCGACGATGGGCTCGTCGATGACCACCGCGATGGTCAGACGCGGCGTCTGCGCCGGGACGAAGCCGACGAACGACGCGATGTAGAGGTCGTCCGTGTACCCGCCGTGCACGTAGTCCGGCTTCTGGGCGGTGCCGGTCTTGCCCGCCACGAGGTAGCCGTCGATGGCCGCTTCGGTGCCCGTGCCGCCCTGCCCGGTGACCGCCGTGAGCATGTCGCCAACGAGGCGCGCGGTGCGGCGCGGGATGACCTGCCGCCGGACGCGGGGCAGGTTCTCCTGGACGGTGTTGGCGTGGCTGTCGACACGGCGAGAGATGATCCGCGGGTGCATCAGGCGCCCACCATTCGCGATGGCGCTCATGGCGGTCGCGAGCTGGACAGTCGTAACGCTGATGCCCTGGCCGAACGAGATGGTCGCGAGGTCCAGGTCGTACCAGCGCGTGTGGTGGCTGAGGCTGCCGCTCGTCTCACCGGGGAGCGGGAGATCCGTGGACTGCCCGAAGCCGAAGCGCCGAAGCGCCCGGTAGAGCCCGCGCCGTCCGAGGCGCATGCCGATCTTGGCCGAGCCGATGTTGCTCGAGTGGGTGAGGATCTCGGCGGGCGTGAGGATGTCGAAGACGTGCGTATCGCTGATCTGGTCGTCCTCGCCGATCTGCATCACGCCGTGTTCGCAGTCGATGGGCTCCTCGGGCCGGATGACCCTCGCCGCCAGGGCGCCGCCTACGGTGAACGGCTTGATCGTCGAGCCCGGCTCGAAGCGATCGGTGACCGCCCGGTTGCGCCGATGGGCCGCCCCGTAGCGTCCCGGCTCGTTCGGGTTGAACGTCGGGTAGTTCGCCAGTGCGAGAATGTCGCCGGACTCCGGGTCCATCACGACGACGCTTCCCGCGCGCGCCTCGGTGGTCCGCACCGACAGCTCCAGCTCGCGTTCGGCGATGTGCTGAATGGTCTTGTCGATGGTGAGGTAGAGGTCGTCGCCTTGGGCCGCCCGATCGTCGAGCAGCTGGTCGGAGAACACGACGCGCCCACGGCGGTCACGCACCGCCGGCACGGGCTGCACCGAGCCGCGCAACTCGGACTCCATGGAGAGTTCGAGCCCCTCGATTCCGACGCCGTCGATGTTGGCGAACCCGAGCAAGTGCGCCGCGAGCTCGCGGTTCGGGTAGAAGCGACGCGCCTCCTCCGTCATCTGGATGCCCGGGATGGCGAGCGCGCGCACCGCGTCGGCCTCGGTCGGGGTGACCTGCCGCTCGATCCACGCGAAGTAGCGGCGCTGGTTCCGCATGCGAGTCGCGATGCGGTCGCGGTCCACGTCGAGCACCGCCGCGAGGCGCGTGGCTGCGTCCTCGACGTCCACGCCCTCCGCGTGCATCAGGCGCGGGTTTGCGAACACGCTTTCCACGTCCACGCTGACCGCGAGCTCGGCGCCGTGGCGGTCGTAGATGGTCCCGCGCTTGGGCGCGAGCCGGATGTCGCGGAGCTGTTGCGCCTCGGCCAAGGCGCGCAGCCCCGGACCGTGCTCCATGGTGAGTTCCCAGGCGCGGCGCGACACGAGGCCCGCGCCCACCACGAGCACCAAACCGAGGGCGACCATGCGCACCCGCATCCAGCGGCGGCGCTTGTCGTCGAACGCCGCCGGGCTGGAGATGGTCAGCTCGGCCTCGGCCGGGGGCTTCTTGCGGCTCCGGCGTTTCTTCTTGGGGGGCGTGCTCACCGGACCCTCCCCGACATGCGCGTCTGCGTGCGGCGCTGGCCCACCGGTACGACGCGCGCGGGCTCGGGCACGTCCATGGCGAGGCGTCCGCGGGCGATGGTCTCCACCCGCTCGGCCTGTCGCAGCGTGGCGGCCTCGATGGCCAACAGCCGGCGCTGCTCGATCAGCCGACGCTGAACGCGCCGCGACTGCCCGACCTCATAACCGAGCTGCACGGTGTGGTGCCGGAGCGAAAGGTGCGCGACAAACGCCGCCGCGGCCGCGATGACCGCCACGCTCCAGAGCACGAGGAAGCGGGCCTTCATGCCTCACCTCCCTCGCGGGCGACCCGCCGGGCCGCGCGCAGCTTCGCGCTTCGGGCGCGCGGGTTGGTCTCGCGCTCCGCGTCGGCGGCGATCAGCGGTCGCTTGCTCATCGGCGTCAGCGTGTCGACGCCCCGGAAACAGCGCTTGACCTTGCGGTCTTCGAGCGAGTGGAAGGAGATCAGCACCGCGACCCCGTCGTCCACCAGCACATCCGGCGTCTGACGGAGCAGCGCGTCAAGCTGACCGAGCTCGTCGTTCACCGCGATGCGGAGGGCCTGGAACGTGCGCGTGGCCGGGTCGATGCCGCCCCGCCGCCGCGGCCCGACGGCCCGGATCACGGCGCGGCGCAGCTCCTGCGTCGTCCTCAGACCGCCCTCGTCCTCGGCCCGCTTGATCGATCGCGCGATCGGGCGGGACTTCCGCTCCTCGCCGAGCTGGTAGATGACGTCCGCGAGCTCTGTTTCCGTGAGAGACGCGATGTACTCCTCCGCCGTCGGCCCCTGAGAGGTGTCCATCCGCATGTCGAGAGGACCGTCGAACCGGAACGAGAAGCCGCGGTCCTCCCGGTCGAGCTGGGGAGAGCTAACCCCAAGATCGGCCACGAAGCCGTCGATCCGGGGAGTGCCGACCCCATCCAAAATGGAGGACAGCTGAGCGAAATCACCGTGCACGAATGTGGCCCGGTCTCCGAAGCGCGCGAGTCGTTGCCGCGCGGCAGCAAGCGCGTCGGGGTCCCGATCGACCCCCACGAGGCGACCGTCTGGTGCGCTGCGCTCGAGGATGGCCTCGGCGTGTCCGCCGCCCCCGAGGGTTGCGTCCGCGTACACCCCGCCTGCATGCGGCGAGAGCGCTTCGAGGGTCTCTTCCAGCATGACGCTCGCGTGCACGAACGTGCGCTCCGGCGCGCTCTCTTCCGGCGTGGCGTCAGTCACAGCCCGAGCTCCGCGAGACGCTGGGCCATCTCCATCCGCGTGTCCGGGTCATCGAGCACGTCGCTGCGCAAGGCGTCGAAACGCTCCTTGCTCCACAGCTCCAGGTGCTGACCCATCCCCGCCCACAGCGCACCGCGCTCGAGGCCCGCATACCCACGCAGAGCCGCAGGAATCAGCACGCGACCGAGCTTGTCCATCTCGAGCTCGACGGCGCTCGAAACGTAGATCCGGCGGATCATCGCGACGCTCTTGTCGAACCGGGGCAGCTCCGCGAGACGCGCCTCGAAGGCCTCCCACTCGCTGAGGGGGTAGGCGACGAGGCACGGGTCGAGGCCGCTCGTCAGGATGAGCCGCGACTCGTCCCGGGAAGCCATGACTTCCCGAAAACGCGACGGAACGGACGTGCGTCCCTTACCGTCGATCGTGTGCTCGTACTGGCCTCGAAACACGCCCGCTCATCCCTCGTCACGAGCGGTGGAGGCCGCCTTGGCACTCCTTACCACTCTTTACCACTCGCGCGACCCTACGAGGGGATCCGAGGGGGTGTCAACTTGATTGAGAAACTGCACTGACCCTGTCTTTTCAGGTGTTTCCTTCAGGTGTGGGAGCGGGTGGGGGAAGGTGGATCGCGATCCGACAGATGACATCACCAGACCCCGGATCGTGTGTTCAGGTGGCCGAGGACTCTGGACCCCTCCTCCGTATCGCGAACGATCGTTCGTGCGGGACGCCACCCATCGAGATGCGAACGACCGTGCGATTCGTCGCGCGCCGCGACGATCGGAGGACAGCGCGGTAGTCTCAGCGCATGCTTCGTCGCCGCTTCCCCGCTCCCGTGTGTTTGACCCTGGCGCTTTTCGCGTTGCTCGGATGTGGCGAAGACCCCCCGCCGACCTGCGCGAGCGATACCGAGTGCGCCGCCGACCAGCGCTGCGCAGATGGGACGTGCGTCGCCCGTGCGGATGCCGGTCCGCAGCCGGACGCGGGATTCGACGCGGGATTCGACGCGGGTGAAGACTCGGGTCCCGCGGACGCGGGCGTGGAATGTGTCGACGACGACGGCTGCGAAGACGCCACGTGTGTCGGCGGAGTCTGCTGCGCGCCGAGCTCCGTCTGCGGAGACGTCTGCTGCGCCGGCGCGGAAGTCTGTTTCTCCAACGCCTGCGTGGTCCCGGGCGACAGCTGCGCGCAGCAGGCCGACTGCGCGGACGGGCAGTACTGCGAGATCGCGCTGGGAGAGACGCCGGAGCCGATGGAGGGCTGCCTTGCGTCCGCCCCCGTGGGCCGCTGCCTTGACTTGCCCCCGACCTGCGACGGCGCGCCAACGCCCGGAGAGGTCTGCGTGCGCGAGTGCACGGTCACCCCGGACATCGGCGCCACGCTCGAAGCGAGCATGCGCTGGGCTTGGGAGACCGAGGTGCGCCCGGACGAAGTGGACGTCTGGTCGACCCCGGTCGTCGGGCGCGTGTTCGACACGAACTGCGACGGCGCCGTCGACATCCTGGACCCGCCGAAC
>JBGCFC010000080.1:0-10035 GCA_045106715.1 Sandaracinaceae bacterium
CCGCGTCGTCCCCGATGGCGAGCTTGCCGACCCGGTGGTGCACGGCCAGCTTCGCGCCCTCGATCTCCGCTTCGATCTCCTCGACCACACGGATCATCTCAGCGCGGGCCATCGACTCGTACGCGCTGTACTCCAGCCCGCTGACCGCTTCGCCCGCATGGTGATCGCGCACCACCCCAACAAACACGGCGAGCGCGCCCGCCTCGGGGCGCCGCACCAATCGGCTGACGTCATCGAGCGACAGCGGCTCGCTTCGGATCGCGACCCGATCGGCCACCTGAGGGAGGCCCGCGCCGCCCGCGACGGGAGGGATCAACGCCACGATGTCGCCCTCCTCGAGAGGCTCTTCCTCTTGAGCGAACTGCTCGTTGCGCGCGAACCGCGTGGTGCCCAACCGGCCCGCCAACGCCGGATGCAGCGCCTCGAGATGACCCCGCAGCGCCGCTACCGTGTTGACCTCGGCCGGCAGCTCGAGCGACTCGGAAGCGACGCCCCGGAGGTCCCGAAGGGCTGCGAAATACAGCATCTCGATGCGCATTCCACGATCCTGACGGGTCCCGCGTCCGCGTCAACGCGCGCTCTTGACTCACTGCGTCATCGGACTTAGAGCAGATGAACTGAATCGTCATTCAGAAGGAGCGGGCATGGCGGAGAACGAGAATCGGGTCGCGATCGTGGCGGGCCTGCGAACCCCCTTTGCAAAGCAGGGCACGGCGTATCGCAACGTGTCGGCGCTGGACCTCGGCGTGAAAGTCGTGGCCGAGATGCTCGCGCGGACGAGCGTCGATCCGAGCGAAATCCAGCAGTGCGTCTACGGCCAAGTCGTGCCGTCGCTCAGCGCGCCGAACATCGCGCGCGAGGTGGTCCTGCTCACCGGGATGCCCACCGACATCGAGGCGTACAGCGTCAGCCGCGCGTGCGCGACGAGCTACCAGTCCACCGTCAGCATCGCGCAAGCGATCGAGACGGGGGCCATCGATTGCGGCGTGGCAGGCGGCGCCGACAGCGCGTCCGACGTGCCGATCTCGGTGAGCAAGCGCCTCGCCTCGGCGCTCATCGACGCCAACAAGGCCAAGACCCTCAAAGCGCGCCTGGCCGCGTTCAGCGGCCTCTCGCCGAAGGACTTCCTCCCCGTGCCGCCGGCGCTGAAGGAGTACACGACCGGGCTCACCATGGGGGAGAGCGCGGAGAAGATGGCCAAGGAGAACGGCATCGCGCGTGAGGCGCAGGACGAGGTCGCGCATCGCAGCCACACCCGCGCGGCCGCCGCGTGGGCGGAGGGCAAGTTCGACGACGAGGTGATGGAAACGTGGGTCCGCCCGGCCCCGTCGAGGGGGGACAGCGGCGCGATCCGCCAAGACAATCTCGTCCGCAAGGACAGCACCCTCGAGGGCTACAAGAAGCTCCGCCCGGTGTTCGACCGCAAACACGGCACGATCACCGCGGCGAACAGCTCCCCGCTCACCGATGGTGCGAGCGCGATCCTCCTGATGCGCGAAGACAAGGCCAAGGCGCTCGGTCTCGCCCCGCTCGGCTACATCAAGAGCTACGCGTTCGCCGCACTCGACCCGGCAGGCCAGATGCTCATGGGTCCCAGCTACGCGACGCCAAAGGCGCTCGACAAGGCGGGCCTCACGCTCGCGGACCTCGACCTCATCGACATGCACGAGGCGTTCGCCGCCCAGGTGCTGAGCAACACGCAGGCCTTCGAGAGCAAGCGCTTCGCAGAGGAGAAGCTCGGCCGCTCCGAAGCCATCGGCGAGGTCGACTGGGACAAGTTCAACGTGACGGGCGGGTCCATCTCCATCGGCCACCCGTTCGCCGCGACCGGCGCGCGCCAGATCACCCAGACGCTCCGCGAGCTCAACCGCCGCGGCGGTGGCCTCGGGCTCTGCACGGCATGTGCGGCCGGCGGGCTCGGCGCGGCCATTGTTCTCGAAGCGGCAAACTGAGTCGTTTTCCGCGCGGTCGCGTGCCTTGCCGCCCCATCTCCCGATTTATCGACAGTCTTTGAGGAGTCGAACCATGAGCGACAACAACGACAAGGCCCTCACCATCGCGCTACGTCCCGACGGGGTGGCGGTGCTGACCCTCGACATCCCCGGCGAGAGCGTGAACACGCTCAACTCGCGCTTCAGCGCCGACTTCGCCGAAGCGTTCGCTGAGCTCGAGAAGAACCAGGACGTCAAAGCCGTCGTCTTCACGAGCGGCAAGAAGGACTTCCTCGTCGGCGCGGATGTGAAGATGCTCGAGGCGGTCAAGACCGCGAAGGAGGCCGCCGAGCTCTCCCGCATCGGACAGAAGGCGCTGGACGGAATCGAACGCTTCCGTGTTCCGGTCGTCGCGGCGATCCACGGCAGCTGCCTCGGCGGAGGGCTCGAGGTCGCGCTCGCCTGCCACGCCCGGGTGTGCAGTGACGCAAAGCGCACGAAACTCGGTCTGCCCGAGTCCCAGCTCGGCCTGCTCCCCGGCGCGGGCGGCACGCAGCGACTGCCGCGTCTCGTCGACATCCAGACCGCGCTCGACATGATGCTCACGGGTCGCCAGATCGCGGCCAAGAAGGCCAAGAAGATCGGCCTCGTGGACGAGGTCGTGCCGCAGCCGATCCTCGTGGACGTCGCGGCCAAGCGCGCGCTGGCCCTTCGGAAGAAGACCAAGAAGAAGGGCCTCGAGCGCTACCTCGACAAGGACGAGCTTCAGGAGTGGGCGCTCACCGAGAACCCGCTCGGACGCAAGGTCGTGTTCGACCAGGCCAAGAAGGCGTTGCTCAAGAAGACGCGCGGCAACTACCCCGCCCAGGAGAAGATCCTCGCGGTCATCAAGACCGGGCTCGAGCGGGGCATGAAGGCGGGGCTCGAGGCCGAGGCGGAAGCGTTCGGAGAGCTCGTGGTGAGCCCGCAGGCCGCGAGTCTGATGAGCATCTTCTTCGCGACGACCGCGATGAAGAAGGAGACCGGCGTCGACGACGAGAGCGTCGTGCCCCGCGAGGTCGACCGCATCGGCATGCTCGGCGCGGGCCTCATGGGCGCGGGCATCGCGTACGTCAGCACCGACCGCGCGAAGACCCCCGTCCGACTGAAGGACCGCGACCAAGAGGGCGTCGCGCGCGGCCTCGAATACGTGAACAAGCTCGTGAAGAAGCGCGTCAAGCGCAAGCGGATTTCGAAGATCGAGGGCCAGCGCGTGATGACCCGCGTGCACGGCGCGACGGACTACAGCGGGTTCTCCGAGATCCCGGTCGTGATCGAGGCGGTCTTCGAAGACATCGACATCAAGCACACCGTGTTGAAGGAAGTCGAAGAGCACGGGCCGGACGACGTCATCTTCGCGTCGAACACGAGCTCGCTCCCGATCCACAAGATCGCCGAGGGCTCGAGCCATCCCGAGACGGTCATCGGCATGCACTACTTCTCGCCCGTCGAGAAGATGCCGCTGCTCGAGATCATCGTGCACGACAAGACCGCCGACTGGGTCACCGCGACCTGCGTCGAGATCGGCAAGAAGCAGGGCAAAACGGTCATCGTCGTCAACGACGGCGTCGGCTTCTACACGTCGCGCATCCTTGGCCCGCTGATGAACGAGGCGGCGTACATCCTGAATGAGGGCGTGAGGGTCGATGACATCGATCGCGCGCTCGTCGACTGGGGATTTCCTGTCGGGCCGATCACCTTGCTCGACGAGGTCGGCATCGACGTCGCTGCCAAGGTCGGCGGCATCGTGCACGGCCACTTCGGCGATCGCATGAAGCCCCCGCCTGGATTCGAGAAGCTCGTCGCCGACAAGCGCTACGGGCGCAAGAACAAGCGCGGCTTCTATGTCTACGACGGGGACAAGAAGGGGAAGAAGCAGGTCGACGAGTCGGTCTACGGGGTGCTCGGCCTCAACCCCACGCGCACCCTGGCGGCGGACGAGATCGCGCAGCGCTGTGCGCTCATGTTCGTCAACGAAGCGTGTCTCTGCTTCGGCGAGGGCATCCTGCGCAGCGCGCGTGACGGCGACATCGGCGCCATCTTCGGCCTGGGCTTCCCTCCCTTCCGGGGCGGTCCGTTCCGCTACGTGGACGCGGTCGGCGCCAGGGAGATCGTGTCCCGGATGCAGCGCTTCCGCGACCGGCTGGGCAACCGCTTCGCCCCGGCGCCGGTGCTGCTGGCGATGGCGGAGAGCGGCCAGACGTTCCACGGCGACAACGCGATTCAGCCGGGCCAACACACCGATCCCCCGGGCCTCCCGGTGCCGTCGTCCGCCAACGCCTGAGGCGCGCGATGAGAGGTTCGTCTTCCGTCGCGCGCGTCAGCGCGAGATGCGGCGACGACGGAACGCCCAGGCCACCAACAGCAGCCCGGTCATGGAGAGCCCACCGGCGTGTTCACCGGGCGTGAGCGAGCACGCGGCCGCGCGGACCAACGGCGCGGACACGGGTCGTGACGCCTGCTTCTGTCGGCGCCGACGGGGCCGTCGCGGCGTCGCAACTGTCGAAGCAGGCACCGCGTCGCGTGACGCGGCGGTGAGATAGCGCTCGAGCCCCGCCCGCCGCGACACAGCCGCGGTGTCGAGCGCCGGCCGAACCGGAGCATCTCCTCCGGTGGGCGGTCCACCCCAGACCCCACGCACCGGGTTCTCGCACCGGATGGGCCCGGTCCAGGGGTGCCGGATGGCGTAGCGGCCTTGAAAGTTGTTGGACGCGCTCTGCTGCGCGCCGGCGGCCGTGTGTTCGCGTCCCCCTTGGATCGGAGACGCGGCGCGAAAGACGAGGTCTTCTCCCAGCTGGCCCTGGTCGTAGCGATGGTGCAGCCGCGTCAGGACGAAGCGGTTGAGTCCGTTCATCCCCCGACCCGCCACGCGAACGACATGGCGCACGCGAACCGCGGACGACGCCGGACGCGGCTCCGGGAAGCGCCAACGCCGAACCGCTCTCGTGGCGCACGCGTCAACGCCACGGTTCGAGCCTCCAGCCACGTGGGTCTCGACGCGGCTGGCCGCGACGTGTCCGTCTTCATCGACGATGAGGTTGATCTCCGCGGTGCCGGGCTGGCCTCGAAAGCAGTAGGCCAGCGCGTTCTGATGGCGCCGCGCGATCCGCTGGACGACGGCTTCCGGGATGGAGGGAGGCGACACCACGGGCGGCCCGGGCGTCGGACCGGGAGGCGCGTCCATCCCGGGGATGGCCACGTCCGCACCCAGCGTCATCAGGTCCTGCGGGCTGAGCACGGGGCCTGGGCACGGGTCGCAGCTCGACGACTGCCACGCGTACTCCGTGACCACCGCGCCGGGGTGCGCCTCTCGGGTGCGATCGAACAGCGCCGCGTAGAACGAACCGAACGAACCGCGGGTTCGGCCGCGCACATCGAAGTTCGTCGGGATGGTGACGTTGTCGTAGTTGGCCGCCTCGAAGCGCCCCGCGCGCGAAAGGATGTGCACCAAGAGATCCTGCGTGCCGGACGAGTTGAGCATGCCGAGCCGGACGGGCAGCTGGAACGTGTCGCTGTCGTAGTGAAGGCGGAGCGGCGAGAGCACCGCGCGCCCGTCCTCGAAGCGCACGCGGTCGACGTCCACGCGGGCGACGAAGAACTTCTGGCCGGACGCGACGTAGGGCTGAAGCGCGGCCGCGGCCCCGTCTGGGATGCGGTAGTGATGCTGTCGGAGCCAGGTCTCGAGGTCCGACGAATCGTCCGCGCCGAGGATGACGATCTCGTACTCCCCGACCTCGAACTCAGCCTCGACCCGCACTTGAAGACGGCCCGCGCCCCGCCCGAAGCCCGAACCGCCGCCTCCTCCGGCGCCACGCCCGATCACACCGAGGCCGCCGAGCCCGAGGGTGCCGCCCATCGCGCACGGGTCCTGCTCCCAGTACTCGACCAGGCGGGGGGCCGCGAGCCGGTCCACGCGCTCGAAGAGCGCGGCGGGCAACGTCCGCACATCGGACTCCTGAAGCACCACCGGCACCGGAACCACCATCGCGAAGTCGCGTGCGGGACCTTGGTAGTCGTTGCGCATCGACAAGACGGTGCGGGTGCCCTCCCGCATCATCACAACCATGGTCGCGTCGTTCTTGAGCTCGCTCTCTCCCGGCGCGACGTAGAAGCCGCAGAACGCCGAAGCGGGCGCGGCAGACAGGAGCAAAGCGAAAACGACGAGGTGAGAGGCGAGGCGCATGGGACTCCTGACACGGACTCGGAGAGAAGGTTCCCCGCTGGGGTGGTTCGTCGCCTCTTTCTGTCAGCCGCGTGTGCGGCGGTAGATCACCAGCGCCGCGACGAGCAACGCCCACACGCCTGCCCGGCTCTCCATGCCCGGATGCACGGCACACGCCGCCGCGTGCCGGAGCGGCGCTGGGGGAAGGACCGAGGCCTGCTTGTCGCTCCGCGGCCGGCGCCGGCGCGGCCGCGCAGGAACAGCATCACGGGCCGCGCGCGTCAGGTAGCGCTCGAGCCCACCGCGCGTGGACACCGCGGCCGTGTCGACGGCGGGCTGCACGGCTGCCGTTTGGCCCCGCGGCGGCCCTCCCCAACGGTCGCGAATGGGGTTGGCGCACGCGATGGGGCCCTCCCACCGGTGCCGGATCGCGTAGCGACCCTGGAAGTTGTTGGACGACGCTGGCTGCGCCCCGGGACCACCGTGCTCGCGCCCCCCTTGAATCGGGCCCGCCACGCGAAACACCAGATCCTCGCCGAGTTCGCCGCGGCCGTAGCGATGGTGAAGTCGCGTCAGCACATAGCCCCCGGTCGACGAACGCACTCGGCCTCTTCGTCGCTGGACCGGCGCGACGCCCACGTCGGCGCCCAGCGTGAGCAGATCCTGCGGCGTGAGCACGGGGCCGGGGCACGGGTCGCAGCTCGAGGACGCCCAGGCGTACTCCGTGACCACCGCGCCCGGGTGGGTCGCGCGTGTGCGATCGAAGAGCGCCGCGTAGAACGAGCCGAACGCCGTGCGGGT
This sequence comes from Sandaracinaceae bacterium, assembly GCA_045106715.1. GTDB lineage: Bacteria > Myxococcota_A > Polyangia > Polyangiales > Sandaracinaceae. The sequence continues at coordinate 6,934 of JBGCFC010000080.1, forward strand.
CCGGTTCCGCACGTCGAAGTTCGTCGGGATGGTGACGTTGTCGTAGTTGGCGACCTCGAACCGACCGGTGCGGGACAGGATGTGCACGAGCAGGTCCTGGGTGCCCGACGAGTTGAGCATGCCGAGGCGAACCGGCAGCGTGAACGTGTCGCTGTCGTAGTGGATCCGGAGCGGAGACAGCACCGCGCGCCCGTCCTCAAACCGCACGCGATCGACGTCGACGCGTGCGACGAAGAACTTCTGGCCGGCCTGCACGTACGGGCGGAGCGCCGCCGCGGCGCCGCGCGGGATGCGGTAGTGCTCCTGCCGGAGCCACGTCTCGAGATCGGACGAGTCGTCTGCGCTGAGGATGACGATCTCGTACTCGCCGACCTCGAACTGCGCCTCGACGCGAACCTGCAGTCCGCCTCCGCTTCGACGGGCGCGTCGACGAGGCCGTCCGCCGCCGAGACTCGCGTTCAGGAGGTCGTCGATCGCGGGGCGTGCCCGTGCACACGGGTCCTGCTCCCAGTACTCGACGAGCCGCGGGGCGGCGAGCCGGTCGACCCGCTGAAACACCGCAGCTGGCAGCGTCCGCACGTCCGACTCCGAGAGAACCACCGGCACGGGGACCACCATCGCGAAGTCCTCCGCGGGGCCTTGGTAGTCGTTGCGCATCGACAGCACAGTCCGGGTCCCGTCGCGCATCATCACGACCATGGTCGCGTCGTTCTTGAGGGGCTCGTCCCCGGGCGCGACGTAGAACCCACAGAAGGCCGACGCCGGCGCAGCGGCGAAGAACGAGACGACGAGAGCGAGACCGGAAGCGCGGTGCATGGGGCTCCTTTTTCACGGCGCGGGCAGCGATGCCGTGCGTGTAAGAAGGAAGACCCGAGGCCCGTCGAAAGCTTGGATGGAGCGAGCGTGTCGGCCGCGTCAGAAGGCACACGCGGGAGGTTGCGGAGGCGCGTCAGCCAGCTCTGTGGCGAAGTCCGCCGCAGGCGTGAACGCCTCGAAGCCGTCCTCGACCGATCCGCGCATGGCGCGACCCACGTAGCCCGCCGGGTGCAGATGCGCGCGCACGATCACCGTGTCGCTCGCCGCGGCATCGACCGGGCCGCCGGACCGCGTGAAAGTGTTGCCCGGCGCCCCGGGGTCCGTCGTGCCGTTGTCGTCGGTGTGGCTGTGGCCCAGCGTGCGCCGGTAGAGAAGCGCGCCGTCCTCACTGAGCACTTCCCACCAGTCCGCGTACTGCGCGCAGCCGGTGTCGCTGCTTTCGATCGCGACGGCGAACGTGAATGGGCCGGCGCCGCTCACGTTGACCGCGACGACGTCCGCGTAGGGTGCGCGCGACCCGGCGTCCGCTCCCGCATCCTCAGCGCCAGCTCCGAGTCCCGAATCGGCGGCACCTGCGTCGTGCTCAGGCGCGGTCGCGCAGGAGAGCAGAAGCGCGGCGAGCGCAGCGAGCCCGCACCAGCGCAGCCCCACGTCAGAACTCCTTGGGCTTGTCTTCGTCCTCCGCGAGGTACGTCTTGTCTTGCTTGGCTTTGCCCTTCGGCTTGGCGTTCCACACCCGAAGCGCCAGCAGGAAGCCGATCAGCGCAACCGGGATCATCGCGAGCGGCCAGTTGATCCAGTTGCTTGGGTCGGTGGACGGACCGACCAGCTCGCCCTCCGCCGAAAGCTGCTCCTCAGGAAGCAAAAGCCCGTAGGTCAGAGACATGACGGCGGTGCCCGCGTAGACGAAGCCGTCGATGATGCCCACGGCGACGCCCACGTTCTTCTTGCCGCCGAAATCCATCGACGCCGTGCCGCTCAACATCCCGTGCACCCCGATGACGGACATGCTCATGACGAGCACGAGCCAGCCGACAAACGGCGTCTCGAACACAAACGCGAGGAGCACCGCGCCGGCCGCCATCGTGGCGTAAAGGATCCCGGCCACTGGTCCGCGCCGGGAGTCGAACACGCGGTCGGAGATCACCCCGGCCATGGTCCCGCCGAGGATGCCAGCGCAGCAGAGCAGAAGACCCCAGTTCTCGTACACGAAGTCCGACTTCAGCCCGAGCGTGCCGTCCGTGTGCTTCGCGAAGGTTCGGTACCACTGCATGATCGCCTGGCGGAGGAACCCGCTGCAGAACTCGATGCAGGCGATGGTCACGATCACCGGGTTGGTGAGCATCAGCTTGAAGACCGCCACGACGCCGAGGCGCGGCCCGTCGTCGCCGCTCGACGCGTCCGCGGTGTCGAAGTCGTCGTGCCCCGCCTCCCCAGGGGTGTTCTTGACCATGAAGAAGACCGCGGTGCCGAAGACCGCGAGCATCACCGCAGGTGCGAAGAAGACCTCCGCCAGCCCGAAGTTCTCGAGGACGAGGTAGCTCCAGTCGAAGGCGAAGTAGATGCCGAGGGAGATCAGAATGCCGAAGATGGCGCCGAACACGCCCCGCTCGCGCACGTGGAACCACGGCGCGTTGATCTTCACGATCGCGACCGCACCAAAGCTCTGGAAGTACATGTTCAGCGCGTAGAGGCCACTGAACACGGCCACGAAATGCGCAGCGAGAAAATCGCTGTACGCCCCGTGCTTGTTGAGGCTGTAGGCCGCGAGCCCCATCAGGCCGTTCGCGATCGCCGAGCCGGTCGCGCCGGCGAGGATCACCTTCTTGCCGCCGATGCGATCGGTCAGCGGGCCGTTGATGAGGAACGAGGCGCCGTACACTGCTGTGCCGACACCAAAGACGGTCGCGAAGTCGGCGTTGCCCATCAGCGGGTTGCCTGACGGATCGGGCATCTGCTCGAAGGCGTGCTGACTGACCTTGAGGTTGTACCGCCCCATGTAGAGGAACGCGTACGTCAGCCCCAGCGGCAGCCAGTTCATCACGCGGCGCCGCGCGTACTCCTTCGAATGCCCGAGGTCGACCTTGGGGAGTCGGTAGATAACGAAGCCGATGACGGCCAGGAGGATCAGGATGGGTGCGAACTCAGCCATGGATTCGGCCCAGCCTCGCACACCGCCTCAGGGGTGTCATCTCATCCCGGTCGCCGTCAGCGCGCGCGTCTCACGGACGCGCGCCGAGCCTCAATGGGAGCGGAAATCGGCCAGGACCTCGACGTTCTCGGCCG
>JBGCFC010000081.1:0-116665 GCA_045106715.1 Sandaracinaceae bacterium
GGACACAGCCGTCGCGGACACGGCCGTCGCGGACAAAGCCGTCGCGGACACAGCCGTCGCGGACACAGCCGTCGCGGACACAGCCGTCGCGGACACAGCCGTCGCGGACACAGCCGTCGCGGACACAGCCGTCGTCGCCACGGCGCCCAAGAAGCCGTCGAACGGCAAGAACAAGCTCCGTAAGAAGGCCCTCCGAAAGTACATGCGCGAGCAGGAGCTCAAGCCCTACCAGGCCGAGCTCATCCGGATGCAGCAGTACCTGGAGAAGACCCGCAAGCGCATGGTCATCTTGTTCGAAGGTCGCGACGCCGCGGGCAAGGGCGGCACCATCCGCCGGGTCACCCGCTACATGAACGAGAAGCACTACCGCGTCGTCGCGCTCGGCAAGCCATCCGAAGAGCAGCGCACGCAGTGGTTCTTCCAGCGCTACATCGAGCAGTTTCCACGCGGCGGCGAGGTCGTGCTGTTCGATCGCAGTTGGTACAACCGCGCGATGGTCGAGCCCGTCTTCGGGTTCTGCAACGAGAAGGAGTACAAGAACTTCATGCGCGGCGTGACCGGGTTCGAGAAAGACCTCGTTCGCCAGGGCACCGTGCTGGTGAAGCTCTACTTCAGCGTCACCAAGGAAGAGCAGGAGCGCCGATTCGAGCGCCGCAAGAGCGATCCGTTGCGCCAGTGGAAGCTCAGTGAGGTCGACGTGCAGGCGCAGGAGCGCTGGGACGAGTTCACCAACGTCAAATACGAGATGCTCAAGCGCACGCACACGACGCACGCGCCGTGGAAGATCATCCGGTCCAACGACAAGCACCAGGCTCGGCTCAACGCGATGAAGGTCATCCTGAACTCCGTGCCTTACGAGCGCCTCGAGGAGGAGCTCGACTTCGTGCCCGATCCCGAGATCGTCGTCTCCGGCTCGCGCGAGCTTGAGCTCATGGAGGCCCAACGCCTGCGCGGCGGGAAGTTCCTGAGCTGAGCCGTCTCGCCGGACCGCGGGAGGTCAGCCAGCGGGGACGGTCGGGGGTCGAGGGGGGACCGGCTCTTCTTCGTCGGGCGAGTCCTCCTCGCAAGGACACGAACCCTCCTCGGTGGAGTGGGGTGCGCATATCCGGCGCCCGTCCGGGCACGTGCACTCGACCCCGTAGCTGGAGCAGTCACTGCCCGGGCGCCCTCCTCCCCCGGGGGCCAGGGCGGGCGTCGGAGGGGGCTCCTCCAGCCGTTCTTCATCGTCGTGTGGGTAGGAGTCATCACCACAGGGGCAGCTGCCGGTGTGCGACGAGCAGGTTTCCGTTCCGTCCGGGCAAGTGCACGGGGTGCCGCCAACGCTGCCGCAGCCAGTGCCCACCGGAGGGAGCTCCGAGTCCGAGGATCCGCACGCGGTGAGGAGACCCGCGACGAGGATGCAGGCGAAGTAAAGGTGCTGCGTCTTCATGGGCCAAAGATACGACACCGACCGAAGAGCTTGGGTCGGTCGGCAGGGGCATAACGACCGCTCGCCCCGCCCCGACGACCGCTGGGACGATCCGGGGAAGCGAACGGTCATGGCGGCCGTAGGAGCTGGCATGCGGAGATCAGCCTCGGTGTTCGCGGGCGCGGCGGCGGCCTTGATGGTGCTGCGCCTGCTCGCGTGGTCGTGGGCGCGGCCGGCCGAGGGGCTGTTCGACGGAGACCTCGAAGCGCAGCGGGCGCTCTCTCGCAGCGTCGATCGCTGGGTGACGGAGGAGCTCGACCGGGGCGACTTCAGCACGGGCTCGGCGCGGTACGACGGCGAGTGGCTCTTCATGTCGCGGATGATGGCCGTCATCGGTTACGCGCAAGTGGCCGCCGCGCACCCCGAGCTTGCGGAGGAGACGCGGCCGAAGACCGACACCTGCCTCGCGGAGCTGATGCGGGCAGGCGCCTTCGACGAGGAGGCCTGGGGGCGCTCGGCGTGGGACGACTTGGGCTCCGAGCGGCCTCACGTCGGCTACCTCGGCTACCTCGCGCTGGCCCTGGCCGCCGCGGAAACGGTGCACCCGAACAGCCCCGAAGTCGCGCGGCTGCCCGAGATCATCGCGCACCTCGTGCCGCTCTACGAGGCGAGCCCCATCGGGCTGCTCGAGACCTACCCGGGCGAGATCTATCCGATCGACAACACCTCGTTCTTCGGCGCGTTGGGTCTTCACGACCGCACGACCGGCCGTGATCACGCGGCGTTCCTCCACGCGCGCGCCGACGATCTCAGGACGCGCTTCAGGGACCCCGCGACCGGGCTGCTCACGCAATCGGTCGCGCCGGACGGAACCGCGGTGGACGGTCCGCGCGCGTCGGGCACCGGCCTGGCTTCGTACTTCCTCAGCTTCTGCGACCGCCGCCTGTCCGGGGAGCTCTACGCCGCGCTGCAGGACGGATACCTCCACCAAACGCTCGGTTTCGGGACGACCAGCGAGTATCCGCCGGGCCGCGTCGGGGTGGGTGACGTGGACTCGGGCCCGGTGATCTTTGGGCAGGGCGTCAGCGCCACCGGGTTCACGTTGGCGCTCGCCCGCATTCACGGCGACCGCGAGACGTTCGTAGCGACGTGGGCGACGGCCAGCGCGGTGGGCGGGCCTGTGTTCGCGGAGGGCGCGCAGCACTTCGCGCTCGGCGGGCCGCTGGGGGACAGCCTCCTGTTTGCGCTCGCGACGGCGGGGCCCTTGGCGGAGGGCGCACCTCGATGAGGTGGCGACGGCACGCGGCGCGATTCGGGCTCTTTGCGCTCCTCGTTCTCTTCGACACGCTGCTCGGCCAACACGCGGTGCAGGTCAACGCCGCCGGCGCACTGCTCTCACCGGGAGGCGCGATGCCGGCGGACGCCCTGCTCACGGCGCTCGGCTTCCTGACCGCGCGGGCCGGCTGGATCGTGTTCCTGACGATGGGCGCGGCGCTGCTCGCGGGCGACGCAGCTCGGCGCGTGATGCGCTCCGAGGCCCTTCGCGGTCAGGGCAAGAGGTAGCTGTAGACCGTGACGTCGAGGGTCATCTGCCAGTTGTCGGCGGAGGCCACACCGAAGTCGGCGTCGTAGAAGAGCGGCCATCCGAACCGGGCGGCGAGATCCACGGCGGGGCCTCGTCGATGGGCGGGGATGGTGCCACCCACGATGAAGCCGAAGGGGATCTTCGGCGCCTCGTAGGTGGGCCCGGGCACAATCGCCCCAGACCACGCGCCGAGATAGAGGTAGTCGATCGGCGAGACGGTGACGCGCGCGTCGAACACGAGGTCGGCGCGCACCTCGGGCTCCGAGAAGACGAGCGTGACGACGGGCAGTGACAGGTCGATCTGCACCCACTCGTCGAGGTGCAGTCGCACGCGAAGCGCCGCGTCGAAGTGCGCGACGTCGGAGTAGCGCGACCGGGCAAGGAGGTGGTGGGTGGGCAGCGGCTCGGGCACGCCGTTGTCCTCGGCGGTGCCGAGCGGGATGGCGACGTTGGCGTACAGCCCAAGCTCGACGACCTCGTGATGGAACAGCCGCAGCGTGCTCGAGAGCGCGACGTTCTCGACGTCGAAGTTGGGCGCGAGCCGCAAGGGGGGTGCGACGACGGTGATCTGCCAGTCGTCGAGCAGCCCGTAGGACAAACCGAGGCCCAGCTGCACGAGCGCGTCGCCCGCGTCGCGAACCGAGAGCCCGAGGCGCGGGACGAGCATGCCTTCGAGGTAGGTGATCGGGCGCTCGACCTGACGGCGCGGATACCGACGCGGGTCGTCGTGCTCCATGAAGCCAACCTCAGGTGGCGGAGGTTCGGCCACCCGGGGCTGGTAGATGCCGTTGGTGCCGGGGCGGCCGGGCCGTTCCGGCGGGGCGCACGCGCAGCTCGGGTCCGCGCAGTCGATCTCCCCGTCTTCGTCGTCGTCGATGCCGTTGCCACAGGCGACGTCACCCTCTTCCTGCCGGGCCTGGCCGACGCAGAAGACCAGCTGCGCGCAGTCCTCGTCGTCGCAGTCCGCTGCGCCGTCCCCGTCGTCGTCCTGACCGTTCTGGCAGAGCTGCGGGGTGTACTCGGTCCCACCCGCGGTGGTCGCTGGGGCGGCGGGCTCGGACGGGGCGTCAGCGACCTCAACGTAGACCTCGGGGACCTCCGACTGCGCCCAGGACACGGAGGGCGCGGCGAGGGCCATGAGGAGCGTGAACAAGCTGGCGCGCTTCAACATCCGGCCGAGCGTAGACGAGCGAGGCGCTGGCAAACAGGGTCCTCGTCGCCCAGCCGTCCCATGGGACATCGACCCCGTGGACAGCGATCACGAGGGATGGGGCGGTGGCCCGAGTTTCGCATCAGACGCCGGAGAGACAGACGCGCTGGCACGGCGCGACACAGGAGCCCGATGCGAAACGCACGGTGGAGATTCGGCCTCGGGATGCTCGGTGGGCTCGCGCTCATGGGGTGCACGTCAACCGAGATGGACGCCGACGCTGGCGTGGCCGCGGACGCAGAGCCGAGCGACGCCGCCGTGGTGGGTGCCTTCACCCGCTCTGGCGCGTTCATTCTGAGCGCGGAGGTGCCCGCAGGAGACCGGACGGAGACACGTCGGTTCGTGCTCTTCACGGACGAGACCGGTCGGCCGACCCATCTTGGAGACAACTTCTTCGAGGAGATGAATGTGTTGGTGTTCTCGGGCGGAGTCGCCGTTCTCGGTTCGAGGGCAGCCGGACCATCACGGTCCGGGACGACCGAGGATGCATCGCGCTCGAGCACGACATGTTCTTCGGCCTCCCGCCGCTCGGCGACTCCGCATCGGTGCTCGATGGACCTGCGCTCGCGTGTCCCACGGGGGCTGAGCGCGCGCGCGAAGTGACCGTGATGGGGAGCGAGGTGCCCTCTGTGCTGCTGCCGGGAAGCGGCCTGCGGGTCGTGTCGAGCCACCCACTTTCCCTGGCGGAGGACAGGTTCGAGCTGCGGGTCGACGGAGAAGTGCAGGAGGTGCGGCGCAGCGCAGACGCGCCGGACTCGTGGTGCTTTCTCCCTTGGCTCCCGTGCCGTTTGGCGCGGACATCGAGTTCTCCTACTCAGGCACGAGGGACCTCTCGGCGCCGTCCGTGGACCTCCGCACACTCGAGCCCACGACCGCCACTCTGACCGATCTCTCGCTCGAGACGCCCATCCCGGAGGGCGCGAGGAGGGTGGCGGGTACCTCGTCTACCGGAGGCCGCACGTGTGGGCTCATCGCCATGGGCGTGCCGCCGGCAGGGACGCGCGCGCTCCATGTCTCCTACTCGGAAGAGTGGGGAGCCGGGCCCACGAAGACCCGACTCGTCCGGGCGTCGGGCGAAGTGCTCGTGGAAGGCCCCAGATCCCGCGGCGGGGACGCCCTGTTGTCGCTTCCTGAAGAAGAGGGCGAACCGGTCTTTCTTCTCTACGTGACGGGCGCCGTCTCCCAGCCTTGGGGAGCGAGTCCGTTCGACATTCGATCGTTGGAGTGGCGGTAATCGTACGGGACGGTGCGCCGCGCCGTTCCGCCGACGAGCGCGGGCACGAGGCGTTGGATGGTTTCGCGGTGATCGTCGGCGAGACAAGGAGGAGCAGGATGCGACATGCACGGTGGAGACTCGGTCTGGGGATGCTCAGTTGGGTCGTCCTCAGGGGGTGCGCCGCGGACGGCGGGGATCCCTTCACGGAATCCGGAGGGTTCCTGTTGCGGGCGGAGCTGCCCTCGGGCGACCGACGCACGTGCGGCGGTTCGTGCTGTACACGGACGAGACGGGGCACCCCACCCACCTGCGGGACGACTTCTTCGGGGAGATGACGGCGCTCACCTTCACGGAGGGGGTCGCGGTGCTCGCGCGATCCGGCGGTGCGCGCACCATCACTGTGTGGGAGGACCAGCCCTGCATCGCGTTGGAGTACGACGACTTCTCCTCCAGCCGGCCGTTCAGCGACAGCATCGATGTCCTCAACGGAGACACGGAAGCGTGCCCCACGGGGGCGCAGGTACCCCTGAGGATCGACGCGAGCGGGAGTGAATTGCCGTCCGTGCTGTTGCCGGGCAGTGGCGTCGAGATCGTGTCGAGCTACCCGCTGGACCCATCGGAGGACCGGTTCGAGCTGAGCATCGATGGAGAGGTTCGGGAAGCGACGCGGGCGGTCGACGCGCCGGACACCTGGACCCTCACACCGGTCGGCCTGGTGCCGTTCGGAGCCGACGTCGAGCTGGCCTACGTGGGCTCGCGGGCCCGCGCCGTTCGGATGACGGACCTACGAACGCTGGATGCCACCACCGCCGTCGTGTCCGACCTCTCGCTGTCGACCCCCATGCCGGAGGGGGCGCAGGTCCAGGTGCAAACCACAGGCCTGGGAGGCCGAACATGCGGGCTGCTCGCGATGGGCGCCCCTCCCGAGGGCTCGGTCGAGCTGGTCGTGGACTACGTGGATCAGTGGGGGGCCCCACCGACGGATTGGCGGCTCGTCAACGCCTCGGGCGACGTGCTCGACCGAATCGAAGGCCCGGAGGGCGCGGCTGTGTTGTCGGTCCCCGCTGACCTGAGCGCGGTCTGGGTGCTCTACGTGACGGGCCCAGTCTCCGCCCCGTTCGATGACAGCGCCCCGCTGAGGCTCGACTCGCTGGAGTGGCGCTGATCACCGCTCGCCGTTGAGAGGCTCAACCCCGCGAGCGAGAACACGAAACCGATGGCCACTGCCCGTTTCCACCATGACCCCCTCTGCCGTGGGACGAAACGCGCGGGTGCGCCGCGTTACGCCGATCCAAGCTCCTGGCCCTCCGCGACATCCAAACGCAGTGACCGACCCCGCCCGGACCCTTCAGCTCGTCTCGGACCCGACCTCGGACGCCCGCTTGGGCACGGTGGTGGACGGTCGCTACGTCATCGAACGTGTGCTCGGACAGGGCGGAATGGGGCTCGTCTACGCGGGCCGACACCAGATGCTGGGGCGGCGCCTGGCGCTGAAGGTGCTCAAGCCGACCGTGTCCAGCGACGCCGACGTCATCGAGCGGTTCCGGCGCGAGGCCCAGGCCGCGAGCGCGATCGGCAGCCCCCACATCTGCGACGTGAGCGACTTCGGCGCCCTTCCGGACGGCTCGACGTACTTCGTGATGGAGTTCCTCGACGGGCCCTCGCTGTCGGCGGCGATGGAGGGCGGCACGCTAGCCGAGGCGCGCGCGCTGCATGTCGCCCGCCAGCTGACCGTGGCGCTCGGGGCGGCCCACGCGCGCGGCATCGTGCATCGCGACCTCAAGCCCGACAACGTGCACCTCGTCACGCAGGGAGGCGACACCGACTTCGTGAAGGTGCTCGACTTCGGCATCGCCAAGGTGGGCGGAACGGACTCGAAGCTGACCCAGGCGGGGCAGGTCTTCGGCACGCCGCACTACATGTCGCCTGAGCAGTGCGCGGGCCGCGAGGTGGATGCGCGCACCGACATCTACGCGCTCGGCGTGCTGCTGTACGAGATGGTCTGCGGCAAGGTTCCTTTCGACGCAGACAACCTCATGGGTGTGCTGACCAAGCACATCTACGAGCAGCCCATCGCGCCGCGCGAGTTGTCCCCCCCGGCGAGCGTCAGCCCGGGCCTCGAGGCCGTGATCCTTCGGGCGCTGGCAAAGAACCCGGACCACCGCTACGGCTCGATGGCCGCGATGGAGACCGACCTCGTGGCGCTGGAGGCCGGCTCAGCACCGGGCGCGCTGCTCGACGCGATGGACGGCGCCGCGCGCGCCGGGGCGACGACCGCCCCGATGCCGCTGACATCCGTCACCCACGCGGCGCCCACCGCGCCGCCCACCCCGACGCGCAGTACGGTTCGGTGGGTCGTGGCGCTGGCCGCCACGCTGCTCTTCGCGGGCTCGGTCGGGACCGCCGCATTGCTCTGGCCCGACGCCCCGGTCGCCACCCCGCCGGCGCCGGTCATCGACGACCCTGGGGTGCCGCCCGCCGTGGTGGACACGCCTCCTGTCACCGAACCGAACGCGCCTCCCGCAGCGGAGGTGACGACGCCCTCGATCGTCGAGCTGCGCTCAGACCCTCCGGTCGCGGAGGTGTTCGACGAGGACGGCACCATGTTGGGCAACACGCCGCTCCGGTTGCCGCGGCCCGAACGCGGCGCGGCCCGCTACTTTGTCGAAGCCCCCGGCCACACGCGGCGCGCGCTCGACATCGGGGCGGCGACCGGTGACGTCGTCACCCTCTCGTTGGCGCCCGAGCCCACCCGTCCTCGCGTTCGACACCGCACCCCGCCGGGCGAGCCCGTCAGCCAGCCCGCGAGCGAGCCGGTCGAGGACCCAGGCGTCATCGACCGATTGGGAGACGGACTCATCGACCCCTTCGCAGAGCCGCGGCCAAGACGTGCGCAGCCTCGCACCCCACCCGAAGAGAACTGACCGATCCGGGGCGAGCGTCGTTTAACCGCGTCTAACCAGACGCCGCGCCAGGCATCCCTACGTTCAGTGCGTGGGCAACGAATACGAAGACGAGTGGGTCGGCCGCATCGTGGACGGTCGCTACGAGGTGTTGGAGCAGCTCGGCGCGGGAGGCATGGGGCTCGTGTACCGGGCGCGTCACGTGGTCCTGGGCCGGGAGGTCGCCATCAAGGTGCTGCGCCCGACAGCAATGGGCCACTCCTCGGCCGTCCAGCGCGCCATCCGCGAGGCGCAAGCGGCGAGCGCCATCGGGGACGCGCACATCGTCGAGGTCCGTGACTTTGGGGTCATGTCCGGTGGCCATCCATACATGGTCATGGAGCTGCTCCGCGGAGTGGAACTCGCCGACCTCATCGCGCACGAGGCACCGCTGCCCGTAGGCCGCGTGTGCCACATCGGCGCTCAGATCGCCGACGCGCTCGAGGCCGCCCACCGGTGCTCCATCGTGCACCGCGACCTCAAGGCGGAGAACGTGATCCTCGTGCCCCACCCGAGCACGCCCGACTTCGTCAAGCTCGTCGACTTCGGCATCGCGCACGTTCAGAACGCCGAGTCCAAAATCACCAAGGCCGGCGAGATGCTGGGCACACCGCAGTACATGTCGCCGGAGCAGTGCTTCGGTCAGCCCGTCGACCACCGCGCCGACGTCTATGCGCTCGGTGTGCTGCTCTACGAGATGCTCACCGGCAGCGCGCCCTACACCGAGACCAACCCGCGCGCCTTGCTGGTGGCGCACATGACGAGCACCCCGACCCCCGTCGGGGAGCAGCGGGGTGGTCTTCCGCCCGCCCTCGAGGCGCTCGTGATGCGCTGCCTGGCCAAGCGGCCCGACGCACGCTTCGCCTCGATGCGCGACGTCGCGATCGCTCTTCGCGCGGTGATGAACCCGCCCGAGGCGCAGTCTCAGGTCGCATCGACGAGCTCCGAGCGCCAGGTCTTCCCCCGATCCCGGGCGAGCGCGCGGTTCGCAGCCGGGTTTGCACTGGCGTTCGCGTCGGCCGTGGTCCTGAGTCTCGGCGGGGCCGGCGCGTTCGCGTTGGCCAGCCACTGCGAGGTCACCCAAGCCCACGCCGCCTCGCTCTCAGCCGCTTTTCACGCGGGGGACTAGCCCGGCGAAGCCGTATTCGTGTTCGTCCTCGTACCGGTTCAGCCCACACCAACTCGACAGCGGACTCGACCTCCGCGCCAATGCCGGCTCGGGTTGGCCGAGCGGTCGATCGTTCTAACGCGGCGCGGGGTCGCGCCTCAATCGGGCCGAACCAACAACAGGATGACCTCCTCGGCGCGGCGGCGAAGCGCGTCCAGGTCCAGGTCGGGCTGAACGACGAGCTGCAGCGTGAGGCCGTCCATCGGCGCGTGATCGAAGAGGTACGCCCGAGGCCGGCGCCGCCTGGCGCGTCGGAGCCCGTGAGTTAGGTTCGCGCGCCATGACTCGCTCACCGAAGGTGCTGTTGCTTCAGGTCCGCAACGCTGGCGACGCGATGCGCGCGCACGAGGCGGCGTGTTTCGTAGAGCGGACGGAGTTGCCCCCCGAGTGTGTGGTCGCCATGGACGTGGTGGACCGATCGCCGAGCATGAGCGAGGTGCGCGCCCACGACGCGGTAATGATCGGCGGCGCGGGCGAGTACTACGTGTCCAAGCGAAACCAGCCCGGGCTGGAGCGGCTCTATGAGCTGCTGCGCGAGCTGGCCACGGTGGGCCACCCCACGTTCGCGACCTGCTACGGGTTTCAGTGCATGGTCGAGGCGTACGGCGGGAGCATCGTGCACGACCCCGCGCGAACGGAGGTCGGCACCTACCGGATGGCGCTCTCCGACGCCGGCCGGCGCGATCCCCTGCTCGGTCAGCTGCCAGCGGAGTTCCTGGCCCAGCAGGGACACAAGGACCGCGCGGACGCGCTGCCCGACGGGTTCGACAACCTCGCGGCGAGCGAGCAGGTGTCCCTGCAGGCGCTGCGGGTGCCTGGCAAGCCGGTGTGGGGCGTGCAGTTCCACCCGGAGCTCGACCACCGCGCCAACCGGCACCGCTACGAGCACTACCTCGACGCCTACTCCGCGCACATGTCGGCCGAGGAACGTGAGGCGGCGCTGGCCCGGTTTCAGCCCACGCCGGAGTCGTCAGGGCTTCTGCGGCGCTTCCTCGATCTGCTCTGACGGCTGGGCTCATCCTCGTCCTCGTAGACGTGCACATCTTCGTGAACGTCCTCGTACCCGCCAGCCACAGCGGCTCGGGCGTGGCGACCGCAGCTCGGGCACGGGAAGAGGTTCATCTCGCCAAAGTAGCGCCGGGACAGGCCTCCGTGCACGGGGAGGGAGCGTCAGTGCACGGTCTCGGCCGGCGGGGCCCCGTACGGAGGGCAAACGCTCTCGACATGGGTATTGCCCTCGTCGTCCTCGACCTCGACGTCCTCGCACCGACCTCCGCCAGGATGTCTCTCTTCTTCGTCCTCGTAGAAGGTGTCCTCCGAGGATTGCGAGGCGCCGCAGCCGCCGACCATCACTCCGGCGCCGGCGATGGCAGCGCGGGTGAAGGCCCGGCGCGAGACGCGTCGGACGGGGCCGATCTTCGTCTTGCAGAAGACGCACTCGGGGGGCCGGGAGTGGCGTCCACAGGCGGGGCAGGGAATCAGCATCGGGGTTCAGCCTACCCCGTCACTCACTCCAGCGCCGGAACGCACGCCGGAAGCTGCGCACGTCGGAGAACCCGAGCGCGTCCGCGACGGTCGAGGCGGGCGTGCCGCTCGCGAGCATCGCCTCGGCCCGGCGCCGGCGGGCCTCGTCGACGACCTCGCGAAAGCGGGTTCCCTCGTCCATCAGGCGGCGCTGCAATGTGCGCTCGCTGACCCCGAGTGCCTTTGAGACCGGCTTGAGCTCGGCGTCTCGAAAGCCCACGCGGCTCTCGATGGTGTCCACGACGACCGCGGCGAAGCTGCGCTGACCGAGCGCTTCGAGGCGCGCCTCCGCCTGCTTCTCCAGATATCGAAACACCACCGGATCGGCGGTGGGCAGGGGTCGCTCCGCGAGCGACGCTTCGATCGCGAGCCCGCACGTCGCGCGCCCAAACCCGACCTCTTGCGCGCCGAAATCGGTCTCCGTCCCCATCGCGTCGTGCGCGAACCAGACCGCGCGGGGGGCAAACGCCGGCATGACCTTCCTCAGTGCCCCGACGACATAGCCGATGGTGAATTCGTTGAGCACGGGGCCCAGCACATCGCGCTGTCCTGGCACGAAGTAGTGCAGCTCCGCCAGCTCGCCTTCGACTCGAAACTCGAACCGGCCGACGGGGTTGATCAAGGGGGCATAGCGAGCCAACCCAGAGAGCCCGCGGTCGAGCGTGGGCGCACACCGCACCAAGAGCTCCGCCGTCTCGTACGTTCCCTCCGGCGCGGCCTCGGCAATCGCGGCGCCCAAGCCGGGGCCGTACCGCAACGCCGCCTCGTCCAGCAGCTGTTGAAACCGGGATAGCGGCGCCGTGGCCGCCCCGACCGCAGCGCTCTTCGGCAAACCGCATCGCGTGAGCAGCGCGCCCGCCTCGTCCTCCGCGAGGTCGATCAGGCGGAGCACCACCGGCGTCAGACGGAAAATAAAGAGAGGGTCGCCCCGGGGCATGCCGCAGCTTGCCTCGGAGATGTCGGAGGCGGAAGCGACACGAACCGACATCGTTCATTGCGGGACGCGCTTCAGCGGTTGCCCCTCGCCCAACGCGGGCAGCGGAGAACCCAGCTGCGGCGGCGAATGCGCGCTCGAGCCGGGCGGGCACTGCAACCCTCGGTTCCTCAGTCGAACACCGTTCGAGGAAGTCTGTCCGCACGAGGGCAGAACGCGGCCTAGGGTCGCGTACGGCTGAGTGCACCGAAGAGGCAATACAGGAACTCGCCGAAGCGGGCCCTGGCTTTGAGCCGGGAGTGCCGGGGTTGAGCCCCGACAGTTGGCGCGAAGAAGAAGGCCAGCCAGTGGTCACAGCCCCCGCGGGCGCGGCGCTGCAGGCAGCGGGGACTTGGAGTGAGGGCACCTGCCCGGAGGAAAGCCTCGCGGCATCGTGCACGGGTCCGCACAAGCTGGAGTTGTTCTACGAGGGCGCGAACCTCTCGCAGCAGGAGTCTTTCTGTGGCGGCGAGTGGGCGACACTCTGAGGCAGACGTGTCGCGCGGGAGGGCTGCGCGACGCGCGGTCCGACGTCCTCGCCTAGGCTGGTCTTCGGCGAGTGGTCACACGCCCGGCCGTCGGTCTCAGCCTTCGGGTGTCAGCGGTCGCAGTAGCGGTGCGCGGCCGGGTTGCTGCGGAACTCGGTGCTGTTGATCTCGGGGCAGTTGTCGCGGATGGCGCCCTTGAGCGCGGTGACCTGGTCCCAGTCGATGGCCATCGGCGTGAAGACGATCGGGAAGCTGGTGTCGCCGCCGTTCTCGATCTCGTCCATCAGGTCGCCGTAGAGGCCGTCCGCTTCGCCGGTGACCCAGAGCGCGTCAAAGTTGTCGATGAAGGCGTCGATGGTCGCTCGGTGGCTGTCGCCCTCGAAGATCATGATGTTCTCCATCGTGTTGTGCTCCGCGTTGTCCGAGAGGTTGTAGCTCCCGGTGACCACGATGTTCTCATCGATGATCATGTACTTGTGGTGCATCTGGTCGGCGTAGGAGTAGTTCCACCGGTAGGAGTAGTACTTGAAGCGAACCGGCACGCCCGCCTGGTGCAGCGTGTAGGAGAAGAGAAAGCCGCGGTCGGTGCAGTCCTGCTGGCGCGCCTCGCTGTCGCCGGCCTCCTCGAGGCAGACGTCGAGGTCGCTGAGCTGCTCGTCGTGCACCCAGGTGCTGATGTATTCCTGGCCGTCGAGGTAGACGCGCACGTCGAGGTCCGGGTTTGCGGCCTGCGCAGCGACGATGGCCTCCGCGATGGGGCGGCTGCGGAGATGGCCCGACGCGATGCGGATGGAGCTCTGGGCGTTCGAGATGAGCTCGACCCAGCGGTCGGCCACGGTGTTGAGGCCGCGCTCGACGCTGAAGGTGCGGCCGTAACGGCTCGAGTCACGCACGGTGAAGTTGGCCGAGGTGAACAGCGCGTCGACGCTCGGGTCGTCGGCGATGTCGCTCTCCTCGATGGCGATCGCCTCGACCGGCGCGATGGTCTCGTTCCAGGTGAACGGGCGGCTGTTGTCCCAGAGGTGGTTGAACTCGCGCTGGTAGCGGAGGTTCAGCTCGCGGTTGCCGTGAAGGATGACCGTGTTCTCGTCGAACCGGGTGGCAGCCCCGTTGGACCAGTTGCCACTGCCGCTGACCAGGATGCCGGTGTCGGCGGCGTCGAGCGAGGTGCGCGCCCCGTCGATGATGGCGAACTTGTGGTGGTTGATCTTGTTGATGTAGCGGACCTCGATGCCCATGTCCTCGATGGCGCCGCTGGCCCCGCCGTTCATGTCGGAGCGGTCTGAGTTGGCCTTCTCGAACAGGAACCGGATGGACACGCCGCGGTCGACCGCGCGCTCCAGCGCCGCGCTGATGGACGAGTCTCGGAAGCTGTACATCGCGATGTCGATGGAGCTGT
This sequence comes from Sandaracinaceae bacterium, assembly GCA_045106715.1. GTDB lineage: Bacteria > Myxococcota_A > Polyangia > Polyangiales > Sandaracinaceae. The sequence goes on from JBGCFC010000081.1 coordinate 13,914, forward strand.
CCGCGCCGTCGATGAGCTCCCGGATGCGCGCGACATGGGAGTCGTCGTAGTCGTTCGGGCTCATAATGACTTCGACATCGCCCGACGGAGGCTCAACCGTGACACACCGATCGGCGATGGACGCAACGAGCTGCCGGATGGCCACCGGCCCAACCCAGCTGACCCCGTCGACCTCGGCGATGTCGTCGAAGAGGTCGTCGTCGGCGGTGCCGAACGCGCCGTCTGCGCCATCACGATGCGAGACGAGGTTGTTCGCTGCGCGGCTGTGGATGCCCGCTTCCCGAAGCGTGTCGGCGTCCTGGCCCTCGTTCAACCACTCGGGCACCGCCGCGAGCTCGCACGTCGAGTAGTCGCTCCCATCGGCCTTGCCACCAGGAACGACGCCCACGTCGTCGATGCCGTCAGGCGCTTCCATGGCGCAGCCGCCGAGGACGAGGACGAGCGAGAGGACACCAAGGATGCGCTTCGAGTGCATGTCCTAAGACTACGCAAGATGAGGGCCATCTTGATCCACGCCGATCCAGCACACAGAGGGTGGCCAAGTGGTCACTCGACCCTCCAGTCTGGAGCATGGGTGGCGTCTCGAGCCCGAGTGTCCTGTTGAAGAATCGACCTTGATGAATCGGGCACGCGACGCCGTCCTGGCCGTATGGCGTGACGACGAAATCCCCCGAGGATGTTGGAGGAGCGACAGGCGGCCTGGGCGGTGGGTCACCGGGTTCGGGCTGCTAAGTCACGAACTTGCGCACCACATCGAGATAGCGCGTTCGATGCCGAACCATGTGGGCGACGTGCGGCGAGCCCTCGAACCGCTCCACCGAAACCGGATGTGCGAGCGACTTGATGAACGACTCGACCAACGCGGCGGGGACCAGCGCATCGACGTCCGAGTACAGAAACAGCATCGGCAGATCAGAATCACGAACGATTCGCAGACTCTGTTCGGCCTGACGCTGCTGCGGCGCGCTCACGTGGTACCAACCACGGAAGAATGTCCAGAGCGGCGGCGTGAGCCAGCGGTTCGAAAGCGCGGGCGGGCGACCCAGGGCACGCAGCACCATGGGCATCATGGCCTTGGTGGCGTGGTCGGCATAGAAGCGCGGCGCGATGTGCGCAGGAAAGCCCGGCGCCGAATCGACAACGACACCCGCGAGGTGCGAGTGGAGCTCAGGTGGGAGCGTGCGGAGAAGCGCCGCGAACGACCAGAACCCTGCGTTGCTGAACAGGTGGATGAGGATCGGTCCCTCACCGCGGCGGATCCGAGCACGCACGCGGGCGCTGAGCGCGGCGCCCTCCTTGGCCCAGCCGTTCGGGAACGCCATGGCCCGAAACACCCGCGCGCGGTGGGTGAACGGGGCGGCGCCCAACGATCGATAGAACGCCACGATCGAACGCAGCTGACGCTCGCTCGCGCCGGCCCACCCGAGGATCGCGACGGGACGGCCCTCGAGATCAGCCGGCGACACGGTCCTCAAGCCAGTCGATGACGCGGCCTTCGAGGTCCTCGCCGCTGAGGCGCGACGCCTGTTGGATACCGGTCGGGCTGGTGACGTTGACCTCCGTGAGCCGGCCCCCGATGACGTCGAGGCCCACGAAGAACAGGCCGTCCTTTCGCAGCTGTGGCGCCACCGCCTCGATGATCGCGCGGTCGGCGTCGGTCAGCGTCGCGCCCGCCACCCGGCCGCCGACGTGGATGTTGCTCCGGAGGTCGCCGCCCGTGGGGATGCGGTTGATCGCACCGAGCAGCTCTCCGTCGAGCAGCAAGATGCGCTTGTCGCCCTCCGTCACCTCCGGAAGGAACTGCTGCGCCATCGCCAGCTTGGTGCCGCCGCGTGTGACGGTCTCGATGATGCCGTTCTTGTTGGGATCGTCGAGCGAGAGCTTGAAGACCCCGTCGCCGCCCGCGCCGCTGAGCGGCTTGATGACGCCGTGCCCGCCCATGCGCTCGATGAAAGCAAGGATGCGCGCCTTGTCGTTGCTGACGAGCGTCTCGGGCATCCACTTGGCGAACTGCATCGCGTAGAGCTTCTCGTTGGCGTCCCGAAGCCCGCGCGGATCGTTGACCAGCAGCGTGGACGCACGCGCGTGTTCCAGCACCAGCGACGCGAAGAGGTAGTCCTCGTCGAAAGGCGGGTCCTTGCGCATGAAGACGACGTCGATGTCGTCGAACGACGCATCTTCAGCCTCGCCGAGCGTCAGCGGCGCAGGGGCCTCGCGGCTGCATGTCGCCCGCCGAACCCGCGCGCCGGCGCGATCGCCCTCGAGGTAGAGGTCCGTGATCAGGCAATGGTCGACCCGGTGCCCGCGCGTCTGAGCGGCGAGCATGATCCCGAAGGAGGTGTCCTCGTCGACCAAGACGGTCGACGGGGGATCCATGACAACGAGAATGCGCATGGTCGAGGCATGCAGCCGGCGATGGACAACGGCAACCTGCTTCGAGGTTTGCGGGCAGGCGGTTGTGGTTTGAGGTGGCCGTCGCCATGCTCGGCCCATGCGCCGCCGACTGCCGTCCGCTCTTCGTCTCTTCGCCTTGTCGCTGCTCGCGATGGCGGGCCTCGCCCAGGCGTCCCCAGAGCCCGCTCCCGTCTACGAACAGTACGCGGTCGCGGCCGATCACGAGCTCGCTTCCCAGGCGGGCGCGTCGATCCTCGCTGCGGGCGGAAACGCGGCCGACGCGGCGGCGGCGACCATGCTCACGCTGGGCGTGGTGAGCTCAGCGTCGAGCGGCCTCGGCGGCGGCGGCTTCGCGCTCTATTACCGCGCGAGCGACCAGAGCCTTCACTTCATCGACTTCCGCGAGGAGGCCCCCAGCGCGGCCACCGCCGACCTGTTCGCGCGCCGGGAGGGCGACACCGATCAGCAGGCCGCCAATCGCTCCCGCGCCGGCGGACTTGCCGTCGGCGTGCCGGGAGAGCCCGCGGGCATCGCGCATCTCATCGAGCAGTACGGCTCGGGCGACGTGACCCGGGCCCAGATCGCCGCGCCGGCCATCGAGCACGCCCAGAACGGCTGGGAAGCCAGCCCCACCATCGAGCGGTTCACCCGTTGGATCGGCGGCGAGATGCGCGGCGACCCGGTGTTTGGCCAGTGGTTCCCGAGCCAAGACGAGAACGTCATCCCGGGCGGCCACCGCCTGACCAATCCCGCGATCGCGCGCTCTTTGCAGCAGTTCGCCCGATCGGGCGCGACGCCGTTCTACCGCGGCTCGATCGCACGCGAGATCGTCCGCCGGGTCCGGGAGGCCGGGGGCATCATGACGATGGAGGACCTCGCCGCCTACGAGGTGCGCGAGCGTGAGCCCGTGGTCGGCGAGCACTTCGGCTTCCGGTGGGCTTCTGCTCCCCCGCCGAGCGCGGGTGGGGTGACCATGCTGGCGTCGCTCGCGCTGCTCGAGCGCTGGGTTCCTCCTTCGCAGCGTGAGGCCGATTCCCCGTTCTTCCGGCACGCGCTCGCAGAGAGCTGGAAAGGCCCGTACACGGACCGGCAGTTCTACATGGGCGACCCCGACCACGTGGATGTGCCGTCGACCGCGTTGCTCGCGAGTCAGCGCACGGACGCGCGCGAGGGCCTGTTCCATCCGATGCTCGCGCAGCCGACGGACCGCTACGACCTGCCTGTCGCGGGGCACGAACGGGTGCCCGCGCAGCCTGGCGGCGACGCGGGCACGAGCCACCTCTGTGTCGTGGACGCTGAAGGCAACGTCGCCGCGATCACCACCACCGTGAACCTTCCCTTTGGCGCGCGCTTCACCGCCGCGGGCATCGTGATGAACGACCAGATGGACGACTTCGCGCGCGAGGTCGGCCAGCCCAACGCGTTTGGTCTCGTCGGTGGGGCCCCCAACCTCCCAGGGCCCGGTCGTCGCCCCGTCTCCAGCATGTCGCCGACGATCGTCTTCCAGGGCGGCAATCCCGTGTTGTGTGTGGGCGCGGCGGGCGGCAGCCGCATCATCACCGCGAGCCAGCAGGTCGCGCTCTTCAGCCTGCTGTTTGGAGACAGCCCGGACCAGGCCCTGGAGCGCCGGCGCATCCATCACCAGGGCATCCCACAGACGCTTCGCTACGAGGAGGGCATGGACGAGACGATGGTCGCCAACCTCGCCGCGCGCGGCCATGGGATGGAATCGGTCGGCCACTCCGCCGTCGTGCAGGTCATCCGCATCCTCCAAGACGGGGAGCGCCGCCGCATCCTCGCTGCGAGCGACCCCCGCAAGGGCGGACGCCCCGCCGGCCGCTGACGCGGGGCGCCTTCGGTCGTGCTTCCGATCGGTGGCTCAAGCGCGGCGCGAGCTACTCGTCTTGCGCGGTGCACGATCCGCGGTGCGCGTGCGGGCGCCCGGGGCAGGTCATGCTGGCCGCGAAAGTCTCTCCGTCGCAGGAGCAGAACCGCTGCGTGTCCGCGATGCAGCGCTCTTCGGGGCGGCCGCAGCGCCACTCCACGCCGCACCCGACCGGACCCTGGCAGACCTCGCCGCGTCCGCAGTCACGGTTGCTCGTGCACACGACGTAGCGCGGCGGCGGGGGCGGCTCGAGCGGCGCAGGAGGTTCGACCGGCGGGGGCGGGACGACGACAGGCGGCTCGACCGGAGGCGGAACCACCGCGACGGGCGGCTCCACCGGCGGAGGAGGCGCGACCGGCGGGGGCGTGACGACGGGCGGCTCCACTGGCGGAGGCGGCTCGGGCTCGGCGGTCGCGACCACCGGCTCATCGCCCGCGCAGTAGCCTGCGTGTGCGATCGGCTCTCCGGGGCAGTTCTCCGCCGCTGAGATCGTCTCGCCTTCGCAGGAGCAGTAGCGCGCTTCTCGCCGTCGGCACCGCGGACGCACGCGCCAGCGTCGCACGCACGTCCAGTATGTGGTGCAGCCCGCGCTCCCCACGCAGACATAGCCTCGACCGCAGTCGTCGTCCGACTGACACATCTGGCTGCCCTCGACGGCCTCGGGCTCGTAGTCGATCTCGTTGCCCAGCGCTTCGCACGGGCCGGTGTGCTGGTACGGCCGTCCGGGGCAGTTGGCCTGCGCATAGAACGTAAAGTTGTCGCAGCCGCAGTACGAGACGGTCTCGTCGCCACACTCCCGCGGCTCGCCGCACGCCCAGTCGGCGCCGCAGCCGGCTGGCCCCCGGCACTGTTGCTCGCCCTCGCATTCGCTGGATGCCCCGCACATCGCGCCGCCGTCGGGGGCGGCGTCCTCTTCCAACGTGGGCGGCGCGGGCGGCTCGGGCGCGGGCGGCGGAGCGGGGGCGGCGGCGGGGGGAGGAGGCTCCGGTGGCGGCGGAGGGGTACCACCGCACGAAGCCAACAGGAGCGCGATCGAGAGCGTCCAACGCACGGGCGAACGATACTCCATCCCGCTCGGCGCGGACGGCATTTGATCCGCGCCAAGAAGGCCGCAACGCACTGTTCCGGCCCCGCAACGCCATCTCGGGGTACATGCATCAAGGCGGCGCTGCCGCGGGAGGTTGAGATGAACGTTCGGTTCCGGATCCATCGCGTCGCCATGAGCGCCGCCATCCTCGTCACCCTCGGCTGCGGGGGCGCCGACGCGCCCGCGGAGGACGAGTCGGCCAGCTCGACCGGCGGCGAAGTCGAAGCGAGTGGACCGGCGCTCGCCGACATGGCCTGGGAGGATGTCCCCGAAGACCAGCGCGGCCAATGGATGGCCGAGGTCGTCGTGCCCGCCATGCAGCCTGTGTTCGCCGAGCACGACGCGACGCGGTTCGCCGACTTCGGCTGCGCGACGTGTCATGGCGAAGACGCCGCTGCCGTCCACTTCGAGATGCCGAACGGCGTCGCGCCGCTCAACCCGGCCGACATTCCCGCGATGTTCCAGTCCGAACAGCCGATGGCGCAGTTCATGGTCCAAACGGTGTGGCCACAGATGACCGAGCTGCTCGGTGAGGCGCCGTACGACGCCGAGACGCACGAGGGCTTCTCTTGCATGAACTGCCACGCGATGGCTGAGGCGGCGGACCCCGGTTGACTGGCCGTTGAGGAACCGACGTCGATGGATCGGGCCCGCGACGTGCCGTTCGCGTCGTATGACGCGACGAAGAAATCCCTGAGGATTTTGGAGAAGCGGCAGGCGGCGAGGGCGGTGCGTCCCGAGTTTGGGGCGCGGCGAGAGGTTCTTCAACGGGCAGTTGAGCAGACTGCTGGAACCCGAGGCCCACGCTCGTGTACCTTCGCGGGCGTGAGCCTTCTGGCAGGGCACTACGAGCTCCTCGACGAGGTCGGCGAAGGGCCCATCGCGCGGCTCTACAGCGGGCGTATCCGGGGCGCGATGGGTTTCTCTCGGCGCGTCGCGATCCGGCAGGTGCAGGACCCCGCCCACCTCGATCCGGTGTTCGTCGCCACCTGGGCAGAGACGGCGTCCCGCCTCGCCAACGGCGCGTCGCCTCACGTGGAGCAGGTGTTCGACGTGGTCGCCAACGCGGAGAGCGCATCGTTCGTCTCCGAGTGGATCGACGGGATGTCGCTGGCGGCGGTGATCGACGCCTACCTCGCGGACATGGTGGACGTGCCCTGGCCAGTGGCGATCGAAGTGGTCCTGCAGGTCCTGCGCGGGCTCGACAGCGCACACCAGCTCGCGATCCGGCACGACGCGGTCGTCCCCTCGTCCGTACGAGTGGCGCGGGACGGCACGGTCAAGCTCACGCGGTTCGGCGTCGCGCCGGCGCTCGAAGCGATCGGAGCGGACCGGCGGGCGCGCGAAGAGCTCGGCTTGCGCCACGCCGCGCCCGAACTGATCGACGGGGCCGACGCCGATGCGCGCACCGATCAATACGGGGCTGGCGCACTGCTGTTCACGCTGCTGGCCGGCGAGCCTCCGTTCGACGAGCCTCCCGGGGCGGACCGCGATCTCACCGTCATGACTGAGCTCCCCGACCTCGCGGTGCGGCGCCCCGATGTGCCCCCGCTGCTCGTCGCGACGGTCGAGCGCGCGCTCCGCGTGGTGCCCGACGCGCGCTTCGATTCGGTTGGTGAGCTGCAGCGCGCGCTGCGGCAGCTGCTTCGTTCCCATCCCGGCGCGGTCGGTCCGAGACTGCTCGCCGAGGTCGTAGCCAAGTACGGTCCCACGGCGAGCCCCGCACCCTCCCCCGCGCCGTCCCGCAAGCCTGAGGGGCTGCCAGCGCAGTCCACGATGCACGTCGACTTGGACGAGCTCACGGAGCTGGCGCCTCCGCCGGCCGAGCCCGAGCCCCCCTCGCAGCCGCCGGAAGACGAGCCGACGCGCGGGCGACGCTACCAGTTCGAGTTCAAGAAGCGCGCTTCGCCGCCGGCCGACGAATCGCCGAAGGCGTCTCCGCTCCTGCCGCCGCCCACCGCGTTGGCCGACGAGACCGAGGTGCTCTCGCTTCCGGATTTCGACGAGACTCCCGAGGACGAAGCCGCTCCGCTGCCGTTGACCACCCGGTCCAGCCTGCGTGGCCTGGAGCCCGCGGTCACCGAACACCTCGACGCCGGTGACCTGATGAAGCTCACCCTCGAGGACGCGGACGACGCCCCCAGCATCGTCCCGCCGCGCCCGTCGGTGCGCGTCCCGCTCGGCCTCGGTCCCGCGAAGACGGAGATGCTCGACGACCAGATGCTGGCCGACCTCCGTATCGACGAAGAAGAGTAGCCGTCTCTGGGTGTCCCTGACCGCGTTCTCAGGAAACCACCTATGCCGACCAGGCTGACTCCGACGAGGCCGAGGTTGCCAGGGGTTGAGACTCTGTCTCGGTCGCCCGTACGTCGTCCGATTCCCACCTCCTCACCGGACCGACGGACGTGCTACTCGTCCAGGATGAAGCTTCGAAGGGTGGGGGCGTTGCTAGTGGCGCTCGGTCTTGCAGGCTCGGCGTCTGCGCAGTCGCGCGAAACGCCATCGCGGACTCAGGTGGCGGCGGCGATGGGGGCTGTCTCCGACCGCGTACGCTCGTGCGGCGACGGTTGGCACGGCTCACTCCAAGTTCGAGCGGAGTTCGAGTCGAGCGGCACGGCGACAAACGCGAGCGTGACCACGGGGGACGTGCCGGCGCCCGTCATGGCGTGCGTCGAGGGCGTCGTGATGACCGCGCGCGTGCCCGCGTTCCGGGCTCGGGACTTCACCGTGAGCTACCCGTTCCGACTCTAGGACGACTTGGTCACCTCTACGACGCCCCTCGCTCGTCGATCGCTTCCCGCCGCGCCCTCGTAGGCGCCGGTAGCCCCTTCTGCGTCGGTGACGGCACGTCTGAGCACGCTGCCGTCGCGTCATCCGCCGACAGGTGACCGAATCGTCCTCGTTCCTATCGCAGGACAGCGGTCTTGCAGCGGAGGCGCGGTTCCGGGGTTCACCGGACGCGGCGCGCCACCAGCAGCCCCTCGCGGATGGGGATCCCCACGGCTTCGAAGTCCGGGTCATCGGCGAGCATGCGGTTCAGGGCGTCGGCGCCCTTCCGATAGGGGTGGTCTTCGTCATCGATCCACCACTGGCTGCTGCCGAGCGCGTTGTCGGCGAGCACGAGCCCCCCGGGAGCGATGAGCGCACGCGCGGCTTCGAAGTACGCCGGGTATTCGCTCTTGATCGCGTCCACGAACAAGACGTCGACCGCGCCGTCGGGCAGCTCCTGCCGGAGGCGGGCCAAGGCTTCGAGCCCCCTCTCGCGTCGAACTTCGACGACGTTTTTAAGCCCGGCGCTCGAGAGCTCGCGCTCGGCGAAGTCCGCGTGCTGGGCCACCGGCTCGACCGTGATGAGTCTGCCCCCAGACCGCAGCCCTCGGGCCAGCCAAATGGCGGAGTAGCCCGCTAGGGTGCCCAGCTCTACCGCGAGTTGTCCGCGGGTCATGGACGTCAGCATCATGAGCAGGCGCCCTACATCCGCCGACACGGCGATGTCGGGCAGCCCGGCCGCCACCGCGCGCTTCATCAACCCCGCGAGCTGCGCGTCGGGGCGCCCGAACGTCTCGCGAAGGTAGCGGCTGGTGTAGCGCCAGCGTGCCTCACTCATCTCGATCGGGTCGGACATGGGTGCTCCCTCAGCGCTGGTCGAGCCAGGCGCGGATCGGGTCCACCATCGGCCGGGCGGCGCGACGGACCTTGGTGGGGTCGAGCCAGTTCGGCTCGAGGAGGTGGAACCGGTCGACGAGCAGATCGCGACGCACTTCCACGCAGAGCGACTGACCGGAGTAGCGCGTGGCGAAGCGCGCGCCCTGGCTGGCGGGGTGAAGGGAATACGTCGTCGCCTCGACGGCCGCGAGGGCGACCTCGGCGTAGGCGTCGATGAGCGCTTGGCAGAGCCCAGGGGGCGTGTGTTCGACCCCGTCGGGGTCCCGGTTGATGAGGTCAACATCGGGCCGCACCGGCCAGCTCGCCCAGGCCTCGGGGGCCCAAGCGGCGCGCAGCGCGTGCACGATGCTCTCGTCCACCTGCTCGATGCCCATCGTGCGGGGCCCGTACGTGTGCGGCAAAAGCAGGAAGCCACCGGCGCGTCCGACTTCGTCCACCGCCGCCTCCGCCAGCGCGACATAGCGAGCGTGCAGCGCAGACAACAGCGCGCGGTCCTGCGGGTCCTCGATGTAGCTCGGCAACCCGCGGGTCAGTCCGTCGGCCTCGAGCACGCGGTTGGTGTCGACGAGGGTGCGTGGCAAGAGGCAGCGAATCAGACGCGCGCTGCGGTGGGGGTCGCGACGCACCAGCTCGTGGGCCACCCATCGACCGAGCTCCCAGGCACCCAGGTCGGTGTTCGCGTGGAAGAACTCATGCAGATCGTCGGGCAGGCGCCCGCGCATCCGAGAGGCGAGCGCGTCGTACTGCGCCCGCTCGTCTGCGCCGTGGGGGACCTCGACCAGAAGATCCGGTGGTGTTGACGGGTCGGCTTCGACGCCGTCGACGCGCTCGACGAACGCGACCCCTTCGATCGACTCGATCACGACGTCAGCGCGCGTGCACGAGGGTGCGGCGGTGATCGGCGAACTGGACGACGATCTTGGTGTGCGCCTCCAGCACCACGCCCTCACCAAACTTCGGGTGAGCGATCCAATCCCCGACGGCAAACGTCTCGCGAATGCCGTAGGCGCGCAGAGAGACCTCACCACGCTCGCGGAGCATGCGTGCGTAGTCGTTGTCCTCGGCGACCGGCGCACGGCCAGCCTGGTACTTCCGATGAAGCGCCACGAGCTCCTCGGCCTCTTCGGGGAGCTCGCCGTCGTTGCCGCTCGTGTCCTCGTAGCGGAGCGCGTAGGTCCAGGCGTCGACCAGCTCCCGCAGGGCCGACGGATCGAGCTTGCCATGCTGCACCGGGAGGCTGTGCGTCAGGCCGAGCCGCGCGCTGCGGTCCTCGGAAGACAGCGCATCGAGCTCTTCGAGGAGCATGGCGAGAAAGCCCTCTTTGACCTCCGCCTTGGGCACCGCCGTGGCCGCCTCAGGGATCGCCGGCGGTGCGGCGTCGGGCTGCCCCGTGGCCAGAGCGCGCAGATCGTTCTCGATGGCCTGCTCCGCGGTCAGCCACTCATGCCGGTCGCCCCCGCGCACGCCGATGTAGCGGGCCTCCTCCCGATGAAGAAGGACCTGCAGCAGCTCGTGTGTCGACAGACCGAGGAGTTCTTCGTGCATCGGTCCCCACCCTGGCAGGAGTCCCCGCAGCTTTCCAGCGCTCTCGACCGCAAGAAACATCAAAGCCGGGCGGCGGTCGTCGTGGTAGCTGAGAGAGGTGCCGACCGACTCGGAGGTGAGGGAAGTCCTCGCCGCGCTGAACCGGCGACTCGACCGCGGTGAAGACGTCCCGCTGGCCGACGCCGCCTCCCTGTCGGGGTGGTCCGAAGCGCACCTTCATCGCGCGCTCCGACGCGTGGGCGGGGAGACGCTCAAGCAGCTCACCCTGCGGCGTCGCCTGGACCATGCGGCCGAGGCGCTCGTCCGCGATCCTGCCCTGTCGATCCGGCGCGTCGGGGAAGCGGCCGGATTCGGGCATCACGCGTCCTTCACGCGCGCGTTCGTGCGGGTCTTCGGCCGCACCCCCAGCGCCTACCGCGACGCGTTCGCGGGCCGGCCACACAACGCGCTGAACGGCGCCTGCATCAAGATGACCCGCACCCCCCTGGAGAGCCCCATGACAACCGAGACCCCCGAAGTGACCCTGACCTCGCGCGACGCCCAGCCCATCCTCTACATGCGTCAGCGCGTCGCGCGGGATGACATCGCCACGGCGCTGGCCGGATGCCTGCCCGCCGTCTTTCAACACTGCATGGCAGAAGGCGTCGCGATGGCCGGCCCGCCGTTCGCGCGCTACCGCGACTTCTCGCTCTCGGAGGTGACGCTCGAAGCAGGCGTGCCGACGGTCGAGGAGGCGGGCGGCACCGACACGATCCTCTCGGGCGCGCTGCCCGCCGGCGAAGTCGCGATGGCCACGCACGTCGGTCCGTACGACACACTCATGCAAACCCACGCCGTGCTCGAGCAGTGGATGCGCGAGCAGGGGCGCGAGCCGTCCGGCGGCCCGTGGGAGTCCTACATCACCGATCCTGGGGAGGTCCCGGACCCAAAGGACTGGCAGACGCTCTGCTTCTGGCCGCTCGCCTGACGGTCGCCTCCTTGCACGCTCGGCGGGACGTTTCACATCACGAGGATGCGCGCCGCCGACCCCGCTTCGTTGCCTACCGCCACCCGCCTCGCGTTCGAGGCCGCGAGCGAGCTGGGCATGGCCTTCGAGGTGCTCGACCCCGAGTACGGCTACCTCTACGAGGTGCGCCACGGGGACCGACGGCGCGCGTTTCTCGGCGGCCGCTCTCCGCTCAACGACGCGGTCTCGGCGCGGCTGGCGGAAGACAAGCACTACGCGTCGCTGCTGCTCGCGCGCGCGGGCCTCACCGTGCCCGAGACCGTCCGGTGTCTGTCTCCCCGGCACCCGAGCATGGCCTCGTTCGCCGACCGCGCGGGGATGGACCCGGGCCTTCGGTTGGCCGAGGCGCGCGGCCTGCCGCTCGTCGTGAAGCCGAACCGCCTGAGCCACGGGCGAGGCGTGGCGCATGTCCGTTCGGACACCGAGCTGCGCGGCGCGATCGAAGCCGTGTGGGACCTCGACGCGATCGCGCTGGTGCAGACGTACGCGCCGGGCGTGGATCTCCGACTGGATTTCCTGGACGGACGGTTTCTCGCCGGCTACGAGCGGCGCGCGATCGTGCTTTCGGGCGACGGCGTGAAGACCGTCGAGGCGTTGATGACCGAGCAGGACGCACGCATGGCGGTGCCCGAGGCCAAGAAGCGGCTGATGGTCGCGCTCGCGCCCGCCCTCGAGGCGCGCGGGTGGACCGAAGAGACCGTGCTCGCCGAAGACGAAGGGCTGGATCTGACAAACCCGATCCGGAACCTCAACCTCGGGAGCGCGCCGCGTGTGCTCCGCGAGGCGCCCGCGGAGGCCGAGGCTGCGTGCCTGGTGGCCGGGCGGGCGATCGGTCTCCGGCACTTCGGGGTGGACTGCCGCGTCGCGTCAAACGGCGTAACGGCGGCCGTCACGCTCATTGAGATCAACGCTTCGCCGCTCCTTTCGCAGATCTACCTCGCTGGCTACCGTGATGTGGCCGTGGCCGCGCAGAAGCGGGTCTTGAGCGCCGCGATGGATGCGGCCGCGCCCGTTTCGTAACACCTGTTGCGGAGGTGGTTTTGTGGCTCTAGGTCGGGAGTTTCGCGGCGTGGGAGCGTACACTAAGGCCCACCCCTACGGAGGCTACGACGATGGCCGAGAAGCTGCGCAAAGGTGATCTTAGGAAGAAGCTCAAGCCGCTACTGCACACGCACTGGCAGCACGATTTCCAGGTCGAGTCCAAGGTCCGGTCCAATGGAGACAAGGTCTTGCCCAAGCTCCGCAAGCTCCTCGAGAGCGGAGGCGAGAAGAACTTCATCGCCGTCTGCCAGGAGTTCGGCGCGCTCGGCGAATGTGTCTACGGCCCGGCGCTCGAGACCTTCGCGTGGCTGCTCGACCTCGGCGTGTCCTCGTCGGCGCCGTCCAAGGACGGCCGCGACACGGACCTGCTCGTCGCGCTGGTTCGCTCGACCAACGTGGCCGACGATGTTGTTGCCTCGATGATGCAAACGGTCATCGCCAGCGGGCACGACGTCAACCTGGTTTCCGGGCGAGGTGAAACCGCGCTCGGCGAGGTCGCCCGACTCGGGCGCTGGGCGCTCTCCGGACCGCTCGTCGAGGCGGCCAACGAGTCGACGCGCGCCTCCGCGCTCATCGCGGCCATCGGGAACGCGGAGGACGCCGCGGAGGACTCTGCGGCCTTCGAACGGCTCGACGAGGCGCTCGAGCGGCTGGACCCCAACGCCGCTGACGCGGCGGGCCAAACCCCGCTGCACGCGGCGGCCGCGACCGGTCGCCTCGCCATCTGGGACCGCATCGCACCGCGCGTGAACGACAAGGAGCCCAATCTGACCGGCGATGTCGTTCGGAACGGGCTCGGCTACCCGAGCGCACCCGGCGGAGGGGTCATTCCGTCGGCACGCTTCCCGGTCGGCAGCACGCCGCTGGACTGCGCGCAGGCGGTTGCGCAGCTCTTCGCGCGCGGGCGCTCCGTCTACGAGGCCGCGGAGAAGCTCCAGCCGTTTCATGTCCAGCAGCTCGAGAAGATCATCGAGCGCGCCGACGCGTTCAGCGCGCTGATCGAGCGGCTCACGGGCGAAGGCGCGATCTCCGGCGCGGAGAAGGTCGTGATCGACGGCCCGCACGGCGATGTCCAGAAGCAGCTGCTGCGGCTGGCCGAGTCCGCCGACTGCGTCGACGTGGTGGAGCGGGCGATTCAGTCCTCGCACTCGCCGCAGTACGGCCCGCTCAACCTGTTGCTGCGCACCGTGTCGCGCTGCCACGCGGAGCTGACGCCCGCGGTGAAGTCCGACGCGCACCCCCTCGCGTCGCTGATCCGAGGCACGCACCAAGCGAAGAGGATCGTCTACAGCGCGAAGCCGAGGAAGGGGCCGAACATCTTCCACGCGAAGCCCGCCGACTACCCGAAGGAGGCCAAGCGCGCGTTCAAGGCGCTGTTGATCGGCCTGCACGAAGAGACCGTGTTGGCGGGGACGGTCGAGCCCACCGGGGTGGTGATCTGGGCCATCACGCCGGACGCGATGCAGTCGCTCGGTTCCGTCTTGGAGTTCCTCGAGAACGGGGTCGACGTCATCCTGGGCGAGAAGGCGCCCGAGGCCGTCGCCGCACCGGCCGAACCCGAGGCGCGGCCGAAGACCTGGATCGACGGAGTCGCCGTCTGCATCACTGGGAAGATGAAGCGCAAGCGCGCCGAGGCCGAGCGTGAGCTGGCGAACATGGGCGCGGTCATCAACAAGAGCATCACCAAGAAGACCAAGGTGCTCTTCGCGGGCGGGGCCGCGGGTTCCAAGGTTCACAAGGCGCAGCAGAACGGCGTGCTGATCCTCGACGAAGGCGCGATGGAGATGACCCTGCGCGGTGAAGATCCGCGCGCGTCCGCCGGGGAGCCGGAGCTGGACGTGCGGGCGCCGGCGGAGCCGAAGGAGAAGAAGCCGCTTACGCCCTTCCCGCACGTCGACCCAGCCCCGCCGGAGGACGGCGAGTTCGAGACCCACCACCCGAGCGGCGCGCTCGCTTCGCGGGGGCGCTACGAAGGCGGCAAGAAGGTCGGCATCTGGACGTCGTTCTACGAGGACGGTGCGGTGAGCGCGGAGGAGACTTTCGTCGACGGCCTCCTCCACGGAGACAACGTCTACTTCCACACCAGCGGCGAAGTTCGCGCCCGCGGGCGCTCCGAGGCGGGCAAGTCGGAGGGCACCTGGGCGTACTTCCACGACTCGGGCGCGCCGTCCTTCACGCTCGACTACGTCGCGGGCCAGAAGAACGGGCCTTACACGTACACGGAAGCGGACGGTCGCGTGAAGACCACCGGGGCCTACCGAAACGACAAGTTCGTCGGGCAGTGGACGTGGCTGCGTCAGGTCAACCACGAGAAGGTCACGCGGGGCTACGACCCGTCCGGCTCCAAACACGGCGTCGAGTCGGCATGGTGGCCGGGAGGGGAGCTCGCCTACCACCGCGAGTGGACATACGGCCGACGCACCGGACGCCACGAGGAGCGCGCCAAAGACGGCACCATCACCAAGCGCGAGCGCTACGACGACCGCGGGCGCCCGGTGGAGAGGACGAACTTCGACGGCGGCAAGGAGAAGGTCGTCGCGTACGTCGACGGAGTGCCGAAGAAGCTCGCCGACAATGACAAGCGCCTCTCCAAGCTCGCCGACAAGCTCGACGACGCGGCCGACATCTACAAGGCGGAGAGCGCGCTTCAGCGGGTGGTTGAGCACGGCGAGATGAAGGCGGTCGTCCAGCTGCTCTGGCGGCGCGGGATGTTCGATCTTCCCGCGTACCCCGACTTCCACGACATGCTGACGGACGACGATGTCCCCAGCGCGACGGTGATGGAGTTCCTGCGCGCCGCCGCGGTGCCGAAGAACGACCTCTTGTTCGCCGGCTGGTCCCGCGGCTTCGACACGATGGTGGCGCGCGCCTACGCCGAGGACCCGGAGCCGATCGACGTGGGGTGGCGGGATCTTCCTGATGCCTACCGGCGCGGCGTCGCGTTTGTGCTCGCGCGGTTCGGCGTGGACGTCGGGGACGCGCTCGCGGGCCTCGGGCCGGAGATCGCCCGGGCGATCTTGGACGAGGGGATGTTCCGTTCGATCGCGTGGCCCGAGCGGGACGCGGACGAGCGGTGGATCGCGGTCACACAAGACCTGTTCAGGCGCAACGAGCCGGCGCCGTTGTTCAATACGCTGCTCGAGCTGGTGATGGACCCGGCGGACTGGCCCGCGGTGCTCCTGGCGGAGGGCTTGGAGCTGGCGAAGACGGCCGAGTACGGCGTCCAGCTCGACCGCTTCGAGCCCGGGTTTCGGGTCGCGACCCTCGAGCAGCTGGAGGTGTTGCTCTCGAACGCGCAGCTGACCGGTCGGACGGCCTATCGGGCGCTGCTGGAGTGGCGGAACGACGACGCGGAGGCCCTGTCGGGTCTGGCGCTGCGTCTCGAAGACAAGAAGACGGCGTCGTGGGTGGCCAGCGCGGCCGTGGTCCGGGCGACGGCGGCGGGGAAGGCCCCCGCCGCCGAGGTGGTGGCGCGCGTGTTGCCCGAGCTCGGCTCGCGGGACAACTGGCTGTACGACGCGCGTCAAGCCGACCCTGCCGCTCGGCGGGGCGAGCCGGCTGCACTGGACGCGGCGGTGAACTTCGCCATGCGCTCCGGTGTCGGCGAGGCCGTGGACTACCCGGACGGCGCCCTGGTGTTCGCGGCGTTGCGGGCGCTGCCGGATGCGGAAGTCCGCAAGCGCGCGGAGGCGTTCTTGGCCAAGTCGCACGAGGCACCGCGCGCCGGCCCGCTGCTGCATCTTGTCGATGACCCCGCGTTCTGGCGGTCCTCCCTCGAGACGATCGCAAAGGCATCGCGCAAGGACGCGCAGACGGTCTGGGGTCTCGGCTACCTGCCGGCGTCCGCGCTGCCGATGTTCATCGAGCTGCGCGACGCCGCACCGGCCAAGACCCGGTGGATCTTCGTCGTGGCGGTCGCCGAGGTCCTCGCGCGGGCGGCCAGCCGGGGCGAGACGTGGAGCGCGGAGTTCGACTCGGTGATCCAGAGCCTGTTCGCAGAGCCGAAGCGGGTGCCGTTCGAGATGCTCGCGAAGATCCTCTTCCGCATGCCCTCGGACCGTCGTGAAGCGGTCATGCTCGCGGCGCTCGACAGCGGCGATGCCCACCTGTTCGCCACGGCGGTGCGCATGCTGGCCTGGTGCCCGACGGCGCCTGTGCTGCAGCGCGCCTTCGTCGGTCTCGCGGAGGCGACGAAGCTCACGCCGGACCACGTCACGGAGATGGCTTTGGGTCTCGCGGCGTTCGAGGGTCGGGGCCCCTGGATCGAGTGGGCGATGCGAAACGGCGCGCGTCCTGCGATGCACGAGGCGTTCGAGCGTGCCGACCGAAAGGCGTTCCAGGCGCTGACGGCGCGCCTCTCCAAGGAGGGCACCGCACCCAAAAGCGCGCCGAAGAAGCGCGCGCCCGACAAGATCGACGAGGTGGTCAAACTGGCTAAGAAGACCGGTGGCGGGGGGTCGACGGTGTACCTGTTCCGAAGGACCGACCAACCCGACAGCACCCTCAACCGCATCGGAGGACTGCCCCCGGGCACTCCAGCGGAGGCGTGGCCGCGCCAAGACGACGACGCCATGGTGCACCTGTTCACCGTCGACCTGGCCACCGTGCCCGAGCTTCGAGCGCAGCTCGGGGGTCAGCGAACGATGAGCCTGTTTGTCGGCAACCCGGACAGCAACGAAGCCTTCGAGCCGTACACCAACGAGGTGGCGGTGCAGCTCCGCGACGACGGGACGGCCAAGAAGGAGAGTGCCGCGCCGGAAGACACCCCGGTTCGCGACACCCGCGGCTTCGAGGTCGTGACGGTCGATGTCCCGGACGACGTCTGGGAGGGCGACAGCCAGCTCCGACGCGCGCTCTACCAGGCCGGGGCGCGCGCCGGTGGTGAGCCCATCTGGCTTCAGGGTGACGAGCATCATGGGCAGTTCTTGATGCAGTTCGACGAGTCGTTCGCGGACATCAACCTCGGCGACAGCGGGTTGATGTACGTCTTCACCGACACCGCGTTCTGGCAGTGCCATTGAGCGTCGTTTCGGGAGTATTCAGCCGCCGTCCAGCAGCCGCCGCTTGGCTTCCCTAAACTCTTTCTGCGTCAGCGTTCCGGCTTCGCGCATCGCGGCGAGACGCTCGAGCCCCTCCACCATGGGGTGCACCGCGAAGCGGCGCTCCAAGGTGGTGAGGGCGGCGATGACCCTCGCGGTGGACTTCGGGACAGGAGGGGGCACCGCCGGAGAGCCGGCGTGACCCTCGTGCGTCTTCGGCTCCCGTTCTCTACCGGCTTCGGACTCGTTCGCGGTGGGGTCGATGGGCTCGGGCGCGGCATCAGGCTCGGGCGCGGCATCGGGCTCCTCCATGGGCTCGGGCCGCGCGGCGTCGGCTGCTTGTGCCGGGGTCTCGTCGGGCGCTGTCGCCGCCGGCTCCTCCACCGGTTCAGGATCCCAGTCGAGGTCGTCGTCGACGAAGTAGAGCGCCGTCTCGTCGAGGTGATCGAGGTGCTGTTCGTCGGGGTGCTCGCCGCGGAACAGCGAGGGCCCGCCATCGGAGGGGCGCTGCGGCTCGAGCGACATCGTCACGCGCTCGTCGAGCACGCCCTCGAGCACCGGGTCGAGGATCGCGCCGGGCCGGCTCAGGGCTTCGCGCGGCCAGTTGGCGTTGGGCACGGCGGGGAGGGCGTAGGTGGAGGCGGGGCTCTTCAACGCGGGGTCGACATGACCGCGGGCGAGCTCGGCAGCCCAGGCCCAGACACCAGGCCAACGCGCGCTCGGGACGGGATGGGCCAGGGGCAGCACGACGCGGAAGCGAGGGTGGTCTTCGTCGTGCGACCACGTGGAGTGGATGACGTGAAACCAGCGAGACCACGTGGCGGACGCATCCGGAATCGAGGTTCCGTCGTCGTAGTCCAGCACGAGGCACGACACGTGGGTGACGTTGTCGGCGGCGCGTTTGTCGCTGTCAGGGCGATAGAGGGCCGGGGACCAGATCCGGAGGTCCCGTTTGACGTCCTTGCGCGCCGACGCTTCGAGCTCGAGCCCCAGCGCCTCGACCGCGGCCGCGGGGTCACGCTGTTCACGCCGCGCCGCTTCCACCGCCTTGGCCAACTTCGCCGCGTGCCGACCCGATGCGTGCAGGCCGGCTTTCGCCCGCGCCACCGAGCGCCGGATCCGTCCAACCTCGCGCTGGCTGCGCGCCAGCACGTCGGGTCGAAGCGCGAAGCGGCGAAGCGACGCCACCATCTCGGGCAGCGTCACCACCTCCTGGACCGGCACGGTGTCGAACACCCGGTGGAACGTGCAGAGCGGCAGGAGAAGCGCGGTCATCGACGCCGATCACCGTGCCACAGGGCACCGCTGGAGGGCACGATCCTGACAGCAAGCCGCGCGGCGCGAGCCGAGTGACGCGTGCCTGCTACGCTTTTTCCATGATCCCGCTGCGGGACATCAACCCCACCAAGACGCGCCCGGTGATCACGTGGGCGATCATCGTGCTCAACGCGATGGTGTGGTTCTACCAGTTCGGATTAACCGACGGGATGCAGCCCTTCGTCGACCGCTGGGGCGTGGTCCCGTACTACCTGACGCTCCCCGTGCTCAGCAGCTGGGTCACCCCGATCTCCAGCATGTTCCTGCACGCGGGCTGGATGCACGTGATCCTCAACATGTGGTTCCTGCACATCTTCGGGGACAACATCGAGGACGAGCTCGGGCGCGGGCGCTACGTCGCGTTCTACCTCGTGTGCGGCCTGGCCGCGGTCGCCCTGCAGGTGGCCATCGACCCGGCGAGCCAGGTGCCGATGGTAGGCGCGTCAGGTGCGATCGCGGGGGTGCTGGGCGGCTACATGATGCTGCATCCGCGGGCGCCGATCGTGACGATGCTCCCGTTTGTGTTCGTGGAACTGCCCGCGTGGGCGTTCCTGTTCGTTTGGTTCGGCCTGCAGCTGGTGAGCGCGCTCGGTGCGCTCGGCGCGGAGTCGAGCGGCGGGGTCGCGTTCTTCGCCCACATCGGCGGGTTCCTCGCCGGATTTGCCCTCGTCCGGGTCATGCGCTCGCGCGTCGATGCGCCGGCGCCACCCTCGGCTCTGGAAGTCGAGTCCGGGCGCTGAACGCGGGTGCCGAAGGCCGATACAAGAGCACCCCCGCCGTGACCGGTGGGGGTGCCCTTTTGACTCGACGTCAGATCAGAACGGGTTGTCCGGCGCCTCGGGCTCCGGCTCGGGCTCCGGCTCGGGCTCAGGCTCAGGCTCAGGCGCCGGGTCCGGCGCCGGGTCGTCGCCCGCGGGGGGAGGATCGGGCTCGTCGTTGCCCGTCTCCGCGGGAGGACGCGGGCGGGGACGCGGACGCGGGGCCGCGGCGCGCTCCTCGAGCGTGATGGTAATCGACGCCACCATGCGTCCGTCCTGCTCGGTAAAGGCGCCAGGCGCGACCTCGGCCGTGCCGCGCTGGAATCCGCGTGCCGTCGCCGACAGCGAGACCGCTTCGTCGGGCGCGCCGGAGAGGGTGATCTCCCCGCTGCCCGTGGTGTTGCCGCCGCCGCCACGCACCTGCGCGGTGTCCGGAACGGTGGTGACCGCGATGACGTATGGCATCGGCGTGAGCGCGAACTCGAGCGCTTCTTGTCCTTCGGCGGCCGTGACCTCCTGGCTGCCGTCCACGTGTCCCTCGAGGTGCGCCACGACCGTTGCAGCCTGACCGATGGGCAGCTGAATGGAGCCGTCCTCGACCGCGGCGGGCTCGCCGTCCACGGTGAACGTCACGCCTTCCGGCGTCGCGGAGACCGCGACCGCCATCATCTCGACTGCCGGCTCGGGATCGGGCTCGACGATCGGGTCCTCGATCGGGTCTTCCACGTCGGGCGGATCGACCACGTTCGTGTCGGTGGTGGTGTCGGGGTCCGGCCCGGGGTCGTCGCCCGGCTGCATCTGGAAGTAGACGATCGCGCCGACGGCCAAGATGGCCACCACGGCGAAGATGATCATCCCCATGCCGCCGCCCTCATCCTCGTCCTCGATCGGAGCCACAACCGCCTTCGGGGCGCGCTCCTCCGAGGCCGGCTTGGGCTTGGGATCCGCCTTGGGTGCGGCCTTGGCGATCGGCTTGGGCTTGTCGGCCTTGGGCTTGGCCTTCGCTTCCGGCTCCTTCGCCTCAGGCTCCTTCGCCTTCGCCTCGGGCTCATCGGCCTTGGCGGCGGCCGCTTCAGGCTCGCTCGCTTCGGGGTCGTCGGCCTTCGCCTCGTCGGCCTTCGCCTCGTCGGCCTTCGCCTCGTCAGCCTCGTCGGCCTTCGCCTCGTCAGCCTCGTCGGCCTTTGCCTGGTCAGCCTTCGCCTCGTCAGCCTCGTCGGCCTTCGCCTCGTCGGCCTTCGCCTCGTCGGCCTTCGCTTCCTCGGCCTTCGCCTCGTCGGCCTTCGCCTCGTCGGCCTTCGCTTCCTCGGCCTTCGCCTCGTCGGCCTTCGCTTCCTCGGCTTCTTCCTTCTTGCGCTCCTCGGTGGCCGCCTTGGCCTTGTCGAGGGCCGCCGCGAGGTCGTCGTTCTCGCCGACCGCGGGGATGCCCATGCCGACGAGCGTCTTCTTGATGCGCGGCTTGCGCTTCTTCTTGGCCTCAGCGCGCTTGCGCTCGATCTCCTCGGTGCGCTTGCGCGCCTCCTCGGCCTTCTTCTCCGCCTCGTCGGCGCTCGACGCAGAGCCCTCGGCCAGCGCACTGGCCAGGAACTCGCTCGCGTGACGCACCTGGGTGCGGTCTTCCGGCGCAGGCAGCTCGCTCTCGGGGGTCGTCGACGGGAAGAACCCGCCCGACTTCTTCTTGGGCTTGGGGTCGGCCCCCGCCTCGAAGCGGCCCGGCGCGTCACCCCGCCCTTGGACCATCTCGTCCACCAGGGACCGGCTCTCCGGGTCCATCTTGATGAACTTGATGCCCATGCCGGGCGGCTCGGAGCCCCCGGCCTCGCGGCGCCAGACGACCCGACCCACTCCGTGGATCAGGCGCGACTCGTCCTTGAGTTGGAACTCGAACTTGAGGAGCGTGCCCACCGACATTGGCGTCTTCGACTTGATGAAGATGCCGCCGCGGCTGATGTCCTCGCTGTATTGCTCGATGAATTCGTCGAGCGTGGCGCTCTTGAAGCGCACCTTGAGCGAGATCGGAGCGCGCTTGTCCTTGCGCGTATCGGCCATGTGTCACGCCTCCAGCGTGTGCTTGGGAGTCCCCAAAGAGGCGGTCATCCTACCTTTTACGGCGCAGCGATCACAACAACTTGGCGGCCGACCCGTTGCAACTCTCCGGGGAGGCGCCGGCTCGAGCCGTCCAACAACACCGTCCCACACACGCCCGCTGGGCGGATCGGCTCGATGGCGACGCTGCAGGCACCCGGAAAATCGGTGGCCTCGCGGACCCATCGCGCGGCGTCCAGGGCCTCGACGCGCACCGTTTCGTGACCGCGCGACGCCCCCAGCCATCCATTCACCGCCGCCGCGAGCGCCGCCTCCTGGGCTCGACCGCCTGGGTCGAAGAGGGCCGGCGCCCCCCCGAGGCGTTCGAGGGCGGAGCCGTATCGCGATGCGAGCCACGGCGCGACATCGAGCATCGGCGCCAGCGCAAACGCGCGGTCGGCGAGCCGGGGATGCGGCACCGTCAGGCGCTCTGTGTCGATCGGCGCGTGGTCCAGAAACAGCAGATCGAGGTCCACCGTGCGGGGGCCCCATCGCACATCCCTCACCCGTCCCAGCTGCGCTTCGATCCGGAGCAGCCACGTCAGCAGAGCCTCGGGAGCACAGTCGACCTCGAGCAAGAACGCCCCGTTCAGGTAGGACGGCTGCGGGGGGCCCATCGGAGCCGTCTCGTAGACGGGCGAACGGGCGAGCAGCGCGTCGCCGAGCAGGGCGGCGGCCGCGTCGAGGTACGCCTCGCGCGATCCGAGGTTCGAGCCCACGCCGACCACCGCACGCACGCCCTCACCCTGGCGGCGCGAAGGAGAGCGGTCCAGTCAAACGGAGGCTGCTACGCTCGCCGGGTGAGCGAACGCCCCAAGAAGCGGGTCTACGGCGTGCGCGAGATCAATCGCCGCGTGCGCACCCAGCTCGAGAAGTGGGGCGAAGTCTGGATCGAAGGCGAGCTGTTTCAGGTGAGCCGCGCGGGGTCGGGCCACGTCTTCATGACGCTCGCGGATGCAGCGGCGCAGCTCTCCGTGGTCATGTACCGCAGTGACGCGATGGCCGCGGAGGCCAAGCTCACGGTGGGCGAGCGCGTGCGGCTGCTCGGGCGGTTCTCCCTCTACGAGCCGCGCGGCAACCTCCAGCTGATGGCGCGGCGGGCGACGCCGGCAGGCGACGGGGACCGGCTCGAGGCGCTCCGGAAGCTGCACGCGAAGCTGAAGAAAGAGGGCCTCTTCGAGCCCGAGCGGAAGCGCCCCATCCCGCAGCTGCCGAAGACGGTCGGGGTCGTGACGAGCCTGCGTGGCGCGGCTCTCTTCGACGTGATCCGGGTCGCCAACCGGCGCGCTCCGGTGCGCATCGTGGTGGCGGATTGCGCGGTGCAGGGTCCCGACGCCGCGCGCACGATCGTCGCCGCGCTCTCGCGGATGGCACGTCTCCCAGGACTCGACGTGATCATCCTGACCCGGGGGGGAGGCGCGCGGGAGGACCTCGCGGCGTTCGACGACGAAGCGGTGGTGCGCGCGGTGGCGGCCTGTCCCGTGCCGGTCGTCACGGGTGTGGGCCACCAGGTGGACTCGACGCTGGTCGACTTCGTCGCGGACGTGCGCGCCGCCACGCCCTCGAACGCGGCGGAGACGGTCGTGCCGGACGTGGCGGCGCTGCGCGGGGAGCTGGACGCGCAGCAGCGTCACCTGCAGCAGGCCTACCGCATGGCGGTCGGACGGGCCCGGCTTCAGCTGGAGCGAGCGGCCCGCGCGCTCGTCGACCCGAGGCGACTGGTCCAGACCCGACGGCGCGCGTTGACTCCGCTCTCGGCCGCGGTGGAGCGGGCCGCGCGAAGCGAGCTGAGCGACGCACGTGCGCGGCTCGACCGGTTGAGCAAGGCGCTCCATCGGCACGAGCCGAGGGCCGCGCTGGCTCGGGACCGTGCGGCCCTCGAGGCGCTCGCCCAGCGCCTCCGCGCAGCCAGCCGGAGCGGGACAGAGCAACGCCGGCGCGCGTTGGCGAGCCACGACGACGACCTCCGGCGGGCGGTCGTCACGCCGCTCGACAGCGCCCGCGGCGCGCTCGCCGAGCACGACGCGGCGGTCCGACGCGCCGCTCCGCCACGATTGATGAGGTCCCGCCATGCGTTGTCCCGCTTGCTCGCCCAGCTGGACGCCCTCTCGCCGCTGGCGGTGCTGTGCCGCGGCTACGCGATCGCGCTGGGCCCCGACGGAAAGGCCGTGCGGGAGGCCGAACAGGTGGCCGAAGGCGACACGCTCACCGTGCGGCTCGGAAGCGGCGAGCTGGACGCGAACGTGACGGCCGTGCGCACGGAGGCGGGATGACCTCGGCCCAGACCGCGCTGATCGGACTGTTGGGCTGGCCGGTCGCGCACTCTCGCTCCCCCGCGCTGCACTCGGCCGCGTGCGCCGACACGGGCATCGACGCGAGCTACCTCGCCCTTCCCGTCGCGCCAACGGCCCTCGGCGACGCAGTGCGAGGCTTGGCCGCCGTCGGAGCGCGCGGGTTCAACATCACGCTGCCCCACAAGCAAGCGGTGATGGCCCACCTCGATGTCGTCGAACCGGCGGCGAAGCGCATCGGGGCTGTGAACACCGTCGTGCGGCAGGACGGCGGGTGGCGCGGCATGAACACCGACGCGCCTGGGCTGGTGCGCTCCCTGGAGGAAGCGGGCGTCGCGTTGGCGGGGCGAAACGTCGTGGTGCTCGGCGCCGGCGGGGCCGCGCGGGCTGCGGTCGTGGGCTGCTTCGAGGCCGGCGTCGATCGGCTCACCGTCTCGGCCCGCCGACCCGACGCGGCGGGCGACCTGCTGCGGTCGACGGGCGTCGATGGAACGGCCACGGGCCTGGGGGACGCCCTCGAGGCGGCGTTCTCGGACGCCGACCTGGTGGTCCAGGCGACCAGCGCGACGCTGCACCCGGAGCACGCACAGCCCTTCGCCGACGCGCTGCCGCTCGGGGCGCTGCCGGCGCACGCCGCCGTCGTGGATCTCGTCTATTCGCCGCGCCGGACGACGGTGCTGTGCGCCGCCGAAGCCCGCGGGCTCACCACGGTCGACGGGCTCGGCATGCTGGTTTGGCAGGCCGCGCTGGCGTTCGGGAGGTGGTTCGACGTCCCGCCGCCGGTCGAGGCAATGCGACGCGCGGCCGAGTAGTTAGGCGACGACGGTCGGGCCGGTCGGGATCGGGTCGGCAGGTGCCGGGTCGTCCAGGCCGAGCTCCTCGAGCGGATCGCCCGACCAGAGCTTGCCGCGCGCCATCATCGACCACATTCGCATGTCCGACGCCAGCGACCAGAGCGGGTAGCGGAAGGTCGCCGGGCGGTTCTTCTCGACCCCGAAGTGACCGAGCCACGCGCAGCCATACGCGCAGACCACGCCGGCGGGGAACAGCACCGGGGAGCCGGCCGTGCCGATACCCACCATGGCCGCCACGTGCTTGAACGACGGGCCCTCGGCCTCGCCCTTCTTCACCCCGTGGTAGAGCACCGCGCCGAAGCCGGCGAGCGCCGCGGGGAAGCGGATCGGGTGCACCACCGCGCTGCCTACGAGGGAAGCGAGGAAGCCGGTCGTGCCCACGAAGTGCAGCCGCCGGGAGGTCGCAGAGCGGTGCTCCGACAGGTAGTAGGGCCAGAAATCGTCGTAGTTCTGGATGTCGCCGTCGGCGCTGGTGTTGGTCGTGCTCACGGCGCCAAGATAGCGGCCACCGCGGCCGGCGTCGACTCGGCCGCCAGCCCCCCGCACGCCCTCGCAGATCTGCGAAACGGGTTCGCAGATCTGGAAGGGGAGGCCCGGACCCGCAGCCCGTACCCAGACGCGCGGCTCCAACACGGGGCCGCCGCCTCTGGAGATGTCGATGTCGAACAAAGCCGCGATCGCCGAGAGAATGCGTGTCTCTCCCCTGATTCTTCGCTGGGGGAGGAACCTTGGATTGGGCACGGAGGAAGTCTGCCTCGCTGCGGGACTCGCACCGGCGGAGGCGGTGGGTGGCTTCTCGTTCGGCCAGACCATGCGGGTGTGGGACGCCATCGAGTCCCTGAGCGGCGACCCGCTCTGTGGCCTGGTGGCAGGGGAGCGATTTACCCTCGACCAAATGGGCCCCGTCGGCCCGGCCGTGGCCGCGTGCGAGAACGTCGACGCCGCGATTGACACCCTCGTTCAACTGCTGCGCGCGTTCGCGCCCCATGCCCCCGTTCGTCGCAGCGATGAGGACGGGGCCGCCGGCATCGCGTACCGCATGCCTCGGACGCATTCGCGCCACGGCGTCGACACCACGCTGGCCGCGGTGCTTTGTGTGCTGCGCTCATGCACACAAACGTCGCTCGCGCCGACCGTGCTCGAGCATCAGTTCGGTGCCGTGCAGCCGGAACGCTACCGCAGGCTGTTCGGCATCGAGCCCCGATGGTCCTGCTCGTCTTGCCGAATTCTCTTCCCCCGCGAGGCGCTCGCCCTGCCGTTTCGAGGTGCGATGGGCCCGATGGCCGCTCTTCTTCGTCGCGAGGCCAAGGCGTTGCTCTGGGACCCAAGCGGCGGAGCGGAGGCGCCGCTCGAGCACGCGTTCTGGACCGCGCATCACGGCCCCGGTGCATCCCTCGGGCACGTCGCCGCGGAGCTCGGCGTCTCCCCCCGCACGCTTCAGCGGCGGCTTCGGGGGCAAGGGATGACGTTTCGGGAGCTTCGCGCCGGGTTGCTCGTACGGAGGGCGAATCAGCTGCTGGGCACACCGGGTCTCTCGCTCCGGACGATCGCCGAGCGTCTTGGGTACGACTCGCGCGAAGCCTTCGGTCGGGCGTTTCGAAGGTGGACCGGACACTCGCCGCGACGGAGCACCACCTCTTCCGCCAATCCGGGTTCGTTCGCGCCATGAGGTCACGCGGGCGCCTCCGGGAGCTACTCCGACGACCGACCAACGGAGACACGAGATGACACGCACCCAAACGCTTCTCATGCTTGTCCTGGCCTCGTGGGGCTGTGGCGGGGAGCCCATGACGCCGCCCCTGCCGGAGGTCTGGGTGACGGTCGACAGTGGCCCCCTTTCGGACGCGGCGACCGCCGACGCGGGCCGACCCGATGCGGCCTTGGACGCCTCTCGACTCGATGCGTCGACGCAGCCCGACGCCTCGGCGCCCATGGATGCGGCCTTGGACGCCGGACCCGTCGGAGAAACGACGGCCTCGTCGCGGATCTACGGCGAGGGGGGCGCACATTCGCTGCGCGGGCTGACCCGCGTGGGGGACGAGATGCTGGTGGTGGGTGCCACGTCGGTCGTGGGGGCAGGCGGTCGTGAGGGGGTGTTTGCCCGACTCGGCCGCGACGGGACACCGCGGTTCTCACGCACGGTCGGATCTTCCAGGGACGATGTCCTGGAGAGCGTGGTGTTCGTGGGAGGGCAAGCGCTCGCGTCGGGGCGGCTCGACAACCAGATGGCCACCGTGTGGTTCGATGCGGAGACCGGTGAGGTCGCGCGCGAGCTCCATCACGGGACGGGCACGCTGCATCGCGTCGTCGACGTGGGAGCGGGACGCGCACTCGCGGTTGGAGGTGGGGGATACCTGGCGCATGCCATCGTGCTCGACGCGGATGGGGATGTCGTGCGGCACCAGACGCTGCGGGTTCGGGAGGCGACCGGACAGCGGTTCGACATGACGGCCTATGACGGGCTGATGATCGGCGACGACATCGTGGTGGCAGGGCGCGCCACCGACTCCGGCATCATCACGCGCTACTGGAACGCCGTCCTGTCGCGTCTCCGTCCGGACGGCACGGCCGCGTGGACGCTCCTGCTCCGGCCGTACGGACAGACCGCCTTTCGTGCCGTCGAAATCATGGGCGACGGGGACTTGCTGGCGGTCGGTGAAACGGAGGCCGGTCCGGGGTCGAGCGCCATGTTTGTCGTCCGGGTGCGGCCTTCCGGGGAGATCCGATGGGCACGCACGCTGGGCCTGCCGGAGGGGACTGCCCACGCATATGACGTGGTGGTCGAGGGGGAGCGGGCCTGGGTGGTCGGGCGCCTCGCCGGCATCGAGGGCAGCAGCCGCTACTCCGGGTGGGTCGTGGAGGTTGATGACGCAGGCATGGTGGTCAGCCAGCAGGCGCTCAGAGCCGAAGACGGCGGCCTGGGCTTCTACGAGGCGGCGCTCTCCTCGTCGGGGGCTCTGCTCGCCGTGGGCTACTCCTACGCACGCTCGGAATATGCGCTCGGGTTCGCCGCGAGCGTGCCTGCCGAGGGAGTCTTGACGTGTGACGGAGCGGTGCGTCCGGCGTTCGAGGTCAGCACACCTGTGGCGCGCTCCCCATCGATGGCGGATTACGTCGAAACCGAAGACGAGGAGTCCGTCGAAGCATGGAGCGAGGTTGGTCCTCTGCGACTTCCCGCGTTCGATGTCTGCGAGTCGGCCTCGTAAAGCATGCCTACAGGATCAACAGCGCGTCGATCTGGGTGCGGAACGCGTCGTTGACGGCGTAGGCGAGCAGCAAGGAGACCAGCAGGCCGATGGTCACGCTCAACAGATCCTTGCCGATCAGCTTGGCCGCGCCGCGCACGCCGATGCCGCTCGACTTGTGCAGCGCCATGGCGAGCTCACGTCCGCCGAGCAACCCGATGAAGACCCAGGTGGTGCTCATGGGCACGTCGGACAGCACCTTGAAGTAGTAGAGGACACCCGCGTAGACGACGTCGACGACGGTGGCCGCCCGGACGTCCACGATGTGGCTCTTTTCGTCGACGACCTTCTGCACCTTCTCGCCGCCCATGCGGAAGAGAATGCCGAGGCCCACCACGACCAGTCCGATGAACCCGAGCAGCTCGACCCACGACAGGGCGCGCGGGAGGTACACGGCGATGTTGGCCGCGTCCTGCATGATCCAGACGCTCCACAGCAGCCCGCTCGTGACCCACTGCGCGACACGCCACGCGGGGTGTGGCGTACCCGTAAACCAGCGGTCGAACACCTTCTGCGCCAGGCCCCAGACGAGTGCCGCGACCCCGAACGCGACCACCCAACCGAGCAGGCTCTTGGACAGCACGCTGCCGATGCTCGACGCCGTCGCCGCGAAGCTCGAGAGCAGCAGGAACGTCGTGGACACGGGCATCCGGAGCCGCGTGAGCACCAACAGCACCAGTGGGGCGGCGATCTGGAGGTAGCTGAAGGAGGTCGGCGCCTCGGCAAACCCCTTGGACGCCAGCCTTCCGCTCGACACGTCTCCACCGTACGCGAACCAGCTGTAGGTCACGGTCGCGGCGAAGATGCCGCCGATGAACAGCCACAAGACCCACCACTTCTGGTGACGGTTGGACGCGATGAACGTCCCGATGGTCTGGATGCTGTCGTTCGCGACCACCGAGTAGGCGGCGACACCGAAGCCGAACCACATCGCCAGGGCCGGCGAGCGATACACCAAGGCGGCGACGGTAAAGCCCGCTGCCAGCAGAAACAGGAACAGACGCTCCCCGTGCGCCAGCGTGTAGAGCCGCTCCCCCAAGCTGCGCAGGGGACCGATCGCGCCGGGGATCCGGACGGTGTCGTGAGACGGCGCGGGGCCGATGTGTTCTTCCGAAAGCATGGTCTTCGAGGGCAGCCTCGGAACCATGGAGGAAGAGCGCAATGCATGTCGCAGGGGCGTCACACGAACGCTACCGCCCCGTCCTCAATGGAGCAGCCCTGTCTCATCGAGCAGCCCCGTCTCAACGGTGCGGCCCCGTTCGACCGCGATCAGCGCCTCGGATTGGGGACGTCGAGGAAGCTCCGGACGCGGCGCCGTGCGCTGCAAGTCTCGGAGGACTGGGTGACTCGACCGCAGCGCGGCTGCGCAGACGGAAGCGCCTGACGGGAGCTCAGCCGCCGGTCATCGTTCTCAGGGGCACGGCGAGGAAGTAGATCACCACACAGAGGATGGCGGTGACGACCGGCATGGCGACGAGGATCGCGAGGTCGACGGTGCTGGTGCCTTCGTTGCGCGGATGAACCTTCATAGCGCGCGGAGGATGCATCAAACCTCCTCGCGGCGCCAGGGGCCTAGATGGCTGAGGCGGAAGTCGTGACGCGGATCGACGAGCGCGACCGGGTCCAGCTGTGGTGCGGCGTGACGAGTCGATGCGGTGCATCGGCGAGGAGCGACGCGCCGCAGGGGGGCCGCTCCCGCCGCCGAGGCGCGGTGCGACTTCCGCCGAGGACATCTAGTCGATGAACGAACAGACGTCGGAGGCGCTCGGCGCGAGCAGCGTGTTGGTCAGGGCCAGGAGCGTGCTGCAACGGCGACTCGCCGACGGCGACTCGACGACGGCTACTCGACGACTTTGAGAAGGACGACGGTGACGTTGTCCTCGCCGCCGTTCTTGTTCGCCAGGTCGACGAGCGCGCTCGACGCCGCCTCGATGTCGCCCTCGGCCTGCCGGACGAGCTCGAGGATGTCGGGGTCGCCCATCATCCCGCTGAGACCGTCGGAACACAGCACGTAGACGTCGTCGACGTGCGGCTGCTCGGGGACCAAGTCCACCACGACCGAGTCCTGCATGCCCAGCGCGCGCGTGATGACGTTCTTCGGGAGCTCGTCGCGCTGCTCCTGAGTCATGTCGGGCATGACGAGCAGGTAGTCGTTGAGCAGCGAGTGGTCTCGCGTGAGCTGGGTGATCTCGTCGCCCCGCACCCGGTAGGCGCGGCTGTCGCCGACGTGCGCCACGTACATGCGGCCGCGCTCGGGCGAGAAGAGGGCGCCGACGACCGTCGTGCCCATGCCGTGCACCTCGCGGTAGCGCGTCGACGCCTCGAAGATGCGCTTGTTGGCGACCTTGATGCCGGTGATCAGGCGGTTCTCTTCGACCGACAGATGCGGGTCGAAGTGGAACGGCCAGGTCGCGTCTTCCTTGGCCGTGGCCTGGAAGAACGACGCGATCGTGTGCGTCGCCATCTTGCTCGCGACGTCCCCTGCGCGGTGTCCCCCCATGCCGTCCGCGACGATGAAGAGGTCGTACTCGGGGAGAATGCAGAAGCTGTCTTCGTTGTGCTCCCGCTGTTGTCCGACATCGGACAGGCCTGCAGCAACGATCTTCATGGGTGGCGCCTGGGCTCCAGCATTCGGCAGCAACGCTCGCGCGCGCGAGGTGTGGTGTCAAGAACCGTTTCGTTCGCGGCCGCCCTGTGAACGGTGCGAAACGCACGCGTGATCCCCGAGAAGTCACCAAAAAGGCAGCCTCGGGCTCGCGGCGTCCCAGCATTTGGAACGGGTCGTTTATTGCTCTCCGGTGTCCATGGAGGTCTGCGTAACCGCGCCACCGGACACCTGCTGTGCCGACCGGCCGGTCACGGCGGTGGCGCGGGTCGTCCGCCATACTGGATTCATCGCGCCGCGCTGAACCCCGGGCGCTAAGCTAGGGCGATGCGTGCGATGGCGCCTTGGCTATGGGTCGCCCTGCTTCTCGCGGGTTGCCGCGGCCAGGGGTTTGCGCAGGCGCTGATCTACGTCGCCGTCGAGGGCGTGCGCTCCGAACAGGTCGAGGCGGTGCGGTTCGAAGTCCTCGGCGCCGAAGCCGGCGAGCGCTGGGCCTGCGTACAACCGGGTGTCGACCGGGACGCCTGCCCGATCGGCGAGGTCGCCGATCCACCCGAACCCGGGTTCCTCGCGCGGCTCCCCGTCGCTTCCGAGTCCGAGCAAGATGCGTCGTTCACCGTGCGGGTTAGCCTGTTCGGGGAGGGTTCGGCTGAGCCGTTCGCTGAACAGACGGTGCATGGCTGGCTCGTTCCGGGCGAGACGCGGCAGGTGGTGGTCGTCTTCGACGAGGCCGGCTGCGAGAGCCCGTGTCCCGAGGGGTTCCGGTGCGTGGAAGGGGAGTGCATGGAGCACTGCTTGGCGAGCGCGCCGTTCCTCGAGGGCGACCCCAACCTCGTCGCGACGCCCCCGATCACCTGCGCCGAGCCCTGCACGGAGACGTTGTCTTGCGGACGGCCGTGTGTCGGGGCCGGGTGCCCGTCTGCGGAAGAGGCCGCTGCTTTGCCAGCCTTTGGACTCGTCTGCGAGGACGGAGTCCGGCGCATCGACCGAAGGACCAACTGCGCGTTCGGGTGCAGCGAGACCTCGCGGTGTGGACACCTTCGCCCGAGCAATCAACTCACTGCGCGACATGCACCCGCGGAGCTCGCGGACATCGTGCTTGTCGGGACCGGCGACGATTGCGACCTCGTGACCTACGCATTCGCGGAGGACGGATCCATCGATGCGTTCACACAGACCGACCAGGGATCGGAGCGCACATCGATTCGCGCCCCCGGAGAAGGCGACTCCGGGGTCAAGGAGGGGATCGGCTTTTCGACGCAGACCGGACCCGACGGGGAGGCCTTCCGGGTGTACGAGATGCGGTCTCTCCGGCTGGAGTGTGCGCAACTCGTGTTTCGACGCGCCGATGTGCGTTACGCGCTGCTGGTACATCAGCAGGCCATTCTCGCCGGGATCGTCGATGTTCCCTCGGCCATCCCGGTTTCCAGCCCGCCGGGCGAAGCCGGGGCAGACGGATCAGGAAGCTCGGGAGGCGGCGGGGGGAGCTTTGGCACCCAGGGTGCATCAGGCGGCCGCGGAGACCTCGGAACGCCGGGTCAGGCGGGCGCAAGTGTCGACCCGAGCGTGCTTCGGTTCCAGTTCGGCGCAGCGGGCGGTGCTGGAACCGGAGATTTCTCGGGCACGAGGGGGGCCGGAGGCGGGGCGCTTCAGATCACAGCAGAGCACATCGTCCTTCGCGGCCGGATTCGCGCGACCGGAGGCAGCCCCACCTCGGCCACGCGCTTCGAGACGTTCGCGGTGGGCTCCGGCGGAGGGGGCGGGGGCAGCGGCGGGAGCGTGCTGCTCGAGGCAGCGACGGTGGAGTTCGCGTGCGGCGATGGGGTGTGCGTCGACCTCCAAGGAGGACGCGGGGGGCGTCGCAACCGCGCGCTGTCGCAAGGATTCGGCTCGACGGGACCGTTCGGCGACGCGGAGACGGGCAGGGACGACGCCGAGGGCGGCGGTGGGGGTGGCGGCGGCGCTGGCTTCCTTCTCGTTCGTGCGCTGGAGCCGGACGAAGCGCTCGAGGAGAGCGTGCGCCGCGGGACCTCGGGCGCGGTGCGCGTCGAGGTCCTCGAAGGCCCCTTCCGCCCCTGGGGTGGGCCGTGAGCTACCGCGCGGTGCGCCCGCTCGCGAAGGGCGGGATGGGCACGGTCTCTCTGGTCGTGAAGCAGGAGGGGACGTTCCGTCGCGCCTACGCGCTCAAGAGGCTCTTGCCGCAGCTTCGGTCGGACCCGGAGGTCCGGGCGATGTTCCTTCGTGAGGCTGAGATCGCGGGGCTGCTTCACCACCCGAACGTGGTGAGCGTTGTGGACTTCGGCGAGGACGTTGAGGGGCCGTTCCTCGTGATGGACTACGTGCACGGCGTCTCGCTGCACCAGCTGCTCAAGGCCATGAGCGCCGCGGGAAGCAGGCTCTCCACATTGGCCGTCGCGCAGATCTTCGAGCCCGTGGCGCGGGGGCTGGAGGCGGCACACGAGTTGACGGACCACGCGGGGGGCAAGCGCTCGGACTGGTGCATCGTGATGTGTCTCCTTCGAACATCCTGGTGGGCTACGACGGCAGCTGTCGCCTGACCGACTTCGGCATCGCCAAGGCCGTGATCGGACACGACAAGACGAGCACGGGGATCTTGAAAGGGAAGCTGGGCTACCTGGCTCCCGAGCAGCTTCAGTTTCACGACGCGAGCGTCGCCTCGGACGTCTACAGCCTGGGCGTCTCCATGTTCGAGGCGCTCGCGGGAAGACGGCTGTTTCGCGCCGACACTCCCGCCCGGACCGCACGCTCCATCCTCGAGGACCCCCCGCCAGACCTCTATGACATCCGGGAAGACGTGCACCCCGCGCTGGAGGAGCTGGTCCTTCACATGCTCGCCAAGCACCCCTCCGATCGGCCGGGCTCGGCGGCAGAGGTCGCGGCGCGCCTCGAGTCCATGAAGGACGAGCTGCGGCGGGAGTCCGCGGACGTCCCGCTTCGAGACCTGCTGATCACGCATTTCGGAGAGGCCGCCGCGACCGAGGAGCTCTTGACGGCAACCACCCAGAAGGTCGTCCACAAGAGAACGTCCGCCGCGTGGGCGTTGGCTGTGCTGATGGGCGGCGCGGGGCTGAGCGGCGCAGCGTGGTGGGTGCAAAGCTCCGACACTCGACCCTCGACGCCTCCGGCCGCTGCGCAGCGCCCTGCGGCACCGGTCGCCGTATCGACCGCCCCCGCCGACTCCGGGACGAACGATGCGGGCTCCCTCGAAACGGAGGCCACGCTCGTGCAGGTTCCATCCGAGGTTCCTCCGCCGACGCGTCGGAGCGAGCGCGTGCGTCGACGGCCACCTCCTACCGAGGAGCGGGCCGCCGAACCACCAGCAGCTACGGAGCCCGACGACGGACTCTGGGGGTGGAGGCAGTGATGCGAGCGATGTGCACCGCATTGGCGCTCTGTTTCGCTTGGGTCCCAGCGTTGGCGCACGCCCAAGATGAAGACGAAGACCGGGCCGTTCTGGAGCCGCGTGCCGCCCAGGCCGACGCCCCGCGCGTCTCCTTGATGGAGGCCCGCGCGCTCGCCTACTTCGAGCGTGGCCTCGAGCAACTCCGCCAGGGAGACGCGGCCGGCGGACGCGACCTACTGCGGCAATCGCTGAGCATCTATCCCAACATCGCGACGCGCTTCAACCTCGCGATGGCCCTGCGGCGCACCGGGGAGGTGACCGAGGCAAGGCATGTGTTTCGCGCGCTGCTCGAGGAGCCAGAGCTCAGCCCGCGTGAGCGTCAGGACATCACCACGCAACTCGCGCAGGTCGACCAGGCCATCGCCACACTCGAACTGTCCGTGCACGCAGACCTGGCCGCGCAGATCGAGGTCGACGGGTTCGCCGCCGGCCGGGTGGACGCAGGTCGGCGGCTGCGGGTGAGCGTCGACCCCGGAACCCATTCGGTCAGCGCCCTCTCCGGCGCGCTGCGCGGCACAGCCGAGCTGGAGGTCGCGGCTGGCGGGGTCGCGATCGCCGTGTTGCGACTCGCGCCGCTGGCGGAAGACGGGGATGCGACCGGACTGCACTGGGGACTCGGGCTCGGCGCGACCGGATTGCTCGCGGGCGCGGTGGCGATCGCGATCGCCGTGCTTCTGGCTCCGCAGCCCAGCCCGATCGTCGACGACCACACCGGGGTGGTTTGGATCGGGACGATCGGAGCGAGCGCACCGTGAGCGTCGGGGACGCGTTCCGAGCAGGTTGGCGAGGCGACTTCACGCTGCATGAGCAGGTGGGAGTCCTCCCGCCGGAGGAGACCGCGCTGCTCCGGGCCCAGCGTTGGATGGCGGAGCCGGCGCGTGGCGAGCGGGCCAGCGTGCCCCTCCGCGCGGCCAACAAGACGCAGGCGCGGCTCGCGCTCGAGGCCGGAAGAGCCGCGCGCCTCGAGCGCGACTTCGAGGCGCTTCGCCAGTGTGCCGCGGCGGCAACAGACCACGCCGAAGGGGCGTTGTTGGAAGCCTGGATGCAGCAGGCGAGCGGGCGCTTCGACGAGGCCGTGCGTGCCAGCGAGGAGGCGGCACGCACCGACCTCGACGCTCCGGCGAAGATCGACGCGGTGGTGGTGCGGGCGCGCGCGCATCTCGAGGCCGGACGGATGCAGGATGCGATGAGCCTCTCACGGCGCGCGGTCCGCATGGCGCGCACGGAGGAGTTCCCGCAAGCGCAGTACGCGGCGGGGCTGTGCCTGGCGCGGGTTCGCCGGGCGAGCGGAGCGACGCATCTCGCGCTGCGCATCCTGGCGGCGCTGGCCCGGGTGGTGAGCCCTCCATGGCGGAACGAGGTCGCCTGGGAGCAAGCCAGCTGCGGCGTGGGCGAGCCCCAGACCTCCGTCGGTCGATGGCTGCGGGCCGCCGAAGCCGGTGACGTCGCGGCCTTCGACGCGGGGTTCTCGATTCTCGCCTCTGCGAACGAAGCCTGGCGTCCCTTTCGCACGGACCTGGAGGCGTGGCGCGGCCTCCTCGATCCGGAGGCCCCGGCCCCATCCGGCGTGGAGGCCTATCTGTGCGGAGAGAGCCCCGCGCAGCCTCCCCGATTGCGCGGTCTACTCTCGGCCGACCCGGCGTCCACACCCGGCGGAGCGCTCGTTCTTCTCTGGCCCGATGGAGCATCGAGGCGGGTCGCGCGTCGAGGCGAAGCGCTCGTTCGTGGGCGCCATCCCGCCTTGGAAGCCCCGCTGCCGCCCGGGCGCACGGGGCTCGCGCTGAGCACTCTGGGGCTCAACGGCGGCGTGTTGTCACGGGAGCGCTTCTTCACTTGCGTGTACGGGTTCAACTATGAGCACCGTGTGCATCGCGGAACCCTCAAGGCGCTGGTGCACCGAGCGCGGATGTGGCTCGGCGATCGCGGTGCGATCACGTTGGATGACGCCCATGTCCGGCTCCGCCTTCACGGCCCGCTTCTGATCGTGGACCCTGACGGTGAACGCTCCCTGGAACAGCGCATGCTGCGCTACCTGGCCTCGGCTGGCGCTCGCTCCGCCCGCGAGACCGCCGGCGCCCTCGATGTCCCGCTCCGATCGGTGCAGCGAACGCTGTCCGATCTCGTCGAGGGCGGGTCGCTCGCATCGAAGCGGGCCGGTCGAGGTGTGGCTTACCACGTTGAAGACACCGTGTTCTCTCTCCCCACGTTGTGGCGCTGACCCTCCTCCTCAGGCCGTCGACCCTGGCTCGAGCGCCCCACGCGACGGGTGGTCTCCCCGCAGGTTGCCGAAGAAATCGTCGAGCGCGGTCCGCCCATCGGAGGCGTCGCCGATGGCTGCGGAGCCCTGGACGGGCTGGAAGAGGGCCGTGGACTCCGCCGGCGTCGCGAAGCGCGGATCGAAAGGCTCGCCCTCGACCGAGCGACCTGGATAGATGGGACTCCAGCGAGAGGTCAGATCGAGCGGCATGTCGGAGGTCTCGGGTGTGACGGCCCGCGGTGCGTAGAGGACGTTGTTCTCGAAGCGGTGCGCTGCTTCGGTCCCGCTGTAGGCCACGAAGTCGCGAAGCGGACCGTTCGGGGCGGTCGCGTTTTCCGTCCCGCGCAGGTCCACGATCGTGCACGAGTAGACCTCGCGAGGGACCTCGTCGTTGCCGGGCTGAGGGTTCTCGTGATCCAGACCCAGCACGACACGCAGACCGGTTGTGCTCTCTGGGGGGGTGTCCGGTTGGACGAGGATGCCGTTGCGGACACTCGTCCCGCCGTGAGGGAAGTGCGCGATGCTGGCGGACTGCATCGTTCCGACGTGGTGCCATTTGTCGACGAGAACGGCGCGGGGTCCTGGCCGCGACCCCGACGAACCGGGGCGAAGCGAGAAGGACCCGCCCTCGGAGCGGATGCGGTCGAGCACCAATTGTTGAACGGATTCGACCCCGCCCGAATCCCATCGAATGCACTGCTGAACGCTGGTTGTCGCTCCGGCCCACGAGTTGGTCGTGAAGAGGTCTGCCAAGGTGAAACAGACCGGTCCGCTCGGGCGGCTGAGCCGGAACGGGCCGTGGTCGGCATGAAAGGGGGCTTCTTGCTCTGACTTGCCCGGCGCCCGCACCGTGCGGGGGTGCTGCTTGGCGCTGAATCCCGCGAGACCCACCCATCCTCCGCCTCCCATCAGGAAGCCGAAGTTCCACCAGTCGCGCACCGAGGTGTTGCTCACGATGACACTGGTCGGGCCCTCGTCGGCCGGGCGGATGGCGGTGTTCCAGCCACGGAGCTCACAGTCGTGCACCGTGCAGTGCGCCTCGGAACCGAACGAGATCCCCGCGGTCGGCTTGCTCGTGCCGTGCGGGTCGCTCGGGTCGTACGGGCCGACCATGTCGATGCCCCACACGATGCAATGGGAGGAACACTCTCGGAAGCTCAGCTCGATCTCCACGCGCGGAGCCGGCCCGTCTCCAAAAGGGCCGACCATCACGCCCGCGAAGCGGTTGAACCGCGGCACGTTTGCGTGGGTCTCCCCGCGCCGGAACAACACCCGCAGTGGGATCGCGTGGTTCAGCGAAGCGTAGACCTCTTCTACCGTTCGGGCCTCCGTCGCCCCGGCCGGCGCGCCGGAGAAGTCTCCCGACGGCGAGACACAGAGCGTCTGCGCCCCTGGGTACACATCGTCCGCGTCGTACACCGTGACCCGTAGCGTGGCCCGCGCCGTACGCGTCCCGTCGGTCGCTTCGCAGCGCACCTCGTAGGTACCTGGACGCTCGAACGTGTGCGCGGCGATCGGGCCGTAGCCGACGTCCCGGTCGCGACCCCAGGGCAGATCCTCCGCCAGTCGGGTATGTTCTCCGGGGTCGTCGAACGTCCAGCGGTAGCGGACGTCGTGAAAGGGGCGCTCGACGTCCAACTCCCCTGCCACCGCGGTGAACATGCACCCGAAGGGCGCCACGCCCTCCCGCCGGTTCGCATCCAGCGTGAGCGTGCCGCCGGACAGGCCCGCGTCCTCCGCGGTCGGACCTGCATCGCCCCCCGACCCCGCGTCCCCGGGAGGCGTCCCTCCGTCCGAGAGCGGGGTGGCGCCGTCGCACCCGAGCGCCAGCGCGCCGAGCCCGGTCCCCGCGAGCCCGAGGAAGCGACGTCGAGAGAAGAACGGCTTCGGTGTTCCGGGTTCATCAGTCATGCCGTCTTGGGTAGCGCAGCCGCGACGACGGACCGGTCACCTTGGTGGCGCGAGTGTCCTCTTCAGAACCGCGTGGGCCCGGGCTCGTGCTGCCACCAGCGACGACGGCCGGGCGCCCGGAGCTCCCACAGCCGCCAAAACCGGAAGCCGAGCGCAAACCCCGCGATCATCACCGGCGTACTGAAGAACAGCGTGAGCTCCAGGATGGCCAGCGTGATGTCACCCACCCCGAAGTCGCCGCTCCAAAGCGCGGTGGCCAAGCAGAACGCGGAGGTCAACGCGACTCCGCCGCCGGCCCCCAGCATCGCCGCTCCGGTCATCCGCTGGCGGATCCCCTTGGAGAGCGCGTCACGGCCCCCGTCGGTATCGAGGTCGTGCGTGCGATGCTTGCAGTTCGGGCAACGGGACTCGGTCCGGACGGCGGCGCAGCGGATGCAAGCGAGGCGGGGCACTCGTCGAGAGGGTGACACGTGCTACGCCCGACGCATGAGCAAGCGCATCGCCATCATCGAGGGAGACGGCATCGGCAAGGAGGTGGTCCCGATCGGGGTCGCCGTACTCGAAACGCTGGCCCAAAAGCGCGGATGGGAGATCGAGCTGGTCCCGTTCGACCTCGGGGCAGACCGCTTCCTGCGCGATGGGGCGACGTTCCCCGAGGAAGACCAGAAGACCATCCGGGAGACGTGCGACGCCGTCTTGCTCGGGGCCCTGGGCGATCCGCGCGTGCCGAGCCTGGACTACGCGCGGGACATCCTGTTCGGGCTGCGCTTCGGCCTCGACCTCTACTGCAACGTGCGCCCGATCCAGTGCCTCTCCGACCGCCTCATGCCGCTCAAGGGCAAGACGGCCAAGGACTGCGACATCATCGTGTTCCGCGAGAACACCGAGGGCATCTACGTGGGGATGGGCGGCCAGTTCAAGCGCGGCACGCCCGACGAGGTCGCCATCAACGAGGACGTCAACACCCGCAAGGGTGTCGAGCGCGTCATCCGCGCAGCGTTCGAACTCGCGAAGGACACCGGCCGCAAGACCGTGCACATGGCCGACAAGTCCAACGCCATGAAGCACGCCCACGAGCTGTGGCGACGCGTCTTCAAAGAGGTCGCGGCCGAGTACCCCGACATCGACGCCCAGCATCAGTACGTCGACGCGATGTGTTTCAACCTCATCCGGAACCCCGCCCAGTTCGAAGTCATCGTGACCAACAACCTGTTTGGCGACATCGTCACCGACCTCGGCGCGGCCTTGCAGGGCGGCCTCGGGATGGCGGCCAGCGCCAACGTGCGACCCGGGCAGATCGGCCTCTTCGAGCCGGTGCACGGCAGCGCACCCGACATCGAAGGACAGGGCAAGGCCAACCCCATCGCCACCGTGCTCACGGTCGGCATGATGCTCACCCACCTCGGCTTCGAAGGCGAGGAGGCCAAGCTCGTCGAGATCGTCCGGCGCGCGATCGAAGAGAACAAGTGCACCGCCGACGTGGGCGGCACGCTGCGCACGGAAGAGGTCGGCGCGTGGATCCTCGCGCAGATCGCGTGACCGGTCGTGCGCATTGATCGAGGTCTCCTTCAAGGAGGTCCTTGGCGAGGGGTTGCGGGTCCGGCGCACGGACACCTCTGGACATGGCGCGCTTCGGCTGGGAGATCCGGTCCTCCACGAGCGCTACGAGGTCATGGCCACACACCCCGACCCGGCACGCAATCTCCTGCTTGCGCGCCCCGTCAGCGAGGCGATGTTGGCCGATGACGGGCAAATGTGCGGCAGCGGCGGCATCGCGCTCGCGGAATCAGGCCACGTCACTTCGGCGTCGGTCCTCCGGCAACGCATCCGCGGCGCCGTTGGCCTCGCTGGCGCGCTCTCAGCGCTCGCCTGACTGCGAGCGCTCACTCGCAGACGCCGGGCACGAGTGTCGGCGTCACGTCCGTGGAAGGCAGCGTGATCTCCTCCCCCGTGAAGGTGAGCTCTTCGCGAGTGACGGTGAGAGTCGGCATGGCGTCCTCGTCGATCGGCAGCGATCCGGGCATCGTACCCGCCGAGGTGCACCCGGCCTCGGGTGTCGCAGAGAAGGGGATGTCGATGAAGCCGGTCGTGGTGCGCTCGGCGATGAGGCGCCGGCCGCTGTCCAGCTCGACCATCGGCGTGCGCAGGAATCCTCGGGTCCAGATGTCGGTGTCGACCTCGAGCGACGACGTCCCCACCGCCATACGAATCCGGAAGTTCGGGGCGTCGAACTGGCCGCCTACGAGGATGGTGCGGTCTTCGGCGAAGATCACCCGAGTGAGCCGGCTGCCGAGGCCGCCGTACTCGGTCCCAGACACCGCCCCGTCGGCGGAGAACCGCATGTCCGCCGCCCGGCCCGGCCCGATGCTCCCCGCGACGGAGATCTCGCCGGTCGGCGCGACGGTCGCAGAAACCTCCGTCGAACCCAGCTGCGCGGACTCGCGCGCCCACCGCACTTCGGTCTCGGTGAGCGCCACCACCCACGCGCGAGTGGCTCCTGCCCCCGGCTCGCCGGTCGCTTCGGCAGCATAGACGGTGTCACCCACGACCACGCCGCTGAAGAACTCGCCGCGGTCACCCGCATCGAACGCGGCCGCCCAGACCGGCTGAAGGGTCTCGTCAAACACCGCGACCAGGCCATCGCGATCGTCCCCTATGGCGTGGAAGCCAAGGCCCACCCACGCGCCCACCTCGCCGCCTGGGATCACCGCCCATAGAAAGTTGTCGTCGGTGGCCGTGCCCCAGCGCCACGCGCGGCCCACCCCATCGGCGGTCGCCTCGACGAGAAGCACTTCATCTCGGACGAACCCGGCCCCACCGAAGCTGCGTGTCACGCCTCCGATGATGGCCGTCTCCCCGTTCTCCGCCACGCCGGAGAGCTGTTCGCTCCGAGCCTCGCCGATGCGCTCGGCCCAGCGAATCGTTCCGTCCTCCCCGTACCGAATCACCAGCCCTTCACGCTCGACCGCCGGGAGCGGATCGGTTGTGCCGACGACCAGCACGTCATCGCCGATGCGCGCCGCATCGGATCCGAATGCCGGGATCCAAGGTCCACGCGGTGGGTGCCGCCGGCGGTGGCAGGCCGGCGTCCGAGCCGCCGTCCACGCCCGGACCGCTGTCTACCGAGGCGTCCCCTGCAGCGGCCGATCGTCGGAACGTGAGAGACTGGGCGGGGGGCCCGTGAACACGCTCTACAGTCACTCGATCCGGATCCTGACGTGCCGGCAGTGCGGCGCGCCGTTCGAGGCCTCGCTCACCGGCGGCCAGTTCCAATGCCAGTACTGCGCAGCCACCAACGTGGTCGTGAAGCGCGACGAGCAAGTCGACCGGCGTCTCGCGGCCGAAGGCGCCAGCGCTTCGATCAGCGAATCGGAGCGTTTCGCGCAGCTGAGGGTGCAGAGCCAGAGCGCCGAGCCGCTGCCCGCGTACCTCGGACCGTGGCTCTCGGGGTCTCGGCTTCACGCGGGCGCCGTGCCCGAGGCGCGCGCCGAGTGGCAGCGCGCCCGGCAGCAGATCGCGGCAGGGTCGGCCGCCTTCAGCGTCGCCGAGCGCTTGTTCTACCTGACCGTGTTGCTGGTGGAGCACATCGATCCGCGCAGCCAGCGCGCGACGCTCGAGACCGCGGCGGAGCTGCTGACCGACCCGCGCCACCGCCACGTTGTGCGCTCCCAGCTCGCTCGGCTCGCCGCCCAGAACGGAGACCTCGAGGGCGCCGCGGCCTGGCTACAGACGTGCAACCCGCGGCCGCGCGACCTGGTGATGGACACCGCCTACCGCCTCGCGGCCGCTACCGTTGCCACGGCGCGACGCCAACCCGAGCGCGTGTTCGAGCTGCTCGGCCATCACGCAGGTGAGGTCCCGTTGGCGGAGCGGGACCGCATGGCGTGTGAGGTCCTGCGGGTCAACGCGCTGGAGCAGGCCGGCCAAGCGGCGCTCGCGACGAACGAAGTACACGGCTGGATCGTGCTGCAGGGCCCGGCCGCGGTGGCCCAGGCGATCAGCGCGTTCCACCCGCTGCCAGTGCTTGGGGTGTCGTACCAGCAGGCGCGGCATGCGCAGGCCACACGAGCGCACGAGCAAGAGATCGACTCTTTGGTGGAGCGCCGCCAGAAGGTCGTGACGGGCGTGGCGGCCGGGATCCGGCCGGTCATGCGTCTCCCGGTCTTGGCCCTGATCTTGTTGATCCCGCTCGCGGCGGTGCGCTGCTCGTTCGATGCCGATCCGCTCGCTGGCGTGTACGGGCTGCCGCTCTGCCCGCGCGTCTGCGACGACTGCCATGGCCCCACGCGGACCGTCACGATCTGGACGCCACAAGGCGCGGGCGAGTGGACCTCGAACGGGGCGGAGTATTTCTGCAGCCGGCCGGGGACGGAGCTCGCCGACTGGGATGCGGAGGCGATCGAAGCAGAGGCCTATGCGCTCTCGCCACAGCAGCTCGGCGCGAGCGCGGCGCTCGGTGCGAGCTTCTTGCTCCTCTACCTGGCGACAATGCTCTTTGCGCCCGCGCTCTGGTTCCTCCGCCACGCGAAGAACAAGCGTCGGGCAGCGCGCCTCGATCAGGAGATCCATCAGGTCGCGCAGCGGCTCGGGCGCGCGCCTCCGGATGCTCGCCCCAAGGTGCCTTGGTCACGGCTGCTTGTGGTCGCCGCGGCGTGGCACGGCCTGCTGCTGCTCGGGGCGCTGGGCCTGATCGCGTTAGGGCTTCTGTAGCCGATCAGAGCGAACGGCCGACGCGGCGCCTCGCCTCGAGGCAATGAGCGCCGCCGCGCTCGAACTCCCGGCACGTCTGGGGGCGCGTGTCGTGCAGACGACAGCGGTACGGCGCCGTGGGCGATCCGTCTCCCACCAAGGGTGGACACCGGCCGTCGATCCGCACCAGCGCGAGGCGACCGTCCTCACGCGTGACGAGGTCCGCGTGCGTCTTCACGAACGGGTCGGCCGCGTCGAGCTCGAGCCGGCCGTACGCCTGGCGGCAACACGCACCGCAGTCCTCGCAGGCGATCGCGGCCTCGAAACGCGCGCACGCCGGCCACGTGGGCTCGACCGGGCCCTCGACCTGAAGACACGACGCGCCGCGCCACGCGCAGTCGCCGCAGGTCCGACCGGAGTTCGGGTGCAGTCCGAGACCGGCCGGATGGCGCGGCGGCAGAGGCGACAGCGTGCTGGCCAACGAGGGCGCGCGCGCGAACGGAGCGAGGGTCTCGAGCACCCGCCGGGTCGCGGACAGCGCCTCCTCCAGATGAGGACCCCACGGGTCGCGCGCGGCGCGGCTCAACGCGCGCCTGGCCATGCTCACGCTCGCGTCGTCTCCCGCGAGCGGGTCCGCGCCGAGCCCGTCGTAGAACACCCGGTGCTCGGTGGTGGGGGCGAAGAACACCTCGAGCCCGTAGCGCCGCGACAAGACCGCCTGCGTGCGGAGGCACGCATATTCGTTGTCGCGGTGGCGGTCGTCGATGTTGTCGAGCCCCCAGTCCTCGACCTCGAAGCTCTCGGCGCCTTCGACCAGCGAGTGGCAGAGCTCGTGGAAGATCATCTGCGCGAGGCTGTCGTCCGCGTCCAGCGTCGCTGGCGCGCCGACCGTGAGCGTGCCGTCCCCGTCGGTGGCCGCGAACACGTCGGCGCTCCGCCGCACGCGCAGCCCGATCCGCCTCGCCGTCTCCAACCAGAGCGTGTCGAACGGGTCCTCGTAGCGGTGACGGATCGCGCGGGTCATCGCCTGGGCGCGCTCCACCGTCCGCGCGACAGCATGGCGTGCATCACGCCGTCTGGCCGCACCAAGATCGCGACCTCGCGGCGGAGGCCGATGCGTTGGTAGCTGAGGCGCAGGACCGGCCAGGCATACACGCGCACGTCAGCCGCCTTTCCGTGCGCTTTGCGGAGCCCGATGAGACGCGACCGGGCCGCCTCGAGGGCCTGCTCGTAGGCGAAGCCGTTGAACTCGGTCGTTCGGCCCGATGTGCCGCGGTACGGGTCGCCGGCGCCGCGCCGCTCGAGGTCGACCCGGAGGGATTCGGGAAGTAGCCCCTCGTGACGCTCGAAGAGTTGCCGGACGCCCTCCTCGAGCGCAAACGGCATCAACGGGACGTAAGGGTACGAAAACGGCGCCGTCTCCGGGGCCGTCGCCGTCAGATAGAGCACGGCCAGACGGTCGAGCGAGGTTGGCTCCTCGGCCAGCAAGT
Source organism: Sandaracinaceae bacterium (assembly GCA_045106715.1). Classification (GTDB taxonomy): domain Bacteria; phylum Myxococcota_A; class Polyangia; order Polyangiales; family Sandaracinaceae. The sequence goes on from JBGCFC010000081.1 coordinate 58,500, forward strand.
CGATGCTCTTTCGGCGCCACCACACGCGCGCGGTCAGCTCGGCCTTGGCCGACCGGGCCTTCTCGAGAGAAGGCAAGAACGCCTCGACGTCGGTGGCCACCACGCTGGGTCAGAAGGGGACGTCGTCGGGGAACGGCGCGTCGTCTTCGAACCCGCCTCCCCCCTCCGCGGGCGCCCCGTCATCGGGGAAGGGTGCGTCATCGAAGCCGGGATCGGGCGGAGGCGCGGCCGACGCGGGCCCCCCGTCGTAGATCGGCGCCTCGTCCGCGAACTCGTTGCTGTCGGGCAGCGGCGCGTCGTCCATGCGCGGCCCAGCGCCGCCGGACGGCTTCTCCTGGCGTGGGGGCGCGGAGCCCTCGGTCACCTCGACGTGCTGGCCGTCCACCCAGAACGACGCGTCGCCCTCGCCGCGCACGCCATAGCGGAAACCCGGGCCGTACTTGTTCGGCCCCGACCAGAACACCTCGCCCTTCTCGCCGACGCCTTCGCGGCCGCCCGTGATGACCACGTAGGTGCCCTTCTCGAGCTCGGGCTTCGGCGGCGGCGCGTCGGGCGGGGGCGGGGCGTCGTCTTCGGAGCCGAGGTGCGTCTCATCGACCCAGTACGTCTCGCCGTCGTCGCCGCGAAACCCGTACCGAAACCCGGGACCGTATTTGTTCTCCCCGATCCAGAACACGGATCCGCGCGTGCCGATCGGGTTCTTGCGGCCGGCCACGATCGCGGCGCGGTCGCCCTTCTCGTATTTCGGCGCCGGGGGCTTGTCGGCGGGCTTGTCGCTTTCCTCACTCACGGGGGCGAGTATGGATCGAGATCGGGCGACGTCCACGGCCCGCGGTACGCTCGAGGCGCATGTTCGAGCTCGACCCCCGCATCGCCGAAGACTCCGCTCTTCTCGGCCCCCTCCCGCTCTGCCAGGCGCGCCTGCACCGCGACGCCCGCTATCCGTGGGTGAGGTTGGTCCCCGCGCGCCCCGCGATCCGCGAGATCCACACGATGGACCCGACGGATCGCGCGCAGCTGCTCGACGAGGTCGTCGCCGTGTCGGCGGCGATGGAGAGCGCGCTCGGCGCCGAGAAGATGAACGTCGCCGCGCTCGGCAACATCTGCCCGCAGCTCCACATGCACGTCGTCGCGCGCTACGCAGCCGACGACGCATGGCCCGGTCCGATCTGGGGCGTGCACCCGCCGCTCGAGTACATCGGCGAAGCGTGGCAGACGCGCGTGGCCCTGCTGACCAAGGCGTTTGCGCCGATCAAAGGGTTCACCGCCGCGTAAGCGAGCCTACGGCACCCTGAAGGAGAGCAGCGTAGACACCGTGGGGATGACCTCTTCGGCCGAGGTCTCATGCACACCGAGCTCGAGCTCCGCGCGCGCGAGCAAGCGGATGCTCTCCGTGAGGCCGAGCGAGACCGCCAGGTAGCCGCCAGCGGAGAGCAGCCCGCCGATGCCGTCGAGGAAGAAGCCCCCCACAAAGCCGGGGGGGAACACCATGGTGTGCTGCTCGGCATAGCCGCCGCACGCACGCACCCCGCCATGCAGGCCAACGCTGTCAATGGGGATCCGGAAGCCGCCCTCCAGGCAGACCCGCAGCATCGTCTGGAGGGCGAGTGGCTCGTCGAGGTCAATGCCGGAGAGTTGCTCCAGCATCACCCCGAAGTCGGCGAGCGCCGCCAACTCGAGGTGGTCGTAGACCATGCCGATTCCTCCGCGGATGAGCACACCAGGCATCCGGAACTGGTCGTTGATCCGCAGGTAACCTCCGGTCCCGGCGAGCCCCCACCACTCAACGGATGACCCGGTCGGTGTCTCAAACGGCGCGGACGACGGAGCGTCCCCGGACGCCGGATCGGCCTCCGCGGGAGGGCCGTCGTCTCGCGCACGGGAACTCACCCTGGGTTCGTCCAGGAGGCTCGCGATGATCAGCGCCATGGTCCGAGGGTCGGCCTGACGAGAGGGGGTCACGCGCACACGGGTCCCGTCGGCTGAGATCAGCCGAACGTCATAGGTGTCGGGCATGGCCTCGACGGTCACCGCGGCCGCCGCGCGCCGGGCGAGCATCGCGCGCTGCCCTTCCGCGACGCGGGAACCCGCACCGCTGGGTGCAGGCAGCGGGACAACGAGGGTGCCGCGCTCGGCCAGCTCCACCTGGAGGGCGACCGTCCACGGCCCGAGCACCGCCTCTGGGGCGAGCAGCAGGAGCTCGGTGCGCGGCGTGCCGAGCTCCTCGACGGGGTGGGCCGCTGCGCGGAGCCGCGGAGCCTCCGCCTCGCCGAGTCCGTCTGCCGCGAACGGCACCGCCTGCGCCGCGCCTGGAGAAGGAAGCAGCGACGCGGTCAGGGCGAGCACGACAAGGCGAATGCACACGGGTGAGATAGGGGTGGGGGCCACGGGCCGGATCGTTGCACGCCTCCCGGGTTTTTTTCGGCGGCTGCTCTTACGGCTCGACGTGTGTGGGGAGCGTGATCGGCCAGCCGCCATCCGGGTCTTCGAGGTAGCGGTAGTGCGCGTAGTGCGTGGTCACGCGCCGGATGTAGTTGCGGGTCTGCACAAACGGGATCTGCTCGACGAAGAGGTCGAGCTCGGTACGCCCCGATGCGGTGAGCCATCGATGCACGTTGTGCTCGCCACCGTTGAACCCGGCGAAGGCGAGCGGGATACCGAGATCGTCTTCGAGGGTGCCCACATAGGCGGCGCCGAGCCGCACGTTGACCTCGGGCAGAAAGAGCTGCGCGCGGCTGACGGGCTGCCCCAGACGCTGGGCCACGCGCTCGGCCGTGCTCGGGAGCAGCTGGAGCAGGCCGATGGCGTCGGCGTAGCTCACCGCGCTCGGGTCATAGCCGCTCTCCTGCCGCATGATCGCGTAGAGGTGCGCCGGCTCCAGCCCGGCCGCCTGCGCGGCCTCCCGCACCTCGGGCTCCCACGGCCGGGGGTACGCCGCGTCCCAACGCCAGCGGTCCGCCGGCCCGGGGGTCTGCTGTCGCCGCGTGGTGGCGGGCCCACCGAACAGACGCACGAGACGGTTCGGCGAAGCCAGCCGCGTGTACGCATGGACCAGCCCCTCCGGCCCCGCCTCGCGACGGAACGAGCGCTCCTGCCCCCGCAGCGCCGCGCGCGCGTCCCGCAGCAGGCCGAGGTCGGCGTAGAACCGCACCGACGCAGGCAACTCCGGCTCCGCGGTCGGCGACGCGCCGGGCTCCGGGCCGTCCGGGAACGGCGGCGGCGCGGTCTCGTCCATCGCCTCGATGCGTTGCCGCGCGAGCAGCGCATACCAGTGCAGCGGCTCGACGTAGAGGACCTCGCGGTACGCCGCGAGCGCCGCCGTCCGCGCGCCGCGCGCCTCACGCGCCCGGGCCCGCCAGTACAGCCCTCGCGCCCGCACCAGCGTATCGGCGGAGAGCGACGCGTAGGCCTCGAAGCGGGTCTCGGCACGCGCGTGTCGACCTTCCACGAAGTCCGCCATCGCGAGCTGCCAGCGCGCCTCGCGCGCGAACCGGCCCCGGCCGTGACGGCTGCGAAGGAAACGGTCCATGCGCCCGGCGGCGCCACGCGTGCCCAGCCGGAGATCGAGCCACGCGGCGAGGTAGAGCGCCTCCCCCGTCCGGGCGTGCCGCGGATTTCGGCGCGCGAACGCGCGGTAGGCCCGAACCGCTTCGGCGTCACGGTCGTCTCGCGACATGGCTCGCGCGGCATGGAACTCGTCTTCGCCCGCGTGGGCTCCACGGAGCGCCGCGCTCTCGGTGAGGACCTCGGCCGCCTCGGCGTAGTGATGCCGCTCGCGAAACAGCGCCATCCCGTGGGTGTGCAGGTAGCGCACGCGCGCCGGGCCGCGTGCGGGACGCGGGATGTCGTCGAGGCGCGCGAGCGCGTCCCGGTAACGGCGGACCTCCATGAGCCGGTCCACACGGTCCATCTCGCGCTCGAACGAGAGCGTCGGCGCATGACCCAGCAGCTCCGTCAGAGCCGCCTCGGCACGCGCGACCTCCGGGTGCTCCGCGCGCTCCACGATGAGGGCGGTGAGGACCTCGACGGCTTCAGCGCGGTCTCCGCTTCGCGTCAGCGCCTCGGCCAGCCCAAACCGCGCCGCGAACAAATCCACGGACGCATGGTCCCGACGAACCACCGCGCGGTACTGGGCGACCGCGTCCGCGAAGTCCCCGTTGGCCAGCGTGCACTCCGCGCGACGTGCCTGCGAGAGCGGGTTGTCGTCGCCCTCCAGGAGCGGCAACGCGCGCGCACACGCGCCCGACTGCACAAACGCCACCGCCGCCCGCCGTCGCGCATCTCGCTGAACCGGTGGGGGGAGCGAATCGGCGTCCGTCGGATACAGCGACGCGGCCTCGGTGAAGCGCCCCTGACGGTCGAGCAAACGCGCCTCCAAGTAGCGGACCCGCGGAGTGCGACGGTCGGCGGGCGTGAGCCGATCCAGCGCGCGGAGCGCCTCCACGTCGTGGTCTCGACGCACGTGCGTCACGACGCGGTCGAGTTCCACCTGCGCCGAAGCGAGCACGGGCATCCCGACCCCCACGGCGAACAGAATCACCAAGATCCGCATCACCACCGGGAACGTCCGGCGGGGCGAGGGCGATTCCAAAGACACCGTCTGACGCTCGCACCGGGGTGGCGCGTGAGGCAAGTTCGGCGAACGGGGAGACGGAAGCGTCAGTCGACTTCCGCTGGCCGCGTCCAACCGCCGGAGGTGAGCCTTGTCCGACAAACGCCAGTATGACGCGCGGTGCCACTGCGGCGCGCTTCGGTTCGGGTTCCGGTCCGAGCCCCTCACGGAGGCGCGGCGCTGCAACTGCTCGATGTGTGTGCGCAAGGGCGCCGTGATGTCCGCGCAGTACATCCCTGCCGAGGACTTCGATCCCATCCCAGAGGGCACCGACATGGCGGACTACCGTTGGGGGGATCACGACGTGAACCACCTGTTTTGCAGGACCTGCGGCATCTACCCGTATCACGGAGACGCGAGCTTCGGATACCGCGTGAACCTCGGGTGCGTCGAAGGCCTCGACGTCCTGAGCCTGCCGATCACGGTCATCGATGGCCGCGCGATGTAGGCGATCGAACCAGCACGAGCGCTCCGATGGCGGGCTGCTATGCTCCGCCGCCCGTGACCTGGCGCATCCCGCTCTTGACCGTCTCGCTGCTGCTTCTCGCAGTCGGCTGCGCTCCGTCGATCGGAGACTCCTGCGGTTCGTCCATCGACTGCTCGGTGAACGGCGACCGCACCTGCGACCTCACGCGGCCCGGCGGCGCCTGCACGATCTTCTCGTGTGAGGCCGACAATTGCCCCGATGACGCGGTCTGCGTGCGCTTCCGGCCGGACCCCTCGCGGCTCGCGTTCAACGCCTGCATGCGGCGCTGCACGCAGGACGGGGACTGCCGGTTCGACGACGGATACCGCTGCCTCGGCGTGGACGAGATCACCACGACGCCCGAGAGCGGCGAGGCGATCGCCGAGCTTGTCGACACCGAGGTCGAGCGCTTCTGCGTCGCGACGGTGCCGATCCCCGAGACCGAAGAAGAGTAGCGCGAGGCGCGCGGGCGCCGCTGCTATGTTCGGGCCATGAGTCGAAACGCGCTCGCGGGCCCGGTGGCGGAGGCACTTTCTCTAAACCCCCGCTCGGTCGCCGCCGTCATCGCGCTCCTGGCCGAAGGCGCCACAGTGCCCTTCATCGCGCGGTACCGAAAGGAGCGCACGGGGGACCTGGACGAGGTGCAGATCCGCGCCATTCAGGAGGCGCACAGCAAGCGCGTCGCGCTCGAGGAGCGGCGGTCCACCATCCGGGCCGCGATCGACGAGCAGGGCAAGCTCACGCCGGAGCTGACCGAGCGCCTCGCACACGCGACGACGCGGGCCGAGCTCGAAGACCTCTACCTCCCATACAAGCGAAAGCGTCGGACGAGGGCGACCCTCGCCCGCGAGAGGGGGCTCTCGCCGCTTGCGACGCGCATCCTTCAGCAGCCCCGGGATGGGGAGCCGACTCGCGACGCGGCGCGGTTCGTGGACACGAACAAAGACGTCCCCGACGTAAACGCCGCGCTCGCCGGCGCGCGCGACATCGTGGCCGAGTCTGTCGCGGAGCGACCCGAGGTGCGGCGAACGACCCGCGAGGCGATGGTGCGCCACGGCGTCGTCGTGTGCCGGGCGGCGCGCGGAAAGTCGAAGACCCGGTCCAAGTTCGAGGCCTACTACGACTTTCGGGAGCCGGTCTCGCGCATCCCTTCTCACCGCCTTCTGGCCATTCTCCGCGGAGAGACAGAGGGGCTGCTCAAGGCCCGAATCGAGGTCGACGCCGCGCGCCTGGAGCGGCGCCTCGGGGCGCTGATGGGGCGACGGGACCGCTCTCCCTATCGGCGGGAGCTGGACCTCGCCATCTCGGACTCCCTCTCACGTTTGCTCGGCCCGAGTGTCGAAAACGGGGTGCGCGGCGAGCTGGAAGACAAGGCCCACCGCGAGGCCGTTCAGGTCTTCGCGACGAACCTCGAGAGCTTGCTCCTGGCGCCGCCGCTCGGCGGCCGCGCGGTGCTCGGCATCGACCCCGGCATCCGCACGGGGTGCAAGTGCGCGGCCGTGGACGCAACGGGACGGTTCCTCGAGAACCGCACCCTCTTTCCGAAGCGGGAGGGCGCCGCCCAGGAGCTCGTGTCGCTCGTGAAGACGCACCGGCCGGCCGCGGTCGCCGTCGGGAACGGCACCGGCGGACGGGACACCGAGTCGTTCGTGCGGCGCACGCTGAAAGAGGCGGGGCTCGGCGAGGTCCTGGTCGTCAGCGTCAACGAGGCCGGCGCGAGCGTCTACAGCGCGTCGGACATCGCGCGCGAGGAACACCCCGATCTGGACCTGACCGTGCGCGGGGCGATCTCGATCGCGCGACGGCTGCAGGACCCGCTCGCCGAGCTGGTGAAGGTCGACCCCAAGGCGATCGGGGTGGGGCAGTACCAGCACGACGTCGACCAGAAGCAGCTCTCCTCCAAGCTCGCTGAGGTCACCGAGACCTGCGTCAACCGCGTCGGGGTCGAGCTGAACACGGCGAGCGCCCCGCTGCTGTCTCACGTCGCGGGCGTCGGCCCCTCGCTGGCCAAGAAGATCGTCGCGCACCGGGATACTTCGGGGCGCTTCTCGAGTCGCGCGGAGCTCAAGCGTGTGAAAGGGCTTGGGCCGAAGGCGTTCGAGCAGTGCGTGGGCTTTCTGCGGGTCCGAGGGGGCGCGCACGCGCTCGACGACTCCGCCGTGCATCCGGAGCGCTATCCCTTGGTGGAGCGGATCGCGCGGGACCTCGACGTCACGCTGCCCGCGCTAGCGGGGGACCCGGCGCTCGTGGCGAAGGTGAACGTCGCCCGGTACGTGGGCCCGGATGCCACCGAGGCCACCCTCCGCGACATCCTCCGAGAACTCGAGAAGCCGGGGCGCGACCCGCGGGAACGGTTCGAGCCGCCGAAGTTCCGGGACGACGTGCAGGAGATCGGCGACCTCCGCGAGGGGATGTCGCTCGAGGGCGTGGTGACAAACGTGACGCACTTCGGCGCCTTCGTGGATGTCGGGGTGCACCAGGACGGGCTCGTCCACATCAGCCAGCTCGCGGACCGGTACGTCGCCGATCCCAACGAGGTCGTGAAGGTGGGCGACCGGCTGACGGTGCGTGTGCTGAGCGTGGACCTCGACCGGCGTCGCATCGGGCTGAGCGCGAAGCGCGGGTAGGACACCTCAACGGCATGGATGGGCTCGGGAGTGGCACGCAGCCTGCGTGTTGGCTCCCGAGAGGCTCGAGTTGAGCCTCTTTGTGCCGCTGAGGAGCCCCGATGAGCGACGCCCGCTGGTTCGACCCCATCCTGAAGCACCCGCTCGCGCGCGGAGCGGCGGGAACGCTCGCGGCCGCGGGCGCGGCGACGATGCTGCTAGGCGCGAGCCCCGCCGAGGCCCAGACCGACGTCACGCCCTACGGCGCAGGCGGGGTGTTCGTGGGCTACCAGTGGGGCCCGGACGGAAGCGCCGGCAGCGGCGCCCTGTGGGGAATCGAGGGCCGCGGTGGCGTGGTCGTGCACGACCGATGGAACAGCGGCCCCGGGTTCGCGGGCAACGCGGTCGCGCGGTTCAGCTTCGTGAACCTCGACCCTCAGTTTCACGCCGGCATCCAGGCGGGCGGGGGGATCGCCTGGGTGGTGGGCATGGCCGAGGTGACGCTCGGCCACCGTTGGGGCGCCCACGGAGGGTTCAGCATGCCCATCGGGCTGGAGCTCCAGGTGTACGCAGCGAGCAGCTTCGTACGGCTGGACCCCGTGCTGTGGCAGGGCGCCGTGGGCGGCGGCGTCAGCTGGCTTCCGCGGGAGATCTCCGTCCAACTGGCCGTCCCTGGACGCCCGCTGCACGCCGAGGACGGACACGCCGCGCTGCCCTCGGTGAAGCGCGAGGCGCTCGGGGCACCGCCGAGCGAGATGGACGTCGACACCGCCCGCGCGCTCGAAGCGGAGTGGACGCACCGCGCGCGGGGCGAGTGGGCCTCCGTGCCGGCGTTCCTTCAGCTCGCAGAGCAGCTCACGTCCGTCGGCGCCCCGGCGGCGCTCGTGCAGCGCGCACGTGCCGCGGCCGACGACGAGCTGCGACACGCCATCGCCACCGCGCGCGCCTCGATGGTCTACGGGGGCGCGCCGCTGACCCTCGGGGCGGTGACGCCACACACCCGTGCGCCCGCGCACGGCCTCGACGCGCTCCGGCGTCTGGCGGTCGAGAGCTGGGTCGACGGCTGTCTGGGCGAGGGCAAGGCGGCCGCCGCCGTGCGACAGGAATCCAGCCTCGCCCCGTGTGAAGCGCAGCAGAACATGCAGGCGACCATCGCCAATGACGAGGCGCAGCACGCGGAGCTCGCCTGGGACGTGCTCCGCTGGACGGTCGAGCGGGGTGGAGATGACGTGCGCCATGCGGTGCATGCGTGCCGTGAAGCCGCACCCGCCGAGCGCACCTCTGGCTTGGACGATGACGTGGACGTGCGCGCCTACGGGCTGCTCCCCGAGCAGGAACACGCGCGGATCGCGACGGGGGTGCAGGAGCGCGCCGTGGGCCGCCTGGACGCGCTGTTGAGGAGCTGAGCCAGCGAGCCGTTCAACAGTCCGCGTGATGCGGAATCGACGCCCGGATGCTCCGCTCCGATCACGTGTTCGACACACCTGTCCCCGGTCTCACCATCGGAGGACTGCGGTCTCGGTGCGAGATTTTCGATGCTTTCGACTCGAGCTTCGGGATGGACGAACGATGATCCGGGCGTAGCTGTCCGTCATGCCCCGCTACGACCTCGCCAGCCCTCTCCATCGTCGGTGCACGTCATGACCGCGCGCCTCGAAGAGCAGATCGAAGCCAACCTCGCTCGGCTCATGTCGCAGTTTCACCGCGTGCTCGTCGAGGTGGGCGCCACTGCGATCGCGGATGGGTTGCCCTGGCAAGAGGAGTGGCGCCCTGGCGTCGAGGAGCGCGCCGATGCGCGCGTCGCCGGCGAGGTGGCGGAGCAGGCGGTGCAGGCGTTTTCGATTTCGCTTCAGCTCCTCGCGAGGGCGGAAGAGAACGCGCTCGCCCAACACCGGAGAGCGGCGGAAGGCGACGAGGGCCTCGAGGGTGAATCGGGCTCCTGGGACGCGGCGCTCTCGCGGGTCGCCAACCTCTCGGACGAGGCGCTGGCAGAGGCACTTCGGCGGGTGCGGGTCGAGCCCGTGCTCACCGCGCACCCAACCGAGGCGAAGCGCGAGACGGTGCTCGAACACCACCGCGGACTCTACCGCCTGCTCGTCGAGCTCGAGAACACCATGTGGACCGACGCGGAGCGCGCCGCGATCGAGGAGCGCATGGCTGCGTGCCTCGAGCGCCTCTGGTGGACGGGGGAGATCTACCTGGAGAAGCCCACCATCGCGGACGAGCGCCGTCTCGTGCTGCACTTCTTGCGCGACGTGTTCCCCGGCGTCGTCCCGTGGGCGGACCGGCGTCTGCAGGCGGCCTGGGCGCGGGCGGGCCGCGACGTCACGCAACTCGAACAGCCCGAAGCGATGCCCCGCTTGGCACTCGGCGACTGGATCGGAGGCGACCGCGATGGACACCCGGGAGTCACGGCAGACGTGACGGCGGAGACTCTCGCGCTGTTCCGCAGGGAAGCGCTCACGCTCGTCGATGCGCGGCTGGAAACCCTCGCGCGGAAGCTCAGCCTGTCGGACGCGAGACGCCCTCCGCCCGAGTCGCTGCTCGTGCGTCTGCGTACCTGGGAGTCACGGCTCGGCGCGCGCGGGGCCGACATCCGCAGGCGAAACCCGGGCGAGCCGTGGCGACAGCTCGTCAGCCTGCTCCGCGCGGCCCTCCCTCTAGTCGTGATGGCTACCGCGCACTGGTCGAGCACCCCCGCTTCCTCGACTTCTTCCGACAGGCCACGCCCATCGATGTGATCGAAGCGAGCCGGATCGGGTCACGGCCGGCCCGGCGCACCGGGAAACGTACGCTCTCCGATCTGCGTGCGATCCCATGGGTGTTTGCCTGGAACCAATCGCGCTTCGCGCTGCCGGGTTGGTTCGGCCTGGGGTCGGCGTTGCTCGCGCTCCAAGATCGCGCGCCGGACCGCTTCGCGAGGGTCATCGCGGCGAAGCGACCGGAGACGCGCTGGGCTCCCATGCACTACTTGGTGAGCAACGCGGCCACGGCTTGGATGCAGAGCTCCGTCGACGAGATGCAGCGGTACGCCGCGCTCGCGGACGACCCGGCGACGCGCGATGAAGTTCTCGCTGTGGTGATGGCGGAACACGAGCGAACCCGCCTCGCTCTCGAGGCGATCTACGGGGGCCCGCTGGCTACGGTGCGCAGCGCCATCCACGCCGCGCTCGCACGCCGGCATGCGGCGCTGCGACCCCTTCACGAGCGGCAGATCGGGCTGCTTCGCGCATGGCGCGCCGCCCCGAACGACGACGCATTGCCAGAGTTGTTGCTGACGGTGAACGCCATCGCATCGGGCCTCGGGGCGACGGGCTGAACCGTCCGTTCCGGGTCGGACGTTCACAGATCCAGCGGCGCTCCACAGGTGTCTCGCCGCCCGCAGCCTCCGCACTCGCCGCCCTGCCAGAGGTGCTCGTAGAGCCCCTGGACGCGGTCGAGCAGGCCTTCGTCCTCGCTCCAGAAGCCGAGCTCGAAGTTGCGACGCGAAGCGCTCTTTCCTCCGAGCCCCGCGCCCGTCCAGTTGGCCGAGCCCAGGTACAGACCACGTCCGTCGACGATGACCGTCTTGAAGTGCAGCCGGGGACACTGCTTGAGCACGAGGCCGCCTTTCACGAGCACGGGATGGCTGTCGAAGTCGGCGCGGAACGCGCGCGAGGGGTGGCCCGCATGCAGGATGCGGAGCTCGACACCTTGATCGGCCAGCTCTCGGAAGCGGTCCATGACCGGGCGCCACTTGCCTCTCCGTCGACCGACACGCGCTTCCTCGACGAGCAGCCCCTTGAGGTTCGCCGTGGCGATCCAGACGCTGACCCGCGCCTCCTGCACCTTCTTCACGACGGTGTCGTAGTGGCCCCGACCGCTGAGGAACGACATTGCGATCGGGCGCGTCGGGTCCGCGAAGTCCGTCACGCGTCGTCCAGCAGCTCGGGCACCACGTGCTTCGCCGCGCGCCCCTCGAAGACGCAGAGCGCGTCGGTGAGCGCGGTCTCGGCCATGCGTCGGCGCGCGGCTTCGGTGGCGCTGCCGAGGTGCGGGAGCAAGACGACGTCGTCCCGCAGAATCAAGCTCGGGTGCACGGCGGGCTCGTCCTCGTAGACATCGAGACCGGCGCCGAACAGCGGCCCCTCCTGGAGCGCGTAGGCGAGCGCGGCTTCCTCGACCAAGGGGCCGCGCGCGGTGTTGATCAGGATCGCGCCCGGCTTCATCGCCGACAGCGCCGCGGCGTCGAACGCGTGGCGTGTCTCGGGTGTCGCCGGCGCATGCAGACTGACGACGTCGCTGGCCCGAAGCAGCGTCGCGAAGTCCACCCGCGCGCCGAGTTCGGGGGGGCCGTCGGAGCGCGAGCAGTACACCACCCGCATGCCAAACCCGGCGGCCCGGCGCGCCACCGCCTGGCCGATCCGGCCGAAACCATAGATGCCCAGCACGCGGTCGCGCAGCTCCATGCCGAGCAGCATCGTGGGGCCCCAGCCGTGGAAGTGTCCCCCTCGCAACAGCGCCGCGCCCTCGCGCACCCGGCGCGCCACCGCGAGCAGCAGCGCAAAGGTGAGGTCGGCCGTCGCGTCGGTGAGGACTCCCGGCGTGTGCGTCACGAGCACCCCCCGGGCTCGGCAGGCTTCGACGTCGACGTTGTCGTACCCGACAGCGACCTGCGCGACGTGCCGCACGGTCGGCAGCGCGTCGAGCACGGCGGCGGTGATGGGGTCGCTGACGAGCGTGAGAAGCGTGTGCGCACCCTCAGCTCCTCGGACGAGCTCCTCGAACGACGGCGGGCGGGCGGCCTCGAAGACCCGCACGGGCAGGCCCGGTCCGACGAACGCCTGCGCGTCGACGCTGAGTGGTCGCGTCAGAAAGGCGGTCACGGGCGACGTCGGTGTTTCATCCACGCGTCGAGGAACTCCCAGTCGGCGACGAGCCCCTTCTTGAGCAGGACCGACAAGAGCGCGGCGAGCAGGGTCTCGACATCGCCGTCTTCCAACACCCCCGAGACGTCGCCGCCCTCCGCCCGCGCGCGGAGCGCTTTGATGAGGTCGCCTGTCGTCAGCCCGTGCGCGTGGGCCGGGGGGGCCTCGCTGGGGAGGGGAAGCCGCACCGTGCTGCCGTCCAGCATCGTCAACGTGCGGAAGCCGACCTCCGGGCGCGGCGGGGGCGGCCGCATCGAGGGGAAGATCGAGATCGGCGACAGCGGCAAGTCCGAATCGGGGCGCTCCCGAGGCTCCGGGGGCTCGGGTTCGGGCGCCAGCGTCGAGACGAGGTCCGCGTCGACGTGCTCCAGATAGTAGACCCGCACCGCGCTCCGGACGTCCGACGGGGACGCCACCATGGGCTTGACGGGTAGACCGCTCGCGTCCGCCGCCGACTGCAGACCCGCTGCGTCCGTGGGGTCGACCATCGCGACGTAGAGCGTGCGGCCTTCGCGCGGCACGTGACGCACGTAGATGGGCACGAGCAGGTGCTTGACCGCGATGTCGGCGGGCACGTGGTGCAGCAGATCGCGGGAGAACTCGATGTGGTGAAGGTTCACCCAGGGGAGCGAGAGCTGATTCGACAGCACTTGCGTCATCTGCGACTCGTCGAGGTAACCCAGCCGTACGAGGTTCTCGCCCAGCCGGCCCCCGCTCGCCTGCTGCTCGCGAAGGGCTTCGTCCACCTGCGAGGGGGTCACCATGCCGGCGTTGACCAACATGTCGCCGAGTCGTAGACGCGTCACACCTCGGATTCTGCCCCGCCGGCCTCCTGGTGGGCAAACCGGTGCACAATGCTAGGAATCAGCATGACCAGCACAGAGGGCACGAGCGACCGCGCGGTCACCGGAGTGACGGAGGACGGCGCGTTCCGGGTGATCGTCGCGCGCACGACCGAGACGGCGCGAGCGACGGTCGAGGGCCAACAGATCGAAGGCGAGAACGCCCGCAACCTCGCCGACGTCGTCAGCGGCACGGTGTTGGTCCGACTCACGATGGCGCCCGACTACCGGGTGCAGGGCATCGTTCGCGGCGCGGGCGGCAAGGGCACGATCGTCGGCGACAGCCACCCCGACGGCACTGCGCGCGGCCTGATGCAGCGACCTGACGGCCTCGAGACCGTGAACCTCGGCAAGGGCGCGCTGCTCCAGATGATGCGCTCGCTCTACAATGGGCAGGTGGCGCGCGGAGTCGTCGAGGTGCCCGAGACCGGCGTCAGCGGTGCCCTGATGAACTACTTTCAGGCCTCCGAGCAGATCGAAGGCGTGGCGATGGTCGCGTGCAGCTTCGACGGCGATCGGGTGCGGGCGGCCGGCGGATACATGGTGCAGCTCCTGCCCGAAGTGAGCCGCGACCCGCTGGAGATCATGGCCGCGCGGCTCGACGCCGACTTCTCCGAGCGTGAGGCGGTGCTCGATCAGCTCGAGGCCAGCCCCGAGGCGCTGCTCAGCGAGATCCTCTACGGGATGCCGTTCGCCCAGACCCAGGACGTGACGCTCGGGTTCGGCTGCCAGTGCAGCTCCGTGCGCGTCCTCAACAGCCTGGCGACGCTGCCGAAGGCGGACATCGAAGACCTCATGAGCAGCAACGAGCCGCTGCACATCACGTGCGACTACTGCCGCGAGGTCTACGAGCTGTCCCCGAAGGACCTCGCGGGGCTGCTCAGCTCGAACTGAGCTTTCGTTCGCGGCGCGAACGAAAGCTCAGTTTCCCTTTGCTGGTGTCGCTTGCGCGCCACGGACGAGGGGCAAGCCCCTCGAGCTCCCCGTCTCCGATTGTTTCGACAGTCCTTGAGAGCTCGTTCGCGCTCGGTGCTCGCGACTTCGAACGGCCTCACTCACAGACGCGGTAGAGCGTGCCCATCGAGCATCCTGCGGCCGCGCACATCGGCTCGCGGGAGCTGGCCCGGTCGCGTGCGCGGATCACCGCGAGCTCACGCTCGCTGCCGACGCAGACCGGCTCCCGCGCCGGGGCGTCTCCAGGCACTCCGCCGCCGCAACATCCGCATCCGCAGGCGACATATTCACTCGCCGCGGCGACCTCCGACCCGACCGCCTCGGGTTCCGGGGCCGGGGTTTCCCGGGCCTCGGGCTCATCGGGGTCTACTGCCTCGGGCTCCGCCGTCTCGGGCTCCGCCGCCGGGGGCGACGACGCGGGTTCCGCGGGTGGGGCCGCGGGAGGAGGGGATGACCCGCCGCATGCCGTCAACAGCGCGAATGCGAGAGGGAACAGTCTGGGGCGAATGCGCACGGTCTTCTCCAGGATGGAGAGAGTAGACCCACGCACGGGGCGAAGCCTGGTGTCGCGGCGGTTTCTCCAGCGGCGTCGGATTCACGCGCGCGCGCCGCTGCGCATCACAGTCTGCACACGTCGCAGCATGCGGCGAAGCCCGATGAGCAGCAGCAGGAAGAAGACGACCGGCACACCGCCGAGCAGCACGGGATAGAGCAGTTCGCGCAGCGCCCCGATCTTGAGCGGCTGCGCGATCGGCGGAGGCGGACGTCGGCTCTGGGCCACGAGGTGGCCGAGGCCATCGAGCAGGACCGCGTTCTCCGAGGCGACCGCGACATCGCGCGTGGGGGCGAGGATCGCGATGTGGTTCATCACTTCCCGCTCGACGCCGCGCACGTAGACCTCCTGCTCGCCGCGGTGCGTTCGCGTCCGGTCGTGCTCCTCGGGGTCGCCCAGCACCCGCGCCCAGCGGCCGCGCGCTGGTGAACTCACGAGGCCCCCTGCGCGCTCGACGTACATCGCGCTCGAGCCGCCGCCGTCCAGGTTGATGGCCCGGTGTGCGCCGAGCTCCGTCATCAAGCGGGCCAACTGATAGAGCGTCATGCCCCGGCTGTGGCCCTGTCGCCCGTCCGCCACCGCGAGGATCACCGTCTCACCGTCGCGTGAGACGCCCACCGCAGTGCGCGGCTGCTTGAGGTTCGCGGTGGGAAACAGGTCGAGCGCCTCCGTCTCCACCTCGCCGCCCGTGACCAACACCGGCCGACCGCTGACCGCGCCCGCGGTGCGGCGCATGGTGCGCGTGTCCTCGCCCTCGCCTGCCGCATACACCCGCGCGCGCCCGTCGCGCAGCACGGCGACGTGACCGAAGTCCTCGCTCGGCTCGGCCGTGCTCCAGACCTCACTCTCCCCCACCGCGAGCCCCTCTGGGCGCTGCCACATGCCCCAGAACCCGCCGTTGATGGCGGCCACCGCGCCCCGCTCGTGCGCAAACCCGGAGATCGAATTCCAGCGCTCGTCCTCCGACGTGGTGACCAGCTCCACCCCTTCGACCGAGAGGTCGACGACCAGGGCGTGCACGGACAGCGGCGGGTCGGCCACGGTGCGGTGCAGGTAGCGCACGCCCGGATGCGGCTCCGACCAGGAGTCGACGGCGGTGCCGGGGCGGCGGTGGATCTCCTGGGCGTGGGCGGCGAGCGGCAGCATCAGGAGGGCGAAGGCGAGTAGGCGGTGCACGGGGGACCGGCACTGCAACGCCCGATCCAGCTCTCGGGGAGCGACGCGACGCGCTGCGGTTTCGCCTCCGTTGCGCGGGCGTCAGCGGGTTGGCCCGCCGCTTGCGATTGGAGTCGGAACATGACGGGAACCACGGAAAAGCGCGCTTCGATGAGTCAGAACCGGCACAGCGCCGCGGCAACGCGGACACGGTCGTGGTGGGCCGGCCCGCTGAGCGCGCTGATGTTGCTGTCGGCGTGCGGCGCCCCGGGCATCGAGGCCCGCGAGGCCAGCGTCACCGAGCCCGCCGCCCAGGCGCCGCTCGCGTACGAGACCACCGAAGCCGTGGAGGACGCGCCCCAGCTGGCGGCGCTCGGCTTGGCCGTCCCGGCGCCGGAGACCGCGGCGGTGGAGACCGCAGAAGTGGAGACCGCAGAAGTGGAGCCCGTAGAGTTGGAGACGGAAGCGGCCTTGGAGGAAGCCGAGGTGGTCGGGCCGCCCGCGGCACCCGAATCGCCGGAGCGCGCCACCGCGTTCTTCGATCACGCCGACGCGCCCATCCGCCGCGGGCTCTCGTCCATGGACATCACCGAGGTCGAACGCGGACGCGGCGGACGCAGCCTCGGGTTTCGCGTCACCTTCGAGGACGGCAGCCGCGGCTATTTCAAGCCCGACCAGGCGTTCAACGGCATGAGCTGGAACGCCGAGATCGCCGCCTACCACCTCGACCGCGAGCTCGGCTTGGGCCGGGTCGCCCCTGTCGTCAGCCGGGAGATCGACTGGTCCACCATTGAGGCTGCGGCGACCGGCGACGGCCGGGTCGGCGAGCTGCACGTGGGCGAAGACGAGACCCTGACCGGCGCGATGATCTGGTGGGTTCCGGAGCGCCTCGTCCCGGTCTCGCTCCCCGACGGCTGGCAGCGCTGGCTCCGCGTCGAGGGCGTGCCCGCGCGCGTCACCCCCTTCCAGCGTCCGGGCGCGTACCGCGTGGCCGTGGCCGACCGCACCCTCACCCCAATGCCCGCCGCGCCCACCCCGGACATCGAAGAGCGCCCCGGGCAGATCTCCGACCTCATCGTGTTCGACTACCTGACCAACAACCTCGACCGCTGGGGCGGCAACAACACCAACATCCGCACGGTCGGCGCCGGCGGCCCCGTCATGTACCTCGACAACGCCGCGTCCTTCACGCTCCGCCGCGCCCGCAACTCCATGATGGACCGGCGCCTCCACGAGGTGCAGCGCTTCCGTCGGAGCACCATCGACGCCATCCGCGCGCTGGACGTCGAAGCCTACGGCGAGCGCATCAACGCCGACGAGAACGGCCCGATCCTCGAGGACCTCCACCTCCGCAACCTGGAGACCCGGCGCCAGCACCTCATCGAGTACGTCGACGGCTTGGTCGAAGCGCACGGGGAGGAGGCGGTGTACTCCCTCTGAGAACCCGCCTTCGGTCATTCTCGGGCGGAGCGGAATGAGACGTCGAGCGTGAGTTCGTGGAGATCCATGCGGCCGGTGTAGCGGCTCGCGGGATCCAAGCGATGGCGCTCGGAGATCCCTGGCCACTCGCATGCGCTCGTCCGCCGCAGCGGAGCGGTGAGGTCACGAAAGCCCTCACGGCGGACGGCGTCCTACGCGCAAGCTTCGGATTGCTTCCGGTCCTCCCGGTCCCAGTAGTGATGTTTCTGCTCCTCAGGAACGGACCTGGCAGGCGTCACCGAACGCAGCGTTTCGCACGCGTTCGCGCGGCGCTCAGTCGCATGGCCGCTCCGTGCGCGTGGCGCCCGCCAGCGCCTCCAGAAGCCGCTCGCGCTCTTGCTCGTCGCCGTCGATCTCAGCCCAGCATGCGTGGCCACAGGCGCACCCTAGGTTCACGCTCCAAGCATGCGGCTCGACCACCATGGAACGCGGCTCCCTCGCGACCGTGACGGTGCGCTGCGGGCCGCGATGACGAACCGCTGCAGGAAGGGACTCTTCGAATCGAATCGACGCGGGCGACTGCACCGTCCGGCTCGCGACCTCCCAGCGGAACCCGTCGAGGGGGTCCTCGTCATGCCATACGGCGTAGCCCTCCGGCAGCGAGACCTGGAACGCCAGGTTCCCGGTTGCCACTCGCCACTCGGTCGTGGTCCGAGCCGGCTCTCCCGACACGAGACTTGAAGCGAGCAAGTGAAGGACCTCCTCCCGCTCCGCGTCGAGGAGGCCCGCCGGCGTGCCCACCGAGACTCGAACCACGGTGCGGCCGTCTTCGAGTACGAGCAGGTCCGCTGAAGTCGAGGTCCGGTTGGCCAAGACGACACGGAGACCGGGTCCCGACGGGAGATCCACCGCGTTCTCGGGGATCATCACGGGACGCCTGCGCAGTGGCAGGGTGACGGGCTCCAGCGAGTCCTCTGACCTCAACTCGAGTGCGTGGCGAATGCCAACATGTTCCAACTCCAGCTGCAGGCGATAGATGTGTCGTGCATCGGCATCGGGCGGGACCACAGGATCGAATCGGACAGAGAGCCCGGGGGCGACGAGAAGAAGACGGCCGCCCGCCAATGGAATTCTCTCCGCGGGACGCGCGCGCTCGCCCTCGTCTTCTCCGGCAGCGACCTCGACGTGCTGCGCGGCAAGAGATTCATCGTGGGGTGGGGCCGTCTCCGACGTCCCGCAGGCAAGACCGAGAGCTCCCAGTAGCAGCGCATATCCTGCATAGCCCGGGTGGACCGAGCACGGTGCAAGCCTCAATGGGCGCTGCACTCAAACCGCCACGCGGGGCAGTCCCAGTCGGCGACGCCTTGTTCTGCGAGCGCTTCCTGAAGAAACCGGTACTTGTCTTCGCAGGCGGCAGTCGCCATGGCCTCGTACGCGTTTTGGGTGGCGCGCGTCAGATCGAGCGCCTCCACGCCGCGTGAGATCTCCACCGCCTCCATCTCGGGAGACAGGCCGCGCTGCCGGACCTCGGTCGCCACCCGGCAGAGGTTGTCGGCGTCGCGCTGCCCTGAACTGCACCCGGCGACGAACGCCGTGATCGCCGCCGTCAGCACCAAGCCCCCTCGATTCGAGATCCGCATGTCGGCAAAGCGTAGCGTTGCGTACCCGCGGGCACACGCCCCCCAGATGGCTCGAAGGCATCGAGCACTCGTGGGCTCTTCAGCACGGCTCGCGATCAGCAGCAGCGTCAACCCGCCATCTTGCGCCAGCGCAGGCGGCGGGGCGGTGAAGAACGCGACCAGCGCCGCCGCGATGGCACAACAAGCCGTCAGGACCGCCCCGCCCCTCGGGCTCACGTCCGCGCCACGAGAACCACGCATCGCAGACCCCCTTACGGAAGGCGCCGTGATTTGTCGAACCGCGCCCCACCTCGGGTTGGTTTCGAACCACTTCGGATGCGCCTCCCACAAGGCGTGCTGTCGACGGACAGCGTAGGTTTGCGCCGCAGATGACACCCAGGTTGACGGCGACGCCAGCGCGCTCAGAGTGGGCGCGATGGAAGACGACATGAGCGGCGTGGAAGCGCTGGTCGGGCTCGATGCGTGCGCGCACTGGATGGTTGCGCTCCTGTTCATCTTGATCGGGGCCGTGGTCGTTCGGAAGGCGCACCCCACAGCAGGCACGCTCTTCACCACCGGAGGCGTCGCCCACCTGCTCGCCAGCTGCTGCAACACGCTTCCCCAGGTTTGGTACCACGTCGACGTGGACCTCTACCTCACGGGCGGCGCCTTTGCGCTGCTGCTCGCGACGGCCGTCCAGACGATCGCCGGCGCCCTGCTCATCGCCAGCTTCGTCGTGCTCGCCCGTCACGTCGTCGCCCAGCAGGCACTCGCCGCGGGGGGTGTCTCGTGATGATGCTTCACACAGCCGCCGCTTGGCTCGCGCTCGCGGTCAGCCTCGCCCTCTCGCTCGGATACCTCAGCGTCGGGGCCACCCTCGCCCGAAAGGCACAGCCCCTCGCGGGCTACCTGCTGATCGCCGTCGGCGCGCTCGGGTTGATGCTCGGGTGTTGCAGCGTCATCGGTCGCGTCGTCCCGTTCGACTCGGACGTTCGGGACGCGGTCGTGATGGTCCTGAGCTTGGCTGACCTCGCTCATACGCTCGTTCACGGCGGGTGCCTCGTCGGGGCCGCCGTCCAGCTGTCGAAAGCCGCGCAGTCGACCGGAGCGCCCGCGCCTCAGAGCGCCTGACCCTTGCGGCGCTGCGGGAGCCGGACGAGCCTACCTGCGTGGGCACACATTTCCAGGTGGTGGCGTTCCCGACGTAACCGCCGACGCGAGTTCCGAGCTGGCTGAGGCGCTCGTCGATAACCTCGTGGCGCGCGGAGTCATCCTCGCGGAGCGCCCGGATGGGCTCGCCGCGGCGTATTCACCTGGACCGTGCGCTCACGAACACACGGAGGCGGGCTTCGGAAACACACGCGAACTTGTGCACAACGGTCTGGTAGTCGCGACCGAGAGGAGTGTGTTTCACGCGGGGCAGGGTGGCATCGAGCTCAAGTGCCGTCGTTGTGGCCTCGAATTCGAGCCGGACGGGAGTTTGGTGACCACGTTCAGAAGTGGTCCGACGGAGACGACAACGCGACTCTCCTCTGCCCGACCTGTGGTCACTCTGATCGGCTGCCGAACTGGGACGGGCGGTCTGACACAAGGCGATCGTCGTGACGTGAGACCGCGGCTCGAGACGCTCTGGTCGGACGATGCCCGGGAGGCGACTCTCTACGTGAACAGCCGCGGGTCGTACGTCACGGGCACGGGCGGCGCGGTGACGATCCTTCCGAAGTCGGGGTGCACCGGGTTCACGAGGTAGTTGCGCTCCTCGGGCACGACCGCCGACGGGACAGAGAGGACCGCGGACGAGAGCCCCGCTGCCCAGGCCACCAAACGGCGTCTCCCCGCTCAATCGTACAGCCGCGCCTGCACGAACAGCGTGAACGGGCTGCTCCCGTACTCGCTCTGTGGGACGCCGCCCTCGGTCGCGCCGCCCCACGGGAGGAAGCCGCTGACCACGAGGGTGAACATGTCGGACGCCACCCAGGTGACTGTCGGGGCGACGAGGCCGGAGCCGTCGACGGGGCTCTGGAGGTAGCTGACGGCGGCGCTAACTTCGTCGACGAGCTCGGCTGACACGACCAGCGCGAGCGCGTGCCGTCCCAGGAGCTGGCTGTCGCCGCGGGCGAAGCGGGCTTGGAAGGCGTCGTCGAACAGGATGCTCGGGTCGTCGCCGACGTTGTCCACGCCGAAACCGCTGTAGTGGTACTCGAGCACGAGGCGAATACCGCGGTGGATGTCGAGCTGGTAGCTGCCGCCGAGCAAGCCTTTCGCGACCACCCCGCGGGTGCCGAAGAAGCCGCCGTCGACGCCGGCGCCGTCGGTGCCGAACATCGCCAGCTCGCCGTGCACTTCGGCGTCGCCGACGGTCGCGCTCAACACGCCCGCGACCATTGTGTCGTCGCCGCGCTGGCCGAGCATCACGGAGCCGTCGATGTCGCCGAGCACCGCGCGTACGCGGCCGAGCATCGCGAAGCTGTCGAGGTCTCCATCGTTGACGTTGCCAAACGCGACGATGAAGTCGGCGGAGAGCTGGCTGACGTCGGGGATGCGGAGCTCGGCGTGGATGGCGTCGACGCCGCGGCGCCATTCACGGTCGACTTCGGTCGGCGAAAACGGCGCGAAGATGTCGACCGCGCTGAACAGGACGCCGCGCCCGAGTCCGATGGCCTGGCGGCCGGCGGTCAGCTCGAGGAACGGCAGGTGGAGCGAGACATAGGCGCGGTCGAGCTCGTGCAAATGCCGGTACGCCGGGTCGTCGACGATGAAGTCTTCGACGGGCGCGAGACGAAACGGCGCGGGCACGTTGGGCGGTAAGAGCGCGGCGCCCGAGGCCCCGGTGGAGGCGAGCGCACGGTGCTCGTAGGCGACGTTGGCGCTGAGGTATTCGCTCAGGCGCGCCGAGAGATCGAAGCGCAGCCGAAAGAGGCCCGCGCCGCCGGTCTCTTCGTCCAGCAGCGGGTCGTCCTGGGGGAACGTGAGCAGCCAGCTGCCTTTGAGGGCGCTGCGCAAGACGAGCCGGAACTCGCCGTCCTCGCTCTCGAACAGATCGCGCGCCGAGGCGGTCGAGGGGACCGCAAAGAGCATCGCCATCACGAGCGCGAGGAGAGCGCGTCTCACGGTTCGGGGTCCTCTTCGTCGGGAGGCGGGCGCACGGTGCCGAACATCACCATGTCGACGAGCGTGCTCGCGACCTCGAGCGCGGAGCGCCCGGCGCCCAGCAGGTGGCGGTGGGTCATCAGCGTCATGAAGTAGCGCGCGCCGATCAACACGTGCGCGCGGGCCGACTTCTCCGCGTCGCTGAACACGTTGGGCGCCGCGGCTTCGATCATCGAGGTGATCCACTCCTCCCCCATGGCCATGTTCTGGGCCATCATCTCCGGGTCGGCGTCCTCGAGCGCGGCCATCATCTCCTTGTCGTCCCGGAGGAGCTTGGCCACGAGCGGCAGGTGCTCGGTCGCCTCCAGGCACGTCTTGAGGAAGAACCGGAGGTGGTTCTTCGAGGGCATGGTCCCGTCGAAGATCGGCGCGAGCTGGTCGAACATCGCTCGCTTCTCGAGCGCCACCGCCTGGATGAGAATGGCGCTCTTGTTCGGGAAGTAGAGATAGACCGTGCCCTTGGCGACTTCGGCCTTGCGCGCGATGTCGTCGACGCTGGTCTTGCGGTAGCCGAACTGGAGGAACAGCTCCGTCGCCGCACGCAGGATGCGCATGCGCTTGCGCCAGCGGACCGGGTCTTCGGCCTCATCCCCCATGAGGTCGCGGTAGATCTGGTCGATGCGCTCGCGGGTCAGGGGGCCTTTGGGCGTGTGTTCGCTCATGCAGCACCCTGTTCGCGGTGCTCGTCTTCGGCCACCCGGCCGTCGACCAAGGTCACCACGCGGGACGCGTGCGCCACGACGCGGGGATCGTGCGTGCTGAAGAGGAAGGTCGTCTCGTGCTCTTCATGGAGGCGCCGCATCATGCCCATGAGCTGCTCGGCGTTCTCGGTGTCGAGGTTCGCCGTGGGCTCGTCCGCGAGCACGAGCTTCGGCCGCGCCGCCACCGCACGCGCCACCGCGACCCGCTGCTGCTGGCCACCGCTGAGCTCGTTGGGGCGGCGGTCCGCGAGGTCCGCGAGCCCGAGCTGCTCGAGCACCTCCATCGCACGCGCCCGCCGCTTCTGTGCGCCGACCCCTTGCAGCTCCAGCACGAACTCGACGTTCTCGGCCGCGGTCAGCACAGGCACGAGGTTGTAGGCCTGAAACACGAAGCCGATCTCGTTCAGCCGCAGCTTCGCGCGCTCGGACTTCTTCATCGTCCCGAGCGAGTGACCCAGCACGGTGAGCTCGCCCGAGGTCGGCCGGTCGAGCGCGCCGATCAGGTTGAGCAGCGTGGTCTTGCCGCTGCCGCTCGGCCCGACGAGCGCGAGGAAATCCCCCGCGTGCACCTCGAGGTCGATGCCCCGGAGCGCGTGCACCTCGAGCTTGCCGGTCTTGAAGACCTTCTCGACGTTCTTGGCGATGGCGGGAATGGGGGTCTCACTCATCGGTCGACTCGCAGGGCAGAGGCCGGGTTCGTCCGGGCGGCGAACCAAGCGGGATAGAGGGACGCCACGACCGTGGCGGTGAGGGACAAGAACAGCGCGGTCGGCACCACCCAGAGACCAAACTCCGGGTGGATGATCGGCTCCATCAGGATGCCGCCGAGCGCCCAGCCGCCCTCCATGTCGTAGGCCGCGCCGAGGTCGATGCCGTCCGTCGACGCCTTGTAGAGCAGGGGCGAAATCCAGAGAAGCGCGAGCGCCGCGCTGCCGACCCCGAGCGCGATGCCCTCCACCAAGACGACCCGGACGAGCGAGAGCCCGCGCATGCCGACGGCGGCGAGCACCGCGAACTCCTTGCGGCGCTCGAGCACCCCGGTGAGCTGCGCGCTCGCGACACCCATCAGCACCACCAACAAGATGATGAAGATGGCCATGTCCATGAACGCGTCGTCGCCCTCGAGGTTGTTTCGCAGCTCGGGCGAGACGTCGAGCCAGCTCAGCAACTCGGCCCCTTCGGGCGTCAGCGGGGACAGCGCCTCCTGGAGCGCCTCGATGCCGTTCGGGTCGTCGCCGAGGAGGGTGATCTCGGCCGCGCCGGCCCGGCCACTCAAGACCTCGACTTCCGACAGGACGACGTGCGCGATGGTCTGGTCGATGGGGCGGCTGCCCGTCGACACGATGCCGACGACGACGAGCAACCGGCTCTGCATCTCCCCTTCGTCGTCCACCGAGGTGACCACCAGCTCGTCGTCCAGCTCGGCGCCGAGGCGGTCCGCGATCGCGCGGCCCACGACGATGGCGCCCTCCTCTCCAGCCTCGAGGTAGCGCCCTTCTTCGATGCCGCGGAGGTATCGGAGCGCGCGGAACTCGCTCTCGGGCTCGACGCCGGTGAGCATCACGTGGGAGCTGCGCGTGCCGAGCCCCAACAGCCCGCCGACCGAAGCGCGCGGGGTGGCCACCTCGACGCCGTCCGCCGCGCGCACGCGCTGCAATAGCGACTCCCAGTCCGGCAAGCGCAGGTCCGCGTCGCGGCTCTCGTTCCAGCCCTCGGGTGTGAAGCGCAGGTGACCGATGCCGCCGCCCGCCGCCGAGTCGAGCGAGAGCGTCTCTTCTCCGCGTACAAACGCGAGCGCAAACAGGCCGATGCCGACCCCGAACGCCACGCCGAAGACGGACAGGGCCGTCCTTCGGGCGTTGCGCCGGAGGCTGCGGAGCGCGTAGCGCGAGCTGACCGACAGAAGACTCATCCTCGCATCGCCTCCACCGGCTCGAGCCGCGCCGTCGTGAACGCGGGCCAGAGCGCGGACAAGACCGAGACGACCACCACCCCGATGAAGCCTGGGATGACGTCGGCGGGGGACAGATACGGGTGCAGCGAGCCGGCGAACTCGAGCCCGTAGACCGCCATCTCGGTGCCCTCCTGACCGCCGAGCTGCGTCATGTCGATGCCGACGTGCCCCTGGTAGGCCACAAACGCCGCGCCGAGGATCGAGCCGAGGATCACGCCCAGCAGCCCGATGCCGACGGCCTCCAGCAGGATCATCCCGATCAGCCTCCGTGGAGTGGCGCCCAGCGCGAGCAGCATCCCCAGCTCGCGACGGCGCTCGTAGGTCGCCATCAGCATCGTGTTGGCAACGCCGGCGGCGGCGGCGAGGAAGACGATGAACAGGACGACCAACCCATAGATGTCGGTGATCTCGAGCATCTGCGCGAGCTCGGGTGACAGCTCTCGCCAGGGCAGTGTCTCGAGCCCCTGCATCGAATCGAGCCGGCCCACCGCGGCGGCCATCGCGGGGGCCTCGTCGGGATGGCCCGCCCCCATGATGGTGATCTCGTGGGCCTGGTCGGGCATGGCGAAGGTGTCTTGCGCGGCGGCGAGCGGCATGACGATCCCGGAGCGGTTCACCAGCTCGACGGGCGTCTCGAGAAACCCGGCGACCGTGATGAGGTCGTTGGCCATCGAGCCGTCGGCGGCCTGCCCGAGCAGCGCCAGCTCATCGCCGATCTGCACGTCCATCTCCCGCGCGAGGGACGCGCCGAGCAGCACGTTTCGCCCCTCGGGTTGAGCTTCGGCGGGCAGACCTTGGAGCAGACCGGTCCCCGCTTCGCGCGCGATGTCCACGCCGACCACCATCACGGGATGCCCGTCGACCTCGCGAGCGACGAGCGCGGGGGCGTAGATGCGGCCGAACGCCTCGGCGACCCCGTCCACACCGCGGATGTCCGTCAGGCGCGCGTCGAGGTCATCGACCACCAAGTCGGGCGCTTGCTCTTCTCGCCAGAGCGGGTCGTGCACCTGCGCGTGCCCGGTCATCGGGCCAGTGAGCGCGTTGAGCGTGGACTCGGCGAAGCCGTTCATGAGCCCGTCCATCGCGAGCACCGCGGTCTGCGCGATGGCGATGGCGGCGAGCGCGAGCACGGTCCTCCGGCGATTGCGCCCGAGGTTCCGCCACGCGATGCGGAGCGTGCTGGCCATGGTGGGCTACCGACGCCGCTCGAGGGCGGTGAGCGAGAAGGTGCTCTCCGGCACGTTGGCGTCGAAGTCGATACTCAGGTAGCGCATCTCCGTACGGTGCCCCTCGCGGTCGTGCGGCTCGATGGTCATGCGCGTCGGCACCGGCCGGCCATCCATCTCGCGCACGTCGCTGAACCGAATCGTGCGGGCCAGGCGCATGCGGCGGTCGTAGAAGCGAGACTCGAGCGGAAGGGTGCCGGCATCGTTGACGACGTACTCAACGCGGCGCCAGAGCCCCACCACCCCGTCGCGCGCGTCGTAGCGGATCAACCATCCCGAGGGCGACTCTGAGCGGCCGACGATCGTACCCACGAAGTCCTCTTCGAACGAACTCGACCGGGTCAGGTCGTCGTTGGTCACGTCCGACCCCATCCAGCTCGAGAGCATCATCGAGGGAGGCACGCGTATCGTGCGTGAGATGCGCGGCAGGTAATTCCAGAGGTTCCGGTCGCGTCGCAGCGTGGCCGTGCCCGACTCCCGGGACGGAGACTCGATGACGATGAGCGCCCGCTCCTCGCCGCGGCTCCACATGCGCATACGCAGCGTTCGGTTCTGGCGAGGCGTCACCACGGTCAGCTCCACCCGCGCGATGGAGGCGCCCGAGGTGTAGAGGTCATCGAGCCGTCGGCTGAGCGTGCTCAGGTCGAACGGGGCCATCTGCTGCACCGGACCCGCGGGCGCTGGGCCGTCCTGTGCGTACGTGAACGAAGGCACGAGCAGCAGACAGAGAACGAGGGCGATCGAACGCAGCGACACAGTGACCTCCATTGGTCGTAATGACCAATTACGCACTTCTGGTCATTTCGGCCAGTCCAAGAATCGTTTTTCTCGGATGTGTAAGCTGACAGCGGGACGGACGGGTCGCGTGCTGGGGCGCAAACGACGCCGGGCAGCTCGGCGCGGGACCTGATGGGTTTCGGATCTGATCTCGCCTTCGGGTCCCAAGGCCCGCATGGTGCTACTCCGGCAAGCGTGCCCTCGCCGTCCGAGCCTGACGAGACGCCGCCGCAGAACCCGCTGCGGCAGGCGCATATGCTCGTCGGCAACGTTCGGCGCGCCGTTGGGATCGCGTTCCGGGTCGAGCCCGGGCTCACGGGCCGCTACATCGCCGCGTCGATCCTGAACGCGCTCCTGCCCGTCGCGATCGCGTGGGTGGGCAAGGAGATCGTCGACGCCGTGGTCGCGGCCATCGAGACCTCGGGACATCCGACGGGGCCCGCGCTGACCTGGGTCGCGGTGGAGCTGGGGCTCATCCTGGTGGCCCACACGTCGGGTCAGTACATCGGGTTCGTCAGCCAGATGCTGCGCACGCGCCTCGCGCTGCACGTGGACGTCTTGATCTTCGAGAAGACGCTCGATCTCTCGATCAAGCACTTCGAAGACCCCGAGCTGCTCGACGTCATCGAGCGAGCGCGCAAGGAGTCGAGCTGGCGGCCGCTCGAGATGATCACGCAGGGCCTGGCGCTCGGGCGGAGCGCGCTTACGATCTCGGGCTACGCCGTTTTGCTGCTCTCGTTCAGCCCCTGGGCCGTCGCGGCGCTCATCCTGGCCAGCCTGCCGTTCCTCGCGGACATCCGGTACGCGGGCGAGCAGTATCAGATCCGGGTCAACCGCACGCAGGACGAGCGACTCGCCTACTACCTCCAGCAACTGCTCACGAGCAACTACCACGCGAAGGAGATCAAGCTCTTTGCGCTCGGCCCGTGGCTGCTCGGCAAACACCGTGACCTGCACGAGCGCTTCTACGAAGAGGACCGCGCGTTCGGCGCCCGACGCGCGGGTGCGGTGACGTTCTTTGGGGTGCTGAGCGTTGGGGTGTTCTACGGGATCTACGTGCTGATCGTACGTGAGACGGCGATCGGCGCGATCACGCTCGGTTCGATGACGCTCTATTTGACGGTGTTTCGACAGGCGCAGCGCGACTTCCAGACGGCGATGATCAGCCTCGCGCGCGCTTACGAAGACAATCTCTACATCGCGAATCTGTTCGAGCTGCTGGCGCTCCCCTCGGACGACCGCGCTGAGAAGGGGCCGGCGGATGTCGCGCTCGCGCCGGGAGACATGGGCCCTTCCATCACCTTCGAGGGGGTGGGCTTTCAGTATCCGGGCTCGGAGCGAAAAGCCCTCGAGGGGATCGATCTCGAGATCGCGCCGGGCGAGACGATCGCGCTGGTCGGCCCGAACGGCGCCGGCAAGACGTCCCTCATCAAGCTGCTCGTCGGGCTCTACGCCCCGACCGCGGGCACCATCCGGATGGACGGGCAAGACATCCGCGAGATGGATCGCGGGGAGCTGCGCGCCAAGGTCGGGGTCTTGTTCCAGGACTTCGTGCACTACCACTTCACGGTCGGCGACAACGTGGGGCTCGGCTGGCTGCCGGACATCGAGGACCGCGAGCGGGTCAGGGCGGCGACCGACCGAGCGGGGGCGAGCGCCGTGATCGAGAAGCTGCCGGAGGGCGATGAGACGATGCTGGGTCGCTGGTTCGGCGGCGAAGAGCTCAGCGTCGGTCAATGGCAGCGGTTGGCGTTGGCCCGCGCGTTCATGCGCCGGAGCCGGGTGCTGATTCTCGACGAGCCAACGGCGGCGTTGGACGCACAGGGGGAGCACGAGATCTTCGAGCGATTCGCGGAGCTCGAGCAGGGCGCGACGGCCATTCTCATCACGCATCGCTTCAGTAGCGTGCCGATGGCGGACCGCATCGTGGTGCTCGACGAGGGCCGGGTCGTGGAGGTGGGCACGCACCAGGCGCTGCTCGACGAGGGTGGCCTCTACGCGCGCATGTGGTCGCTCCAGGCGGAGAGCTACCTGAACGCGTAGACCCACCGACCCAAGGAAGAGAGGGCGGCACGTTTCCGTACGCACAGCATGCGCATCTTCGTCACGGCCTCCCTTTTTGCCCTCACTCTGTGGGCCCCTTCGGCGCGCGCCTCGGCCCAGGACGCCGCGGGCAACCCATGCACGCAAACGCCGGTGACGACGCAGCTGGCATTCAATCTGTACGAGGGACGGCTCAGCCCCGAGAGCGAGGCGCTGGTCGACCGGCTCGCTGCCGTGTTGCGCGCGTGTCCGGATGCCCACTTCGAGCTGCAGGTGCACACGGACACCGTGCGGCTGACCTCCTTCAACCGACGCGCGTCTCAGCAGGTGGCGGTGCAGATCCGCGACCGCTTGGTTCAGCACGGTGTCGCGGCGGCCCGGCTCGCGCCCTGCGGCTACGGGGAGTCCACGCCGCTTCCGAACGTGAGGCCCAGCATGCGTGGCAACCGGAACGAGCGGCTCGTGCTCAAGCGCATCGATGACGCGGCTGCTCACCGCTGCCCGGCGTAGACACGGCCGTGGACGGCTCGGCCCCGAGCTGAGACCCTCGGCGCGGCATGGCCGACCTCGCAGCGACCCTCTCCGACGCGCACTCCGCGTACGCGGAAACCGTGCGGTCGGCACCCGGAGCGACCATCACGCCGGACGGCTCGGGGGCGGACAGCGCGCTCGGCCTGCGTGTCTCCGAGGCCAAGCCTGACGCCGGCGTCGAAGTGCACGAAGACGTGCTCGGGCGCGGCGGGATGAGCGTCGTCTTCGAGGGCACCCAGCATTCGTTGGGACGGGCCGTCGCCGTGAAATCACCGCTCGTCGAAGGCATCGACAGCCACGGGCGCACCCTGCTTCGCGAGGCCTGGATCACCGCTCAACTCGAGCACCCCAACGTGGTCCCGGTGTACGACCTCGTCGCTGAGGCGGGCCGCCCGATGGCCGTGCTCAAGCGTATCGAGGGCGTCGAGTGGGCCGCACTGATCGCCGATCCCGACGCCGTCACTGAACAGTTCGGCACGGGCGATCCGTTGGTGTTCCATCTGCGCACGTTCCTTCAGGTCTGCAACGCCGTTCACTACGCGCACTCCCGCGGCGTCATCCACCGCGACTTGAAGCCCGAAAACGTCATGGTCGGCGGCTTCGGCGAGGTCTACGTGGTCGATTGGGGGATCGCCGTCTCCGACACCCCGGACGGCCCCGTGTCGTACGACCCGAGCACGCTCGCCGGCACGCCGCTGTACATCGCACCGGAGTCGCTGATGGGGCGGCCGGTGGACGCGCGCACCGACGTCTATCTGTTGGGCGCGATCCTCTTCGAGGTCCTCGCTGGGAGACCCGCGCGGCAGGGCACCTCGATGGCCAGCATCATTTCGCAGGCGGTCGCCGACGACCCTCCGGAGCTGCCCGATGATGTGCCAACGGAACTCGCCTCCATCTGCCGTCGGTGCCTGAGCCTCGAGCCGGACGAACGCTTCGAATCGGCGGTGGCGCTGCGGTCGGCGATCGAACGGCACCTCGAGCACCGCGGGTCGTCCGCGCTCTGTGCCGCAGCTGACCTCGACCTCGCGAGGCTGGAGGCACTCGCCGCCGACATCACGGACGCGCCTCCCCCCGCATTGGCGGAGTCGTTCGCGGCCTGCCGCGTGGGCTACCGCGCAGCGCTTTCGGCGTGGGCAGACAACCCGGACGCGCAGGAGGGCCTCCTGCGAGCCGTGTCGACGATGATCGAGGTCGAGATCACGCACGGCTCCGCCGCCAGCGCACGCACCCTGATGGCCGAGCTCGAGGACCCGCCCGCCTCCCTCGCCGCGCGGGTGGAGGATGCCGTCGACAAGGAGACGCGCTCCCGTCGTGAGCTCCTCGCGTTTCGGGCGGACCACGATCCTGCGGTGGGTCGGGCCGGGCGTTTCATCGGGGCGCTGCTGCTCACCCCGTTCATCCTCGCCAGCCCACTCGCGCAGATGTTCGGAACCGAATCGGACCTCGCCCCGAGCCGGGACTCCGTCTACCTCTTTCGGGTGGGCGGGCCCGTGCTGGAGCTCTTCATTTTGTTCGGCATCGCGGTCTGGAAGCGCGAGGTCCTGACGGCGAACCTCTACAACCGAAGGGTCGTCCACACGGCCGCCCTGATCTTCGCGGCCCAAGTCCTCCTCTCGATCGGGCACTACTTCGGCGGGGTGGATCCCGTCATGAGCAACACGGAGAACTTCGCGGTCATCGCGATGGGACTCGGCGCCCTGGCGATCTTCGTCGACAACCGGATCACCCCCGCGCTGCTCGCCTACGCCGCGACGTTCCTCGCCGCGACCCGGTGGCCAGATCAGCGATACGCGCTGGTCTTCACCGCCAACGCCGTGCTCTGCGGCACCCTGCTCTTCATCTGGCGCCCCCGCCGCCGTCCTGTGTGACCACAAGTGACATCAACCACGGCGCTTTGCTCCGTGGAGGCGTCGGGCCTATCGCGCGGTGATGGCAGACGAGGTCGAGTGGCAGGCGCTGGCGCAGCGGTACGGTGGCGAGCTGAGCCCGAAGGCCGATTGGCGGTCTCCGAGTCTTCGTGTGCCCCATCGGGGCTTCACCATGCACGCTGACATTCGGCTCGTTCAGCGGGGGCACGCCGGTGACGGGGCCGGCTACGAGAACCAGAGGCTCGGGTGGACGGCGATGGTGCGGGCGCCGTACCGGAGCGCGGACGGCTTTCGGTTTTCGACGCGCCGGCGCGATCTGTTCGAACGACGGGTCGAGCCCCTCCGGATTTTTCGGCCTCGCATCGAGGACCCGCGGCTGCGCGCGGCCCGGACCTTCTCGACCAACGACAAGACCAAGCTCTCGAGCCTGCTCTCCACGCCAGCGAACGCCTATCGCGAGGCGGGGTCGGGCGAAGCTCTGCGGACGCGGCTGAGCGACATGACGGAGGCCGTGTTGGAGGTGAGAAGCCCCGAACACTGGACCACGGCCGAGCGACAGACGTTCCCCGAGAACGTGCGCGAACTGAGCGCCCATCAGCCTAACGACGGCGCTTCGGACACGATCACGAAGCTCATCGAGCTGTGCCGGACGGCCTTGAGCCAGCTCGAGAGGATAGGCTCCGCCGCGCCGCTCTGACTCTGCGCCATGGACGGCTCAGTGCAGGTTTTTCGCGTGCGCTGAAGGCCCGCTCGAGGTGATGCGAACCGGCCGGCTCAGCTCCGTCTCCACCCGCGCGATCAGGCTCTCCGAATCCGGTGTGGGGGTGAGCTCGGGTCGGACGGAGTTGAGCCAGTCCGTCAACCTCTGTTGATGCTCGAGGTCCTCCAAGTCCGAAGACGGCACGAGCCGATGTCCTTCGACGAGCCCAGGGACGTCGGGACCAAGGAGGGACGCGGCGACGTGAAACGTCTCGTCGACGCAGTCGAGGTGGGTGACGGCGAGCGCGTCGACGGGGCTGACCTCGAGCGCGTAGCGGAGCAGTGTCATGTCGAGCCAGCCGCGGCGGAAGTGGCCCTGCCAACCCGTGTCGCCGTTCGCCGCTTCGGGGAGGCGGTTCAGGGCCGCTTCGTGCGTGGGCATCGGGCCCTGGCCGTGGCGGGTCATGTAGCTGCGCATCAGTCCGAAGCGGAGGCGCTCCCCATCGTGGCCGAGCGTGTCGAGCAACGCGTCGAATCCGTGTGATGTGCAGGTGCTCCACGTGGTGTGCGGGTGAAAGCCCATCCACTCGTCGAGCAACACCCCCTGGGCGCCTTCGAAGATGACGGGGCGTGGTCCGGCCAGCTCAGCGCGGAGCGCGCTTCCGTCCCGCATGACGTCGTGCGTGAGCAGCGGGGCGAGAGAGGCGATCCAGGCTTCGCTTCCATGGCTGGATTCGAAGAGCGCGCGCTCCGGTGCGTCTCCGACGGAGGCGAACACATCGGCCAGGTCGGCGCGGAGGTGCTCCTGGATCCGGCGCAACCGACGCGGCAACGACGCGGGGCGGTGGAGGTCGGAGACCGTGATGCGGAGGTCTGGGTCCAGCAGAGACAGGCGCACCGTCTCGCCGAAACCGATGCCGCAGGACCCATGCGCGCCGGCTCCCCGGGCGCGCTCCCGGAGCCGGTTCGCCGCCCGGGCAAACGGGGTGATGACGAGCGCGCGCGGATCGATCGAGAGACGCCCCATCACGCTGGGCACGCCGAGCGCGTCCAGCTGCGCGGCCTCACCCAGCATGGCGAGGGGATCGAGCACGAACCCCTCCGCGAGGTGGGTTTTGACGTGGGGCACGAACGAGCCGGCGCCGAACTGCGCAAAGACGTGTGCGCGGCCGTCCGGGGCCACCACGCGGTGCCCGGCCTGGGCGCCGCCGTGCCATCGCACGACGACGCCCGCACCCGACGGTGACATTGTCGGACCGCGCGCCAAGAAGTCCACGATCGAGCCCTTGCCCGCGTCGCCAAATCCGAGATCGATGACCGCGTAGGCCGTGCCCATCAGAGGGCCCGGTGACCGCTGGTGCGGCTGCGGCCCGGCTTGGCCTTCTTGAGCCGCGGACCGGGGTCCACGTCCAAGTCGATCGACGCCGTCCACGGCTGCAGCGCACGCACGACCCGACCGATGGTTGTGCGGTCCGCGCCGCCTTCGCTCAAGCGCTTGGCGGCCACGTCGAGGTCCGTGAGCCGGCCCTCGGAGAGGCCGACGATCGCCGCCGCGACGAGGCACGTGTCAGCCGCCGACTCCAGCACGATGCAGTGATCCCCCATGAGGTCACGCCATCGCCGCTCACACCGGCCGGCGCGCTGCTTGTCGGGGATCAAGAAGAACGGGTGGTACGTCTTCTCGAGTTCCGCGAGCACGCGCTTGACCTCCACGTCGCTGCCGAGGTCGTCCCCGATGAGGCTCTTGACCTGGCTCTTGGACACGCGCGGGTAGGGGCGCTCGTCCCCGGTCATGAAGTAGTAGCCACGCTTGCCGCGCTTCTCCCAGCAGTCCATCGCGGTGTGGCGCGCCGCGGTGTACATCGCCAGCTCGTAGCTCTCCTCGCCGCTGCCCCCACCGCCGCCCTCGAGGTAGCTCCAGGTCAGCCACTGGTCCATCAGCGCCGCCTCGGATTCGAACTGCCCAACCTGCAGCGGCGCACGGTCTGAATGCGCGTCGCCAGCGGCCATGAACAGCACCTGCGCGTCCTCGACGCCGCAGTTCAGCAGTGTCTTCATGAACGTCGGCAGCGAGGTGCGCGCGAGCTGCTCGGGGATGTGCCCCATCGAGCCCGTGACATCGAGCGCAAACACGACCCCCAGCGAGTTGGGGTGCTCCGCGCTGTCGCGTGACTCCCGCACTTTCAGCCCCTTCGGGTTCATGAGCGGATGGCACTCACGCTGCACGAAAACGGCCTCGCGCGGCATGTTGCTGCGCTTGTGGGTCAGCGCGCGGTGCGCCTCGTGGCTGTAGCTTCCGTATCCCATGTGTTCTCTCACCTTCCTCGGCGTCGAAACGACGCCGGCATCTCGAACGGCACGTACCGCGGGGGCCCAAACGCCTCCTTGGCGGCCGCGCCGACTTGTTCTTTCAGCGCCCAGGCGTCGTCGCCGGGGCGGGCTTCGACGCGATCGAGCAGGGCTGCGATCGGGCCGGGGAGGTCGTTGCTGAGCACCGACCGAAAGGTGGAGGCGCTCATCCGTATGTCGTCGGACGGCCAGGCGGGCTCTCCCGCGAGCAGCGACGTCGGGTACCGCGCCTCGTCCGCGACAGAGATCGCAGCCACCGGCTCGCCGTCCGGCACCGACGCGCTCCAGCCCACCAACGCGGCACCGTGGTCCCGCGGGTGGAGCAGGATGTGCGAGGGCAGGACCGCGCCGTGCACTCTGCCCGTCTGGTGCACCCAGCCGAGCAGCTCGAGCAGCCGCTTCCACATCCAGACCGCCGCCTTCGGATCGAGGCCTCGTGGAAACGCACGTTTCGCATCGGCCAAGGTGCAGGAGAAGCCGCTGCGCCAGCGGGTCACCACGGTGTAGCGGCGGGTCGCATCGTCGAGCCCTCCCTCGATTCGAGCGGTCCCATGCGCGACGAGCTGTGGGCAGAGCGGGGCGAAGTAGGACGCGCCCGGAGCGGCGCCGTCTGCGAGCCGCCGCAACACCGCCGGCTCCCGTCGTAGAATCGGCTCGTCTTCAGGAACCGCGAGCACCTTCAGCACCACCCGCTCGGTCAGCGCCGCGTCCCGGTGCCCAGCGAAGACGTCCGCTGTGTCGCCCTCGCCGAGGCGTCCATCGATGACGTAGCGAACCCCTCGGAGCGCGATCCGCGGCTTACCCGCATCCTCCGGCCGCCCTGGGAAGTCGGGCGGCGGGCCCGGATCCCAAGGGAACGAGGGGACGCCGACGATGGTGTGCGAACAGAAGGGGCAGAGCGTCATGGAGCCCAGGCCCGGATCGAGCGGGGCCGTGCAGTGGGGGCACGTGAGCGCGGCCATCGATTTGTGTTTAGTAGACACGTTATTGACAAGTGTACGATAAACACGAACTTGACCCCCGCAAGAGGCCTGGGTTTGGAAACGCGATCTACGGCTATGCTGGCGGCATGCGCTTGTCTCTGTGCTCCTCTTGCGCGCGGCATGCCCGCGGCGCGGTCTGTCCCTTCTGCGGCAGCGGCATGCCCGATCCGGTCGAGCCCAAGCGAGTGTCGCGGCGGGACTTCACGCGGACAGCGGTCTTCACGGCGGGAGCGCTGGTGGTCGGCTGCGGAGGCAGCGAAGGGCCCGTCGTCACGAACACGGACGGGACCACCGGCGACGGGTCCACGGGCGACGAAGAGGAGCTGACCATGGAGGAGCGTCAGCAGCGCATGTGGGAGGAGCGGGATCGCCAGCGAGGCGACTGCGGGGACGAGCCTGGGGGCTGCGCGATGCCTTACGGCGCGCCGCCTGACCGGCCCTGGGTGTGAGCGTCAGCCCTCGAGCGCCTGCATCTCCTCGAGCCCCGATCGGATCGAGTGCACCAGCTCGGTGCGCGCCGCCCGGGTCGCGACCTTCAGCGCGTTGGTGATCGCGCGCTCGGTGCTGCGGCCGTGCGCCTTGATGCAGATGTGATCGAACCCAAGGATGGGCGCGCCTCCGTACTGCTCCCAGTCGGTCGCGCGCCGCAGCTTCTTCACCGCCGGCGCGAGCAGGCCCAGCCCCGCTTTGTAGCGGATGGACTTGTCGCCCGCGTACCGGCCGAGGCGCATCACCGTCTCCGCCACGCCCTCGAGCATCTTGAGCACGATGTTCCCCGTGAACCCGCCCGTCACGACGACGTCGGCCGTGCCCTTGGGGATGTCCATGCCCTCCATGTTGCCGATGAAGTTCAGGCTCGTGAGCTGCTGCAGCTGCCGGTTGGCCTCGACCACGGCGCGCGTTCCCTTTCCGGGCTCGGTCCCGTTGGAGAGCAGGGCCACGCGCGGGTTCGGGTTCTTTGAGATGCGTGACGCGTAGGCCGAGCCCATCACCGCGAACGCGACCAGGTCTTTGCCATCGACTTCGAGCGTCAGCCCCGCGTCGAGGATCAGGCTGAACGGGTCGTCCTTCTCCCCACGCCGGCGCTCCGTCGGGTACACGGCCCCAAGCGCGCAGCGCCCCACGCCGGGCAGCCGCTCGAAAGTGCGGGCACACGCGAGCGTGACCCCACCGGTGTTGCCCGCGCTCACCAGCACGTCCGCTTCGCCGGACTTCACCAGCGAGGCCGCCTTGAGCACCGAGCAGTCGGGCATGGCGTCCAGCGCCGCCTTGGGCTTGGCGTCCTGCGGGACGAAGCGCGGCGCGTGCACGATGCGGACACGTTCGCGCTTGTGTTCGTGGACCGTCAGCAGCCGGCGCAGAATCGCCTCGTCTCCCACGAGCACGATCTCGGGCGCACCCGACGCCAGGCTCGCCTTCGCGGCCCCCGCCACCGTGGCCTTCGGGCCGAGGTCCGAACCCATCGCATCGAGCGCCACCGTGACCATGCATCGATGCTACTCGAAACCGATGCCTGCGCGGCTCTATCATCTGACTCAGGCGAACCAAGAGCGCGCGAGCCGAGACCCGCTGCTATCGTGGCCCGTGGTCGTCCCCCCACATAGCCGCCGCGCCACCTGGCAGCGTGTAGAGCTGCTCCGCCACCTTCGTGCCCCCACGGTGGACGAAGCCAAGATGGAGTCCGAGTGGGTCCTTCCGCGCACGGCGGCGGCCTCGATCGGACTGTTCGTGACCATCGAGAAGCCATTCCCTCCCGCCTCACGCGAGGCGGTCGCCGTGTACCAAGATGCGTTTGGTCGGATGGACCTCCCCATGATGTATGTGTGGGTGCCTGGAGGTGGATTCGGAGGCTCCCTGATCCGAAGCCTGATGACGGGGATCACACACCTGAGCGGCAACGCAACGCGTGTGAAGGTCACCGGCCAGCTATCCAGTGCGGTAGACGCGCTCGCCACCGCGTTTGGCGACGGAGAGCCCGGACGTGGGCTCTACGACGCGGTGGAGAGCCTCCGGTTGGATTCGATGGAGCAACTCACGGGGTGAACGAGAACAGCCACGCCTCGAGGTTCGTGTAGCCGTCGCCGTCGTCGTCTTCGTCGGGGCGCTCCGGCAAGGTCAGGGCGCGGCTGTTTTCGGCCAAGGTCGGCCAGCCGCCCGCGTTTCGGTCGCAGCGGCTGCTTCCGTCGGCCTCAACGCAGTTGATCAGCCGGCCGGACTGCTCGCGGACCTCGCGGACGAGACGCTCGTCCACGGCATCCCGAGCGGAGGGCCACGCCCCGACAGTCCCCAAGAGCGCAGCCTCGAGCCCATCGGTCGATCGAGGGGCGTAGCCTTCGAACACCACGGGAGGGGCGTCCACGCGACGCGCCGAGGAGCCCTCGACGATGGACCAAGGGTCGGCCGTCACGTCGGGGGCGACGTTGTCCGCGAGGAAGACGGCCGAGCCCGCGGGAAGGGAGCTGGTGTTGATGGCGGGCCGATCCGTCGAGCCGGGCCCCGGCGAGTAGATGTTACCGACGATGGCGGCACGGTTGGCGGAGCCCCCGACCGAACCGAGCTGCGTGATGTTCGACCCCCAGCCGTACACGACGTTGTTGAGCATCACCATCCCGTCCGCGCGGGACAGCGGGTTGCGCCCCTGGTGATGCGCCAGCACCGAGCGGACCAACGCCACGCGATCGGTCTCCTGTCCAAACAGAACCCCGAAGCCATGAGGTGCGGGTCCGCTCGCGCCCTCGCGGACGTGGATGGAGTCGTGCAGGGGATGGCCCATCAGCGTCTCGTACAACGTGATGTCGCCGGCCTCGTACCAAACCGAGACCATCTCATCGCTCGAGAACGCGAGCGAGGCGTGATCGATGACGATGCGACGGGGCTCCCCGTCGCGG
Organism: Sandaracinaceae bacterium; assembly: GCA_045106715.1. Classification (GTDB taxonomy): domain Bacteria; phylum Myxococcota_A; class Polyangia; order Polyangiales; family Sandaracinaceae. The sequence continues at coordinate 96,802 of JBGCFC010000081.1, forward strand.
TACGACACCCGGATGGCGTCCCGGTTGTGGACTGGGGGGCCATCGGGGCGGTCGCCGACGCGAACACGAAGGTGCGAGATGAGCACATCGGTCGCCTCGATGTGGATGCCCGCGCCGTGAATCGAGACGCCCGGAGAAGGCGCCGTCTGGCCGGCGATCGTGATGTACGGGTTGGAGATGCGAAGGTACTCGGTGCGCTCGATGACCCCCGAGACCTCGAAGACACAGACGCGGGGGCCGCTCGCTTCCGCGCATGCGGCGAGGGAACCCGGGCCGCTGGCCGCGAGCGTCGTGACCCGATGCACCGTGGTGGTCGGGGGGTCGAGGTGCCGACCGCTGCCCGCCGGGGTCTCCATGCCGAACCCCACGCCGCAGGGCACGACGGGCAGCGGCCGGCCGGGCTCGATGCACGGCATCGTCGTGGGAGGGCCTGCGTCGCCGGCATCGGCCATCGCGCCCGCATCGGCTCGGCCGGCATCGGCTCGGCCGCCGTCGCTCCCCGCGTCGAGCTCCCGCCCCGCGTCGGTGCGGTCGCCCGCGTCCGCTTCGACCTGCGCATCCAAGCGGACGGACGCGTCTGCGTCCCCCTCGCCAGCCCCATCGCAGGCCCACAAGGCCAGGCTCAGCAGCAACACCACACCGCTCGTTCGAGTCATCTCGATTCCTCCTGGGGACAGCCTGTCGCAGAACGCAGAACGCCATGGATTTCGCGGGCGGCGCGCAACCTTACGTGGATGGCGTAGGTTGGCGCGTCGTGCCCGACGCGGCGCAACGAAGCGAGGCCGGACCGCATCGGCGGTCCGGCCTCGCTTCGGGACACCGGAGCGCGCGCTACGGGGCGAACGAGTAGAGCCACGCCTCGAGGTTCGTGTAGCCGTCGCCGTGGTCGTCTTCGTCAGGCCGCGCTGGCAAGGTCAGCGTACGGGTGTTCTCGGCCAACGTCGGCCAGCCTCCCGCGTTGCGATTGCAGCGGCTGCTCCCGTCGTCTTCCACGCAGTTGATGATCCGGCCCGTCTGTTCGCGAACCTCGCGGATGAGGCGCTGGTCGACGGCATCCCGAGCCGATGGCCACGCGCCGACGCCGGCGAGCAGCGCCTCCTGCAGTCCCGTCGTCGAGCGTGGCGCGTAGCCGTCGTACACCACGGGCGGCGACCCGACACGACGGCTCGACGATCCCTCGACCAGCGCCCACGGGTCGGACGTCATGTCCGGGTGGACGTTGTCCAAGATGAAGACCTCCGAGCCCGAGGGCAGGCTGTTGACCTTGATGGGCGGCCGCTCGCTCGAGTCTGGACCGGGCACGTACACGTTGCCGACCACCGTCGCTCGGTTGATCGAGCCGCTCACCGACGCGAGCGTCGTCACGGTGTCCCCCCAGCCATAGACGAGGTTGTTGAGCATCACCAACCCGTCGGCCCGCGACAGCGGGTTGCGGCTCTGCTGATGGACCAACACAGAGCGGACCATCGCCACGCGGTCGGACTCCTGGCCGAAGAGCGCCCCAAACCCGTGGGGCGCCGTCCCGCTCGCGCCCTCGTCGACGTGGATGGAGTCGTTGAGCGGGTGCCCCATCAGCGTCTCGTAGAGCGTGACGTCGCCGGCCTCGTACCAGACCGAGACCATCTCGTCGCTCGAGAACGCCAGCGAACAGTGATCGATGACGATGCGGCGCGGGTCGTTGTCCCGGTCAGAGATGCGGATGGCGTCGCGGTTGTGCACGGGCGGACCGTCGGGGCGGTCACCCACCCGGATGCGCAGGTGCGAGATGAGCACATCGGTGGTCTCGATGTGGATTCCAGCGCCGTGAATCGAGATGCCGGGAGAGGGCGCAGTCTGGCCCGCAATGGTGATGTACGGGTCCGAGATCTGGAGGTACTCGGTGCGCTCGATGATGCCGGACACCTCGAAGACGCAGACGCGAGGTCCGCTGGCTTCGGCGCAGGCCGCGAGGGACCCCGGGCCGTCGGCGGCGAGCGTGGTGACGCGGTGCACGGTGGTCGAAGGGGGGTCGAGATGCCGCCCGCTGCCGGCGGGGGTCTGCATTCCGAATCCCTCACCGCACGGGACCACGGGAAGAGGGCGACCCGCTTCGACACAAGGCATGAAGCCGGAGGGTCCGCCGTCGGTCCCCGCGTCGCTCGAGCCCGCATCCGAGCCCGCGTCGCCGGTGGGACCTGCGTCGGCGAGGGACCCCGCATCGGCGAGGGACCCCGCGTCGTCGCCCGAGCCCGCGTCGTCGAGGGACCCCGCGTCCTCGCCCGAGCCCGCGTCGCCGAGTCGCCCGGCGTCGTCCTCTGCCGCTCCCCCGTCGGCGGGCTCGACCATCTCGACGCCGTCGCAGGCGAACGAGAGCGCACCCATCATCAAGACCAAGACCGCTGTGTTCTTCAGACCCATCGCGTTGCCTCCGACGAACACCCTGGCGCGCGTGTCGTCGGCCCATGAATTTCGCCGCTGGCGCGGGACGTTACGCGGGTGGCGCGGCTCAGAACTCGATGCAGCCGACCACAGGATCGCAGGACGGATCCGAGAGCACGACGCCGAGCACGACGCCCACGACCGCCAGCGCGGCCACGACGGCGATCGTCACCCCCACCCACACAGCGGCGTCGGATCCGGGGGAAGGGGGCGGCGAGGTCACGACAGCGATGTCGACGGACGGAGCGAGCTCCACACTGAGCCGCTCGAGCACGCCCGCGTCCAGCGTCACTTCCCGCTCCCAGTTCGCGAAGCCGTCCGCCTCGGCGCGCACCACATGCACACCCGCGGGCAAGGTGCGGAGGATCGCGCTGCCCTGCACGAGCCCGCCCGCCGCGATGCCATCAACGAAGACGGCAGCCTCCTCGGGTGAGGCGAGCGTCAGCTCGAGACGCCCCAATGCCGCGTCGAGCGCCGCACGCAGCTGGGCGGCCGGCTCGGCGTATCCGTCGGGCAGAGGACCCAGCTCCCCTCGGTCGATCCGCGCGAGCAGCTGATGCGCGTCCCAGTGCCGCTCGAGCGCATGCAACGCCGACGCGAGATTGAACCCGGTGGACGCCCGCTCCTCGTACTCCAGCGCGCGCTCCAGCACCGCGCGCGCGGACTCGAAGCGCCCTTCCTCGAGCAGCTGCACGCCCTCGTGGAAGAGGCGCTGTGCTTGGGCCGCCGGGTCGGGCTCCGGCGCCTGTTGCGCAGCGGCGGGACAGGCCACGAGCAGCAGCGCCACCACCCCGATCGGAACACGCCATCGATCAATACGCATGCACCACCGGGACCTTCGTCGGCTGCCGCCTGGGGGTTCGGCGCCGTCGGCGCGCGGGTCGCGGCTCGGGCTCCGGTTCAGTGGCCTCGACCTCCGGCGCGGCGGGCGCCTCAGACACCGCCGGCTCGGGCGTGGCGGGTGGGGGCTCCGGCGCGGGATCGACCGCGGCGGCGGGGGCCGCGATGGGCACCTCTTCCTCCGGCGCGGCGGGCGTCGTCAGTCCCCAGAGCGTCACTCCCCCGGCCCCGACCAGCGCCAAGACAAAGGCGCCGGCCAGCGCAGGCGTGCGCCATCGGGACTGAACGGTCGCCTCGGCCGCCGCAGGCGTGGACGACGGCGGACGTTGCTGCGCCGCCGCGATCCGTTCGCGACGGGCTTCGATCTCCGTGGCGTCGACGTGGGCCGCGAGGAAGGCATCGAGCGGCTGCGCGCCTTCCATCGTCACGCGCTCCACGAGAAGCGCGTCCAGTGTGTCGGCCACGTCGCGCGCGCTCTCGGGCCGATGCGCGGGCTCCTTGGCCAGCAGCCGAAACAAGAGCTCCACCGCTCCGTCGGGGGCGTCCGGCTGCAGCATACCGACGTCCGGCGGGGCCTCGAACAGGATGCGTTGCGCGGTGGTGTTGACGTCGCCTCCTCCATAGAGCCGCTTGCCCGCAAACAGCTCGAAGGCGACGACCCCGAGCGAGAAGAGGTCAGCGCGATGGTCGACCGATTCGAATCGCAGCGTCTCGGGCGCGAGGTAGCCGAGCTTGCCCTTGAGGATGCCGTTCTCTGTCTCAGTCGCGCGCCCCGTCGCGCGCGCGATGCCGAAGTCCGCCACCCGCACTGTCCCACTCAGATCGAGCAGGAGGTTCTGCGGCGAGATGTCCCGGTGCACCAGCTCCAGATGCTCGCCGGAGGGGTCACGAAGCTCGTGTGCCGCGGCCAACCCACGTGCGGCCTGGACGAGGATGCGCAGGCAGATCTGCACCGGGATGGGATCAGAGGAAGCGCGGACGTACGCACGGATCAGCTCGTAGAGGGAGACGCCCTCGACGTAGTCCATGAGCAGGTACGGCCCCTCGCGGTCCTCCCCGACGTCGAGCACGCTCACGACGTTCGGATGGCGAAGCAGCCCCGCGATGCGGGCCTCGTCGAGGAACATTCGCTTGGCGTCGGCCGTCGCGCCCGGCAGGAAACGCTTCATCGCGTACGGCCGGAGGAAGCTGCCTTCACGACGCACCACCAGGTCCACGGTCGCCATCCCGCCCCGCGCGATCGGACACACTGGCTCGTAGACGGGCAACGCGCTCCGATAGTAGTCGGCTCGGTCAGCGCGCTCCAGGGGTCTCGCCCGACCGCGCGCCGCGCACCGGCGAGTCCGACCGCAACGTGAGCACACACATGTCGACGGCGAGGAAGCGAGGCTCGCCATCTTCACGGCCGTCGCCGTTGCCGTGAAGCCAGTCCCCTGTGCCCTGGTCGGGGTTGGAGAGGCCCGCCCCCGCGTTGTCCACGACGAGGTTGTTCGTCGTCCGCGAGCCCGTGTCGCCCAGCGCGATCCCGTCCCCTCCGTTGGCGACCACGGAGTTGTGGGCGATGCGCGCGTCCCCGTCGGCGTCGATGCCGATCTCTTCGTTCCGGCACACGACGTTGTCCTCGACGCGCACGTCGATCGCCGGCCCGCCCATGGTGATGCCGTGCTCGGCGTTGCCCGAGATCACGTTCCCCCGCACCACCCCGGTCCCGGAGATGCGCAACCCGACGCCGGGAAGCAGGGTGGGGCTGCCAGACGCGCGCACGCCCGTGTCCCGGAGCACGTTGTGTTCGATGAGGGTGTCGGAGGCGCCGTTGAACGCGATCACCGCCGCGTCCCGGCGGCCCCGCTCCTGCGGTGAGTCGTCCGGACCCCCCGGCATCGCGAGGCCGTTGTCGTGCACGAGGCAGTGTCGGATGACGTTGCTCCGCCCTTGCGCCCCGTTGATCTCGACGCCGAAGCGGACACCGCCCGCGAGGTCGAGGCCGTCGATCACGACGTGCTGGCCCGCGTCGTCGTTGCAACACAGCCGGACGACCCCGTCTTCGGGGCGCGCGGTGCGCACGCGCGGTGTGCCCGTTCCCGGCCACGCGCGGAGCATGAAGGGCGCCCCCGGCTCCCCCGTGCCGTGGCCACGGTTGAGCAGCACCCCGCCGTCGGAAGCGTCCACGTGCTCGACGTCCCCGCGGAGATACACGACCTCGGGGCGTCCATCCTGAGTGACGGCGTCGAGGGTGTCGTTGAGGCTCGCGCACGGGGCCTCTTCCGAGCACGCCCCCGGGGCGCCATCGGGGTCCACGAACGCCGCCGCGCATCCGGCCATGGCGGTGTCCTCGAAGACCAGCTCGGGAGCGGGCTCGCCGGAGCCCCCCGACACGACCGCCCGCGCGAACGGGCAGAGGTTCGCGTCATAGAGCTCCACCTCCGCCAGGAACCAGCGCGCCTGCCCGGAGGCCACGAGCGGGACGCGCCAGGGCAGCGCGATCTGTCCGTCCGCATCCCCGACCTCGAGCCACGCATCGGCCACCAAGACCATCTCCGTGTCCCAGACGCGCAGCCCGACGCGCGCGACCTGGCGGACGTCCGGCGGGTCGACCCTCAGCTCGACCCGGTCACCCGTCCCGCAGGCGGTGAGCGACAACGCCATGAGCATGATGGGGAGGACGCGCCTCATCCGTTTCGGTTCCAGTCGAGCACGCGCGTGGGCTCCGTGAAGGTGGTGTCCTCCACGCGATAGCACACCACCCGGCCGCGCTTCTCGGCCTCGCACGCGCCCTCCTCGACGAGGCGCTTCAGCACGTGCTGCACGCTCCTGAGCGGCGCCCCGGCCTCCGCCGCGCTCTCTTTCGCGGTCGCCCCCGGGCGTTGGGCGAGCGATCGCAAGACCGCGTCGTCGAGCGAGCGCTTCACGCGGGGGTCGGGGACAGCGAACGGCCGATCGACGCGGAGGCCGATCGTTCCCCGGTCGCGGGTGATCTCAGCGCGCTCGCCAATCATCTCGCGCAGACGATGCACGAGCACCTCGAGCGCGCCCCGGTGCACGGCAGGCTCGAACGCGAAGCCATAGACCTCCTCGAAGAAGGCCTCGGCGGTGGGCGGTTCGGGGGCGAGGGCCAGCACTGAGAGCGCCGTCTCGAGGCGCCCTGGTCGTGAGCTGTGCACCAGCTCGACGCCCGCCACGGACGACGACGCGAGCACCCGCATGGCCTCCCCCGGGCTCAGAAGCACGAGGGCGTGGTGTTCGCCGAGCGCCGGCTCGAGCGCGAGCATGCCGCGCGGAACGGAGGCGGTTCGGCCGCTCCGCCAGTCGTCCGCCTCGGCCGACGCCACGCTCGGATCGAGCAGCGCGATGAACAGCTCGAACTCCGCCCGCACATACGCGGACGGAGCGCCCGGAGCGCGCGCGCGGGCGATGTCCAGCCGCGGTGTCTCGGGAGCCCAGTGCGAAGGCTCTCCGGCCATGCGGAGTTCGTGCTCCAGCCACCCTTCCAACGCGGCGGGCGCAACGCGCCGGAGGGCCGTGAGGATCCGGAGCGCCATGTGAGGCTGGTGCTCGAAACGCCGGACCCGCGCGAGCACGAGACCGGATAGGTATTGCTGCAGCGGCAGCTCCTCGGTGCGGCTCATGCGCACCGCCCGGCGCGCGTGATGCCGAGCCTCGGTCAGGTCGTCTCGCGTGAGGGCTGCGAGCGCGCGGGTCGCCGCAACATCCACGACCATGGGCGCCAACCCCGCCCGCGACGCGCTCGCCTCCGCCACGGCCAGAGGCGCGTCCTCCACCACCCGGGCCTCGAGCAGCTCGATCTGACGGTCGACAAGCGGGAGCGCAGGACCTTCGGCGTGTCTCTCGATCGCGTCCCGCCACGCACCGAGCGTCGCGGGGTCCTGGCGAACGAACGCGAGCCGCGCGCACTGCGTCGCCGCCCGTCCGAGGGCCCGAGGGTCCCCATCCGATTCCGCCACCTCATCGGGTGTGGGGGTCGGCTGCGCAGACACGTCGGGCATGGTGGACCGGAGCGCGAGCGCCCATCCCGTGTCGAGATTCGCATGCCCGAGGCAAGCCAGCAGAGGAGCGTGATCCCCGCGCAGCGCCGCCTCGAACGCGGCCTCACTGGCCTCGGCGGACGTTCGTTCTTCTGGGCTCGAGCGGACGATGGCGGGCTCCGAACTGGAGGACGAGGCTACCCGAGGAACCACTCTCGAGCGAGGTCGTCGAACCCGGCGCGTGGCCCGTGAGGCGTGGAGCGAGACAGCCACCACGACAGACGCGCGTACCGATGGAGCAGCGCCCACGTCATCGTCTGATGCGCGAGACGCTCGCGGTCGCCCTCGAATCCGTACCCGTCGAGGAAGGCACCGAACAGCCCCGGCTCACCCTCGGACGTGAACAGCCCGACGGACGCGAACTCGTAGCCGACCGGACCCACCCAGGATGGCTCGAAGTCGATGAGGCCGCTGAGCGCAAGTCCCGCGTCGGTCGGTTGAACGAACACGTGCTCGCGCATGATCTCGGTGTGCAGCAGCGATGTGCCCGCAAGAGAGAGCGTCGGGACCCACCGGGCGAGGTACGGGTCGATCCGCGCACACCAAAGGTCCGATGCCCCACGCTCGGCGTGCCACGTCGCGCAGCCACGTTGGCGCTCTTCGACCCACGACGGCCAGTCGGGCCCGGTCGGTGACTTCACATCGAGCGTGTGCAACGCGGCGGTCCCCCGTCCGAGCTCGCGAAACAACGCGGCGTCGAGGTCGTGCCCTTCGAAGCCTTCGCGAAGAGACCGGCCAGGCACCCGGCTCATCACGAGATACGACCACGACTCGAGCGCGCCCGCAGCGCGTACTTCCGGCGTCGCGAACGGCAGCCGGCCCGCGACGGCCTCGAGCACGCCCCTCTCCGTCTTGAACGCGGCGGCGTCGACCGTGGGATAGAGCTTCACCACCGCGTCGCCCAGCGGGAACACGGGGAGCGAGCCGGACGTGAACCGGGGACCGGCCGGGGCAAGACCGTGCCGCGTCACGATGACGGCGAGGGCCGGACCGTAGTCCGTCTCTGCGTCTGCCGATTCGAACTCCGCGTCCGTCGTGATGTGGGGCAGCAGGCGGGTCACTCTTCGGCGTCGTCGGCGTCTTCAGGCTGGGAAGCGCCCTCGAGCGCGCCGCGCAGCTTTGCTTCGAGGCTCGGGTCGGCAGCGAGGGCGGCCTGGGCCTGCGCAGCGAGGGCGCCCATGTCCATGTTGCCGGGCATCTGGCCCATCAGGTCGGGGGCCACCGCGCCCATGTTCTTGGCCAGGTCCTCGAGCGCACCCGCGTCGGCGAGCTGTCTCATCATCTGCATCGCGGCCTCCATGAGCCCGCCCATGTCGCCGCCGCCGCCCATCATCTGCTGCAGCATCGCAGCCGGGTCCTGCGCGCCGCCGCCGGGGCCCTCGCCGCCCATCATCTGCTGCAGCATCGCAGCCGGGTCCGCGCCCGGCGCCCCGCCCTGACCTCCGAGCATGCCGGCGAGCGCCGACGGATCTACCCCGCCGAGCATCCCGGAGAGCGCCGACGGATCCATGCCGCCCAGCATGGCGGCCATCGGGTTCGCGGCCGGCGCCGGCTTGAGCACCCAGTCGGCCGCCTCGCCGAGCTCGCTCGCGACCGCCTCCCAGGTGCGGCCTTCCAGCGTGTACTTCGCGGGGTAGATCGGGACGCCGCGAGGATCGGTGTGCAGCGTGAGCAGCTCGCCGGCGAGCTCTTCGAGCTTGGCCACGAGCGCCTCGGGCTCCGCGGTCAGCTCGAGGCCGAGGTGCAGACACACTGCGTCTTCGAGGGCGTCGACACGCGGGCCGTCGCTGCCGAGCGCTTGGACGGCCACAGCCGGGGGAACATGAAGAACGGCGATCGCAGAGAGGCTCATGGGAGCCTCATAGCAGGCCTTCACTCGAACAGCGCGACGATCTCGTTGATGAAGAGGCTCATCAGCGGCATCGGCAGGAGCAAACCCAGCGCCGAGCCGAGGAAGTAGTCGCGGAAGCGCAGCTTGCTCATCGCCAGGGCGTAGTTGAGCGCCGGCGTGACCCAGAGGATCAGGCGCAGGAGCGCCACCGTGCGGATCGGGTGCTCTTCGAGCTTCGCCATGATGCGGCGCACGATCGGGCGCTTGATCTCGGAGAGTGACTGGCCCCCGATCGCGCGGACGACGAAGAAGCTGACCGTGACGCTGACGAGCGCGCCCGAGTAGGCGGCCACGGCGGCGAGCGGTTGTCCGTAGGCCAGCGTCGCGGCGCCGACGAAGACCCAGCCCGGGACATGAAGCAGCTCGCCGACCGCGAAGATGCCGAGGAACGCGAAGAACCCCAAGGGACCGGCCTCGACCATGAAGGTACGCACGGTCTCACGGTCGAGATAGGCATCGAGCCCGGTGAGCTTGGCGACCGCGATGGAGCCCACAAACAGCAGCACCACGCCGGCGATCCGGAGCCGGCGCTTGAGCACGGCTTTTTCGTCGACGACCGTCTCTTGCTCACCGGGGACGGGCTCGGCGGGCGTGGGCGTGGGCTCGGTCACCGTTCGGCAGGTGTAGCATGGCCGCGTGAGTCTCCTCGACGCAGCCACCGCGGCGCTCGACGCGCTGCACCGGAACGACCCGAAGACCGTGGAAGTGGACGGCGTCACGGTGCCGGCGGAGCTCGACTACGCGAAGCGGATGACCGCGGCGCTGCGCTCGATGGTGCCGACGCCCTCGTTGGCGCTCGAGCTGGCCGTTCGCGCGCAGCACCTCGAGCGTTGGACGCTGCCGCGGAGCGACTATCCGCTCGGGCGGGCGGGCTACCACGCGTGGCGCACCGAGCAGAAGCGACGCCACGCGGCGCGTGCGGCAGAGGTGCTCTCCGAGGTTGGGGTCGACACCGCCACGATCGACCGGATCGGGGCGCTCATCCTGAAGAAGAACCTCACGCGGGACCCCGAGACGCAGGCGCTCGAGGACGCCGCGTGCCTGGTGTTCCTGGAAGCGCAGCTCGCCGCCTTCGCGCAGCACACCGACCCGGACAAGCTCACGGGGATCTTGCAGAAGACCTGGCGCAAGATGAGCGAGGCGGCGCGTGAGCGGGCGCTCAGCCTGCCGTTCGACGACGCGACCCGCCGGATCGTCGTCGACGCGCTGAGCGCGTGAAGACGAGACCGAGCAACAGCGCGCCAGGAAGCCACGGTCGGGAGACGCTGACGCGGCAGCCGCATCCCGACGATGCGGGCCGGGACGGCGCGGGCGGCTCTTCGGCAACAGGCGCCGGGACCGGCGTATCCGGGTCGGCCATGGGGGGCGGGGCCATGCGTTGATCCTCTCGTGAGGGGTCCTCGAGGGCGTCGTACAGCGGCCCGAACAAGCGATCGGACTCCGCCATCTCACGTCGCTCGATCGACTCGGCGTTTCCACTGCAGCGGCGCTCCGTCACACACTCGCCGAAAGGACACGCGCCGTCGGCGCACACGCCCAAGACGGGGCGCACTCCGTCCTGCTCGGCCGCCAAGCAGAGGGCGCGCCGTGCGCACTCTCCTGTCTCGCACGCGTCGGTGTCGGAGCAGGCGGCGGCGGGCTCACACTCGACGTTGGTCCGCCGGCTCGCGTTCGCCCCTTCGGGACAGAGCGGCAGAGCGCGTCGGCGCCGGCTCTCGTCCATCTCCTCCTGGGTCGGCGGAATGATGTCGGCGTGGGCCGGGAGAGTGACCGCTCCGATGGCCGCCACGCCGAGGCTTGCACCCAGCGCCCAGCGCGCGAGATTCCAGCGTCTCATGTACACGCTCTACACCGCGCCGACGCCGAACGGCCACAAGATCTCGATCGCGCTCGAGGAGCTGGCCGTGCCCTACGAGGTGGTCTCCGTGGAGCTCGGGCGGCTCGAGCAGAAGCGGGAGAGCTACCTCGCCCTCAACCCGAACGGGCGCATCCCGACGCTCGTCGATCACGAATGCGAGCAGGGTCCCGACTTCGCCGTGTTCGAGTCCGGTGCGATCCTCGTTCACCTGGCGGAGAAACACGGCGCGCTGTTCGGAGACGGCCCGGCGGCGCACTCCCGCGTGATGCAGTGGCTGATGTTTCAGGTCGGCGGCGTCGGCCCGATGATGGGCCAGGCCAACGTGTTCGCGCGCTACGCCGAAGAGCGGATCCCGTTCGCCATCGAGCGCTACCAGCGGGAGTCGCGCCGCCTCTTCGAGGTCCTGGAGCGGCAGCTGGACGGACGCGACTACCTGGTCGACAGGTATTCGATCGCCGACATCGCGAACTACGCGTGGGTGCGCACGCACCGCTGGTCCGGCGTGAACGTCGAGGGCCTTCCCAACCTCGCCGCGTGGCGCCACCGGATACGGAGCCGACCCGCCGTCGAGCGCGGACTCGCCGTCCCCGTCCCGCGTCCCAAGCTCCGGCAAGACGAGGAGGCCGAGTTCCTCGACAACGCACGGAAGATGCTGGCCTGAGCGCTCACGGGCGCGCGACGAGGATCGCCGCCAGCAGCAGCCGCGGATCGACCGCACGGTCGAGCACCTCGAGGCGGTCGCGAGAGCCAGGTGGGGTCCGGATGGCGTAGTGCGCGACGGTCTGGCCTTCGCAGGTGAAGACCCAGCCGGGGGCCCAGGCGGACGCGCGCTGAACGGAGATGCGAGCGCCCTCGGCCGGCTCGATGACGATCAGCGGGGCGACGTGCCCCAGCGGCCAGAAACGGTCGCGAAGCGGCGCCCGGCGCAGCCCGCCGAGACGCAGCCCTTCGCCATCCTCGATGCCATTGACGCGCCACCACCCCCATCGTGACCCCGGCTCTACGCGCAACACCGTCTCGCCCGCGTCCGACAGGAGGGCGAAGCGCGGCTCAGGGGTCAGCAGCACGACCGCGCCGAGCGCCAGCAAGAGCAGAACAGGCACCGACAGGCCGAGGATCCAGGCCCCGCCCGCCCATTCGCCGACCACGGACATCATGAGGAGCGTCGCCACGGTGAACGCCGCCGCGCCGAGCACCCGCGCGAACCACCGACCGCGGTGCGGGCGCCTCACCACCGCGGCCAAGGACACGCCCGCCTCGTCGCGGACGTGGGCGCCCCGAAGCTTGCCGCGGAGGCGCGCGCCGGGCAGCGCGGTCCGATACAGGTAGAGGTCTCGGGCCAAGTCCGCCGGGGTGGGACGCATGGCAAGAGGATGGCAAAGTGCGCGCTCTCACGCACGACGCTTCGGAGCGCCGCCGATCCATCACGCCGCCGCCGGAGTCTGCTAGCATCGGCGCGATGGACAGCGCGGAAGAAATCCGAGCGCGTGTCGAGGCGGTCGATCGAGCGGTGCGCGACGGCGATCCGGTGCCCACTCACGACCTCAAGATCAACGTCACCTCGACGTTCCGCCGGCACAAGTGGGGCGATGGCATCCGGCCGAGCGCCCTGACCCGAGACGCCCTCAAGCTGCTCGGCATGCAGGACCTCACCTACGACAAGCGTTGGGTGAGCTACTTCGAGAACCGGGCCCACGAGGTCGCGATCTACCGGTCGATGGTCGGCATGTACTGGTTGCTCCGGTACGATCCGGCGATGGGAGAGCACTGGCTCGACCACCTCGGCACGGCCGCCAAGGCCACCGAGAAGTACGGGACGAAAAAGGGCTGAACGGGGCGGGCGATGGCGCAGAAGAAGCGGCGAAAGCGGAAGCGAAAGCCCTCGGCGGCGCGGCGCGCACGAGGACAGGACGACGGGGACCTGGGCGTGCCCGTCACCCAACGCGAAGAGTCGGGCGGCGGCGGCGTGATGCAGAGCATCCGCAGCGGTTTCCAGCGGGCGGCCGGCGCAGGCGAGACGGTCGAAGAGAAGCCCTCGACCGCCAGCAACGTGATCTGGGGCCTGGTCCTGCTCGGCGCGGTCGCGTTCCTCCTCTACCGCTGGTACGGCTGAGGCACGGCGCCTGGTCTTCGCTTCACCCTCTCTTCGGACCGGAGCCTCACAGCAAGAGCGCGACGATCGCCACCACCAGCGAAGCGAGCGAGAGCAGGCCTGCGCCCACCAGAGTCGGCAGCACCCAAGCGGGCAGCTTTTCTTTGACCACGATGAGCGGCTTTTGAAGCGGCATCGTCCGGCGCTGTTCGGGCCGGGGCGAGCGCGTCCCACGGGACGGAGTCGGGAGGTCCTCCGTGCGGGTGCGCCGCGCGGGGAGAGGGGCGCTCCCGGTTGCGCGCACGTCGGGCATCACGGGGGCCACAATCGCGTCTTCCTTCACCAACCCGAGCCCGCGGATGGCATCGGCAAACGCGGACACCGAAGGGTAGCGACAGTCGCGATCGCGGTGCATCGCGCGCGCCACCACTTCCGCCAGCTCATGCGGCACGTTGTGTTGGATCTCGTCGAGCGGGATCGCGCTGGCCTCCTGCGTCGCCTGGAAGATCTCGAGCACCGAGTCGCCGTCGTATGGGACGTCGCCCGCGATGGCCTCGTAGAGCATGACTCCCAGTGAGTAGACGTCGGCACGCACGTCCACATCGCGCGTGTTGGTGATCTGTTCGGGCGCCATGTAGTAGGGCGTACCCATGACCGTGCCGAGCGTGGTGAGCTCCCGCATGCCCGGCTCCTTCAGCTTGGAGATACCGAAGTCGAGCACCTTGGGCTCGAGCCGATCTTGAAACCGGCTCTTCACGAGGAAAACGTTGTCCGGCTTCAGGTCGCGGTGAACCACACCCGCCGCGTGCACGGCGGCGACACCGCTGGCGATGGCGATGAAGTAGCGGAGCGCCGTACCGACCGCGATCTCGCCCTCCTCGAGCCGGTCCCCCAGCGTCTCGCCCTCGAGCAGCTCCATGGCGAGGAAGAGCGTCTCCTTCTCGTCGCCCCCGTCGAACACCTGAATCACGTTCGGGTGCTCGACCGTGGCTGCGATGCGCGCCTCCCGGAAGAAGCGCTCCACGGCGTTCGGGGCCGCGCGGTGGTGCGGGTAGAGGCACTTGAGCGCAACGCGCTTGCCGATGACGAGGTGTGACGCCTCGAACACGACGCCGGTCGCGCCGCGTCCGAGGATCTTCTCGAGGCGGTAGCGCCCACCGAGCTCCGCGCCCGTCGCCATCTCACCAAACGGATCGGACTCCTCGTCCCAGACCGGCGCACGATCCGGATCCGTCTCGGGGCGCGATGACGGCTCGCTCGAGGGGTTGGTGCTGGAGAGGTCTTGCTTCGCCGCCTCCACCTCCGCCGGGTCCGGCACGGGCCGAAGCGCGGTCGCGGTGATCGAACCGGGCGCGATGACCGCGGTGGGCTCGGGGAGCGAACCGGGCGCGTCAACGCGAGACGCGACGGCATCCTCGTCGTCCGTGCCGCCCGCCTCCCAGGACAGCGCCTGCTCGAGGGAGACGTTGCCGGAGTCTTCGAACTCAGGAGCCGAGAGGGGGTCAGCGGCCGAGAGGGGGACCGTTGCCGCCTTCGCGCGCTCGACCGAGATCGGGCCGGACTCCTCCTTCGGGTACCCGATCGCGGTGCGGCGACCGACGGACTTCGACTCCTCTTTCAGAATCGACGAGACCGACTGCAGCCCCTCGCGGGTCGTCGGGTGGTCGAGCCGGATCTGCTCGGAGCTGATCGTCCGGCTCGCCTCATCCCCGTCGCGCTCACTGCTGGCCACCGCGTACAGGATACCCGATGAGGCGCGCTGTGGATCGCCTACCGTGCGAGCAAGGCGTCGACGAACGCGCGCCCCACGTGGCCATAGCCTTCCGGGCCGAGGTGCAGACGGTCCCCGCCGACCATGCCGGGGAAGCGCAGCCAACGGCGCAACGTGCCCGGGCCTCCCGCCGTCTGCGCGGCGTCCCAGAACGCGCATCCGAAGTCCGCCGCGAGCCGGCGCTGGATCACGGCGACCCGGTTCATGCGCTCCGCGTAGCGCGGCATGGACGCGACCGGCCCAACAAGCAGGCAGCTCGCCTGTGGCGCCAGCGTGCGAACCCGCTGGATGGCCTCGCGCGTGCTGGTCTCGTAGGCCTGCATGGAGAGGTTGGGGTCAAGCGCCTCATTGCCGCCGTAGCTCATGACGACGAGGTCCGGCCGACGCACGCGCATCTGCTCACGCCAGAGCGACAGGTTCCAATGGTTGACCCCGCTGGCGCGGGCGCCGTTGATGCCCAGCACGTCGTAGACGATTCCGCGCGGCGCATCCACCGCGACGCCCAGCACCCGCGGGCGGCCCCCGATGTGCCGGATCCGTACGCGGTGCTCCACCCCGGCGGACAGCGGATAGCGGCGCACGATGAGCCCGGGCGTCGCCCGGTGGGTCGAGACGCGCTCCTCCGGTCCACCGTCGACGCGGATCGCGAGCGCTCCGCCCGGATGCGGACGCCCCAAGAGGTGAACCTCCACAACGCGCGGCGACCGCGTGACGGGGACACGCACCACGAGCTGCGCGCCCGGCCCCGTCGGCTCCATGGCGGTGCCGGCCAGGCCCCAGAGCCCGTCGCTGGGACCCGTGTCGCCCGTAAACGCGCGACGGCGACTTCCCCAGGGACCGGACGCCACGACCTCGGCCGGCACCCGATGCCAGCTCCCGTGCCCGCGAGGCAGGAGATACCCACTGCCGCCGTTGCCAAACTCCGCCTGCAGCCGCTCGCGCGCCACCTGCGTATACAGGTCAGCCGCTACGTTCGAGTCCCCGTAGTGCAGCACCCTCACCTGCCGCGACGGGTCGGCGCGCAGCGCGGCGAGCGCACGGTGAAACGCCTCGAGCCCGGCCAGCCCCTCGATCGGCACCTCGAACACCTCGGGCTCGGCCGACGCGGGTCCGGGCTGCGCCCACGCGGATGCAGGGACGGCGAGGGCGAGGATGACAAAGGCGGTGCGAAGGAGGGCCAAGCCGCCGGAGCATGGTTTGCGAGAAGGCACGCGGCCAGTTGGACGTGTCGCTCCGGGGACTTGTTCAGGCTCGCGGCATGTACGCGTGCCAGTGCCGTCGGGCCCTGCACCTGGGACTCGACGTCGAGCGCGACCGAGCCGAATCGCGTGCCGCCTCGCAGATCGACGGCATCACTGAGAGACGGCCATGTCGACCGTCTCGGTGTAGGACAGGTTGCCTTCACCGAAGACGACCTCAGCGCTGCGCACCGCCTCCGTGGCGAGCACGAGGCAGCCTTCGGAGACGCCCCCCGAAAGGGTCATCCAGATGTCGTCCCAGTACTCGCGGCGGCTGCGAAGACAGCCTCCCGTGCCCGCGCCCCCGCCCCAGCTGCAGTCTGTGCAGACGTCGGTGAAGCCGCGGTAGGTGAACTCCAGGTTCAGCTGTGTGCCCTCGGGTTGCTGCCGGAAGTGCCCGGTGGCCCGGTAGGTTGTGGAAGCAGCGGTCACCTCCACGCCGACCTCGCCCCCGAGGACTTTGATGGCCGCATTGAACACGGCACTGGTGTCGCCGTTGGTCGCCTGGCGAGCGCGGGGCAACTCGGTGGCGCTCCACTCGGTGCAGGACGTGACGCCGCCGGCGACGTCGCAATCCCGGGTGTGTCGCTGCAGGCCGAGGTCGAGCCACGCTCCCGCGCGGAAGGCCTGCTGGATCTCGGTCGAGGTGAAGTCGCCCCCGCAGGCCGCCACGGGCAGCTCGTCGGCCGGGGGGTGCGCGGCAGCGTAGGCGCGGAGCTTTTCGAGCGCGCTCGGGCCCACGTAGGCGATGTCGAGCAGTTCACTGAGGCTCTCGAAGCGCGCGTCGTCCGCCGTCCCCGCTGTGCCATCCGCGCCCTCGCGGTAGCGAACGAGGTTGGTCGCGGCGCGCCGGTCGAGACCCACGTCTTCGTCGAGGGTCGCCTCACTGGCTCGGTTCGCCAGGCTCAGCACCGCGAGCGCGTCGCCCGAGCCCTCCTCGAGCGGGGCGGGCTCCTGCGGAGCGCCGAACCCGTTGGACAGCGCGTAGGCGAGCATCTTCTCCAGAGCGCTCGGCCCCACGTACGAGATGCCTTGGAGCTCCTCGAGGGACTCGAACGCGTCGTCGTCCGCCGTTCCTTGCACACCATCGGCACCCTCACGGTGGGCGACGATGTTGGATGCAGCGCGGCGGTCCCAACTTCCTCATCGAGCACAGCTGCCTCGGTTGGCGAGGTCGAGCACGGCGAGCTCTTCGTCGCTGAGGCGCGCAGAGTCGCCTTCGTCCAGGGCGTACTCCAGCAGCCGATCAACGCGATCGGGCCAACGTAGGGCACCGCGTCGAGCTCCTCCAGGGAGTCGAAGGCGTCGTCGTCCGCCGTCCCGGCGGTGCCGTCCCGGTGGGCCACGATGTTCCGCGCGGCCCGGGCATCGAGCCCAACCGCATCGTCGAGGATTTCGAGGCTGGCGTCGTTGGCGAGCGTGAGCACGGCCGAGGCCTCTCCCGACCCTCCTCCGCGTCACGCCCGAGAAGGAACGACGACGCCTGGCCATCGGAGACGCCTGCGCCCTCCGCTGCCATGCAGCCCGTCATGGCCAGCGCGACCATCAAAACCAAGGTGTGTCGAAGCGGTTTCATCATGCGCGCCAGCCTTCTCCGAAGCGCGCGGAGCCGCACATGAAGCCCTCGAACCGCGTTCGAACGACAAAGGGGTCGGGGACGTAACCCCCATGCTCAGCGTCTCCAGAGCCCGGAGCGCGTCCGAACGCGAGCAGAACGCCGTCGTTGTGTTGGGCCGATCGGGCCGTTCGAGGGCACCGCCTCGCACCCGAGCAGCGCGAACCCCATGCGGAGCCACACCACAAGGACTCGCTCGATCTGCCCAGACCCCGAACGTCGTCGTCGGTGCCAAGCACTCACGTCGCGGTCGCCTCCCGATGAGCCCGGACGCGCATTGCCGAAAACTCAGCGCTGCGCTGCGCTCCAGATGATGGCGTCGCGTTCGATTGCCCTTTCAGCCATCGCTTAGCTGTCCATTGAAGAACCGTTGTGCCGCACCTCAAACCCGGGACGCACCGCCCTCGCCGCCTGTCCTCCAACATCCTCGAGGATGCACGTCGTCGCGTCATGCGACGCGGACGGCACGTCGCGGGCCCGATCCATCGACGCCGGTTCTTCAACGGCCAGTTAGGCGACCCCGAAGAACCTCACGTCGACGCTGGCGTTCCGTCCTCATGCCTCCCGGCAGGAACGACATCGTGCGTCGCACCAGGTAGTCCGGGATGACCTCGAACTCATGGAAGGCGAAGTCCGTGCCCGAGAAGGACTGGTCCTCGAATGTCGTAAAGGCCGGGACGTCTTCCAGGTGGTAGATGGCGACGGCACCCCACAGCAGTCCTTCGATCCTGGGAAACGCGTTCGTCGAGAAGTTGTAGATGGGAGTGGCATTCGTTCGAAAACCAGCTCGGACTCCCCACTCCCCGTCTTCGGTCAGGCGCACCTCCCGATTCACGACTACCGGACTGGCACTATCCAAGAACGCCTCGTTGCGGACCAACGAGGTGGGTTCGTAGAAGACCCCCGAGATGCGGTCGATGAAGCCTTCTTCCAGGTCGTTCTCGACACCCCAGAAGATCCCACGCTGCCCTGGTCCGATGCACCCGAGGCGGCTCGTCCCAATCGAACTCTCTGTCGCCCACATGGGTTGGTCGACCACGGAGAGGACATCTCGACCAGCCATGGTCACCTCGATATCGACGACGCAGTGGGTGTTGACACCTACGTTCTCGAGCTCGCCTGCCCAGAAGAAGGTCCAGGAGCCGTCGCCTCGCTGAAACATGCGTAGCGCCGCGTTCAGCATCGTAAGGTCATTGATGCCGGTGTTGATGAAAGTCAGGCGCTGAACATTCGTTAGAATGCCGTCCGGATTCATGCCGATGGTGCCTTCTCCGGGAACGACCACGTCCGGCACGGACGCGTCCGACACAGAGGCGTCTGGCCGGGAGGCGTCTTCTGTGCCGGAATCAAGCACCGGTGGCGTGGCGTCCAACGGCGCATAACCCCCGGCATCGAACGTGAGAACACCATCGTACGGCGCGTCTGTGCGCCCATCGCACGCGACACAGAGCGAAATCAGGATGCCGATGCGGAGCGCTCCCACGAGGAACCCCTTGGCTTTCATGTGAGGATGTTAGCGCATTGCATCGCTCGCGTGCGCACGGATCACTGCCTCATGATTCGCGGGTCGAGCACCGAACGGGCCGAGCACCAAAACGCGGGCCGAGCACCAACGCAGCGGGCCGAGCACCAACGCGGTTGCTGTGGCGCGGAGCCCGAGCACCGAATGCGGTTGCCGTGGCGCGAGCCCGAGCACCGAACGCGGTTGCTGTGGCGCACCGAACGCGGTTGCTGTGGCGCGCCGAACGCGGTTGCTGTGGCGCGCCGAACGCAGTTGCTGTGGCGCGGAGCCCGACGAACGCAGTTGGGGACCGAGCACCAAACGCGGCTGGGGCACCGGGGGGGCGCCGAACGCGGTTGGTGTGGCGCGGGGCCGGAGCACGGTGCCGCGAGCACCGGAACGCAGGAGCACGGCGCCGCGAGCACCAGGACGCGGTTGTTGTGCCTCAAAGAAGCGGACGCAAGTGGCGGACCCGTCGCCGATCCGCCGCCGTCCGCCGCCGATCGGGCGTCGGCTCTATCGAATTCCGGCAGCCTGAGCACTGGCACAAGATGTGATTTGCCCACCGTCATGCCGAGGATGGTCCTTCCAGAGCAG